>NZ_AKJE01000092.1 GCF_000282495.1 Pseudomonas sp. GM79
CCCGCTCCCACAGGGATTGCGGCTTGGCTGACTGGCATTGGTCGATCGCCGGTTTTGTTTGTGACTCAGGAATGGGGCACCCAGTCCCAAGAACAAACAACTCCAACATGGCCCAAACAGCATGCATCCGCAAAGACTGATCCTGCACAACGAGTTGCACGCGCGCCCGTCTCTGTATTTCGATGAGCCCGCCCACGTGTTTCATTTGGCGTTTCTGGCTAATGACGGGCAGTGCGACACCCTGCTGAGTCGCTGCTGCCCCGGCCCGGTCGACCCGGAAGCGGCTCAGGGCATCACCGAGTTGGAGGGCCATGCCTTGAAGTGGGAACGGCACGCCGAGTTCCTGACGCTGACGCTGGTGGTGCCCTCCTCCAGTCAGGAACCATGCTGGAGCCCGCCACCCAGGGCCTTGATGGACCGGGTCGAGCCTTTCATGCAGCACGTGATCAACGCTGTGCAGATTGTGGTGCGCACCGATACGTCTTTTTCCGGCGATCTGTCCGTTTATGGATTCAAGGATCCCAGCGGCTCTTGCATCGGCGGTGGCGATGCGACGGTCTGGAGCGATTTTCGCCTGAGCGAGGATGGCACCAACCGTTTTCTGTTCGTGAACAAACGCCTGAATGCCTATCGCCTGGGACGAATGATCCGCCGTCTGCTGGAAATCGAAACCTACCGAATGATGGCTTCGCTTTCACTCATCACCGCGAAAGCCTTGAGCACTCAGCTCAACGTCTTCGACAAGACCCTGGTCAACCTTTCGGAACGTAACGCCGGCCCCGATACCGGAAATGCGAAAGCGTTGCTGACCGATATTGCCAACCTGTCGGCGCAAGTGGTCAGCAGCAGCGCAAAAACCCGACACCGCTTCAGCGCCACCCAAGCCTATGCACAGCTGGTTTTCGAACGCCTGGGCGAACTGCGCGAAAGTCATGTGGGTGATTGCCAGCGACTGGGTATCTTCATCGAAAGACGCTTCAAACCCACGGTCAGATACTGCGCCGTCACCGAACAACGCCTGGAGCAACTGGCCGAAAGCGTGGCCAACCTCGGGGACTTGTTGCAGGCCCGTGTGCAGGTCGAAATGGAAGAGCAGAACTCGGAAATCCTGAAGAGCCTGAACGCCCGCGCCGATACTCAAATCAAAATCCAGCGCGCCGTCGAAGGCTTGTCGATTATCGCCATCACCTATTACTTGTTGAGCCTGTTCAAGCTGTTCTACTCGGGGCTGCACGTCATGGGAGCGGACATTTCCGCGAGAGACGCCCTGCTGGCCATGACTCCGCTCGCGCTCTGCGTCCTGCTGTTTATTTTGATCAGGATCAGGAAGGCCAAAGAGCACTGATACTGCGCAACAACTCGTCCGCTAGCCGTAGATTCGCTACTATGTTTGCCCCGCTTTCCTTGTCTGCGGATATCTCATTCTGGAGCCCGAATGCCTAGTCAAAAGGACATCGCCGCCGAAAGCGGCGCACCGATGATCCCTGAACAGCGCCGTGAATTGATGCTGCGCCAGTTGCGCAAGCATCAGGTGCTGAGCGTTCATCAGTTGATGGAAATGTTCGACTGTTCGCACATGACCATCCGCCGCGATATCGCGCTGCTGGAACAGGAAGGCCGTGCTTACTCGGTAACCGGTGGCGTGCGAATCGCCAGCCAGCTCCATAGCGAGCCCAGCCATCAGTTCAAAGCGGTGGTCGAGTTGCCGCAGAAGCAGGCGATGGCCAAGCTGGCCGCGCGGCTACTGCATGCCGATATGACGATTTATCTGGATGCGGGGACAAGTACGCTGGAGATCGTCCCGTATATCAAGGCGCTGTCGGGCATGACTGTGGTGACCAACGACTTCGGGATTGTCCAGGCGTTGATCGATGCACCCCATGTCACGGTGATTCACACCGGCGGGCAACTGGATCACTCCAATCAATCGTGCGTGGGCGGTCTGGCGGTGGCCACCTTGCGGCAGATCGTCACCGATATCGCGTTCATCTCCACCAGTTCCTGGGATTTGCGTCGCGGCCTCACCACGCCTTCGGCGCTGAAGGTGGAGGTCAAGCAGGTCGCGATGCAATCGGCCTCGCAAATGGTGCTGGTGGCCAGCAGTTCGAAGTACGGCACGTTCAGCATGTACAGGATCGCCGGGCTCGAGCAGTTCGACATCATCCTCAGCGACGACGCGCTGACCCCTGCCGCGGCCGATAGCATCCGCAAGCAGGGGGTGGAACTGCTGTTGCCCGGCGATAACAACGTGTAAGGCGTTAGCGCGCCTTCCAGTCCCGCAGCCACTGCAAGCCGGCCGATGTGTTACCACGCGGCCGGTATTCGCACCCTACCCAGCCGTCATAACCCAACTGGTCGATCAACTCGAACAGATACGGGTAATTGACTTCTCCCAAGTCCGGCTCATGTCGATCCGGCACACCGGCGATCTGGATATGGCCGATGCCATCGAAATCCCGACGCAGTTTAGTGGCCAGGTCCCCTTCGACGATCTGGCAGTGGTAGCAGTCGAACTGAACCTTCAGGTTAATGGCGCCCACTTCCTTGCAGATGGCCTGGGCCTGATCCTGGCGATTGAGGAAAAAGCCCGGCATGTCCCGCGTATTGATCGGTTCCAGCAGCACCGTGATGCCAGCCTTGGCGGCCTGCGCGGTGGCATAGGCCAGGTTCTCCAGGTACACGCCGTGATGCCGAGGGCGATCAGTTTCCGACGGCAGCAGCCCGGCCATCACATGGATGCGCGAGTTGCCCAGCACCGCGGCGTATTCCAGCGCGCGATCGAAACCGCTACGAAATTCACTCTCCCGCCCGGGCAACGACACCGTGCCGCGCTCGCCCGCCGCCCAATCGCCGGGCGGTGCGTTGAACAGGGCCTGCACCAGGCCGTTATCGTTCAAGCGCTGTTTGAGTTCCTGGGCGCTGTAGTCGTAGGGAAACAGGTATTCCACGGCTTCGAAACCATCGGCGGCAGCGGCGGCGAAGCGGTCCAGAAACTCATGTTCCGGATAGAGCATGCTGAGGTTTGCAGCAAAACGAGGCATGGTAGCTCCTTGGTTAGAAGGTTAGACAAACGGCCAGATCAACAAGGTAATACCGAAACCCAACGTGCCGAGCAAGGTGGTCAACACCGTCCAGGTGCGCAAGCCATCGGCCACGTTCAGCCCGGACAGTTTGGTGAAGATCCAGTAACCGGCATCATTGATATGGGACATGGCCAACCCGCCACCACCCATGGCCAGGCACAACAGGGCCATGTGATTCGCCGTGAGATCGAGGGTAGCGATCAGCGGGCTGATAATGCCGGCGGTGGTCACCAGCGCCACCGTGGTCGACCCCTGAACCGCACGCAACAGCATGGTCAGCAGAAAGCCCAGCGCGAGTACCGGCAGACCGGTGGTGCGCAGCATATCGGAGACCACCGCGCCGATTCCGGTATCGACCAACACCTTGCCGAACACACCGCCGGCGCCGGCAATCAGGATCACCATGGCCACGCCAGGCAAGGCCGAGCCGATTACGTCAGACACCTGAGTACGACTCCAGCCCCGACGCGAACCCAGCAACCAGGCACACAGCAAGGTATCGATCAGCAGCGCCACCAGCGGCGCGCCGAGCACGGTCATGATGCCGCGAAGAACCGAGTCGGCAGGCAGCAACGAGGTCGACAGCGTCCCCAGCAGAATCAGAATGATCGGCAACACAATCAGGCTGACGATCAGACCAAAACCCGGTGGTGGAGCCGGCGGCAACTTGGAGACGATGCTGCTGGTGGCTTCTTCCAGGCCCATGTGAGACGCGGCCACGGCCGCTCGTTCAGGGCTCTTGTCGTTGCCATTGGACCAGGCAGCCAGATCCTCGTTGGTGACATGCGGGCCATAGACCTCGGCACGAATATCGTCGGTCATCGGGTACACCCGACGGGTCATGCGCCCGGCCACGCGGTAGCCGACATAGCAAAGGAATGCCGTGATCGGCAGACCGAACATCAACACGCGACCGAGGTCGGCACCCAATTGGCTGGCAGCGGCCACCGCCCCCGGATGTGGCGGCAAAAAGGCGTGGACGGTCAACAATGCAGCGCACATCGGCAGCGCGAACACCAACAGCGGCTTACGCGCACTGCGAGCGACGCCGTAGGCCAGCGGCATCAGGATGATCACCCCGACCTCGAAAAACACCGGCACCCCGACCATGAACCCGGCAATCGTCAGCGCCAGTGGCGTGCGACGGTTGCCGAACCGGGTAATCAACGTTTTGGCCAGCGCCTCGGCACCGCCGGAGAGTTCAATGATTCGCCCGATCATCGCGCCCAGGGCAATGATGATCGCGATATGGCCCAGGGTCTTGCCCATGCCGCCTTCGATGGTGGCGACCAGATCAGCCGGTTTCACCCCGGCCACCAGCGCCACCAGAATGCTCACCAGCATCAAGGCCACGAAGGGCTGAAACTTGTACTTGAGCACCAGAAACAACAACAGAGCGATCCCTAGCCCCGCGGTAACCATCAAGATTAACGGGCTCATTTCAGAAGCCCTCCACATCGGGTGAACGAAAGGGTTGTTCTGAAAATGTCGCAGTGAAGGTGAGTCATGCCTGGATGTCCTCTTGTTATTGTATTTTTCAGGCAAGCCGGGAGCGTGGGAAGTCGCTGCGCGTCTCCCGAACAGGGCCTGCTTTATCGGTCTATCGTGTTAAAAAATTAGAGCTCTACCAGTGCGCGCCGAAAGTCACTCGCAGCTCGTCCAGCGCTGCCTGATCGAGCGGTTCGGGCTTGGGATTGCTCATCAGCCACAGCCGCGCAGTTTCCTCGAGTTCTTCCAGGGCGTAGCTGGCCCTGGACACTGAACTTTCCCAAACCACCGGCCCCAGCCGTTCGAGCATCACGCCGCGAACGCGGTTGGCCCATTGCGCGACCTGTTCGGCCACCTTCGGCGAGCCGGGCCGCTGGTAACCAATCAACGGGACAGGCCCGACTTTCATCACCTGATACGGCGTCAGCGGCGGCAGGATGTTGTCCGGCTGCCAGACACCGGCCAGCGTCAACGCCACCAGATGGGTGGAATGGGTATGCACCACGCCACCGACGCCCGGGTTGCGATCGTAGACCTGGCGATGCAGCGCCAATGTCTTTGAGGGCTTGTCACCGGACACCCATTCGCCGGCCAGATTGACCTTGGCGATGGTCGCCGGGTCGAGGCGGCCGAGGCAGACATCGGTCGGTGTGATCAACCAGCCGTCATCCAGACGCGCGCTGATGTTGCCAGCGCTGCCGACGGTGTAACCGCGCTCATAAAGGCTGCGGCCGACCTGGCAGATTTCTTCGCGCAGGGCATTTTCATTACTCACTGCACCGTTCATTGCACATCCCCGGCCAGTTGCTTCAAGGCTTTGCTGAAGAAATCCCGACCACCGAAGTTGCCCGATTTGAGCGCCAGGGCCAGAGGCTCATCGGTGCTGCTGACCGTCGCCGGCACACCCGGATCGATCTGCGCGCCGATCTGCAGCAGCTGCACACCCAGCGCCTGAACCACGGCGCCCGAGGTTTCACCGCCAGCGATCACGAAGCGTCGTACGCCGCTCTGGCGCAAGCCCTGAGCGATCTCACCCAACGCATTCTCCACCAAGGTACCGGCCCGTTCGACGCCGAGTTGCTGTTGCACCGCCTTCACTTCGTCCGGGGTGCTGGTGGCGTAGATCAATACGGTCTGTTCGTTATCACGGGCGAAGGCCAAAGCCTGGGCAACCACCGGCTCCCCGGCAGCCAGGGCCAACGGATCAATCCGCAGCGCCGGCCGACCGGCTTCGAGCCAGGCCGCCACTTGCCCATTGGTAGCGATCGAAGCGCTGCCGGCCAACACCACTTCTCCGCCGGACACCGCCGGGAGTTTCGAGGCATCGAGGTCACGCAGTTTGCCGGCGCGACGGAAATTTTCCGGCAAGCCCAATGCAAGCCCCGAACCGCCAGTCAGCAACGGCAAATCAGCGCAGGCCGTACCGAGGGTGTACAGATCGCGGTCCGACAAGGCATCGGCAATCGCCATGCCGACACCTTGAGCCCGCAGTTCTGCGATGCGCTCACGCACCTGCTCGGCCCCTTGGGCAATGGTGTCGTAGCGCAACAAGCCGACGTTCAGACCGGTCTGCGATTGCAACACCCGAACCAGGTTGGCATCGGTCATCGGCGTCAGTGGGTGATGCTGCATGCCCGACTCGTTGAGCAGTTGATCCTGCACAAACAGGTGGCCGCGAAAGATCGTCCGGCCATTTTCCGGAAACGCCGGGCACGCCAAGGTGAAATCGCTGCCCAACGCCGCCAGCAGCGCTTCGCTGACCTGGCCGATGTTGCCGGCAGCGGTGGAGTCGAACGTCGAGCAATACTTGAAAAAGATCTGCTCGCAGCCTTGCTCACGCAACCAGGCCAGCGCTGCAAGGGATTGTTCGACCGCTTCGGCGACGGGAATGGTGCGCGACTTCAGCGCGATGACAATCGCATCGGCATCGAGCCCGGCAGCCACTTCACTGCTCGGAATGCCGATGCTTTGCACGGTGCGCATACCGCCGCGCACCAGCATGTTGGCAAGGTCCGTGGCACCGGTGAAATCGTCGGCGATGCAACCCAGCAATGGGCGTGCGGTGGTTGTGTTCATTGGGCGTTCCTCAAACCGGCTCAGTCTTGGCAGTCGGCAACTCGATGCCGGGGAAGATCTTGATTACCGCCGAGTCATCCTCACGACCGAAACCTGCACTGGAAGCCTGCATGAACATCTGGTGGGCGGTGGCCGACAGCGGCAGCGGGAATTTGCTGGCCCGTGCGGTATCCAGCACCAGGCCCAGGTCCTTGACGAAAATATCCACCGCGGACAACGGTGTGTAATCGGCCTTGAGAATGTGCGGCACGCGGTTTTCGAACATCCAGGAATTGCCGGCGCTGTGGGTGATCACTTCGTAAAGCGCATCGGCATCGACCCCTTCACGCAGACCCAGCGCCATGGCTTCGGCAGACGCAGCGATGTGCACCCCGGCGAGCAACTGGTTGATGATCTTGACCTTCGAACCCAGGCCATGAGTGTCACCCAGGCGATAGACCTTGCCGGCCATGCCCGCGAGGACCGCTTCGGCCTTGGCATAAGCATCGGCCGGGCCAGAGGTCATCATGGTCATTTCACCGGCAGCGGCCTTGGCCGCGCCACCGGAAATCGGCGCATCCAGGTACAGCAAACCTTGCGCGGTCAGGCGCTGGCCCAGGTCCACGGCGTAGGTGGGCGCGACAGTTGCGCAACCGATCACCAGGCTGCCAGGGCGCAACGCAGCAACGGCACCACCCTCGCCAAACAACACGGTTTCGGTCTGCTCGGCGTTCACCACCACGGTAATGATGACGTCGCATTCTGCAGCCATGTGCGCGGGTGAAGCACACGCCACACCGCCCTCGCCAGCAAACTGTTCAGTCACCGCCGCACGCACATCACAGGCATGCACATTGAAGCCGCTGCGCAACAGTGAGCGGGCAATGCCCAGGCCCATCGCGCCCAGACCGACAACACCGACATTTTTGTTATTCATGGGGTACTCCTTAGTGACCGGCTTATGAGGAAAACAGCGGCCTATTCCACGCCGGCAAGGCGCAGGCGGCGGGCCGCGTTGTAGATATGGGCACGGGCGGCATGCCCGGCGGCGAGCGGATCGCGCAGCCGAATGGCCGCCACGATCGCCTGGTGTTCTTCATGCACCTGACGGGAGAAATCCGCCCTGCCCGCCTCGTTGGTGCGGGTGATGCGGGTCGCGGCCTCCAGGTACTGACTGACGAACTCCAGGGTCTTGAGAAAGTAGGGATTGCCCGTGGCTTGAGCGATGGCACGGTGAAAAGCCACATCGGCGCGCACACCGTCCTGCCCTTCATCCACCTCTTCATCGATGCGTGCCAGCGCCTCGTCAATCTGCACCAGATCGGCCTCGCTGCGATTGAGCGCCGCCTCGCAGGCGATTTCCGCCTCAATGGCACGTCGCAGCGCCAACAGGTGAAAGACACTGCCGGGCAGATTGGCTTCGGCGTAATCGATACGCAGCGGGCGGATGTTGGCGTTGGCGGTGACGAAGATGCCGCGCCCTTGTTGAGGCTGCAGCACGCCTTCGTTCTTGAGACGGGAAATGGCTTCACGGACCACGGTGCGACTGACACCGAACGCTTCTGAAAGCATGGCTTCACTGGGCAGTTTGCTGCCGGTGGCGAACACACCGCTGTCAATCTTGTCCAGCAGCTGCTGAGCGACGCTGTCACTCAGCACGTGAGTCGGGACCTTGTCGAACATCGGAGCCATCCTGTTTTTGTCTTGTTATCAGGTTGTCATACAGGTTGAGCAGATAATCCCCCAATGAACGGATTATGTGAAGTCTTTTTTTAAAATAACATTTTTTAACATGCCAACTGAAGGAACGGACAACCACTGCTCAGTGGGATCCAATTGACAGGAGTGTTTGTTATCGAGGAATGAGTCGGTGGGGCGATTTGAGTAATGCCCTGTGGCGAGGGGGCTTGCCCCCGTTGGGCTGCGAAGCAGTCCTGAAAATCTCTGGTGTAGCAAAGATTTTGTGAGCGCTACGCACTCAAACGGGGGCAAGCCCCTCGCCACAGTTCATTCCCAATCGATCGTCATTGACCGAGGGCTGCGAATGCAGACGGGGGCGTCGCTGGAAAAGCGAATGATCAGGCAACCCTTTCTCGAAGCTGAAGGCGAACGTTCATGACGTCGCCTCCGACTGGTGCAGGTTGTTCGTGTGGTGCTCTATAAAAGTGTGCCCTGAAGCGCTCTCTACAAGGTGTATGAAAATCCTGCCTGCAGGGTTCTCGGCGCGCCCGGATAGGCGTAAACGTTGCCAAAGGCGCCTTCATCGTAGTGGCTGTCGAACACATTCTTCAGGTCAAGGTTAAGCCGCAGGTGCTCGTTGACTTTGTAAAAGCTGAGCAGGTCGAACACCTTGTAGCTATCCATGGAGAAGGCATTGGCCGCGGTCTGGCCGGCGCGCTCGTCGACATACTTGGCGCCCAGTCCCAGGCCCAGTCCTTTGAGGCCACCGTCCTGAAACTCGTAGACGTTCAGCAAGCTGAAACTGTTGCGCGGAATGTTCACCAGGCGGGTGCCCGACTTCAGCACGTTGTCCTGGGTGACTTCGGCATCCACGTAGGCGTAGCCACCGATCATGCGCCATTCCGGGGTGAGGTTGCCGGCCACGTTCAGATCAAAGCCACGGCTACGCACTTCACCCGCCGCAACACTGAAGGTCGAGTCCACCGGATCTGTCGTCAGGACGTTGCGTTTTTCGATCTGATACACCGCGGCATCCACGCTTAGCTGACGATCAAGGGCCTGCCATTTGACGCCCACCTCGTAGGATTTGCCTTCTTCAGGTTTGAAGCCGCCGCCCGTTCGACTGGCACCGTTGTTGGGCTTGAAGGAGCGCGCCGTGTCGGCATAGATCGCCACGGTCGGGGTCAGATCGTAGATCAGCCCCAGGCGCGGAGTGACGGCGTTGTCGCTGTTGGTCCAGCTCGTGCCGTTGACAAGGTAACTGTCGTAATCCTGTTCGAAACGTTCGAAACGCACGCCAGCCAAAGCTTTCAACCCCTCGGCCAGGGTCACCTGGTCTTGCACGAAAGCGGCATAAGTCTTGAGGTTTTCCTGATCGTGGGTGGTGGTGCGAGTCAACGCCGGGCGCGTCTGGCCGTAGACCGGTTTGAAAATATCGATGGGGTAGGCATTCACCGCGCCACTGGAGCGACGGATGATCGACTTGTAATCGTAATCCTCATACTCGATGCCCGTGAGCAACGTGTGATCAAATCCACCGGTGGAAAAATGCCCGGTCAGGTTCAACTGCACATCAAGGTCACGCCACTCCAGCTTGCGGTAGTTGAAATTGCGTCCCAGCGTTCGGCCGTCGGCAGCGACACCGTTGGCTTCGATGGCATTGCCCTGCAGGCTGCCGTCGAGAAATTGCGTGCCGCCGCCCAAGGTCCAGTTGTCGTTCAGGAAATGCTCGAAACGCAGTTGCGCCATGTTGTTGTCGTTGTGCAGCTTGCCGATATCCTTTTCACCAAAGAAAGTATCCCGCGACGCGACACCGATCTGATTGCGATAGCGGGTCACGCCCCGATCGAGCGGCGCGTTGTTGCGCATGAAATCGCCTTCGAAGGTGATACGGGTAGTGTCGTTGACCTGCCAGCCGAGGACCGGCGCCACACCATAACGCTCGTTTTCGACATGATCACGGAAGGTGTCGCCACCCTCGCCTATCACGTTCAGCCGGTAGGCCAGTCGCCCTTCATCGTCCAGCGGCCCTGAGGCATCCATCGTTGCGCGACGCATGCCCTGATCATTGAGCTGACTGCCCAGGGTGATAGTGGGCTCGGCCAGAGGTTGTTTAGACACCACATTGAAGGTGCCGCCCGGATCGCCACGGCCGTAGAGCGTGGTGGCTGGCCCGCGCAGGACCTCCAGACGCTCGATGGTATTGGCATCGGGCATGTTCGGATAACCGCGGTTGATCGGGAAACCATTGCGGTAGAACTCACCGGTGGTAAAGCCACGCACGGTGAACGTGGTCAGGCCCTGGCCGCCGAAATTGTTCGCACGGCCCACGCCACCAGCATAATCGAGAGCGTCTTGCAGGCGGGTGGCGCCGAGGTCTTCCACGACATCCCGGGTGACCACGCTGATCGATTGGGGGGTTTCATGAATCGGAGTGTCGGTGCGCGTCGCACTGGCCGAACGAGTCGCTCGATACCCTTGAACCGGGCCCTGGGCCTGCTCTTCGAATGTGCCGTTGATATCGATCGCTTGTAACTCTATTGACGCAGGATCAGTCGATACCTGGTCAGCCCAGGTGGTCTGGGAAATGGCTTGGATCACACACAGAGAAACGAGAGTTCGACGCATCGACATACAACCTGAGAAAGATGCCGGGCACATCAGGAACCCGGCGAAGAAAGAGTGAGGCGTCCCCCGTTCCGACCGGTACAAAACCAGCGAAACGGGGGCGTCTCAATGCAAAAGGATCAGAACGTCACACTGGCGCTCAGGCGTGCCGTGCGCGGCTCGCCGACATTGACCGCCAGTTGGGTGCCGGTAGAGGACGGGTAGTACTGTTTGTCGAACAGGTTGTCGACGTTGAATTGCAGCGAAGTCTTGTAGCCGAACATCGGCGCTTCCCAACGCACGAAGGCATCGGCCACGGTGTAGCTGCTCAGCCAGAAGTCGTTGGCGTTGTTGGCCGCGCGCTCGCCGACGTAACGTGCGCCAGCGCCGGTATGCCAGGCCCCGAATTCCGTGGGAACGTTCAGGTGATGGGTGAGGTACAGGCTCGCGGTGTGCTTGGGCGCATCGGCAAGGCGATGACCTTCGTCATCCGGATCGTCGAGGATTTCCGTGTGGGTGTAGGCGTAGGTGCCTATCAGGTCCCAGCGCTCGGCCACACGCCCGGTGATGTCCAGTTCCAGGCCCTGTGAACCGACCTTGCCCGCCGCCTCCGAAAGGCTGACGCCACCGATCGACTGGCTGGTCACGACGTTTTTCTTGACGATGTCGAACAGCGCAAGGTTGATGTTCAGCCCCGGCAGCGGGTCGTACTTCGCACCGACTTCGTAGCTGCGGCCCTCCTCCGGATCGAAGGTGTGGCCGGCATCGTCGACTTCGGTATTGGGCTTGAACGAACGGCTGTAGTTGCCATACAGCGACAAGGTATCGGTGGCTTTGTAGACCAGGCCCAAAAATGGCACGAAGGCGTCGCCATTATCGTCGCGGTTGACGGTGTAGCTGCTGCCTCGGCCCTGATCGCTGTACTGATCGTAATGCTGCTGACGACCGCCGAGGACCAGGATCCAGCGGTCATCGAGGTGCCAGTTATCCTTGAAGTACACGGAGCTGGAGGTCAGCTGATTGCTCAGATCACTTTGCGTGGCACTGACCAGACTGGGCTCGGCCAAACGCCCATAAATTGGCGCGGTGATGTCGAAGCCTGACCGCGGGGTATTACGGTAGGTTTTGCCACGGAATTGGTCGGACGCTTCAGTATCCGCGCCGATCAGCAGGTCATGGCGTTGGCCGAACAGCTCCTGCTGGCCGATGAAATCCCAACTGGCGTAGCGGGTTTCATCGTCGTAATGAGCACCGTTGGCTGCACGTCGCAGATTGTTGCCGGTCAACGAATTCGGCTGGGCAATCGAGAGGCTGTAGCGGTCGTTGTTCCAGCCGTAGGTGACGCGGGTTTTCCAATCGTCACTGAGCTGATACTCGAAACGCGCGGTGGCCACTTCACGGATACCGACGCTTTTCGCCCAGCGTTCGTCGAGACGCTTGTCGTAGTCGATGTCCGCCGGATGACCGTTGGTGAACACGGTGCCGCGGTCGAAAGGGCTGGAATAATCGTTGTATTCGTAACTCAGGGTCAGGCTGGCGCGATCACCGGTCCAGCTCAGCGATGGCGCGACCAGAGTGCTCTCGTTCACACCGTAATTGCGCCAGTAATCTTCATGGCCGCGTTCGGCAATCAGGCGATAGGCCAGGCCCGTGTCTCCCAAAGGCCCGGTGGTGTCTACGGCCAGGGTGCCGCCGCCTTCGCTATAGGCCGAGCCACTGAGCGTTGTGCTCTGGGTGTATTCAGGCTTCTTGCTGATCACGTTGATCAATCCGCCGGGCTCCAGCGCGCCGTACAGCATTGAAGCAGGCCCTTTGAGCACTTCCACACGATCCGTGGTGGCGCTGAAGTTGTGGCCCATATTGGAACGCACGCCATCGCGCAGGATCGAGCCGTCGTCGTTGGTGCCAAAACCACGCTTGACCAGGGAATCGCGCGAGTTGCCCAAGGTATTGCCCTGGCTGACACCACTGACAAACTTCATGGCGTCGTCCAGCGAGCGCACCTGATAGTCAGCCAGGGTCTGTTGGGTGACCACATTGACCGATTGCGCCTCTTCCTTGATCGGCACATTGCTTTTGCTTGCCGTGCTGGCGTGAGAAGTGGTGTAGCTCGTGTCTTGGCTGACGCGGCTCGCCTGAATATCAGTGGTCGGCAGTTCGAGGGGTGCCTGTGCCCACAGAGGACTGGTGAACATAACGCAGGAGAGCGTCGGCAACGCGCGTTTCATGAAGATCTTGCGGCGGGCAAAGGGGTGGGGCTGGCTCAAGACGTCGCACTCGATGAGTTAGTAGTAACGATTCTCATTGTATTGTGCGATCTATTTTCAGTAAATACCCTTGACGGCCATCTGCCCGCTTTTGATTCAGGAGGGTTTTGTGTGTTGTCTGCCGGTCGGTTTCAGCAAGTACTCTGTGTGTGTCAAAAAAAATGGCCCGTTAAAACAACGGCTTGAGGGCTTTTAATAGATTATTGGACAGAAGGCTATATTTTTGACTAGTGACATTTGACAGGCCGTCTGGAGTGGTCGATACCTAACAGGGTCGACGTATAAAAAGATGTAATTCCTTTAATAGATATACGTCAGCCCCCAGCGATTAAGTTCACGATAGACAGTGTTTATTTTTCATAGGACCGAGAGTTCGGACCCTGCGGTAGCTTTGCCCATCGCAACGATCTGATGACACATCGATATCACTGATAGCGTTAAGTAACCTTTACACTTTTCGATCAAGAGTTCTATTTGAGCGCCGTCCGACAAAGCGAACTAGCTGCGCGGCGCTCACGCCAAATTATTGACTTTGGTGCTCTATCGTTACTTGCCCATTACATGTTTCATTATTGACACACCTGTTCCAATGACTTAACACTTTCGCAATTCCACCTACTCTAAAGCGTTCATTGGAGGGGCAGTGGCATTGCTGATGCGTGAACAGGCATGCTTAACCCATATTCCGGAGCTTGCCAGAATGCTGACGAGTACCCAAGGTTCCAATTGGTATCTTTTGCAATGCAAGCCGCGTCAGGATGAACGGGCGCAAATCAATTTATTGCGACAAAATTACGTTATATTTTGCCCGCAAATTATTAGCGAGCGCCTGATTCATGGCAAACCCAATCAATCGCTTGAACCTCTCTTCCCGGGGTATCTTTTCATTCATCTGAGCCGTGACGACAAATGGGCGCCCCTGCGTTCTACCCGCGGTGTCAGCCGCATCGTCGACTTCAATCACGGCCCGGCAATAGTCCCGGACGATGTCATCGAGCATCTGCGGGCCCGGTGTTTTAAACCACCCGTAATGCACGCCTCTCAACCGTTCCAACCTGGGGATACGCTGCAAATAACCCGAGGACCACTGTCGACTCTGGAAGGTATTTTCCTGAGCATGTTAGGTGATGAACGAGTCATGATTCTTCTTCACTTTTTGAATAGAGAGCATCAGGTCCGCGTGCCATTAACTGACATTGCACGATCTCGGCCTTATCTATAAATATATCATTGCCTTTTTAACTTCTGCATCTTACAACAAGCTGCGCAACTCAAATTAGAGCCTGTTATTTCCAGCACCAGAATTAACTATTTAACCCCACCCCAATTAAACTTAAAACCCCCTGCCCGACCAATTATTGATTGCTACCGGCATTACACAGCCCCATTTACCCACTGTTTTTCCGGTCTATAGTCATTGAACTCACCCCTTGGAGCAATGATATGACTCTCAAGACCCGCGGCCCTTTCGCACTGTTCATGATCTATTTGTGTCCCGGAACGGCCTGGAGTCTTGATCCCCAGTCCATTGATATTTATGGGTTCGACTTCACCCCTACTCTGCTGTTTTCAGAAAGTTATGATGACAATTTCCGCGAACTGGAGCGGGCGCAGTCTTCGATGGTGACTAAAGTGGCGCCCACTTTCGAACTCAAGGCTGAAGACCGCAACAGTGCTACCCGACTCATCTGGCAGCCTACCCGGTACATTTATCATGACGACTCGGATGCCTCGAATACGGCGCAACGCTTGCGCCTCAATAGCATCATGGAATTCACCGACCGCCATCGACTGAAACTTGATGCGGAAACACGTAAATATGAGCGTACAACGTCGACCGCTGTCGATGGCATCAATGACAAGATTCGCAGTAACCGCGTCAACGGTCTCTATACCTACGGCGCCAGGAGCGCTGCCAATCAGATTGATCTGGGCGCCAGTTACGCCCAACTTCGCTACGACAACTCAGGTGGCATCAACGACGACAAAGAGCGCGATACCACTGGCCTGACCACCACGTGGTACCACCGCATCGGTAGCAATACACGTGGATTACTGGAATACGACCACACCGTCTTTGATTACGAGTCCAACAGCCGTCTCAATAGCACATCCGATGCGGTCCTCGCCGGTGCCGAATGGGATTTCACCGCACGCACCACCGGCAAAGTCCGTGTTGGTTATGAGCGCAAGAACTTCGACGACAGCGATGTCGATGACCTCAGTAACCCGACCTGGCAAGTGGATCTGCGCTGGAAACCACGCACCTATTCGACCTTCTCCTTTGTTGCCCGCCAGGCCATGGCCGAGGGCGACGACGGTGCTGATGCCGTCAAGACCACCACGGCTCTGGTCGGCTGGCGTCATGGCTGGACCGAACGCATCACCACAGTGGCCGAAGTCGGACTTGGCCGTTACGAGTACGAAGGGCAGGACCGCACCGACGACCTTCGTGACTACAACCTCGCCGTGGAATACGCAATGCGCCGCTGGCTGGATATCGAGCTGGGCTATCGCTACCGCAACGATGACTCCGATACCGACAATCAGAGTTTTGAACGCAACATCTTCTTGCTCAGCTTCAACGTAAGTCTCTAAGAGGTTTTCCCCATGAACTCGCGAATGCTTGGCTTGTTGTTCGTGCCGTGGCTGTTGCCCGTGACTTTTGCAGCAGACACCGGCGCCCAGTACAAACTGGCAGCCGGCGATGTATTGCGTATCACTGTGTTCGGTGAGCGGGACCTGAGCTTCGAAAAAATCCGTCTCAACGATGCCGGAATGTTTTCCTATCCGTTTCTGGGTGACATTGCCGCCAAGGGACTCACGCCCCAGCAGGTAGAAAAACTCATCGTCGACGGGCTCAAGCAAGGTTATCTGGTCGACCCCAAGGTCAGCCTCAACCTGATCGCCTACCGCTCGTTCTACATCAATGGAGAGGTCCAGAAACCCGGCAGCTATCCGTTCGAACCGGGGCTGACGCTGGAGAAAGCCATCGCCCTGGGCGGCGGCCTGACCGAACGAGCCTCGATCAAGCGGGTGACCATTGTGCGCGGCGATGGCTCCCCACCGCTGACCGACAAGATCACGCGCAGCACTGCCATCGGCCCCGGTGACACCATCTCCATTGCACAAGGCTTTTTCTAATCATGGACAATAGCCCTAGCCTCTATGTCGAACGTCCGCTCCAGGCGCATGTGCCGCAGCATCAGCAGTACAGCGAGGAAAAGGACACCATTGACCTGCTCAAATACTGGAGGGTGATCTGGCGTGCCCACTGGAAAATCGGCTGGTTGATAGTGCTTGGCTGTGTGTTGGCGATGGTTACGCTGTCGTTCATTCCCTCGCAGTACATCGGCAGCACCACGTTGCTGATCAAAGAGAAAACGCCACCGTTGTTGGCCTTCCAGCAAGTCACGGATTCGAGCGCCGGTACCGTCGATTATTTGCAGACACAATTGGCGCTCCTGCAATCGCGCGATCTCGCTGAGCGCGCAGTCAGAAAGCTGAACCTGACCACGCACCCGGTCACTGATCCACGCCAGCAACCGCAGTCATGGTTTGCGCCGCGCAAATGGTTGGCAACGCTTGAGCTTGGCCAGTGGCTGCCAGTACTGGGCCGTTTGGCACCGATGCAAGTTGTGCCCTCCGAGGCCGAGGTCTTCAATCAGGTCACACAGAACCTCATGCGGCAGACCCGCGTCAAATTCGTCGGCAAGAGCCAGTTGATCAAAATAGAAGTGGAACTGCCCGACCCTGGTTTGGCGGCCGCTACCGCCAATGCGATTGCCCAAGGCTTCATCGACAGCCAGCTCGATAACAGCCTGAAGTCCTCGCTGACCAATACCAGCTGGATGAACTCACGCCTGATCGAGTTGCGCAATAACCTGCGCAGTGCCGAAGACAAACTTCAGGCTTACCGGGAAGCACAAGGCCTGGTCGACGTCGGTGGTGTCGCCACCATCAGCGCCAATGAACTGGAATTGACCGGCAATCGCATGATCGATGCCCGTCGTAATCTGGCAGAAGCCGAGAGCCAGTTCCGCCAGGTACAGGCCCTGAGCAATGGCAACCTGAGCAAGCTGTCCAGTGTGCCGGCTGTCTTGAGTAACCCTTTGGTGCAGAAATTCCAGGCGCAACAGGCCAAGGCCCAAGCCAAGGTCGAGGAGCTGTCCGGGCGCTACGGTCCAAAACATCCGACCCTTGCTGCCGCCCGTGCCGAGTTGCGGACGGCTACCGACAGTTTGCGCTTGCAGGTTCAGCAGGTGGTTGCCGGTATCGAGCGTGAATATCAGCTATCACAAGCCAATGAACATTCACTGCGCAAATCCTTCAACAGCAACAAGGCGCAGCTACAGGATATTTCGCGCAAGGAGTTTCAACTGCGTGAGTTCCAGCGTGAAGTCGACAGCAGCCGCGCGCTGTATGAGACCTTTATCACCCGTTTGAAAGAAACCGCGGCCACCTCAGACATGGACTCCACCAAGGCACGCATCGTCGACCCTGCAATTGTTCCTCTGGAACCCAGCAAGCCGCGTAAAACACTGATTCTGGCGATTGTCGCCGTCGTGGCTGCGCTGATCGGGGTAGCGCTGGCATTGCTGTCCGAAACCCTGAACAAAACCTTCAAGAGCGACGAAGCCATTGAAAGTACGCTTGACGTTCCCCTGCTCAGCGTAGTGCCGCTGGTCATGAGGAAAAGCCGCCGGCAACTCGCGCGACTGTTCGATGACAACGACCATCCGCGCTTTTGCGAGACCATTCGCAACCTGCGCACCTGGTTGATGCTGCACGGCGGCGACATGCCATCACAGGTGGTACTTGTTGCCTCGACCTTGGCCGAAGAAGGCAAAAGCACCATCGCCAACAACCTGGCCTACTCACTTGCCAAGCTGGAGCGTGTCCTGTTGATCGACGCCGATATGCGCAGACCCAGCCTCTCGCTCAACTTCGATTTCCCGGCAGACAGCCCGGGATTGGCCAACGTCCTGGCGGGCACTGCGCGGCTGGAGGACTGTATCCGTTCTGTCGGCAACCTCGACATGCTGCCGGCCGGAAAACTGTCGCCGCCACCGCTGGATCTGCTGGGTTCGTCGCGCCTGGCCCCCATGCTTGAGGCGCTGAAGTCGCGGTATCAACGCATCATCATCGATTCCCCGCCGGCACAAATGGTCAGCGATGCACTGTTGCTGGCCAAGCATTCGGACGCGGTGATCTACGTAATCAAGGCCCAAAGCACGCCTGTCAGCGAGGTACAAAAGTGCCTTGCGAACCTGCAGCAGTGCCATGCGCCGGTGTTCGGTGTGGTGCTTAACCAGGTTGACCTGAGCAAGGCCCGCAAACAAGGCTACAGCCATTCCGATACGTTCCAGAACTATGACTACCTGTCCAGGTAGAACCTTGCGTCTGTCTCACCCGTAGTCCCTTTCAAACATCTACCAAAAGTGGCTTTACCCAGTCGAGCTATACCAGCGTGCTGGAACGAGGGCGTGCAATTTGCCGCCGATGTCCAACCCATGCCCGGAGGTTACGCCGATGACATCGCTCTACGCCGCTCAAATGACGCGCCGCCGAGGTCTGACCTTCTGGGGCCAATGGCTGTGCGCGCTCAGTCTGGTCAACCTGCTGCTGATGTTGCTGGTGCATTGGCGCGTCGGCAGCCTGACCAGTGAATACCGTGTGCTGATGATTCTCACCGTGCTCGGTTCGGTGCCGATCTACAGCGTGATGCAGGTTTACCACAAGCGCCATGAGTGGTTGTCAGGGCTCGCTCGGCTGCTGGCGGCCTGGATGATCTTGCTGGCCGTGCTGATCAGCATTGCTTTCGTCACCCAGACCAGCGTGATTTTCTCGCGTCAGGTGATCATCGTCTGGGCCGTATTGGGTTACCTGATCCAGGCGGCGAGCTTTTTGCCCCTGCATTACCTGGCCCGCCTGCATTCACACAAGCTCTGCAACGAGCGCCGCGCAGTGATCATCGGGACGTGTCCGACCGCACATACGCTGGCGAGAAAACTGTCCAGGCGCAATCGCGTACCGCTGCTGGGTTTTATCGCAACCGCCGACCACACCGGCCCGGCCCCGAGCATTCTGCCGCTGCTGGGGCGTATCGACGAGGTTCGCGAAATCATCACCCGCCTGCACGTACGCCGCGTCTATATCGTTTTGCCGATGGCACACGCCGCCATCATCGAGGCGCTGTACATCGATCTTCTGGACGTGAATGTCGACGTGGTCTGGATCCCGGATTTCGGCAGCATGGTGTTGCTCAATCATTCGATCTCGGAAATAGAGCGAATGCCCGCCATCTACCTCAATGAAAGCCTGATCAGTTCGCACCCCGGCAGCCTGCTCTGCAAAGAACTGTTTGAACGTAGCCTGGCCGCCGTGTCCATTATTGTGCTCAGCCCTTTGCTGCTGATCGTGGCGGCCGCCGTGAAGCTTTCTTCGCCCGGCCCGGTGCTGTTCAAACAAAATCGATACGGCTGCAACGCTGAGGTGATCAAGGTCTGGAAGTTCCGGACGATGCGTGTGCACGACGACAACGAAGTGCGTCAGGCCACCCGCGATGATGACCGCATCACTCCGCTTGGGCGCTTTTTGCGCCGTAGTTCCATCGATGAACTACCACAACTGTTCAACGTGCTCTTCGGCGAAATGGCCCTGGTCGGCCCGCGACCGCACGCCGTCACGCACAACATTTACTACACCGGCAAAGTCCGCGCCTACATGGCCCGTCATCGCCTCAAGCCGGGCATCACCGGATTGGCCCAGATCACCGGGCATCGAGGTGAAACCCAGACGCTGGAAAAAATGCAGCAGCGCGTCGCCCAGGACCTCAACTACATCAACCAATGGTCGCTGTGGCTGGACATCAAGATTCTGGTCAAGACGCCTTTTACGTTGTCCTCAAAAGACATCTATTAATAGGGTCGGTTGACCCTGGGACTCCGCCAATGAAAGACCTGGAATTAATCGGGCATTACGCACCCAGTCTGCTGGACGCCAACCAGGCATTTTCCTTCATCAATTTTGCGTCCGTCGGCAGTCTGCTCGACCGGCCCCCGACTTCCATCGCCTATTTTTGCGACGGCATGCTGATGTCGACCTTCATGTCGCGCATCACCGGGCGCACGATCGGCCGGGTCAGCTTCGACTTCACGTCCATCGCCGATCCTGTGTTCAGCTATGCCGAGAAACACGGCAAGCGCCTCTATTTTGTCGGTGCCCTTCAAGCCGAACTGGACCTGTTCCTCAATAAGATCAAGGCTCGCTACCCCGCCCTGATTATCGCCGGTCATCACAATGGCTATTTCGATGCAGCACAGGCCACGTGCATCCTGGCAGACATCTGCCGCAGTGAAGCGAACATCCTGATCGTAGGCCTGGGCGCCGGGCTTCAGGAACAGTTCGAGCAGGATGCCCTGCGTGCCGGCTTCAACGGTGTGGCATTCACCTGTGGCGGTTTCATTCGCCAAGAAGCGACGGCGACGCACAATTATTACCCTGTACTGATCAACCGCCTGCATCTGCGCGCGCTCTATCGGATGTACCGCGAACCGCACACCATCAAACGCTACCTGATCGATTACCCGACCAATTTTGTTCATCTGTTGGTGATGATCATCCGGCGAAAAGTGACCATCAATATCACTTATCCCTGAACATCCAGTACCGAGCCACGACCATGCATATCCTGTTCACCCTCAAGGACTTCAAGCCCGATGGTGGCCTCGAGCGTGTCCAGCAACGCCTGGCCAGGCAGTTTCTGAAAGATGGTCAGCGTGTCAGTTATTTCGTTATGAATGGCGACACGCCAGACGATGAAGGAACGGCCACGCTCAATGGCGGCGGCAATGGAATCGTCGGCCTGCTCAAGTCCATCGTATTGCTGCGCCGGATTATTCGTCGCGAACAAGTGACCCACCTCATTGCCGCCAAAGAACAAGCCAACCTCTGCACCTGGTTTGCCACCTTGGGTAGCCCATGCAAGGTCATCTATAGCCGTCATGCAGCACTGGATTGCGGTGAACAAAAAATCAGCCCCGCCACCCTGCGCCTGCTCTATGCGTTGTACCTCTGCGGCAACGGCCAGGTAGTGACGGTTTCCAACGGCTTGCGCCAGTCCCTCTCTGACCTGGTGCCCTGGGGTCGCGAACGCATTCGTTATTGCCCCAATGCAGTGGTCACTGAGCAACTGCTCAGTGCCGCACAGACGCCCATGTCCACCGGTTTGCCGGCGCAGTTCTGGCTGGCAGTGGGACGGCTGATAGAACCGAAAGGTTTCCACCTGCTGCTCGATGCCTATGCCATGGCCTTGCGCAGCGCCGCGCTGCCGGACCTGGTGATCATCGGCGATGGCCCGCAACTCGCCGCGCTGACCTCACAGGCCTGCCGCCTGGGCATCGAGGGACGTGTGCATTTCACCGGTTTCCTGAGCAATCCCTACCCTTTTATCAGACAGGCGAGACTGCTGATCCTGAGTTCGTTTCATGAGGGCTTGCCGACCGTGCTGATCGAAGCTCTGGCGCTGGGCACCCCTGTGTTGGCCTGCGACTGTGAAACCGGGCCCCGGGAACTGCTTGATAACGGCCGCCTTGGCGATCTGGTCAAGGTCAATGATGTACCGGCGCTGGCCGAAGGGATGTTGCGCAGCCTGATCTCGCCAAGCCAGGCGACGCCACGCGGTGAAATGGCCGCTGAAGCCGTCCGACAGTACACCAGTCAACATGCCGCGCAAGCGTATTACCAGGTTTGGAATCAATGAAAAGGCTGCTGATTATTCTGCAGGACTTGAGTGGCGGCGGCGCCGAAAAAATGATGGCGCGGCTCGCCTGTGCGCTGACTGACGCAGGCAATGACGTGACCTTGTTGATGCTCACCGGCACGGGTGTGAACTCGGTGTGCCTCGACCCCCGAGTCAAACAGGTGCAGTTGCACAGTGCGCGCAGCTCCAGAGCAGTGCCGGCACTGGCACGCTTTCTTCGCCACAATCGCTTTGACGCACAACTGGCCGCCCTCACCCATGTCAATGTCGTAGCCATCGCCGCGGCTGCGCTGTCAGGTACGCTGGCGCGCCTGCATGTCAGCGAACGCAACGCGTTTTCCCATGACAGACACGTCAATCCCGCGTTAATGGTGCGTATCGCCTATCTGTTGGCACCACTGCTGTATCGGCTCATTCCCAATCCGGTGATTTGCGTCTCGCGCGGTGTTGCTCAGGACCTGGTCGACACCACCATCACGCGCCCGCAGGATGTCACCATCGCTGACAACCCGGTACTCGACAACGATTTTCGCGACAAGGCGCCGGGACGTCCAAACCACCGCTGGCTGTCGAAAAAAACCACCCCGGTAATTGTCGCCGTAGGTCGCCTGGCACGGCAAAAAGGCTTTGACGTATTGCTCGATGCCTTTGCCCGATTAGCCGATCCCGGTGTTCGATTGATCATTTTCGGCGAAGGCGCGCTCAGAGCCGAGTTGCTGGCACAGTCAGTCACCCTGGGCGTGGCCGACCGCTTCGATCTGCCGGGCTATTCCAACGATCCATTGGCGGAGGTGGCAGCGGCCGATTGCTTTGTACTGTCGTCGCGTTTCGAGGGCAGCCCCAACGCGCTGGTCGAGGCTCTGTCCACGGGCACCCCGGTGGTATCGACCCGCTGCCCCTACGGCCCGCAAGAGATTCTCGACAATGGCGCGATCGCCCCGCTGGTGGCGGTCGACGACCCTGATGCACTGGCACAGGCGATCACCGTGGAACTGACGTTGCCGCGTGATGCAAACCGTCAGGCACGCATCGATGCCGCTGCCCGTTTCGTGAACGCCTGCGCGGCGAAGACCTATCTCGATGCCATGCTAGGGAGCGTTTTGAACTAGTTCCCCGCCGAGGCTGGTGCTGTGCAGGGTAAGGCCGATTTTGAGGGGGTACATATCCGTTGCTGCGGTCATGGCGGCTCTGCGAAGGCGGCCTGACAGCCGACCAGTCTCTTGCAGATGCACATCATCCCTGTGGAAGCTGGCTTGCCTGCGATGACGATCTGACAGCCGACCAATCTCTCCCGGATGTACCCCGTCCAACTGTGGGAGCGGGCTTGCTCGCGAAGCTGTTGATCTTGCCGTTGCCGTTGCTTCGGCTTTTGATCTTGATCTGTTGCCCCTTTCCCAGAGGCCGA
>NZ_AKJE01000093.1 GCF_000282495.1 Pseudomonas sp. GM79
GCGATCTTTTGATTTTGCTTTTGGAAGATCAAAAGATCGCAGCCTGCGGCAGCTCCTACGGGGGAGAGTGGGGGCAAAATAAGGAGTGTGCCGTGCTTGCGACGGTTCTGGTGTTGGTGGCGGCGCTGTTGCACGCGGCGTGGAATACCCTGATCAAATTCAGCGCGGAGCGGCTGTTGGTGGTGGCCTGCATGGACAGCGTGGCGCTGCTGTTTGTCGCCCTGATGCTGCCCTTCGTGGCGCTGCCGCCACTGGAGATGTGGCCGTGGATTCTCGCGTCAGCGGCATTCGAGTTGCTCTATCGCTACCTGTTGATCCAGGCCTATCGGGTCGGCGATCTCGGTCTGGTCTATCCGTTGATGCGTGGACTGTCGCCGCTGGTGGTGCTGGCACTGACGCTGATCTTCGCCGGGGAAGTGCTGACGGCTCAGCAGATCTTCGGCATTTTGCTGATCCCGCTCGGCATGTTGTGCCTGCTCTGGCAGGGCGGTGGCGGGGTGCGTCTGCCGTGGTCGATGCTGCCGGTGGTGGCACTGATCGGGTTGTGCATCGGTTGCTACACCTTCATCGATGGCCAGGCCTTGCGGCGCTGGTCCCATCCGCTGGACTACCTGGTTTGGGTCACATTGCTCAGTGCCTGGCCGTTCCCGTTGCTGGCGCTGGTGCGCAAACGCCCGGCGTTCATGCTGTTCTGGCGTGAACAGTGGCGGTTGGGATTGGCGGTCGGGTTTTGCGTACTGTTCAGCTACGCTCTGGTGCTGTGGGCGATGCAGCTCGGTTCAATTGCCGAGGCGGCGGCGCTGCGCGAGATCAGCGTGATTCTGGTGGTGCTGTTCGGCATGCGCTACCTCAAAGAACCTTTCGGCAGGCCCCGGCTCTTAGCCTGTGGGCTGGTGCTGATCGGCATGTTGGTGATGAAGTTTTAGTCGCCGCTGATGGAATTCGATTTTCTATAACTTGAAGAAGGGACTGCGTTATGACGGTTGCTCTGTGGTGCATTTTGATTGCGATCTTTTTGCCTTACTTGTGCATAGGCATCGCCAAGATCAGTGGCGGGTACGGGCTTAGACACAATCATGACCCTCGGGGGTTTCTCGATTCCCTGGAAGGCTTGGGCAAGCGGGCGCATGCGGCGCAACTGAACAGTTTTGAAGTGACCCCGGCGTTTGCGGCGGCGGTGATCGTGGCTCACTTGGCCGGCAATGCCGAACTGGTGACGATCAATGTGCTGTCGGTGCTGTTCATCACCAGTCGGCTGCTCTTCATCATCTGCTACTTGGCGGACTGGGCAATATTGCGGTCGCTGGTATGGTTTGTGGGGATGGGGTTGATCGTCAGTTTCTTTGTGGTGTCGGTTTAAAGGCAAGATCAAAAGATCGCAGCCTTCGGCAGCTCCTACATTGGCCGCGTGCGCCGCAATATCGCGGATGAACATCGATCCCTGTAGGAGCTGGCGCAGCCTGCGATCTTTTGCTTTTAAAGTGTGTCAGCTACCTGCGGCACTTGCGGCAACGCCGCCCCCTTAGGCCAAAGCATCCAGATTTGCCCCTGTTGTTTCATGTCGCCGGCCAATTGCCCGGCCGCATCCCCCGTGCCCCAGAACAGGTCCGCGCGGACCTCGCCGGCAATCGCGCCGCCAGTATCTTGCGCGGCCACCGGACGTACCAGTGCGCTGCCGTCCGGGCGTGTGGTCGATAACCACAACAGACTGCCAAGCGGAATCACCTTGCGGTCCACCGCCGCGCTATAACCTGCGGTCAGCGGGACATTCAGCGAGCCGCGCGGTCCTTCGTTGCTGTCGGGGTTGCGGGTAAAGAACACGTAGCTGGGGTTGCTGCCGAGCAGTTCGGGAATGCGCGCAGGATTCGCCTTGGCCCAGGTGCTGATAGCGCCCATGGTCACGTCTTCTTTCTTCAGCTCACCCTGGTCCACCAGCCAGCGGCCGATGGGTCGATACGGGTGGCCGTTCTGATCGGCGTAACCGATGCGCAACTGACGACCGTCATCAAGCTGGATGCGACCCGAACCCTGGATTTGCAGGAACTGCAGGTTCATCGGGTCGGTCAGCCAGGCAATCACCGGCGCCTTCACACCGTTGGTTTCAATGGTTGCCGCGTCGTCGTACGGCTTGAGCACGCGACCTTCGAGCCTGCCCCGCAGGCGCTTGCCTTTGAGTTCCGGATAGATACTGTCCAGCGAGACGATGATCATGTCCTCGGGCACACCGTACACCGGGATGTTGGCTTCCTCGGTCTGGGTCAGGCTGCCGGGGTACACCGGTTCGTAGTAACCGGTAATCAGGCCGTTGGGGTTGTCATTGGCGGCACGCAGGCCATAGACGTCCAGGTTCTGTTTGAGGAAACCGCGGATGTCCTTGGCGGTTGGCTGCACATTGGCGGAAGCCGCACAGGTGCCGCCCCAGACCGGATCGGCCTTGAGCCGGGTACAGGCGCTGCGCCACGAGCCGAAGCCGGCGACGAGGTCGTTGTCGGACACTGCCGGAAGCGCTTCCCAGGTGGCGCTGGAGTAGGTCGCCAGTGCGTGGGTTTTCGGTTTGCTGCTGTCGCCGCCGGTGCAGCCTGCCAGTACGGCCACCATCGGAAGGGTCCAGGCCAGATTGTGACGCCATGCCTTGAAACGGCTGTTCATGGAGTAATTCCTTTGCCGGCTGCCTGAGTGCTCCATGCGCTCAAACAACCCGTATTGATAATAGGGCTATTGGTCTTTGCCGGTGACGCGAGGATACTGGCCGCCGTTTCCAGTGACCTGAAGCCACCATGATTCTTAAAAGACTTTCCGTTGTATTGCTGGCCTGCCTGACCTTGTCCGCCTGCGGTGGTGTCGACCCGAACTCGCCGCTGGGTCAGCGCAAGGCGATCTTCAAACAGATGCTCAAGACCGGCGAAGACCTGGGCGGCATGTTGCGTGGGCGTATTCCGTTCGATGGCCCGAAATTCGTCGACGGCGCGGTGAAGCTCGACGCGCTGTCCCATGAGCCGTGGAAACATTTCCCGCAGGTGCGCGAAGAGGATCACACCAGCGCCAAGGACGATGTCTGGCAGAAGCAGGCACGTTTCCAGGAGCTGGCCCGCACCCTTGAAGGCGCCACCGGTGAGCTGGTGATTGCCAGCAAGGTTCAGCCCTACAAGGTCAGCAACCTGGGGCCGGCGGTGCAGAAAGTCGAAGATGCCTGCAGTGCCTGCCATAAAGAGTTTCGGGATCATTGATTGCAGAAGAGATCGCAGCCTTCGGCAACGCCTACATGGGAGCGCGTACTCCTGTAGGAGCTGCCGAAGGCTGCGATCTTTTGATCTTGAAAGATCATTTATTTATCCAGCTCATCCAGTGCTTCCTGCAACTCCTTGCGTGATTGAGCCAGTTTGTCCTTGCGCTTGTTGATCTTCTCGGCGTCGCCTTTTTTCATCGCCTTCTCGAGGTCGGCCTGACGCGTGCTGACTTCGTGCTTGGCGTCGAGCACCTTGTTTTCCCGTTCCTTCTTCAAGGAAGCGTCGGTGCAATGGGCAGTGACTTCGTTCAGGGCGGTTTCCAGGCCAGCCTGTTGATCGGCGTTGCCGCGGGACTTGGCCAGTTCGATCTGGTTGATGATGCCTTGTTTTTTGGCGGCGCAGCCGGTCAGGCCCGGGGCATCTTCGTCGGCCATCAATGGAGCGGCCATCACGCTGCACAGGGTCAACACGGCAAGCGGTGAAAGAAGTTTCATAAAAGCTCCAGGTGAAAAATTCGATATAGCGATGGGCTGTTTGAGCGCATCGGCACCTTTGGGTTCCCGGCTCTCAGGCAGGGCTGGCGTCTAGAAACCGTCAATCCCGGCAACACGTAATGTCTCACTCAAGGCCAGGACCTGCGGGTCGCGGAAAAATGCGCTCAATTGCGCTGCGCGCCCCGGGCCGATGCCGGCTTCGGCCTGCCATTGTTCGGTGTTTCGTTGTGCCAGCGCCTGCCATGAGTCGGCGAGGCGTGCCTGACCAGTCGGCGGCAAACCCAGGGCTTTGAGCCAGCGAGCGAATGGGCGTTGCCGGGCGCTGTTGAAACTGTCCAAAAGGCGAGCACTGCTGCGCTCACCGAAGCCGTCAATCTTAGCAAGCTCTTGCTCATCAAGGGTCAACCAATCGACCAGGCTGTCGAGGCGTTCGGCCTTGAGGAGTTTCTCCCAGGTGCCCGGCCCGACATGAGGCAAGGCCAGCCCCTGTTTGCCACTGAGCCAGCTCAGACGTGCGAGGAATTGGCTTTCGCATCCGGGTGTGGGCTGCCAGCAGCTTAAAGAATCAAAATCTGCCGCCAGCGGTACGTTCAATTCCGGGCGTTCGGTGCTGTGCAGGACGACACCATCGAGCCTGGGGATGGTCAGCCCCGCCAGGCTGATGGCGACCTGATCGCCCGGGCGAATATCCAGCGCTTCCCAGCGTTGCAGAGAGCCGACACTGACGCGCCTGATCTGCCGGTCATCGAGCATCACCGGTATCAGATCCAGCACCGGTGTGATCCGGCCGGTTCGTCCAATCTTGAAGTGGACCTTGCGCACCTCGGCCAGCGCCTGGGCGAAGGGGTATTTCCAGGCGACGCTCCAGTAAGGCGTTTTCGCCTGCCAGCGCTCGGCCGGTGGGCGCTGGTCCTGGCGCAGTACGACCCCATCGCTGGCAAAGGGCAGGGGCGAGCGATACCAGTGATCGCGCCAGCGTTCGGCATCGGCAAATGCCTCGATCGGCTGACTGTAGGGTGCCGTACTCGGGAACCCCAACGTGTCCAGAGCTGCCACCCGGTCGGGCAGGCTTTTCGGGCCTTGCGGCCAGTCCCAGACAAACAACCCGATACCGGCGGCCTGCTCGGCGCTCAGCGCCTTGCGTGCCATCAACCCGGCCACCGTGGCGCGGGCATTGAGGCTGCCGGCCTCGGCTTGTACGTGTTCGGTCAGGCGCCAATAGAGTTCGCCTTGCAGCAGCAAGTCCAGCGACTGCGAAAGTTTTTGCGGGATGGCGGCGATCTGGCGTGCCGAGGCTGTCCAGTCCTGGCCGCTTACCCCGTCGCCTCGACTGATCGCCCGGTGCAACCAGCCATTGCGATAAATCAACGTCACCGCCACACCGTCAACCTTGGGCTGAATCCACACTTCGCCCCGATCTTTCAGCCAGGCTTCGACGGCGCGCCCATCGCGCAGTTTTTCCAGGCCGGTGTGGGCGATGGGGTGAGCAACCGTGCCGCCGGCCGTACGCAATGGTTCGGTGGCGGGGCCTGAATCAAAACACTCGCGCCATTCGGTCAGTCGCGCACGGGACTGATCATAGAGTTCATCGGCGATCAGCGATTGGCCTTCACGGTGGTAGTTGTCGTCCCAGCGATCGATTTGCAGTTGCAGGGTAGTGATTTCTTTCTGTGCACGAACTGGTGGCCAATCGGGGCATTCGGCGGCATGGGTGGTCTGGCTGGCGAAGGTCAGCAGGAAAGCGAAAAACAGGCGCAGGTTGGGGAGCATCGAGAGCGTCCTTGCTCAGTGGGATGCTTGAAGGCTAGATCAGTACTGGTAGGCGCGAAGGGTGGTTTTTTTGCTGAGTGTTTCTGGCATGAGACAGAGGTGACTGGGCTGGCCTCTTCGCGAGCAAGCCCGCTCCCACATGGGGTCTTTTGTGTACACAGATGTTGTGAGTGATCGAGATCAAGTGTGGGAGGGGGCTTGCTCGCGAAAGCGGCGACACGGTCTCAAGTAGCAGAACAATAAAAAGCCCCGCACGGCGAACCGTGCGGGGCTTTGGGTACCGCAGGAAAAGTCTTACAGGCCGGCAGCGACACGCAGGTCGTCGGCGCGGTCGGTTTTTTCCCAAGTGAAAGTGGTGAACGTATCGTCGCCCACAGTCTTGGTCGCCGGAGTGCGACCGAAGTGGCCGTACGCAGCGGTTTCCTGGTACATCGGGTGCAGCAGGTCAAGCATGGTGGTGATCGCGTATGGACGCAGGTCGAACACTTCGCGAACCAGTTTGACGATCTTGTCGTCGCTGATTTTACCGGTGCCGAAGGTGTTCAACGAAATCGACGTAGGCTGGGCAACACCGATCGCGTAGGAAACCTGAATCTCGCAACGCTCGGCCAGGCCAGCCGCGACGATGTTCTTGGCCACGTAACGACCGGCGTAGGCCGCCGAACGGTCAACCTTCGATGGATCCTTGCCGGAGAACGCGCCGCCGCCGTGACGGGCCATGCCGCCGTAACTGTCGACGATGATCTTGCGACCGGTCAGGCCGCAGTCGCCCACCGGGCCACCGATGATGAATTGGCCGGTCGGGTTGATGTGGAACTGGGTGTCCTTGGACAGCAGCTCGGCAGGCAATACGTGCTTGACGATCAGTTCCATCACGCCTTCGCGCAGGTCTTTGTACGATACGTCAGGGTTGTGCTGGGTCGACAACACAACAGCGTCGATACCGACAACCTTGCCGCCTTCGTAACGGCAAGTCACTTGCGACTTGGCGTCCGGGCGCAGCCAAGGCAGCAGGCCGGATTTACGGGCTTCAGCCTGGCGTTGAACCAGTTGGTGCGAGAAGGTGATCGGTGCTGGCATCAGCACGTCGGTTTCGTTGCTGGCGTAGCCGAACATCAGGCCCTGGTCGCCGGCGCCCTGGTCTTCAGGCTTGGCACGGTCAACGCCCTGGTTGATGTCAGGGGACTGCTTGCCGATGATGTTCATCACGCCGCAGGTCGCACCGTCGAAGCCGACATTGGAGCTGTTGTAGCCGATGTCGAGAATCACGTTACGGACGATGTCTTCCAGATCGACCCAGGCCGACGTGGTGACTTCACCTGCGATGATTGCCACGCCGGTTTTCACCAGCGTCTCGCACGCTACACGGGCGAATTTGTCTTCAGCAATGATGGCGTCCAGCACCGCATCGGAAATCTGGTCGGCGATTTTATCCGGATGCCCTTCAGACACGGACTCGGAGGTGAAGAGGGAGTATTCGCTCATCTCGATTTTTTCCTGAATTTACCGATGGTGAGTGTCGCCAGTCGGTCGCTGAAAATGGCGGACCTGAATCTGGAAACCATTACGTAAGCCTACATAGAGGCTTTCCCCGGGAACGAGTCCCGCAGCGGTGGCCCAACGGGCCAGATCGTCCTGTTCAAACCCCAACCACAGATCACCGCAGGCCTCCCTGGCCCAACTCTGGTTGTGGCTACATAAATCTGTCACGAGCAGGCTACCGCCCGGTTGCAGCAAGTCGGCCATGCGCTTGAGTGCTTCGGCCGGCGCGGCGAAATGGTGCAGTACCATGTTCAGTACAACGCAATCAGCCTTGAGGCTTACACCGTTCAATGCATCGGCCAATTGCAGGCTGACGTTAGCCAGCATTTCACGTTCGCAGACCTGGCGGGCCAGATCGAGCATCGCCGGGCTGTTGTCCAGCGCGGTGACTTGAGCGAAACGACGCGCCAGTTCCGGCAGAAAGCCGCCATCGCCAGGGCCCACTTCGATGGCTGTGGCGCCCGGGCCGAAACTCAGCTTGTCGAGCAGTGCCACTACGCTGTCGCGGTACTGTGGCAGGCCGGCAATCAGGTCTTGCTGGGCACGAAACTTCTCCGCGACCCGTGAGAAAAAGTCCTGGCTGGCCGCCGCTCGCTGCCCGTGGACCTGACCGATCCGCGACTGAACGTCAGTCGGCAGGGTCAGGTTGTCCACTTCTTCCAGCAGCGCGGCATGCAGCTTGCCGCCCAGCAGATCGGTGTGGGGCAGGGCGCGACGGTAGAAAATCGCATTGCCTTCACGACGGGTCGCCACCAGGTCGGCCTGGGCCAAAACCTTGAGGTGATGACTCATGCCAGACTGGCCAATGCCGAAGATCTGCGCCAGTTCCAGTACACCGAACGAATCGTTGGCCAGCGCGCGCAATACATTCAGCCGCAGAGGATCGCCGCCGGCCTTGCACAGGGCCGCCAGCTCATCGCAATCGTCATGTCGAATGGAGGGTGCGCGTAAATTCATAAGGCCAGCAGTCTAGTGATGGTCAGAAATCATCGCAAGAGCAATATCAAAAAGTTTTGATATTGCTCGATAGATGGCGCTTTTCAGCGTTAGGTTTAGTCAGCAAGCGAACAGCGGAAAGGTTTCATCAGTCGAATACGCTGTTATCCATTGGAAAAACGCCTTCGGATGACTATCTGTCATTGCCCCGAAGGCGGTCGGTGAGGGAAAATGCTCGCCTTTTTTCCGTTTCGTTTTATTAACTCTCGATTCAATATCCGCAGGAGAACAGCGATGCCCAGCCGTCGTGAGCGTGCCAACGCCATTCGTGCCCTCAGCATGGATGCCGTGCAAAAAGCCAACAGCGGCCATCCCGGTGCCCCTATGGGTATGGCGGATATCGCCGAAGTACTTTGGCGTGACTACCTGAAGCACAACCCGAGCAATCCATCGTTCGCTGACCGTGACCGCTTCGTGCTGTCCAACGGTCACGGTTCGATGTTGATCTACTCGCTGCTGCACCTCACCGGTTATGACCTGTCGATCGATGACCTGAAAAACTTCCGCCAGCTGCACAGCCGCACTCCGGGCCACCCGGAATACGGCTACACCCCGGGCGTCGAAACCACCACTGGTCCACTGGGGCAAGGCCTGGCCAACGCCGTGGGTTTCGCGTTGGCGGAAAAAGTCCTGGCGGCGCAGTTCAACCGTCCCGGCCATAACGTTGTCGATCACCACACCTACGTGTTCCTGGGTGATGGCTGCATGATGGAAGGCATTTCCCACGAAGTCAGCTCCCTGGCCGGTACCTTGGGCCTGGGCAAACTGATCGCCTTCTACGATGACAACGGCATCTCCATCGACGGCGAAGTCGAAGGCTGGTTCACCGATGACACGCCGAAGCGTTTCGAGGCCTACAACTGGCAGGTGATCCGCAACGTCGACGGTCATGACCCGGAAGAAATCAAGATCGCCATCGACACGGCCCGCAAAAGCGAGCAGCCGACGCTGATCTGCTGCAAGACCACCATCGGTTTCGGCTCGCCGAACAAGCAGGGCAAGGAAGACTGCCACGGTGCCCCGTTGGGTGACGCGGAAATCGCTCTGACCCGTGAAGCACTGAAGTGGAACCACGGCCCGTTCGAAATCCCGGCCAATATTTATGCCGAGTGGGACGCCAAGGAGTCCGGTCGCGCTGCCGAAGCCGAGTGGGATCAGCGTTTCGCTGCCTACTCCGCGGCCTTCCCGGAGCTGGCCAACGAACTGATTCGTCGTCTGAGCGGTGACCTGCCGGAAGACTTCGCGGAAAAAGCGGCTGCTTACATCGCTGAAGTCGCGGCCAAGGGCGAAACCATCGCCAGCCGTAAAGCCAGCCAGAATGCCCTGAACGCGTTCGGCCCGCTGTTGCCGGAACTGCTGGGCGGTTCGGCTGACCTGGCCGGTTCCAACCTGACCCTGTGGAAAGGTTGCAAAGGCGTCACCGCCGAAGACGCCAGCGGCAACTACATGTACTACGGCGTTCGCGAGTTCGGCATGAGCGCGATCATGAACGGCGTGGCCCTGCACGGCGGCCTGGTGCCTTACGGCGCGACCTTCCTGATGTTCATGGAATACGCCCGCAACGCGGTGCGCATGTCGGCGCTGATGAAGAAGCGCATCATTTATGTGTTCACCCACGACTCCATCGGTCTGGGCGAAGACGGCCCGACTCACCAGCCGATCGAGCAACTGGCCAGCCTGCGTTGCACGCCGAACCTCGATACCTGGCGTCCAGCCGATGCCGTTGAATCGGCAGTGGCCTGGAAATGCGCGCTGGAGCGTGACGACGGTCCGTCGGCACTGATCTTCTCCCGTCAGAACCTGCAGCACCAAACCCGTGATGCCGTGCAGATCGAGTGCATCAATCGCGGCGGCTACGTGCTGAAAGACTGCGCAGGCGAGCCTGAGCTGATCCTGATCGCCACCGGTTCGGAAGTCGGCCTGGCCGTTCAAGCCTTCGACAAACTGACCGAGCAAGGCCGCAAGGTGCGTGTTGTTTCGATGCCATGCACCAGCGTCTTCGAAGCCCAGGACGCCGGCTACAAGCAAGCGGTTCTGCCATTGCAGGTCAGCGCGCGTATCGCCATCGAAGCTGCTCACGCGGACTACTGGTACAAGTACGTGGGCCTGGAAGGGCGTGTGATCGGCATGACCACCTACGGCGAGTCGGCGCCTGCACCTGCCTTGTTCGAAGAGTTCGGCTTCACCCTGGAAAACATCCTGGGTCAGGCTGAAGAGCTGCTGGAAGACTGATCCAGAAAATGTGTCGTCTGGACTGCCGCTTTCGCGAGCAAGCCCGCTCCCACATGAGATCGCATTCTCCTGTGGGAGCGGGCTTGCTCGCGAAGGCGTCGGGCCAGTCAATGCTGCAATGACGGATTCACCACGGTAATCGAGAACCCCATGCCTCAACCGCGTCCTTACAAAGTTGCACTCAACGGCTACGGCCGGATTGGTCGTTGCGTCTTGCGTGCGTTGTTTGAGCGAGGCTCGGCGGCAGGGTTCGAAATTGTCGCGATCAACGATCTGGCCGACATGGCCAGCATCGAATACCTGACACGCTTCGACTCCACACACGGGCGGTTTCCCGGCGAGGTGAGGGTCGAGGGCGATTGTCTGCATATTAAAGGCGACTGCGTGAAGGTCCTGCGCAGTGCCACCCCCGAAGGCATCGATTGGGCGTCACTGGGCGTCGATCTGGTGCTGGAGTGCTCCGGCGCTTATCACACGCGTGCCGATGGCCAGCGGTTCCTCGACGCCGGTGCGCCGCGGGTGCTGTTCTCCCAGCCGATGGCCAGCGAGGCGGATGTCGACGCCACCATCGTCTACGGTGTGAACCAGGATTGCCTGACCGGCGACGAGCTGCTGGTGTCCAACGCCTCCTGCACCACCAACTGCGGCGTGCCGCTGTTGCGCCTGCTGGATCAGGCCATTGGTCTGGAATACGTGTCGATCACCACCATCCACTCGGCGATGAACGATCAGCCGGTGATCGACGCCTATCACCACGAAGACCTGCGCCGCACCCGTTCGGCGTTCCAGTCGGTGATTCCGGTGTCCACTGGTCTGGCGCGAGGCATTGAACGCCTGCTGCCGGAACTTGCCGGGCGAATTCAGGCCAAAGCCGTGCGGGTGCCGACGGTTAACGTGTCCTGCCTCGACATTACGATGCAGACCGTAAGCGATACCGACGCCACCGAGGTCAACCGGATTCTGCGCGAGGCCGCCACTCATGGCCCGCTCAAGGGCCTTCTGGCCTACACCGAGTTGCCTCACGCCAGTTGTGATTTCAATCATGACCCACATTCGGCCATCGTCGATGCCAGTCAGACCCGCGTTTCCGGCCCTCGGCTGGTGAACATCCTGGCCTGGTTCGACAACGAATGGGGTTTTGCCAATCGAATGCTGGACGTTGCAGAACACTATTTGCAAACAGCTGCACCACAACCAAAACCTGCTCTCTAAAACAGCTATCCAGGAAATGCGACCCATGACCGTGTTGAAGATGACCGACCTCGATCTGCAAGGTAAGCGCGTACTGATCCGCGAAGACCTCAACGTCCCAGTCAAGGACGGTGTTGTCACCAGCGATGCGCGAATCCTGGCTTCGCTGCCGACCATCAAGCTGGCCCTGGAAAAAGGCGCGGCCGTGATGGTCTGCTCGCACCTTGGCCGTCCGACCGAAGGCGAGTTCTCGGCCGAGAACAGCCTCAAGCCAGTCGCTGACTACCTGAGCAAAGCCCTGGGCCGCGAAGTGCCGCTGGTGTCCGATTACCTGGGCGGCGTCGACGTGAAAGCCGGCGACATCGTTTTGTTCGAAAACGTGCGCTTCAACAAGGGCGAGAAAAAGAACGCTGACGAACTGGCCAAGCAATACGCCGCCCTGTGCGACGTGTTTGTGATGGACGCTTTCGGCACCGCTCACCGCGCCGAGGGTTCGACCCACGGCGTGGCCAAGTTCGCCAAAGTCGCTGCTGCTGGCCCGTTGCTGGCCGCCGAACTGGACGCACTGGGCAAGGCCTTGGGCGCCCCGGCTCAGCCAATGGCTGCTATCGTTGCCGGTTCCAAAGTGTCGACCAAACTCGACGTGCTCAACAGCCTGAGCCAGATCTGCAACCAGCTGATCGTCGGCGGCGGCATCGCCAACACCTTCCTGGCTGCTGCTGGTCACCCGGTCGGCAAATCCTTGTACGAGCCGGACCTGTTGGACACCGCCCGTGAAATCGCTGCCAAAGTCAGCGTTCCGCTGCCGGTCGACGTGGTGGTTGCCAAGGAATTCGCTGAAAGCGCTACCGCGACCGTCAAGCTGATTGCCGACGTGGCCGCAGACGACATGATCCTGGACATCGGCCCACAGACCGCGGCGAATTTCGCCGAGCTGTTGAAGTCGTCCAAGACCATCCTGTGGAACGGCCCGGTGGGCGTGTTCGAGTTCGACCAGTTCGGTAACGGCACCAAAGTGCTGGCCCAAGCCATCGCCGAAAGCTCGGCGTTCTCCATCGCTGGTGGTGGCGACACCCTGGCGGCCATCGATAAATATGGCGTTGCCGAGCAGATCTCCTACATTTCTACCGGCGGCGGCGCGTTCCTCGAATTCGTCGAAGGCAAAGTGCTGCCGGCCGTTGAAGTCCTGGAAAGCCGGGCCAAGGCCTGAGGCCGCCCATTTGACCAGGCAAAGGAGTGTTCACATGGTCAGGACCTTAATGCTGTTGATTGCCGCGGGTATGCTGGCGGCTTGCGGGAGTAACCCGAAAGCCACGCCGGAACCCGCGCCGCAAACACACGAAAAAGGCTGCTACCAGGCGGATTGGCAAGCGGAAACCAACCCGGTGATCAACAAGCGCTCCGGGCCCGATGGCCTGGACAAATACGAGACGCAGGCTCCGGCCAAGGAACATGGTTGCCCTTGAGGGGTCTGACTCTTTACTCAAGGCTGGCGGCGTGTGCCGTCAGTCGAGGAACACGGATGAAACGCTTTATCGCCGTTGCGGCACTGGCATTGCTGGCAGGTTGCGCCAATTCGAACCTGTTCAACGCTGCCGAGCCCGCGGACAGCTGGACCACCTGGACCTGCGACAGTCAGGCCAAAGTGCTCTGGCGCTACACTGACATCAACCGCAAGCAAGTCGACGTTCGCCTGGGCGGTGCTGATCAGGTCTACCGTTTGAAGCTAGAGCCGGGCGCCGAAGGTTCGCTGTACAGCAACGACATGCTGGCGTTTCACGTAAAAGGTGAGGAAGGCCTGGTTTACTGGGTCGCCACCAACGATTTGATCGGCCGCGGTTGTAAAGCCGAGTAACACGATTGATTTGATTCACAGCGATCCAAATGTGGGAGCGGGCTTGCTCGCGAAGGCGGTGGATCAGCTTGCATAGATGTTGAATGTATAACCGCATTCGCGAGCAAGCCCGCTCCCACAGTGGTTCTCTGTAGTTATTGAGATTTTGCACCACCGAATTCGCAGCCCGGGCCAACCCCCGATCTGCAATAACTTGAATAGCCGCCGCCGCTACGGCAGGCTGGCACGATTAACGACCCTCAACCGGGAGAGACACACACAATGGCACTTATCAGCATGCGCCAGATGCTGGACCACGCAGCCGAGTTCGGCTACGGCGTTCCAGCCTTCAACGTCAACAACCTTGAGCAGATGCGCGCCATCATGGAAGCCGCTGACAAGACTGACTCCCCGGTGATCGTCCAGGCTTCGGCCGGTGCTCGCAAATACGCAGGCGCCCCGTTCCTGCGTCACCTGATCCTGGCAGCCATCGAAGAATTCCCGCACATCCCGGTGTGCATGCACCAGGACCACGGCACCAGCCCTGACGTCTGCCAGCGCTCCATCCAGTTGGGCTTCAGCTCGGTGATGATGGACGGTTCCCTCGGCGAAGACGGCAAGACCCCGACCGACTACGACTACAACGTCCGTGTTACCCAACAAACCGTAGCCATGGCTCACGCCTGCGGCGTATCGGTAGAAGGCGAGCTGGGCTGCCTGGGTTCGCTGGAAACCGGCATGGCCGGTGAAGAAGACGGCATCGGCGCCGAAGGCGTTCTGGATCACAGCCAAATGCTGACCGACCCGGAAGAAGCCGCTGACTTCGTCAAACGCACCCAGGTCGATGCCCTGGCTATCGCCATCGGCACCAGCCACGGCGCCTACAAGTTCACCAAGCCACCTACCGGCGACGTGCTGGCCATCGACCGCATCAAAGAAATCCACAAACGCATCCCGAACACCCACCTGGTCATGCACGGTTCGTCTTCGGTTCCGCAAGAGTGGCTGGCGATCATCAACCAGTACGGCGGCGACATCAAAGAAACCTACGGCGTACCGGTTGAAGAAATCGTCGAAGGCATCAAGCACGGCGTGCGCAAGGTCAACATCGACACCGACCTGCGCCTGGCCTCCACCGGTGCGATGCGTCGCCTGATGGCTACCAACCCTAGCGAGTTCGACCCGCGTAAGTTCTTCGGCGCTACCGTGACTGCAATGCGTGATGTGTGTATCGCACGTTATGAGCAGTTTGGTACGGCGGGTAATGCTTCGAAGATCAAGCCGATCTCGTTGGAAGCGATGTATCAGCGGTATTTGAAGGGTGAGTTGAACGCTAAGGTTAATTGAGCCTGAGCGTTAAACTACGTTGATAAAAAACCCGCCGAGAGGCGGGTTTTTTATGGGCGGAGATTAATGCGGCGCTGCTTATGCTCAGCGTATCGAATGTCGCCTATAACGGACATTTGTAAGGATTTAGGCGGAAAAGTCCGATATAGGTGACATTGATCTTTTTTCAGTGGTTCGATTTCTCGAGGACTGCCCGTCAGTTGGCCGCGTTGGAGGGCGCCTCTGATTAGCTGCAATTCTGAAGAAGGGATCACCTGTTCCATAAATGAGGTATAGCGAGCCAGGCGCTCGGTATAGCTTTTACCGAGTTCGTTGAAGCAAAGATCTTCATCCAGCCAATGGTTTTCTGCAGTTTCGTTGAGACGCAGGTGCAAGCTCGACCAAGGGTAATCTTGAGCATGCTGCACCATTTGCGCTCGCACCGGGTTTAGCTCGATGTATCGACTACAAGCCAGCAGGTAGGTGTCGGTTTGAACCACGCTGGATTTGTATCGACTCTCCCACAAGGTACCGGAGCGTCCCTCCAGCTTGTTGCGATACCGCGTCGTGCGGCCCGCCAGGCCTTTCATCAATTGCCCGAGACCCGCAACGGAGTCTCCAGGTGCGAGCAATAGATGGACATGGTTGGTCATCAAGCAGAAGGCATACACTTTCACGTCGAATAGCGTTTTGAGTTCTCGCAGATCGTCGAGGTAGCGTTGATAGTCACTCGGCTCGGCGAACACAACCTGCCGGTTGTGGCCGCGTTGCACGACATGGTGCGGATAATTGGGTAACACAACACGTCCCATTCTGGGCATATAGCTTCCTACTTCCTTGTAGTGATGGGTGCAGCATAGCAGTAGAGTATCGATTAAATAAATCTGTACCCTTTGTTTTGAATCTGTCCCCTTATGCTAGATTCTTTGTATATGTATGTTTATACACCTGTCAGGTTTGACAGTAGACATCAAGGTTCTGAGTAAATATTTTGTGTCTTGACTGGGGGCGATGACGGTAATTAGTGATTTAAGTGATTTAAGTGATTTAAATAAATCTGTCCCCTTTTCCTCTTATTAGATGGAGTATTGAAAATGCCAAATCTTGATTGGGATTACTATTCCGAAACCGATAGGTACTATTTGCAAATCAAAAATAGCAATCAAAGCGCTGGGACATTTGATGGTCGCCTTGTTCACAGAGCTGGTTCCGAAGGGGTTGTTGACAAGGACAATAAGGTGGAAGGGGGGTTTTCATTTTACGATGATAAACAGGAAACAGTGATCTGGTTTGATACGCCTTCCGATAAATGGAGGTTAGTGGCAGCTTATGTGAATGGGAGTTCAAACTTTGATACTTGGCTAGCAGTGCGCACCTCCAAATCATCAAATGATACAAAAAGCCCTGAAAGATTTACGTTCAAGGCAAAACAAGTTAAAGCTTGGTAGTAATGGTTGAGTATAAAAGGGGGCAGGTTTATTTAATCATCCCTTATTCAGTGAGTTGAGCGCTAAGGTTAACTGAGCCTGAGTGTTAAGCTGCATTGATAAAAAACCCGCCGAGAGGCGGGTTTTTTATTGGAAGCAAGTTTGCTCGCCTTGCTCCAACCAGAGCCCGATTACTCCTTCAATTCGACGTGGTCCAACGCCTGGTTCACCGCCAGTTCGCCGAGCATGACCACTTGGGCGATGCCCAGCAGGGTCTTGCGATGGGAGGTCTCCAGCAGCGCCGCGAAATTGTTGAGCATGGTGGTAGCAGAGCCCAGTGTTTCGCTGGCGTTGGCCAGCAGGGATTCGGTGTTGTACTTCGGATTGGCCAAGTACATGGGCTCGGGTTCGTTGGTGGTGGCCATGATGTTGGCGGCCGGGTTGAGGTAATGGTCGAGGGCGCGCTCGGCGGCTTCGTGGAATTTTTTTGAGTCGGGGGATTCGTAGGGGGATGCCGGATCTGTGACCGGCGGATTAGGCGTTACCTTGAACATAAGCTGAAAACTCCTGAATGGAGCTGCTTAACCTTCTCTACTAAAAGAAGGGTGGCAGCTGTGCGCAGGTTAGTAGACCGGGGAGTTATCAGCATTAACCGGCGCGCCGAAGCGCCCTGAGCACAGCCACCATCACGTTCAGACAGGAACATCTGATGGACAGAGCTTTGCACCTAACTGAAAAAACACCACGGGCTACTAAACCCGATCACTGGGAATCAGTGACACGAATCAAGTTACCGGTGGGCTTCAAGGCGCACAAGCCGGCGGATTCTGGCGTACGTGTAGGCGGTGACGCAAGCCGTTGTAGGCTTCATGAAGTAACGCTGAGTGTCTTTAAACGTGGGCGTTTAAGTGGGACTAGATGCCGGTCAGTGAAGGGATGGCGTTGGACATAAAAGAACCTGTGGCGAGGGAGCTTGCTCCCGCTGGGGCGCGAAGCGGCCCCCAAAAAAGAGGGACTGCTGCGCAGCCCGACGGGAGCAAGCTCCCTCGCCACAATGGGTGGATTCCTACGAAGTTTTCGGAGCTGAAGATCAAAAGATCGCAGCCTTCGGCAGCTCCTACAGGGGATCGAGTCGCCTCAGGTATCGTGATCGATATCCAGCTTGCTGAAGTTCACTTCCCCGCCTTCGCTGGTGTACCCGGTGTTGTCCTGCACATAGGCGCCGGCCTTGAAGTACAGCGGTTTATCACGCCACATCGCGCTGATGTCGGTATCCCACTGATAGCCTGCCGCACTGATACCCAATGCACCGCCGGGGCTGAGGTGGATGAGGTAGGAAAATTCCCGGTCGAGTTTTATGCCTGTGGCGATGGTGATGACCCGGGCGGTGTCGTCGTCGGGGTGCATGCGGACTTTGGCGACGATGTTTCCGGTCTCGCTGGAGTCCTTGTATTGATATTCGAGCTTCACCATGGGCTTCTGGCTTTTGTAGGCATGGATCTGACCAATAACGATCTTGCCCGTGCTGGGTACCTTGCTGACCGTAAGGGTCGCACGCAGAAAGTTGTCCGCGTCGGGGTAGTACCAGTTTTTCAGCGTGCCATTGCTGTAGGTTTCGCGCAGTTCGGTGCGAGGGTAAATCGCGTTTTCAGTGCGGGTGCCGGTTACCGGGGCCCAAAAAAACAAGGTGCCGGTGTCGGAGTGGAAGTATTGATCCTTGAAGCCGTCCACCAGTTTGGTTGTTTCAACGGTGTACGGCGGACTGCCGACAGGAACGCTGAGGTTCCAGGTTGCGAGATCGATCATATTCGAGCTTCCACTTTTTTCTGTACGCACGTGCCAGAAGCTCTAGCGCGTGCCTTCGGGCTGTCTTTATAAGCGTAGAACGGTTGTTTGTTAATGCCCATTTGGCAGATGGTTGACGTCAACATCCTGTCGAAATGCCATCCTTCCCGGTTTCCGGGGCCTGTAGGACTGACCGTTAGTCGGCTATATGAAACTTACTGAAGTGATGGCACACCGGTGGCTTCTGCTTTTGCGGATCCGGGTCTAGAGTGAAGTCGCATTATGTGTCCGGTTTTCACAAGAGACCGGCCTGAGGTCCCGAACAAGAGATGCAGCATGGAATGCGCACAACCTATGCCAGCTGAAGGCAGCTCAATCCTTTTAATTGTTGATGATTACCCCGAAAACCTGATCAGCATGCGCGCGTTGTTACAGCGCCAGGACTGGCAGGTCATCACCGCGGCTTCCGGGTTTGAAGCGCTCAGTCTGTTACTCGAACACGATGTCGACCTGGTACTGCTGGACGTGCAGATGCCGGGTATGGACGGTTTCGAAGTAGCGCGCCTGATGCGTGGCAGTCAGCGAACCCGCCTCACGCCGATCATTTTCCTTACCGCCAACGAACAATCCCAGGACGCCGTGATCAGGGGCTACGCCAGTGGCGCAGTGGATTACCTGTTCAAACCGTTCGACCCGCAAATTCTCAAACCCAAAGTCCAGGCCCTGCTCGAGCATCAGCGTAATCGCCGTGCCTTGCAGCAGTTGAGCCATGACCTGGAAGCCGCTCGTGCCTTCAATGCCTCGGTGCTGGATAACGCCGCCGAAGGCATTTTGGTGGTGGGCGAGGACGGGCTGATTCGCTTTGCCAATCCCGCGATGTCCCGCTTGCTCAATGCCACGGTGCATGAGCTGCAAGGCAAGGAGTTTCTGGATTTCCTGCAAAAGCCGCACATTCCGATCTGGGCCGACTCCGAATTGTTTGCCGGCTACAAGCGCGGTGAAACCCTGCGCCTGCACGATGCGTTGCTGCGTACCGCGCCCGGTCAGCAAGTGCCGGTGGCATTGTCCTGCGCGCCTTTGCCCACCGAACAACATGCCATGGTGGTGACGGTGCTGGACATGTCGGTGGTGCACCATCTGCATCAGCAGCTGGAGTTTCAGGCGGTGACCGATCCGCTGACCGGCCTGCTCAATCGCCGGGGTTTCTACCAGACCGTCGAAAACCTGCTGCTGCGCGGCGAACGCTCCGACAGCACATGGGTGCTGTTGTACCTGGACCTCGACGGCTTCAAGCGGGTCAATGATTCCCTCGGCCACGATGCTGGCGACCGGGTGCTGCGATGGGTGTCCGAGCAGTTGAAGGCGTGTCTGCGGCCCTTCGATATTCTGGCGCGGATGGGTGGTGATGAGTTCACCGCGCTGCTGGATCTTGAGCTCCCCGAGCACGCGGCGAAGATTGCCGAGAAGCTCATCGAGCGGGTGTCGATCTGTCAGCAGATCGAAGGCATGGACATCGCCTTGGGCGCCAGTATCGGCATCGCCACTTATCCCGATTGTGGGGCTAATCTCGACGGGTTGATGCGCGCGTCCGACATCGCCATGTACGAAGCCAAGCGTGCCGGGCGTCAGCAATATCGCTTCTACGATCACGAAATGAATGGCCGGGCGCGCTCGCGGCTGATGCTCGAAGAGAGCGTGCGCACGGCCATCGAGAACCGCGATTTCAATCTGGTGTATCAGCCTCAGGTGGCCATTGCCGACGGGCAGATTCGCGGGTTCGAGGCGTTGCTGCGCTGGCAGCATCCGAGTGTTGGCGATGTACCGCCGGGGCTGTTTTTGCCGTTGCTGGAAGAGGCGCGGTTGATCAGTCGCCTGGGCAGCTGGATTTACCATCGTGGGGCCAAACAGCGAAAAGCCTGGGAAACCTTGTTTGCCGAAGATCTGGTGCTGGGCGTCAGTTTGAGCAGCACGCAATTCGGATTGCCCAACCTGGTCACCGAGCTGCGCCAGGTGCTGGACCGCCATGGTTTGAAACCGCGGCAGCTGGAGGTCGAGGTCACGGAAGAGGCCTTGATGCTTAACCCCGACGAAACCCGTAAGCAGCTGCGTTTGCTGCGCAATTTGGGAGTGCGGGTGGCGCTGGATGATTTTGGTTCCGGGGCTTGTTCGCTGGCGCATCTGCGAGATCTTGAACTGGACACGCTCAAACTTGACCGGCATTTGATCGCCCGGTTGCCGGGATCCGAACGGGATGCAGCGCTGGCACGCAGTGTCATCGATTTGTGCAAACAGTTCGGTCTGTTAGTCATCGCTGAAGGGGTGGAGACGGTGGCGCAATATGAATGGCTGCAAGCCAACGGTTGCCAGTATGTGCAGGGGTTTCTGGTCGCGCGGCCGTTGATGGCCGAGGACACCCGTCACTTTGTCGAGCCGTTCGACTGGGGCGCGCTGACGAGTTGAATTCGTTACACTGACGATCTTTTCGTGACTCGTGTTGCCGCCCCAATGACCGCGTTGAAATACCTCCAGGCCTATCCCGCTGCGTTGCAGGACCAGGTGCGACAGCTGATCGCCGAAGGTCGGCTGGGCGACTACCTGAGCCAGCGATATCCGGAAAAGCACGGGGTGCAGAGCGACAAGGCGCTGTACACCTATGCCCTGGACCTCAAGCAGGAATACCTGCGTAACGCCCCGGCGATTGACAAGGTGTTGTTCGACAACCGTCTGGACCTGACCCATCGTGCGCTCGGTCTGCACACTACGATTTCCCGGGTGCAAGGCGGTAAGCTCAAGGCCAAGAAAGAAATTCGCATCGCCTCGCTGTTCAAGGACGCGGCGCCGCAGTTTCTGAAAATGATCGTGGTGCATGAGTTGGCACACTTCAAAGAGTCGGATCACAACAAGGCGTTCTACAAGCTGTGCGAACACATGTTGCCGGGGTATCACCAGGTGGAGTTCGATTTGCGGGTGTACCTGACTTGGCGGGAGATGCACTGAAGGATCAAGATCAAGATCAAGATCAAGATCAAGATCAAAAGATCGCAGCCTTCGGCAGCTCCTACGCGCCTGCGGGCGCTGCCGAAGGCTGCGATCTT
>NZ_AKJE01000094.1 GCF_000282495.1 Pseudomonas sp. GM79
CCCCCCGCCAATGGCGGCTTCGCCACGGCTGCGTTTGTCTGCGCCGACTGCGCTACCACCCGCGCCGCCCAAGGCCGCGCCAATGGTTGAACCTGTACTGCCGCCTAGCGATTGACCGACGACCGAGCCAAGAACCCCGCCCAATGCGCCGCCCACACCTGCTTCGGTGGTGCCGCCAGCAGAAGCGAAGCCACTGACCAGGCCAAGGGACAACAAGAGAATCGAGGAGAACTTCATAGAGGAACCTCAAGGGGATGACGGCGCGATCCTGAGGCTGTGTCATGGTTGTGACAATAGAAATCCGACGAGTAACACGACTTGAGCACAATTCTATAAGTTACTGTTTTTTGGGCGGAACTTAAGTGTTTTTCGCCGGTCTTTAACTACTTCGCAAAGGCCGTTTTTATATAAAAACGGCCTTTTTTGTGGGCGATTGGAAAGTGCGGATCGGAAGAATTTGGTTAATGCTCTACCGCCATCGCGAGCAGGCTCGCTCCCACAGTGGAGTTTCGGTCGAACACAAATGCTGTGTCCACTTGAAGACCGCGACGGGCCAGATCAGACACCACAGAACCTACCGCTGCATCCCCCACCGCTTCACCGTCACCCGCTCCAACGTATCAAACACCAGGTTTTCCACCAGCAACCCAATCAGGATCACCACCGCTAACCCGGCAAACACCTTGTCGGTGTACAGCTCATTTCGATTCTGAAAGATGTACCACCCCAAACCACCCTTGCCGCTGGTAGCGCCAAACACCAGTTCGGCGGCGATCAGCGTACGCCAGGCGAAGGCCCAGCCGATTTTCAGCCCGGCGAGAATCGACGGCAACGCGGCCGGGATCAGGATGAACAGCACGAAACGGATGCCCTTGAGACCGTAATTGCGCCCGGCCATGCGCAAGGTTTCCGAGACACCGAGAAACCCGGCATAGGTGTTCAAGGCCAACGCCCAGAGCACCGAATGCACCAGTACAAAAATCAGGCTGTTCTGCCCCAGGCCAAACCACAGCAGCGCCAGCGGCAACAGGGCAATCGCCGGCAACGGGTTGAACATCGAGGTCAGCGTGCTGAGCAAATCGCGACCGAATCGGGTCGACACCGCCAGCGTCGTCAGGACAAACGCCAGAACGATGCCAATCAGGTAACCCTTGAGCAAAACAACCAGCGAAATCCACACCTTGCTCAGCAGTTCGCCGCTGAGCAGGCCATCCTGCAGCGCGCTGGCGGTTTGCAAAAAGCTCGGCAGCAGCAGGTCGTTGTTCTGATAACGGGCAACGGCTTCCCAAAGCACCGCGAGCAGAATCAGGATCAGGCTTTTGCGTAGCCAGCCTTGCTGCCAGAGACGCTGGCCGAGCGGCAATTCACGCTCCAACGGTACGCTGGTCAGCGGCTGCAAAACAGTTTCGTACTCTTGACGCGCAGATGATGAATGGCTCATCGGGCAATCCTCCAATGGCTCAATAAGCGATGCGAATGTCGGCGAAATCCAGCTCACGCTCGGTTTCCGGGGACTGACCTTCATCGAACAACAGCCGATGAATCCGCCGCGCCGATTCCTGGAACGCCACGCCCCCCAAACTGTGCAAGTCGTATTGATGGCTGTGGACTTCCGCCCGCACCCGCCCCGGATGAGGCGACAGCAGCAAAATCCGGTTACCCACCACCAACGCTTCTTCGATGGAGTGAGTGACAAACAGCAGCGTGAAACGCACCTCCTCCCAGAGCAGCAGCAACTCTTCCTGCATCTTGCGTCGGGTCAGCGCATCAAGGGCAGCGAAGGGCTCGTCCATCAACAGGATCTTCGGCTGCATCGCCAAGGCGCGAGCAATGGCCACGCGAGCTTTCATGCCGCCAGACAAGGTATGCGGATTGGCATCGGCAAACGCCGCCAGACCGACTTTGTCCAGATAATGCAGCGCCCGCTCTTCAGCCTCTTTGCGCTTGAGGGTTTTGGAAGCGAGCAGCGCAAACATCACGTTCTGTTTGACGGTCTTCCACGGTGGCAGTTGATCGAACTCCTGGAACACCACGATCCGGTCTGGCCCTGGCGCATCGACCCGCTGGCCTTGCAGGCGAATCTCACCCTCACAGGGCGGGATGAACCCGGCAACGGCTTTGAGCAACGTCGACTTGCCGCAGCCCGAAGGACCGAGCAGCACAAAGCGGTCCGCCGGATCGATCTCGAAACTGACCTGATGGGTCGCTCGAACCACCCGCGCAGGCGTGCGGTATTCCAGACTGACCTGGTCGACCGACAGCAGCGCTTGAGCTGCCGCGATCGGTTTGCTGACCGTGTGGCCTTGCAAAGGGGCGTTCATGTCGGTCAGCTCCCTTGCAGCGGTTTGGTGTCTTGGAAGAAGTAATCCTTCCACGAATCCGGTTTGTTTTTGATCGCACCGACGCGATAGAGGAACTCGGCCAGCGGGTAGGTGTTTTTCGGCGTGATACTGAATTCGAACTGCGGGTTGTCGATGATTTTCAGCAATGCCGCGCGGTCGATTTTGGCCTTGGTGACGCGGATGTAAGTGTCGGCCGCCGCACCTTTATCGTTCTGCGCAAACTCGGCCGCTTCAGTCAGCGCGGCGATGAAGGCTTTGTAGGTTTTCGGGTTCTCATCGCGGAATTTCTCGGTGGCGAACAGCACAGTCGGCGAGTTCGGACCCAGCAAGTCATAGGTATTCAGCACCACATGCACGTTGGGGTTTTGCAGCGCCTGATCCTGGAACGGCGGGTTGGAGAAGTGCCCGCTCAACTCGGTGCCACCGGCAATCAGTGCCGCGGTGGCATCCGGGTGCGGAACGGCGATGGTGTACTTGTCGAGGCGATTGAATTCCTTGTCGCCCCATTGCTTGGCCGCCGCGTATTGCAAGAAGCGCGACTGCACCGACACCCCAACCGCCGGCACCGCAATGCGGTCTTTCTCGGTGAAGTCAGCAATGGTTTTGACCTTGGGATTATTGCTCACCAGGTAGTAAGGGAAGTTGCCCAGGGAGGCCACGGCTTTGACGTTTTGCTTGCCGTGGGTGCGGTCCCAAATGGTCAGCAGCGGGCCGACGCCGGCTCCGGCAATGTCGATGGAACCGGAAAGCAACGCATCATTGACCGCTGAGCCGCCAGAGAGCTGGGTCCAGTCGACCTTGATGTCGATGCCTTCCTGCTTGCCGTACTTCTCGATCAGGTTCTGATCGCGCACCACGTTGAGCAGCAGATAAACGATGCCGAACTGTTCGGCGATACGGATTTCACCTTCGGCGTGGGCGACGGTCGGCGCTACCAGGCTGCCGGCGAGCAGGCTGAAACCCAGGCCAATGGCCGCAGCCAAGGGTGCAAATGGAAGACGTTTGGACATGGGAATTCTCCGAAATCAGAAAGGCGCGTCGCCCTGGATGGTGGTGCGATACAACTTGCGGCGCAGATGACTGGGGCATCCGGCGGCGAGGTGAATCAGCGAACGGTTGTCCCAGAACACCAGGTCGTGGGCCTGCCATTGATGGCGGTAAATGTTTTGCGCCAGCACGCTGTGGGCGTAGAGCTCGTCGAGCAATTGTTTGCTCTCGTCTTCCGGCAAACCGACGATGCGGGTGGTGAAGCCCTCGCTGACGAACAACGCTTTGCGACCGTTTTCCGGGTGGGTGCGGACGATGGGGTGAACCACTTCGGCGACCTGAGCGAGTTGCTCCGGCGTCAGGGTCGGGCGCCAGTTGCCCTCGAATTTGCTCTCGCTGTAGCGCGCCGTGTAGGAGTGCGCGGCCGAGCGCCCTTCGACGGCTTTGCGCAGCGCCTCGGGCAGGTTGTCCCAGGCTTTGTGCATGTCGGCGAACAGCGTGTCGCCACCTTCGGACGGCAGCTCTTGGGCATGCAGCATCGAGCCCAGGCTTGGTAGCTCTTTATAGGAAAGGTCCGAGTGCCAGAACTTGCCGGCATCCCCGAGGCCGATGGATTGGCCGTTCTCGATGATGTTCGAAACGATGAGAATTTCCGGATGCCCGGCCAGCAGAAATTGCTTGAGTACATGGATTTGCAACACACCGAAACGGCGGCTGAAGGCGATCTGCTGATCGGGAGTAATGCGCTGGTCGCGGAACACCACCACGTGATGATCCAGGTGCGCACGATGGACACGGGCGAAGTCCCGGTCGTTGATCGGGCGGGACAGGTCCAGGCCGATGATTTCAGCACCGACGGCGCCGCTGAATGGGCGGATTTCGAAGGATTGCGACGCGATGGCGGCGACGCTGGTTGACACAGGCTTTGGAGAAAAAGAGACGGCTGACATAAAAATCACTCCCACGCACAGCGCGCTCAAGGGCGCGCATCGATCAGAAACTCACGGAGGTCCCGTGTTGGTTCGTGTCGTGCGGCGCGCCGATTGGTCGGCAGGTACGCAGGGGAGTGACTTTATAGGTATAAGAATTGAAATTTAAATACCGTTAGTGAATAACGATATGGCTTTTGGCATGCGGCGTCTATTAGGCCGCCTTCGCGAGCAAGCCCGCTCCCACAGGGGGTCTTGTGATCGACTCAAATCCCATGTGGGAGCGGGCTTGCCCGCGAAGAGGCCATCAGCCCCAACCGAGAATCACCGCTCGTGCAACGCCTCGGCGCGCGCCCGAATAATCGGCTTGAGCAAATAACTGAGCACGGTCTTCTTGCCGGTAATGATATCCACCGACGCCACCATCCCCGGGATGATCAACAACGGCTTCTCATCCGTCCCAAGGTGGCTGCGCTCTGTGCGCAATTTGATGATGTAGTACGTGGTCTTCTTGTCTTCGTCGGTGATGGTGTCGGCACCGATCTGCTCCAGCTTGGCTTTCAGGCCGCCGTAGATGGTGTAGTCGTAGGCCGTGAACTTCACCGTGGCGTCCTGCCCCGGATGCAGGAACGCGATGTCTTGCGGACGAATTTTGGCTTCTACCAGCAAGGTGTCATCCAGTGGCACGATCTCCACCAGATCGCTGCCCGGCTGGATCACGCCGCCGATGGTGTTCACCAGCAACTTGTTGACGATACCGCGCACCGGCGATGTCACCAGCGTCCGGCTAACCCGGTCTTCCAGGGCCTTGCCAGTGGCTTGGGCCTTGTTCAGATCGGTGCGTGCTTCGTTGAGTTGGGTCAGGGCTTCGCTGCGGAACTTGCCGCGAGTCTCGTCGATCTTGCGCTGCACTTCCTTGATCGCCGATTCGGCCCGAGGAATCGCCAGCGTAGTGGCGTCCAGTTGGCCGCGGGTTTCGACCTCGGCACGCTTGAGTCGCAAAACCTCCACCGGCGACACTGCGCCCTGAGCCACCAACGGCTCGGACATGTTGATTTCCTGACGTTGCAGCGACAACGCGTTGCGGTACTGAGACTGTTTGGAGGTGAACTCACGCAGCTCTTGTTGACGCTGGATCAACTGCTCCTTCAAACCACCGATTTCATCGTGCAGTTGCTGACGACGGCTGATGTACAGCGACTCTTCGCTGGCCGCCTGGACGGGAACAGCCTTGAGCACATCGGCGGGGAAGTTCAGTGCACGGTCATCGACCTCGGCGCTCAAGCGCTCCACACGCAGCAGCATCGACAGCCGATCGGCCTCGGTTTCACCGACGTTGGAGGCAAACCGCGTGTCGTCCAGACGAATCAGCGGCGCGCCCGCCTCTACGATCTGCCCTTCGGTCACGAACAACTCGGAGACGATACCTCCCTCAAGGTTCTGGATTTTCTGGATCTTCGACGACGGAATCGCCTTACCGTCACCCTTGGTGACTTCATCGATTACCGCGAAGTTGGCCCAGAGCATCAGGAACACGAAGAAGCCGATGATCGCCCAGATCGTCAACCGCACCACACGCGGGGCGTCTTCGATCAGCGCTTTGTTGACCTCGGGAAGGGGCTGGCCTTGCAGCGATGCGGAGCCTTTGAAGTAGCGGCGGATGGAATCCTTGACCCCGGACTTAAGCAACACTGATCTGCCCCTTCTTCAACGCTTCCATCACGGCGGCTTTCGGGCCATCGGCGAGTATCTGCCCACGGTCGATCACCAACAGGCGATCCACCAGCGACAACAGCGAAGCCCGGTGCGTCACCAGCACCACGGTCTTGTTCTCAACCACCGCAGCGAGGCGTTGCTTGAGGCGTTCTTCACCGGTGTTGTCCATGGCGCTGGTCGGTTCGTCCAGCAACAGGATCGGTGGGTTGAGCAGCAGCGCTCGGGCCAGGGCGACGTTCTGACGCTGACCACCGGACAGGTTCTGCCCACGCTCACCGACTTGCAGCTCATAACCTTGCGGGTGCAGACGGGCGAATTCGTGGACGCCGGCCAGTTCCGCGGCTTGCAGCACCAATTCGTCTTCGACATAGCGCGCGCCCGACACCAAATTGTCGCGCAGGGTACCGGCGAGCAACTGGATGTCCTGGGGCACGTAGCCGATGTTGTGGCGCAATTCGCTGACGTCGATCTGACGGATATCCACACCATCCACCAGTAGCGCGCCGTCGTCCGGCTGATAGAGGCCCACCAGCAATTTGGCCAGAGAGCTTTTGCCCGAGCCGCTGCGGCCGATGATGCCGATCTTCTCGCCGGGCTTGATGATCAGGTTGATGTTCTTCAGCGCGGGGTTCTGCTGATCCGGGTACGTGAAGTTCAGCTGACGGCATTCAATGGCCCCTTGCAGCACCTTGCGGCTCAGTGGACGCTCGTCGAAATTGCGCTCCTGGGGCAGCTCCATCATCTGATCGACCGAGGTCATGGTCACGCGGGCCTGCTGGTAGCGGGTCAGCAGGCCGGACAACGAAGCCAATGGGCTGAGGGCACGACCGCTGAGCATGTAGCACGCGATCAAGCCGCCCATGCTCAGGTGGCCGTCGATGATCTGGTACACACCGAAGACGATCATGATCACCCCGGCCAATTGCTGGATCAGCAAGGTGATGTTCATCGCCAGACCGGACAGCATTTTCACCCGCAGCTCGAGGCGGCTGAGGGTGCCGATGGTTTGTTCCCACTGATACTGGCGTTCGCTTTCGGCGTTATTGACCTTCACCGCATCGAGGCCGGCGAGGGTTTCGATCAGGCTCGACTGACGCTCGGCGCCCAGGGCCATGGTTCGTTCCATGGTCGCCACCAGCGGCTTCTGCAAGGCATAACCGATCAGCAAGGCAATCGGGAACGCCAGCACCGGAATCCACACCAGATGCCCGCCCAGGATTGCGATGACCATGAAGATCAGCAGCGTAAACGGCAGGTCGATCAGGCTGGTGAGGGTCAGCGACGCGAGAAAGTCCCGCAGGCTCTGAAACTCATGGATGTTCTGGGCGAAGCTGCCGACACGGGCCGGGCGGTATTTCATGGCCATGCCGACGATGCGCTCGAACAGCGTCGCGGAGATGATCAGGTCGGTTTTCTTGCCGGCCAGGTCCAGGCACAGGCTGCGCAGGCTCTTGAGGATCAGGTCGAACAGATAAGCGCCCGTGATGCCGATGGCCAGTACCCATAGGGTCGACTCGGCCTGGTTTGGCACCACGCGATCATAGACATTCATCACGAACAGCGGCGCGGCCATGGCAATGATGTTGATCAGAAAACTGGCGGCGATGGCGTCGGCGTACAGCCAGCGCGAACGCTTGAGGGTGTCGCGAAACCACGAACGCGCGCGCGGGATCAGCGTGCCGTGGTTAACGTCAAATTTATGTTGGGGTTGGGCGAAGAAGACTTTGCCGCTGTAATCGTCGGCCAGCAGTTCACGGCTGACGCAAACTTCACCACCATCGCTTTCGCTAAGCAGCAGGCGGGCCTGGTCTTCACCTTGCCAGCCAAGCAGCACCGCGCTGCGACCTTCCTTGAGCAGCAACAGCGCCGGCATGGCAATCACCGGAATCTGCTCCAGCTTGCGTTGCAGTACCCGCCCTTGCAGCCCGGCGCGAGCGGCCGCGCGGGGCAGCAGTTCGACGCTCAGGCGTTGTTTGGGTAACGGCAGGCCGGTGGTCAGCATCGCGGCGCTGGCCGGTTTCTGGTGCAACGTGCAAAGGGCTAGCAGGCCGTCCAGTAACGGATCGTCATGCAGCGCGCGCGGATCATGAATGAGTTGAACTCGACTGACTTCTGATTCCACGCTCGACACTCTTGGCTAACGATTAAAATGAGGCAGGACTCAATTCATCCCGGGCAACTGAACCTTGGGCTTCACGTCGTTCTGCACAACGGATGCCAACGGTGCGACTACGCCCTGACTTTTGAGCAATTCGCCCATGGTCGCCTTGATTCGGTACTGAGTAAATAACTGAATGTTCTTGATCTCGGCCAACCGACGGGAAGCGCTGAACAGCTCGTTTTCACTGTCGAGCAGGTCGAGCAAAGTGCGTTCGCCGAGGCTGAACTGCTTCTGGTACGCGCTACGTACGCTGGTGCTGCGATCGACATATTGCTGGGCGATCGGCACTTGGGCGTTAGCGTTGTTCAAGGCATTCCAGGCCAGACCCAGTTCTTCGTTCAACACACGCAGGGCATTGTTGCGAATATCCAGCGCCTGGTTCGACAGGTAGGACTTGGATTCCAGATCAGCCTTGTTGCTGCCACCGGCGAACAAATTGAAGCGCATGCGCAGCATGGCCTGCCATTCGTTGCTGTGACCGTTCTGACCGTCAATATCGTTGTCGGCGCTGCGACCCAATTCGGCATCGAAGCGCGGATAGAAGCTCGACTTGGCGGCTTCGTACTGTTTCTCGGCGGCAGCGATATCGGATTCGGCGGAGCGCAGGATCGGGCTGTTTTCCAGCATCTGCGCCCGGGCTTCATTCAAGTTGGCCGGCAACAGCGCCATAAAATCGGCGGGCCGCTCCAGTTGATCGGGCATCTGGCCGACGGCGCTGAGGAAGTTGGTTTCGGCATCGGCCAGGTTGGTCTGTTCAGTGATCAGGTTGTTGCGGGCCTGGGCCATGCGCGCGTCAGCCTGATCAAGGTCGGCGCCGCTGCCCACGCCGCGCTGGGTGCGCAACTTGATCTGGTCGAGAATCCGTTCGTGGTTCTTCAGATTGTCTTCAGCCAGGCGCACGAATTCGCGGCGAGTCAATACATCGAGATAGACCTGAGCGACGGTCAGCCCGGTACGTTCCGACGTGCCCAGCAAGGAATAAGCGCGGGAATTAACGGTGGCTTGTTGACGCCCCACTTCGCTGGACGTCGCAAAACCGTCAAACACCATCTGCGACAGACGTAAACTTGACTCACTGCGGTTCAGCGTTTCCCAGTGATTGTTGTTGCCGGCGGCGCGGGTGGTGACGCTGTCGGTGCCTTCACGACCATAACCGCCCAGCAGATCGACCCTCGGCAAGTATCCCCCTTTGGCGGCCTTTAACTGATAATCCGCGGCCAATCGGCTGTTAACCCCTGCCTGAATTTCCGGATGAACATCCAGCGCCTGCTGCATGGCCTGCGGGAGGCTTTGCGCCTGAACAAAGCTGGCGGCAAGGGCGAAGGGTAGAACCTTGAACAGGTGCAAACGCATAGTTGGAATTTCCCGGGACTTCTTGTCTTGAATCACTGCAGAACGTGGCGCTGCATCGGATGATGGCAACCGGAATGACCGTATGTCGGAAAGTTCAAAATCGGAACTGGATCACACGCTGCAGGACAGGTCGCCGTTTAAATATCAATGTGACATTACTGGGACGATTGTTTAGGATGGCACCCATAAGGTCAATAGTTTGGCATAAAGTTAATTCCGAAAAAATATAGCCAAGTTATTGACACTTACCGCGTCAAAGTTATGCATCAAACATCTTAGAAAGTACGTCCAGCCCCGATCGGCGAACACGCCGAGCGGTTCATGGAGGTCAACTGAACGTGACACCCGGAGAGTCTTCAATGAGCAGTGTTGTTGCCATCGTCAAAAGCATTGTTGGTCAGGTTTTCGCGGTGTCGCCAGAAGGCGTCCGCCGCGTACTCGTTGAAGGCGACCGGTTGTTGGTCGGCGATCAGGTAGACACCGGTGCCGCCGGCGCCATTACGCTCGAACTGGCTGATGGCCGCACCCTGGACCTGGGCCGCGACACTCAGTGGAGCGGCAGCGAACCGGATTCCAGCACCGACCTTGCGCAAGCCACTGCACAAGCCGCGCCATCGGTTGACGAATTGCAACAAGCCATCGCCGCCGGTGTCGACCCGACCACCGCTCTTGAAGCCACCGCGGCCGGTCCTACGGCTGCGAGCGGGGGCGGCTCTACCGGTGGTGGCCACAGTTTTGTGGCCCTGGAGGCAACCGCTGCCCGGGTCGACCCCACTATCGGCTTCCCGACAGAGGGGCTCGCCACTGCCGCGTTGGCAACACAAGACACCACCGGCGGCCAGACTGCCGACACCAGCGCCAATGCCCTGCGCGAATCGACCCTGAGCCTGAGCGCCACGCCGACCATCACCGAGGCCGGTGGCGTGCTGGTTTACACCGCGACCCTGACCCAGGCGCCGCTGACCGACCTGACCATTACCCTGTCCAACGGCTCGGTGATCGTGATTGCAGCCGGCCAAACCACCGGCACCGTCAACGTTCCGCTGGCACCGAACGACACGGTTTATAACGACTCGACCCAGATCAATGTGACCGTCACCGGCACCACGGGCGGCAGCGGTATCGTGGTCACCCCACCGACCGTTCCGGCCGTGACCCAGGTCACCGACACTGTCGACACCACCACCGTCACACTGTCAGCGGGCTCGACCGTCACTGAAGGTGGCCAGATCACCTACACCGCGACGTTGACCAACCCGGCGCAGACGCCGGTCACCGTCACTCTGTCCAACGGTTCGACCATCACCATCGCCGCTGGCAACACCACCGGCAGCGTCAACGTTCCGACGCCGGCCAACGACGTCTACAACAATGGCAGTACCGTCAGCACCACGATTACCGGCGCGACTGGCGGCAACTTCGAAAATCTGGTGCCGAATCCAACCCCGGCCGTCACCACCATTACCGATTCCGCCGACACCACCACCGTCACGCTGACGGCGGGCTCGACTGTCACCGAAGGCGGTCAGATCACCTACACCGCGACCCTGACCAACCCGGCGCAGACGCCAGTCACCGTCACGCTGTCCAACGGTTCGACCATCACCATCGATGCCGGCCAGACCACCGGCAGCGTGAACGTTCCGACGCCGGCCAATGACGTCTACAACAATGGCAGCACCGTCAGCACCACCATCTCCGGGACTACCGGCGGCAACTTCGAGAGTCTGGTGCCGAACCCGACTCCGGCGGTCACCACCATTACCGATTCGGTCGACAACACTGGCCTGACCCTGTCCGCCACCGGCAGTGTCACTGAAGGTGGCCAGATCACCTACACCGCGACCCTGACCAACCCGGCGCAGACGCCGGTCACCGTGACCCTGTCCAACGGTTCGACCATCACCATCGAAGCCGGTAAAACCACCGGCTCCGTGAACGTCGACACCCCGGCCAATGACGTCTACAACAACGGCAGCACCGTCAGCACCACAATCACCGGCGCTACCGGCGGCAACTTCGAGAACCTGGTACCGAGCACCACGCCTGCCGTCACCACCATCACCGACTCGATCGACAACACCGGCCTGAGCCTCAGCGCCACCGGCACCGTCGTCGAAGGCGGCCAGATCACCTACACCGCCACCCTGACCAACCCGGCCGGCACGCCGATGACCGTGACCTTGAGCAACGGCTCGGTCATTACCATCGAAGCGGGCAAGACCACCGGCAGCGTGACCGTCGATACGCCGGCCAACGACGTCTACAACAACGGCAGCACCGTCAGCACTACGATCACCGGCACCACCGGTGGCAATTTCGAACAACTGACCCCGAGTACAGAGCCAGCGCTCACCACCATTACCGATTCGAAAGATGACACCGGCCTGAGCCTGTCTGCGTCCACCGAAGTGGCCGAAGGTGGTCAGATTCTGTACACCGCGACGCTGACTAATCCGGCCGGCACGCCGGTCACTGTGACCTTGAGTAACGGCGCGGTGATCACCATCGCCGCTGGCGCGACCACCGGCAGCGTGAGCGTCGATGCGCCTGCCGATGATGTTTATAAAGATGCCGGCAAGGTCGAAGTCACCATCGCGGACGCCGCGGGTGGCAACTTTGAGAACCTGGTGACGGACCCGGCGGCAGCGGTCACCGAGGTGACTGACACTCTCGACACTTCGACGGTTAATCTGACAGCGACGTCTACTGTCGCTGAAGGCGGGACCGTGGTTTACACCGCGTCCGTCAACGCACCGGTCACCGGTTCCCCAGTGGTTGTCACTCTGTCCAATGGCCAGACCATTACTATTCCGGTTGGCGCCAGCAGCGGTTCTGTCAACTTCACCGCGCCGAACGATGCGCTGGCCGGTGGTGGTTCGCTGAGCGTCAAGATCGACGATGCCAAGGGCGGCAACTACGAGAAGCTGGACGTCGACGGCAAGTCGGCGGATACCTCGGTGACCGATACCGCTGACACGACTAACCTGTCGCTGACTGCCAGCGGTTCGGTGGATGAAGGCGGCCAGATCACCTATACGGCAACCCTGACCAATGCGGCCGGCACACCAGTGACCGTGACCTTGTCGAACGGCGCCGTGATCACCATCGAAGCGGGCAAAACCACCGGCTCCGTGACCGTCGATGCGCCGAAGGACGATGTCTACAAAGACACCGGCACCGTCGAAGCAACCATCAAAGGCGCGACCGGCGGCAATTTCGAGAACCTGGTGGCTAGCGACACCCCGGCGGTCACCACCGTTAACGACACCATCGACACCAGCACCGTTTCGCTGAGTGCCACTTCGAGCGTCGTTGAAGGCGGCACCGTGGTTTACACGGCGTCCGTATCGGCGCCGGTCACCGGCTCGCCAGTGGTTGTCATCCTGTCCAACGGCCAGACCATCACCATTCCAGTCGGATCGAGCAGCGGTACTGTCGACTTCGTTGCGCCAAACGATGCGCTGGCTGGCGGCAGCTCGCTGAGCGTCAAGATTGACGATGCCAAGGGTGGCAACTACGAGAAACTGGAAGTCGACGGCAAGTCGGCGGACACCTCAATCACTGATACTTCAGACACCACCACCCTCAGCCTGTCGGCGACCGACTCCGTGGCTGAAGGCGGGTCGATCGTTTACACCGCGAGCCTGACCAATGCCGCCGGGACTCCAGTCACCGTCACGCTGAGCAACGGCGCCGTGATCACCATCGCCGCCGGCGCCACCACCGGTTCCGTAACCGTCGACGCGCCGAAGGACGATGTCTACAAAGACGCTGGCACCGTCGAAGTCACCATCAAGGACGCCGCAGGCGGCAACTTTGAAAACCTGGCGACCAATCCGGCGGCTGCGGTTACCAACGTCACCGATACCCTCGACACCTCAACCGTCAACCTCACCGCGACCAGCACCGTGGCTGAAGGCGGGACCGTGGTTTACACCGCGTCCGTCAGCGCACCAGTCACCGGCTCGCCGGTGGTTGTCACCCTGTCCAACGGCCAGACCATCACCATCCCAGTCGGCTCGAGCAGCGCCAGCGTGAATTTCACTGCGCCGAACGATGCCCTGGCTGGTGGTGGTTCGCTGAGTGTGAAAATCGACGACGCCAAGGGCGGCAACTACGAGAAACTGGAAGTCGATGGCAAATCAGCCGACACCTCAGTGACCGACACCGCTGACACCACCAACCTGTCGCTGACTGCGACCGGTGCCGTGGATGAAGGCGGCCAGATCACCTACACGGCAACCCTGACCAATGCGGCCGGCACACCAGTGACCGTGACGCTGTCGAACGGCGCCGTGATCACCATCGAAGCGGGCAAAACCACTGGTTCCGTGACTATCGATGCGCCAAAAGACGACGTCTACAAAGACGCCGGCACCGTCGAAGCGACGATCACAGGTACGACCGGCGGTAATTTTGAGAAGCTGGTCGCCAGTGATACGCCTGCGGTGACCACCGTCAACGACACCATCGACACCAGCACCGTTTCGCTGACTGCCACTTCGACCGTCGCTGAAGGCGAGACCGTGGTTTACACCGC
>NZ_AKJE01000095.1 GCF_000282495.1 Pseudomonas sp. GM79
GGAGCCATTATTGGCGGCAGCCGGCAGCGGCGTGCGCGGCAACACCGGAGCGTAGTAAGGGTCATTGGGCTTGGGCGGCGGAGCAACGCAGCCCGCGAGCACGACGACCCCACTCAGTGCCAGAACAGATACAAAGCGATTCATGACCCTACCTCACGGTGTTGCAGGCGACCTCATGGCCGCCTCATAGACTTGATTACAGATTCTGCGTTACGAACGAGAGCATCTGGTCGGCGGTGGAGATCACCTTGGAGTTCATCTCGTAGGCGCGCTGAGTGGTGATCATGTTGACCATCTCTTCAACGGTGCTGACGTTCGAGGTTTCCAGAGTGTTCTGCAGCGTGGTGCCGAAACCGGCGAGGCCCGGGGTGCCGACTTGCGGCGCGCCACTGGCAGCGGTTTCCAGGAACAGGTTGTTACCCACCGCTTGCAGACCGGCCGGGTTGATGAAGTCGGCGGTTTGCAGGTTGCCGATCACCTGAGAGGCCGGGTTGCCGGCAACGGTGATGGACACGGTGCCGTCACGACCGACGGTGAAGGTCTGGGCGTCGTTCGGAATGACAATGGCCGGTTCAAGGGCGAAACCGCTGGCGTTGACGATCTGGCCGTTGGAATCCAGGTGGAACGTACCGTCACGGGTGTAGGACGTGGTGCCGTCCGGCTGCAGGATCTGGAAGAAACCGCGACCGTCGATGGCCATGTCCAACGGTTGCTCGGTGGTTTGCAGGCTGCCGGCGGTGAAGTTTTTCTGGGTGCCGACGATGCGCACACCGGTACCCACTTGCAGACCCGACGGCAATTCGCTGTCCTGGGTCGACTGGGCGCCTGGCTGGCGTTTGATCTGATACAGCAAGTCCTGGAACTCGGCGCGGTCACGTTTGAAACCCGTGGTCGATACGTTCGCCAGGTTGTTGGAAATGGTGGTGAGGTTGGTGTCCTGGGCGGACAGACCTGTTTTGGCAACCCATAGAGCCGGAAGCATTCGATTCTCCTCGTGCGCCTGTTTTACGGCGCGACGTTCTGATAATTAGCTGATCTGCAAGACCCGAGCCATGGCCTGGTCATCGTCTTTGGCGGTGTTCATCATCTTGATGTGCAGCTCGAACTGCTTGGCCAGCGCCAGCACCGAAGTCATTTCTTCCACGGCATTGACGTTGCTCGACTCAAGGAACCCGGACACCAGTTTGACGTTGGCATCGGCCTGCGCCGGCTTGCCGTCCTTGGTGTGGATCGAACCGTCCAGGCCTTTGGTCATGTTCTTGAAGTCCGGGTTGACCAGTTTGATACGGTCGACTTCGGCCATCACCCGTGGACCTTCGCCCATCGCACGGATGCTGATGGTGCCGTCTTCACCGACTTCGATTTGCTGCTCGGGCGGCACGGCAATCGGCCCGCCATTGCCTACCACCGGCATACCGTTACCGGCACGCAGCACGCCCAGGGCGTCAACGTTCAAGCTGCCGGTGCGCACGTAGCTTTCACCGCCATCGGGGTTCTGCACGGCGATCCAGCCGTTGCCCTGCACCGCGACATCGAGGTCGCGACCGGTTTCTACCAGCGAGCCAGGGGAGAAGTCGGTGGCCGGACGTTCGCTCATGGCAAACGCACGCGCCGGAAAGCTGTCACCAAACACCGGCATCGAACGGGCCTGTTCCAGGTCCTTCTGAAAACCGTTGGTAGAGATGTTCGCCAGGTTGTTGGCATGAGCCTTCTGCGCCAGTGCATTCTGGCTGGCGCCGGTCATTGCCACATAAAGGTACTTGTCCACACTCTTTCCTCTGCATGCCGGACGTTTGCCGCCCACCGCTGTACTGCTGAGCCATAAGCAATTTGCAGACCAACTTTTTTCTGGCGGCGCAGGGCCCGGCAAACAAAGGACTTGAGGGATTCAGAGGGGATTGGGGGAATGTGCCGAAGACGAAAAACCGGCGGTGTTATGCCGGTAGGTGGCAACGGTTGACCTTGAGGTTGACTGGACTACCGCCTTCGCGAGCAAGCCCGCTCCCACATTTAATTTGTGTTCGACTCGATCAAATGTGGGAGCGGGCTTGCTCGCGAAGGGTCCATCACAGGCAAAACAGCTATCAGCTAAGACTCAGTCTTGCCAACCTCATACTCCCGCAACTTGTTGGCAATGGTCGTATGCGAAACCCCCAGCCGCTTGCCCAATTGCCGACTGCTCGGATGCTCGGAATACAAACGCTCCAGCACCGCTTTCTCAAAGCGCCCGACAATCTCGTCCAAGCCACCCTCAAGCGAAAAATCGCCAAGCGGCTGACGCACGCCGTAGTCCGGCAGACGAATATGCTCGGCTTTGACGGTGCCGCCGTCGCACAGGGAAACGGCCTGGAACAGTACGTTCTCCAACTGTCGCACATTGCCCGGCCAGTGATAGTGACTGAGCCGTTCCATGGCCGCTGGCGCCAGTTTCGGCAAAGGGCAACCGATCTGCCGACTGGCCTGATCGAGGAAGTGCTCCACCAGCGGCGCCAGTCCGTCGAGGCATTCGCGTAGCGGCGGGATGTGCAGCGAGAGCACGTTCAAACGGTGGTACAAATCCTGGCGAAACTCACCGCGAGCGCACAGCTCGGACAAATCCACTTGCGTTGCGCAGATCACCCGCACATCCAGATAGACCTCTTCATCGCTGCCGACACGACGGAAGCAACCGTCCTGCAGAAAGCGCAGCAATTTCACCTGCAAGCGAGGGCTCATTTCGCCGACGCCGTCGAGGAACAACGTACCGCCCGCCGTCAGCTCCAACAGCCCAAGCTTGCCTTCGGCCCGCGCGCCTTCGAAGGCACCAGGACCGTAGCCGAACAATTCGGTCTCGGCCATGGACTCTGGCAGACCGGCACAGTTGAGCGCCATCAACGGTGACTGCCCACGCGGGCTCGCCAAGTGACAGGCCCGCGCCAACAACTCTTTGCCGGTGCCGGTTTCGCCTTCTATCAATAGCGGCGCATCCAGCGGGGCCATGCGCCGCGCTTCGCGCACCACCGCCGCCATCACTTTCGAGCTTTGGAAAATGCTGTCGAAGCCGCGCAATTCCTGCTTGCGCACGTTATAGATGCGCTCGCCCACCCGGTCCGCCCGGTGCAACGTCAACACCGCCCCGGCCATGGCCTCGCTTTCGTCATGCTCCGATTGCAGCGGCGCGATGTCGGCGAGAAACACGTCGCCCTTGACCTTGACCCGCAAGCCGTTGATCCGTGACTTGTTGGCGCGCACCAGTTCCGGCAAATCGAAATCCTCGGCGTACCGCGACAGCGGAATCCCCGGCACCTCGTCCACCCGCACCCCGAGCAACTGCGCCGCCGCACGGTTGGCCGCGACGATGGAGCCGCCCATATCGATCGACAGCACCGGAAACTCCAATGCACCAAGCAAGGCATTGAGTTCCATGTGCCGACGCTCGCTCGGCATCAGCCCTACGCGCTTGACTCCGAATACCCCGCCAATCGCCTCAAACTTCGGACGTAACGCCTGAAACTGAATGTTGATCAGGTTCGGGCAGTGCAGGTAGATCGCATTGCCGTGCTCACCGCCCACTTCGCCGCGAGCGACGTTGATCCCGTACTCGACCAGCAGGTTGAGAATGTCGCGCAGAATACCGATGCGGTTCTGGCAGTGAACTTTGATACGCATATAAAGGCCCACAAAACGGTGAGTGAGGTTGATGCCGAGCGCACAACCTGTGGGAGCGGGCTTGCTCGCGAAAGCGTCGGACCATCCAACATTGATGTATCAGACAGACTGCCTTCGCGAGCAAGCCCGCTCCCACAGGGGTACTTGGCAGACCGACGTATTTTTCTGCCGAGGCACTCAAATAGTCGTCAAGATTATGTGACACCTGTGAGCCATTTCAAACCCGCAAATATCAATACTTGCGCTACAGCGATCAATCCGTAACGAATACTTTACGAAAAGCGCAGATTTTTCCTGCATGCAACGACAATCACCTGCTGCAACACTGCACGCCTTGGAGTATTTCTAGGTCCATAGCTGTACACACAACAAGAACGAATCCCCTAGCAGGAGAGCAGCATGAAGCAGACGCAATACGTGGCTCGTGAGCCCGATGCGCAAGGTTTTATCGACTACCCCGCCGAAGAACACGCGGTGTGGAACACGCTGATCACTCGCCAACTGAAAGTGGTCGAGGGCCGTGCGTGCCAGGAATACCTGGACGGTATCGAAAAACTCGGTCTGCCCCACGACCGCATTCCGCAACTCGGTGAAATCAACAAGGTCCTCGGTGAAACCACCGGTTGGCAGGTTGCCCGAGTCCCCGCACTGATTCCCTTCCAGACCTTTTTCGAATTGCTGGCGAACAAGCAGTTCCCGGTGGCGACGTTTATTCGTACCCGCGAAGAGCTGGACTACCTGCAAGAACCGGACATTTTCCACGAGATCTTTGGCCACTGTCCGCTGCTGACCAACCCCTGGTTTGCCGAATTCACCCACACCTACGGCAAACTGGGCCTACAGGCCTCCAAGGAAGAACGGGTGTACCTGGCGCGCCTGTACTGGATGACCATCGAGTTCGGCCTGGTCGACACGCCGCAAGGCCTGCGCATCTATGGCGGCGGCATTCTGTCCTCGCCCAAAGAAACCGTTTACTGCTTGTCGAACGAGCCTGAGCATCAGGCCTTCGACCCGCTGGAATGCATGCGCACGCCGTACCGCATCGACATCTTGCAACCGCTGTACTTTGTCCTGCCGAACCTCAAGCGCCTGTTCGATCTGGCCCACGAAGACATCATGGGCATGGTCAAGCAAGGTATGCAGCTGGGGTTGCGCGCGCCGAAATTTCCGCCAAAAGCCGCGTGACCCGCGTCTTTTGGCATCAAGTGAGTCTGTTACGGATCGCCGCTTTGCTTTAGCGTGGTCCCACTGACGACCGTTTTTCAAAACACTCGATTTCAGGAACACATCATGTCCACATTAAACCAAGCCCACTGCGAAGCCTGCCGCGCCGACGCCCCTCAGGTCAGCGACGAAGAATTGCCGATCCTGATCAAGCAGATCCCTGACTGGAACATCGAAGTTCGCGACAGCGTGATGCAGCTGGAAAAAGTTTTCCTGTTCAAGAACTTCAAACACGCGTTGGCGTTCACCAACGCCGTCGGTGAAATTTCCGAGGCCGAAGGTCACCACCCAGGCCTGCTGACCGAGTGGGGCAAAGTCACCGTGACCTGGTGGAGCCACTCCATCAAAGGCCTGCACCGCAACGATTTCATCATGGCCGCGCGCACCGACGAAGTGGCGAAGAACGCCGAGGGCCACAAATAATGCATTTCGACGCCATCGGTCGAGTACCTGGCGACCCGATTCTCGGCCTGATGGAGGCCTATGCGCAGGACCCTAACCCGCGCAAATTCGACCTTGGCGTGGGTGTCTATAAAGACGCCCAGGGCCTGACACCAATCCCCGAAGCGGTGAAGCTCGCCGAGCAGCGCCTGGTGGATCGTCAGCCCACCAAGACCTACATCGGCGGTCACGGCGATGCAGCGTTCGGCAAGGTGATCAACGAGTTGGTGCTTGGCGCTGATTCGGCGCTGATCGCCGAACAACGGGCCGGCGCCACTCAAACGCCGGGCGGCACTGGCGCATTGCGTTTGAGCGCCGACTTCATCGCCCAATGCTTGCCGGGCCGTGGCGTGTGGTTGAGCAACCCGACCTGGCCGATCCACGAAACCATTTTCGCGGCGGCCGGGGTCAAGGTCAGTCATTACCCGTACGTGGGCAGCGACAACCGTCTCGATGTGGAAGCGATGCTGGCGGTGCTCAATCAAGCACCCAAGGGCGATGTGGTGCTGCTGCACGCCTGCTGCCACAACCCGACCGGTTTCGATTTGTCCCATGACGATTGGCGTCGGGTGCTGGACGTGGTGCGCAGTCGCGATTTGCTGCCACTGATCGACTTCGCTTACCAGGGTTTCGGCGATGGCCTGGAGCAAGACGCCTGGTCGACGCGGTTGTTCGCCGCCGAGTTGCCGGAAGTGCTGATCACCAGTTCCTGCTCGAAGAACTTCGGCCTGTACCGCGACCGCACCGGCGCACTGATTGTCTGCGCGAAAACCGCCGACAAGCTGGTGGATATCCGCAGCCAACTGGCCAACATCGCCCGTAACCTGTGGTCGACGCCGCCGGATCATGGCGCCGCCGTGGTCGCGACCATCCTCGGCGATCCAGAGCTGAAAAGCCGCTGGGCCGACGAAGTGGAAGCCATGCGTTTGCGCATTGCCCAGTTGCGCAGCGGTCTGGTCGAAGCGCTTGAACCTCATGGTTTGCGTGAGCGATTTGCACACATCGGTGTGCAACGCGGGATGTTTTCCTACACCGGTTTGTCGCCGGAGCAGGTCAAGCAACTGCGCGAGCATCACAGCGTGTACATGGTGAGCTCGGGCCGGGCGAACGTGGCGGGGATTGATGCGACGCGTCTGGATCTGCTGGCCGAAGCCATCGCTGACGTCTGCAAATAAATATCAGACGCTGCACATCCCCTGTGGGAACGGGCTTGCTCGCGAAAGCGGTGTGTCAGGCAACGATGATGTTGACTGACACTCCGTCTTCGCGAGCAAGCCCGCTCCCACATTTGAATGTGTGTCGCCCCCTCTTGCTGACCTGTCTAGACAATCCCATCCGTCGCAACAAATGGATATAAAAGTCTATTTGTCATTTCTCCTGCTGTATCCTGCGCAGGCTTTTTTAAAAGCGCGGATCTACCAGATCTATCAACAGACTTAGCGAGGAGCGCGACATGCACGAGATCCCTAATCTCCCCTTCCCAAGCCTGCACGAAACTGAGCAGACAACCACGCAACAAGCCGGCGCCCAACAGCCCGAGACGAAAGAAGCACCTGAACGCCGCCAGGCCGACAGCGAAGACTGATACACCCGCACGACCAGACCGTGTGGAAAGCGCTAATATGCGCTTTCCACACTGCCTGAACCGCGAGCCCGCACCATGAGCGATGATTTCACTGAAGCACAGGCCAGCGTCCTGATCGGCACCGCCGAAAAAATGATCGAGATCTGGAACCGCCTTTCCCCCGAGAAACAAGCCGCGTTGCTGGCCCGCTTCGGCAGCGAAGAAAACGCCCTGGCCGCTCTGGTCACGACGCAACTGGTTGCCCCCGCCAAAACCTGACTCACCCCGCCTGGCAAATAGTTTTACTTTTTCACGCCCCGCGACCGTTCACGCCGCTATCATAAGCAGCCTATCTATCCTGCTGCCCCGTGGACCTTTACCCATGTCAGAAACCCAGCGCCCCATGGCGGTCACGCTGCAAGTCGTTTCCATCGTCCTGTTCACGTTCATCGGTTACCTGAATATCGGCATTCCCCTGGCTGTATTGCCGGGCTACGTCCACAGCGACCTCGGTTTCGGCGCCGTGATCGCCGGGCTGGTGATCAGCGTGCAATACCTGGCCACCCTGCTCAGCCGCCCTTACGCCGGGCGAATCATCGACAACAAGGGCAGCAAACTGGCGGTGATGTACGGCCTCGCCGGCTGTGGTTTGAGCGGTGTGTTCATGTTGATTTCGGCCTGGACGCAAAGCCTGCCGACGTTAAGCCTGATCAGCCTGTTGATCGGCCGACTGGTGCTCGGCAGCGCGGAAAGCCTGGTCGGTTCCGGGTCGATCGGCTGGGGCATCGGCCGGGTCGGCGCAGCGAACACCGCCAAGGTCATCTCCTGGAACGGCATCGCCAGTTACGGCGCGCTGGCGGTCGGCGCACCGCTGGGGGTGTTACTGGTGAGTCAACTGGGTTTGTGGAGCATGGGCGTGAGCATCGTGCTGTTGGCCGTTCTGGGTCTGGCGCTGGCCTGGCCAAAAACCGCTGCACCGATCGTTGTCGGCGAACGCCTGCCGTTCATGCACGTGCTGGGGCGGGTGTTTCCTCACGGTTGCGGTCTGGCCTTGGGCTCCATCGGTTTTGGCACCATCGCCACATTCATTACCCTGTATTACGCCACTCAGCACTGGTCCAACGCGGTGCTGTGCCTGAGCCTGTTTGGCGCCAGTTTTATCGGTGCGCGATTGTTGTTCGGTAACCTGATCAATCGCCTCGGCGGCTTTCGCGTGGCGATTGCCTGCCTGTCAGTGGAAACCCTCGGGTTGTTGCTGCTGTGGCTGGCACCCGATGCCCATTGGGCACTGGCCGGGGCGGCGCTGAGCGGTTTCGGTTTTTCGCTGGTGTTCCCGGCCTTGGGCGTGGAAGCGGTCAACCTGGTGCCCGCCTCCAGCCGTGGCGCAGCAGTCGGGGCGTATTCGTTGTTCATCGATTTGTCGCTGGGGATCACCGGACCGCTGGCGGGTGCGATTGCTGCGGGGTTTGGTTTTGCCTCGATCTTCCTGTTTGCCGCCCTCGCCGCTTTGAGTGGATTGATGCTGAGCGTCTACTTGTACCGGCAGGCACCAAAGTATCGGGAAGAACGTGAAGCCCGCTAGAAATCCACCTTGCCACGCCCGGCCTTGATGCTGCCGCGCTTGGTCTTGGATTCGAGCCGACGCTTCTTCGAACCGAGAGTCGGTTTGGTCGGACGGCGCTTCTTCTCGACCTTGGTGGCGCTGAGGATCAACTCGGTCAGGCGCTCCAGCGCATCGGCGCGGTTCTGTTCCTGCGTGCGATATTGCTGAGCCTTGATGATCAACACGCCGTCGCTGGTGATGCGACTGTCGCGCAACGCCAGCAGCCGTTCCTTGTAGAACTCGGGCAAGGACGAGGCCGGAATGTCGAAGCGCAGGTGCACGGCGCTGGAAACCTTATTGACGTTCTGCCCACCGGCGCCTTGGGCGCGAATGGCCGTCAACTCGATCTCGGCATCCGGCAGATGCACGTTGTTGGAAATCACCAGCATGGAAAAAGGTCCGGTATCAGGGCGTTCAGGATACCGCGAATGATGGATTGACTGGGCCGGCCCTTTCGCGGACATGTATGGAATGTTCGCCACACAGAGGACCAAATGTGGGAGCGGGCTTGCTCGCGAAAGCGGTGTGTCAGGAAATATTGATGTCGACTGATACTCCGCTTTCGCGAGCAAGCCCGCTCCCACAAGGGGGCCGTGCAAGTCCAAAGTTTTTGCATCGCGCACAAAAAACCCGGCACATGGCCGGGTTTGTTGTTTCTGCGTTTTGCGCTTACTTGGCAGCGGAACCTGCGGCCTGCAACGCTTGCTGGGCGCTGCGCTTGTTCTTGATGCCGTAGCAGACCCACATGAACGCGACCCATACTGGAATCGCATACACCGAGATCTGGATGCCCGGGATCAGCAGCATCACGCCAAGGATGAACACCACGAACGCCAGGCAAACATAGTTGCCGTACGGGTACCACAGGGCCTTGAACAACGGCGTCTGTCTGGTCTTGTTCATGTGCTGACGGAACTTGAAGTGCGAGAAGCTGATCATCGCCCAGTTGATTACCAGGGTGGCCACCACCAACGACATCAACAGTTCCAGCGCATGTTGCGGAACCAGATAGTTCAGCAGCACCGCGACCAGGGTCACGGCGGCCGACGCCAGGATCGAACGCACCGGCACGCCACGCTTGTCGATCTTCGACAGGGCCTTCGGCGCATCGCCCTGCTCGGCCATCCCCAGCAGCATACGGCTGTTGCAGTAGGTGCCGCTGTTGTACACCGACAGCGCCGCGGTCAGGACCACGAAGTTGAGGATGTGCGCGGCGGTGTCACTGCCAAGCATCGAGAACACTTGAACGAACGGGCTGCCGCTGTAGGCATCGCCGGACGCGTTCAGCGTCGTCAGCAGACTGTCCCAAGGCGTCAGCGACAGCAGGACCACCAATGCACCGATGTAGAAAATCAGGATCCGGTAGATCACCTGGTTGATCGCTTTCGGGATCACGGTTTTCGGTTTGTCGGCTTCGGCGGCGGTGAAACCGAGCATTTCCAGGCCGCCGAAGGAGAACATGATGATCGCCATGGCCATCACCAGTCCGCTGACGCCGTTCGGGAAGAAGCCGCCGTGTTCCCACAGGTTGGTCACGGAGGCTTGTGGGCCGCCGTCGCCGCTGACCAGCAGGTAGCTGCCGAGCGCAATCATGCCGACGATGGCCACGACCTTGATGATCGCAAACCAGAACTCGGCCTCACCAAAAACTTTGACGTTGGCCAGGTTGATCAGGTTGATCAACACGAAGAAACCGGCTGCCGAGACCCAGGTCGGGATGTCCGGCGCCCAGTAGTGGATGTATTTGCCGACCGCGGTCAGCTCCGACATGCCTACCAGGATGTACAGGATCCAGCAGTTCCAGCCCGACAGGAAGCCGGCAAAACCGCCCCAGTATTTGTGGGCGAAGTGGCTGAAGGAACCGGCGACTGGCTCTTCGACGATCATTTCGCCGAGTTGGCGCATGATCATGAAAGCGATGAAGCCGCAGATGGCGTAGCCGAGGATCATCGACGGGCCAGCGGATTTGAGCACGCCGGCCGAGCCAAGGAACAACCCGGTACCGATCGCGCCACCGAGGGCGATCAGTTGAATATGGCGATTTTTCAGGCCGCGTTTCAGCTCGCCTGAATGCGAGTTTTGTCCACTCATGAAAAGGGTCTCACGCAAGGTTTGATGATGTTCAGTAGACGTTGCTGCTCGGTTGCGATTTCAAGCAGCGCCGATCAAACCCCAGCGCAGGCACCAGGAGTTCAGCGTTTTTACGACAGTCATGCGTCACCTGTTTGTTTTTATCTGTGACGAAATCGAACCCGACACGCTCGTGACGCGGCGGAGTGAACAAGGCGGATAGCCTTGAGGTTTGCGCTGTTGCGCAGGGGGTCACAGTTAAAACGCGGCGCATTGTACACCTGTAACCCCCTGCTGCCAGACACCGCTGGATCAGCGCGTCGGTTGCCGGGATTGCCTGTGTCCGCCTCGAGGGTCTCGGGCGACTGCAAAAATTGAGTCAGACCTTTGCAGGTCATCGATAAGGGCAGCGGAAAAATCGCCCTTGGGGGAGAGATGGAGATGAGTCACGGCGTACATTGCGCCTCCTTCTTGTTATGCACCTGCACGACAGGCATGGGGCGCATCTCACCCTTCAAACGCTGCTGAAACAAGCGCGCCAGAGCCCTTGAAGGCTACAAACTCGCCGGCTGACGGAAGGTTTTCCTTACAGACCTTTCCCTCGCGGCATTCCACGGGGTTTGAGAGCGCTTTTCGTAAGGTTTTATTGACAAGGCGTAACGTAAATTTTCCAAATCAGATCCATAAGCCCATTGACTGTAAATTGACGATAGGAAGCTTCCTAAGTAAATACCCGACTTAGTTTTCTGTTTTTTATTAAGAAAATTGGCTTTCGAAAAATGGAATAAATAGTTCAAATGAAAATTGTTTAATTATTTTTTTGCATTCCAAAACCCTGTGAACTAGGTTTTCAGCGACTTGCCGAACTGCATCGTCCGGCACGTTGACGCGCTCTTCAACGAGTGAAAAGCACGCCGCTGTTCTTAACCAAAGAAGTCATCTAGGAGATTCACCATGCAAGCACTGGACAAAGACTTGGACACTGAACTGCAACTGGACGATTGGTTTGAAGCACCGACCCACGAAGCCGCCGTCGAAATGATGCAAGCCGACGCGGTTGTTCCGTTCGGCACGGCGATGTGGCCTCTGTAAGACATCCCGGCAGGCACGATCCGGCCGGTCGTGCCTGCCACTTTCTCGGTTTGTCAGGGAGGACTACATGGATAAGCAACGCGCCATCTCGCATTTCCTTTACTACCTCGAACATCACCCTGCCGTTGCCGGTATCAATCCGGCGAAGGTCTTGCTCGGCCATACCGCTGATTACGAGGCGCACACCTGCGCCATCGTCGAACAGGTTGGTAACAGCCCACGGTTCAGCTTCAGCGCGATGCGTCTGGACCTCGAACCCACCGAATTGCTGGCCCAGGCGGTTACCGACAGCGATCTGTACATTTTTTTCTACGACTCTTCCACCCTGCCCAACCCGCGTCCCGACGGCCCGGAATTTGTCCGTGCGCTGCAGGGCGTGATGGCGCAGAACTGGAAGAAGTCATTGCTGTTCAAGGATTACGGCGATTACTTCTACGACACCTTCAGTGTCACCCCGCAGCGAATTGCCGGGCTGAACAGCCACTTGATCCAGCGCATGTCCCACGCCACCACGCTGAGTTTCAAAGATGATCATGGGTCGTGGTTCGAAACACCCTTGAGCAGTATCAAGAAGTGGACCGACATCAACGGTATCGGCAACTTCGACCTGGCGCCCGGCGAGATCGCTACTCATAGCGAGGCCATTAATGGCCGGGTGAAGTTTATGGGGACTTTCCTCAGTACGATCCCATTTGCCCGCAAGTACGGCGTATTGGCGTCACCGCTGGAGTTGTGGATCGAAAACTCCACCATCAGCAAAATCGCCACCGACGTGCCGGGACTGGAACACGACTTCAATAAATACCTGGATGCCAATCCGTCCAATCGGCGAATCGAGGAACTGGGGATCGGCACCAACGAAGGCGTGAAAGATTTGTATGCACGCAATGCCGGGTTCGAGGAGCGCCATTGCGGCTTGCACCTGGGGTTGGGCGGAGGTGCCAAGGGTAGCCATCATTTGGACCTGATCTTCTCCAGTGGCGTGTTGGCGCTGGATGATGACCCGGTGTTTGATCGGCGGTTTGTGTTTTAACCCAAGATTTTTCGGTGATGCAGCTGACGTCTTCGCGAGCAAGCCCGCTCCCACAGTGGACCGAGTTCTCACGGAAAAACGCAATCAAATGTGGGAGCGGGCTTGCTCGCGAAGAGGCCCTCACAAACACCACAAAACTAAAGACAGCCCAAAAAAAACGCCATCCCGAGGGATGGCGTTCTTCATGGAGCGCTCACCGATTACTCAGGCTTGCGACGACCGAAGCCCGGACGCTGGCCGGAACCGGCTGGTGCGCCGCGGCGTTTGCCCGATGGCGCGTCACGGTCGACCAGGACGATGCCTGGGCGTTTCTTCGGCGCCGGCTTGGCCGGGCGCTTGGTGTCGGCCGGGCGGTCTGCCACGGGCGTACCACGACCGGCAGGCGCACCGCGATCGCTGCGACCACCGGACGGCGCGCCACGGCCTTCGCCACGCTCAGTGCGACCGTTGGCCGGACGTGGCGTGCGTGGGCCGCGTTCGCCATCCTGACGTGGTGCTGGCTTGCGGGCCGGGCGTTCGCCTTCGATCTGTGGCTCGCGGGATTCACGCGGGCTGGCGGCGGTCGAACCCGCGGCTGGACGCAGGGTACGCACGCGTTCGGTCTTGCCCACCGGACGGGACGATTTGCGCTGCATACGCTCAAGCTTGTCTTTGCTCTTGGCGTTCATTTGCGGCATCGCCACCGGGGTCAGGCCGACTTCAGCACTGAGAATGTCGACTTCGTACTGGCTCATTTCGCGCCAGCGGCCCATCGGCAGATCGGAGTTGAGGAACACCGGACCGAAACGCACGCGCTTCAGGCGGCTGACCACCAGGCCCTGGGATTCCCACAGACGACGGACTTCGCGGTTCCGACCTTCCATCACCACGCAGTGGTACCAGTGGTTGAAACCTTCGCCACCCGGAGCCTGTTTGATGTCGGTGAACTTGGCCGGGCCGTCTTCGAGCACCACGCCTGCCTTCAGGCGTTCAATCATCTCGTCGTCGACTTCGCCACGTACACGTACCGCGTATTCACGGTCCATTTCGTAGGATGGGTGCATCAGGCGGTTGGCCAATTCACCGTCGGTGGTGAACATCAGCAAACCGGTGGTGTTGATGTCCAGACGACCGATGTTGATCCAGCGACCTTCTTTGGGGCGCGGCATCTTGTCGAACACGGTCGGACGACCTTCAGGGTCGTTACGGGTGCAGATTTCACCGTCGGGTTTGTTGTACATGATCACGCGACGTACCGACTCGGCGGCTTCTTCGCGCTTGATCACCCGGCCATCGATGGTGATGGCGTCATGCAGGTCGACGCGCTGGCCGAGGGTGGCGTCTTTGCCATTGACCTTGATGCGGCCGTGGCTGATCCAGGCTTCTACGTCACGGCGTGAGCCGACGCCGATACGGGCGAGGACTTTCTGCAGCTTTTCGCCTGCGGGGCCGATTTCCTGGTCGTCTTTCTGGTCGTTGATACTCATCTGGGCACCTCCCGGTGTGGTCTGTTCAGGCTTTTGCCTGAAGATGTGAAAGCTGGTCGTTTGACGAAGAGATCGCCAAAGGGTCGCGAATCATACGCTCATGGAGACGTTCGCGCATCAGAGACTAGCTGATGAATGAAGAGTTACCCGGATTTCCGCCGACTGGTGGCCGCCGAGTTTGAATTCGATACAGATCCAATGTGGGAGCGGGCTTGCTCGCGAAGGCGTTGTGTCAGGCAACATCGATGCTGAATGTGCCGCCCCCTTCGCGAGCAAGCCTGCTCCCACATTGGATTCGTGTCAGTCTTCGAACTGGCGGCGCTCGGCCTCGATCGCTTCTGCCAAAGCCTTGGCTTCGGCTTCTTCGTCGGTCAATTCGGGCTCGGGTTTCGGCTGTTCAAGCGCGGCGACGGCGGCCAGGAGCTTTTCGCGAGCTTCGGCAACACCAAGAATGTCGTCTTCCTGCTCTGGTTCGACTTCGGCGTCAGCCTCGACCTGAGGTTCAACTTCGGCTTCAGGCTCGGGTTGAACCGACTCCCCTTCCGTCTCGGTCACCGTCCCATCGCGCAGCAAATCGTCGAAATCGGTCTTGAGCCCCTCTTCCATGGTGTCCAGTTCCAGCAACAGAGTGTGGAAACTGGTTTCTTCCTTGGGTTCTTCCGGCTCGGCGCTGGCATCAGCCAATTCCTGCAGGCTGGCAGGCACGGGCGCGTCGTCAAAATCGAGCACCGGATCGGGTTCAAGTTCGCGCAGTTCGGCGAGTGGCGGCAGGTCGTCGAGATTCTTCAGGTTGAAGTGATCGAGAAACGCCTTGGTGGTGGCGAACATTGCCGGTTTACCGGGCACGTCGCGGTAACCGACGATGCGGATCCACTCACGCTCCAGCAGGGTTTTCACGATGTGGCTGTTGACGGCCACGCCGCGCACGTCTTCGATCTCGCCCCGGGTGATCGGCTGGCGATAGGCGATCAGGGCCATGGTTTCGAGCATGGCGCGGGAATAGCGTTGCGGCCGCTCTTCCCACAAACGTCCGACCCACGGCGCGAACTTTTCGCGGATCTGCAGGCGATACCCGGAGGCGACTTCCTTCAACTCGAAAGCACGGCCGTCGCAGGATTTGGCCAGAATCGTCAGCGCTTTTTTGAACACAGGGGGCTCGGGCCGCTCGCCTTCTTCGAAGAGTTCGAACAGGCGTTCAAGCGATTGCGGTTTTCCCGAGGCCAACAGAAAGGCTTCAAGCAGTGGCGCCAGCTCGCGGGGTTCAGTCAGGTTCATGATTCAACTCGTTATTCGGCTCGGGCCCGGACATGGATCGCCGCGAACGGCTCATTCTGCACCAGCTCGACCAAGGATTCCTTGACCAGCTCGAGGATCGCCATAAAGGTCACCACCACCCCCAAGCGCCCTTCTTCAGCGGTGAACAGCTCGACAAAGGGCACAAAACCGCCGCCCTTGAGCCGTTCCAGTACATCGCTCATGCGCTCGCGGGTGGACAGCGCTTCACGGCTGACCTGGTGACTTTCGAACATGTCGCCACGGCGCAAGACCTCGGCCATGGACATCAGCAACTCTCCCAGACTCACATCCGGCAACAGTTTGCGCGCCCGGGCTTCAGGAGCGTCGAGCTTGGGCACCACCACGTCGCGGCCGACGCGGCTCAGGCCATCGATGCCTTCGGCGGCAGCCTTGAAACGCTCGTACTCCTGCAAGCGGCGAATCAGCTCAGCGCGAGGATCGTCCTCTTCGTCTTCGATCGTTTCGGCCCGCGGCAGCAGCATCCGCGATTTGATCTCGGCCAGCATCGCAGCCATCACCAGGTACTCGGCGGCCAGCTCCAGGCGCACCGACTGCATCAACTCGACATAGCCCATGTACTGCCGGGTGATTTCTGCCACCGGGATGTCGAGGATGTTGATGTTCTGTTTGCGGATCAGGTACAGCAGCAGGTCGAGCGGACCTTCGAAGGCCTCAAGAAAGACCTCGAGCGCATCCGGCGGGATGTACAGGTCCAGCGGCATTTCCATGACCGCCTGGCCATAGACCATGGCGAAAGGCAGTTCTTGCTGGGCGCCGGCCTGGCTGTCGACGGGTTCTACTGCAGACATCTAGGCCTCGGCCATGAAAGGCGCAGGGTCGCCGCAACCGACGCGGATGATTTCCGGTTCGCCGTCGGCGAGGCTGATCACGGTGGACGCCTTGATCCCGCCAAAACCGCCGTCGATGATCAGGTCGACCTGATGCTCAAGCAACTGGCGCATTTCGTAAGGATCGCTCAACGGGTCGGTGTCGCCGGGCATGATCAGGGTCACGCTCATCAGCGGCTCGCCGAGTTCTTCCAGCAATGCCAGGGCAATCGGATGGCTTGGCACACGCAGGCCGATGGTGCGTTTTTTCGGGTGCAGCAACAGCCGCGGGACTTCGCGGGTGGCGTTGAGAATGAAGGTGTAAGGGCCAGGCAAGTGAGCCTTGAGCACACGGAAGGTACCGGTATCGATCTTGGCAAACAGCCCCAACTGCGACAGGTCGCTGCAAATCAGCGCGAAGTTGTGCTTCTCATCCAGCTGACGCAGCCGGCGCACGCGTTCCACGGCGTTCTTGTCGCCGATCTGGCAACCAATGGCGTAGGAAGAGTCTGTGGGATAAATCACCACCCCGCCGTTGCGGATGATCTCGACTGCCTGTTTGATCAGGCGCGGTTGCGGGTTTTCCGGATGAATCTGGAAAAATTGACTCACATTCTCTACCTGTTCAGACGACGGCAATAATTGGGTCATGTTTGAATCGACACCACAGTGGTGGCAGATCCTCCGGGAGCGGGCGGTATTCACCGATCTCGGACCAGCCTCCAGGGCCATGAAAATCACTGCCGGCGCTGACCAGCAGACCAAACTCGCGGGCTAGAATCGCCAAACTGCCCACCTGCTCGGCGGGTTGATGGCCATTGACCACTTCTATCGCGTGGCCCCCTGCTTGAATATAGTCGGCAATCAGGCGACGACGCTTGCTGCGAGTGAAATCGTAGTGCCAGGGATGCGCCAGGCTGACCCAGGCACCCGCGGCGCGCAGGGTTGCGACGGTGTCTTCCAGGGTCGGCCAGTGTTGTTTGACGTCGCCCAGTTTGCCGGCGCCCAGCCATTTGCGGAACGCTTCGGCGCGATCCTTGACGAAACCTTCACGCACCATCCAGTCGGCGAAGTGCGGACGGGCCGGGGCGTTACCGCTGTCGCCCAGCTCCTGTTGAATGGCCCGGGCGCCCTCGAGCGCCCCCGGCATGCCTTTCAACGCCAACTTGCGGCTTATTTCTTCGGACCGTAGCCAGCGGCCATCGTGCAATGTTGCGATGGCCTCGACCAACGGCTGCGCATTGACGTCGAAACCGTAGCCCAAAACGTGAATGGTCGCCCCGCCCCAGGTGCAGGACAATTCAACGCCGTTGACCAGTTGCATCCCCAGCGCCGTCGCGGCGCTACGGGCCTCGTCGAGGCCTTCAAGGGTGTCATGATCGGTCAAGGCCAGGACTCGCACGCCTTTCTCGAACGCACGCGCAACCAGTACCGCAGGCGCGAGGGCGCCATCGGAAGCCGTGCTATGGCAGTGCAAATCAACATTCACAGGACTGTGTAACCTCAAATCAGCTGACGCTATCGCGCGTCAATATGTTTGTTATTATGCCGCCACATCCTGCTTCTGGCTGCCACTGTGAAACAATTCATCGACTTCATCCCGCTTCTGCTGTTTTTCATCGTCTTCAAAATCGATCCACAGGTCGTCGATATCGGCGGTTATCAACTGTCTGTCGGTGGTATCTACAGCGCCACCGCAGTGCTGATCATCAGCTCCCTGGTGGTTTACGGCACGCTGTTCATCAAGCAGCGCAAGCTGGAGAAGAGCCAGTGGCTGACCCTCATCGCCTGCCTGGTCTTCGGCAGCCTGACCCTGGCATTCCACAGCGAGACCTTCCTGAAATGGAAAGCCCCGGTGGTCAACTGGCTGTTCGCCCTCGGGTTCATCGGCAGCCACTTCATCGGTGATCAACTGTTGATCAAACGCATCATGGGCCACGCGCTGACCCTGCCGGAACCGGTCTGGACCCGTCTGAACATCGCCTGGATCGGTTTTTTCCTGTTTTGCGGCGCCGCCAACCTGTTTGTCGCGTTCACGTTCCAGAGCTACTGGGTCGACTTCAAAGTCTTCGGCAGCCTGGGCATGACGTTGCTGTTCCTGGTCGCCCAGGGCATTTACCTGTCCCGCCACCTGCACGACGCCGATACCACCACGCCAAAAACCGAGGACTGACATGCTTTACGCAATCATTGCCACAGACGTCGCCAACTCCCTGCAAGCCCGCCTGGCCGCACGGCCTGCGCACCTTGAGCGCCTGCAAGTGCTTAAAGGTGAAGGTCGCATCGTACTGGCCGGCCCGCACCCGGCCGTCGACAGCAATGATCCGGGCGCGGCGGGTTTCACCGGCAGCCTGATCGTTGCCGAATTCGATTCGCTGAGCGCCGCACAGGCTTGGGCCGATGCCGACCCGTACATTGCCGCAGGCGTCTACGCCAACGTTTTGGTCAAGCCGTTCAAGCAAGTCCTGCCGTAAAGTCCTTCAGCGCGATGAACCTTGTCGGTTCATCGCGCGTTCAATCGCTCATTATTCTCGTTTATCGGCCGACAACCTGCCCAATACTCGTATTGGAATCAGGAGTTGCGATGCGCAAAGGTCCGTTGTGTCTGATGTTGGTGACGTTGTCGATCATGGCGCCCGCCCACGGTGAAGAAAGCGTCGATGTTGGCAATTCCACGCCGCTGTCCTTGAGTGCCGGCAGCCAGATCACCGAGTTGCAGCAGCGCTTGAAGGCAAGCGAGCAGCAACGAGAAGCACTGAGCAAACAACTGCAAAATACCGATGGCGAACGCGAAAGCGCTCAGTTGAGCCGGTTGCGCCAGGAGAATCAGCGCCTCAAGCTGCAACTCAAGGAGGCTCAGGCCAGCAGCCCGCTGCCACGCCTGCTGACAGATCAGCAGCAATGGTTCGTGATTGGGGGCGCAGTAGCGCTATTGGCCTTGCTCTGCGGTATCTTCGCCAGTGGTGCAACCAGAAAACGTCGGCAATGGCTAAATTGAGTGAGTCATGAGCGAGCTGTTATTAATTGATGATGACCAGGAGCTGTGTGAGCTCCTGAGTAGTTGGCTGAGCCAGGAAGGCTTTCAGGTCCGCGCCTGCCACGATGGCCAGAGCGCGCGCCGGGCGTTGGCCGAAACTTCCCCGGCGGCCGTGGTGCTGGACGTGATGCTGCCGGACGGCAGTGGCCTGGAACTGCTCAAGCAACTGCGCAGTGACCATCCGGATTTGCCGGTGCTGATGCTTTCGGCCCGTGGCGAACCGCTGGACCGCATTCTCGGCCTGGAACTCGGTGCCGATGATTACCTGGCCAAACCGTGCGACCCACGAGAGCTGACAGCGCGCCTGCGCGCAGTGTTGCGCCGCAGTCATCCGACGGCAGTTTCCAGCCAGCTCGAATTGGGTGACTTGTGCTTCAGCCCGGTGCGTGGCGTGGTCAGCATCGATGAACAGGAATTCACCCTCACCGTCTCCGAAAGCCGTCTGCTCGAAGCCCTGCTCAAGCAACCCGGCGAACCGCTGGATAAACAGGAGCTGGCGCAAATCGCCCTCGGTCGCAAACTGACCCTGTACGACCGCAGCCTGGACATGCACGTGAGCAACCTGCGCAAAAAAATCGGCCCCCACCCCGACGGTCGTCCACGCATCGTTGCCCTGCGCAGTCGCGGTTACTACTACAGCCTCTGAGCACGACCTGCGATCCCCTGTAGGAGCTGCCGAAGGCTGCGATCTTTTGATTTTGCTTTTAACGGCCAAGATCAAGATCAAAAGATCGCAGCCTTCGGCAGCTCCTACGTCGCACCGTGGTACATCGTGGAATTGTCAGGAAGGTAGAAAATCGTCTTTACCCAAGCTTTACGCTCCGCTGACCGCCGCTGACCTTGATCTGCGTAATCTGCACACATCCGGAACGTACCGGGAACGAGACAAGGAGATACACCATGCGCAAGACTCTTATCGCTCTGATGTTTGCTGCCGCCCTGCCGACCGTTGCCATGGCCATGCCTGAAGGCGCAGGCCCCATGGGTGACCACATGGACGGCTCACGCCACGGCGGTCAGATGCACGGCATGCACGGTAAAGGCCCTTACAGCCAACTGGACCTGAGCCGCGAACAGCGCGAGCAAATCCGCAAGATCATGGGCGAGCAGATGCATGAGCGTCAGCAATTGGTCGACAAGTACCTGGAAAAACTCTCGCCAGCCGATCAGAAAGCCCTGAAAGACGAGATGGCGGCCAAGCACAAGAAAGCCGAAGCCGACGTTCGCGCACTGCTGAAACCGGATCAACAGAAGCAATTCGACGAGATCCAGAAGAAAAAGGCTGAGCGTCGCGCCGAATGGGCCGAGTTCAAGGCCTGGAAAGCGCAGCAAGCGCAAAAAGCGCAATAATGCGCTACCCCCGGACCCGACGGCTAACACCGTTGGGTCTGTTGCCACTCAGTCTAATGTGGGAGCGGGCTTGCTCGCGAAGGCGGTGTGTCAGGTAAAGCATTTGCTGACTGACACACCGCCTTCGCGAGCAAGCCCGCTCCCACAAGGATTTGCGCTTGTTTGAGGATTTTCTGTGCGCTCATTGTTCTGGCGTATTCTGGCCAGCTTCTGGCTGGCCATCGCTCTGGTTGCAGGGCTTTCCATTCTGCTCGGGCACATGCTCAACCAGGACGCGTGGATTCTCAGTCGCCACCCTGGCCTCAACACCTTGGCCGAACAGTGGACGCAAACCTACGAAAGCCAGGGAGAAGAAGCCGCCCAGGACATTCTGGAACAGCGCAAGCGTCAGTATCACATCAACGTTCAAGTGCTCAACGAGGCAGGTGACCCGGTGGTACGCGGTACCTTTCCACGGCGGGCGGCGGCCTTCGAAGCACGACAGAACAACGATGATCGACGCCTGCCATGGCGGCGTCTGACCGATGAATACACCAGCGCCAAGACAGGCGACACCTATCTGCTGATCTATCGCGTTCCGCACCCGGAACTGGACGCCTGGCACCGCGAAAGCCTGCTCTGGCCGTTAAGTGCACTGGGCATCGCACTGGTGGTGTTGACTCTGTTCAGCTTGCTGGTGACCTTTTCCATCACGCGACCACTGAGCCGTTTACGAAGCGCCGTGCATGACCTGGGGCAGACAACGTATCAACAAAACAGCCTGGCGAAACTGGCCAACCGCCGCGATGAATTCGGTGTGCTGGCCAACGACTTCAATCGCATGGGCGCACGCCTGCAAAGCCTGATCGGCAGCCAGCGGCAATTACTGCGGGACGTGTCTCACGAATTACGCTCACCCTTGGCCCGATTGCGCATTGCCTTGGCACTGGCCGAGCGGGCCAACCCTGAGGAGCGGGAAAAACTCTGGCCACGCCTGACCCGTGAATGCGATCGACTGGAAGCGTTGATCAGCGAAATCCTGGTACTGGCGCGCGTCGATGCCGACAACGCCAGTGCCGAAGAAGTCGATCTAAACGCGCTGCTCACTACCCTGCAAAAAGACGCTCAGTTGGGTTCGCCCGAGCAGAACGTGCACCTTGAAGTCGAGCCGCAACTGAACCTCAAAGGCTGGCCGACCATGATCGAGCGCGCCGTGGACAACCTGCTACGCAATGCCCAGCGCTTTAACCCGGTCGGGCAACCGATCGAAATGCAGGCGTTGCGTCAGGGCGACAGGATTGTGGTCAGCGTGCGCGATCACGGCCCTGGCGTAGAAACCGAGCATTTGAATCAGCTGGCTGAACCGTTCTATCGGGCACCGGGGCAAACAGCGGCCGGGCATGGCCTCGGGCTGGCCATTGCGCGTCGTGCGGCGGAGCGCCATGGCGGCAGTCTGGTGCTGGCCAATCACCCTGGGGGCGGGTTTGTTGCCAGCCTTGAATTGCCGTTGGTGCCGGGGGCTGTGGTCCAACCCTGAACCCTGTGGGAGCGGGCTTACATCGGAAGACGGAGTGTCAGTCGACATCATCGTTGCCTGACACACCGCTTTCGCGAGCAAGCCCGCTCCCACATTGAATCTGCGCCTTCAGGCCTTACCGGGCCAAGCGCTGACAAACTCGGCCAGATCGACCTTCTCCGCCACCCGCGGTTCTTTCTGCGGCGTGCCCAGGTAAAGAAACGCAATCACCTCTTCCCCTTCCGCCAATCCCAAACCTTTGGCCACATGCGCCGAATAAGCCAGCTCACCAGTGCGCCACACCGCGCCAATGCCTTGCGCATAGGCCGCCAGCAAAATCCCGTGAGCGGCACAACCGGCCGCCAACAGTTGCTCGGACTTGGGATACTTGGCGTGCTCCTGCAAACGCGCAATCACCACAACCACCAGCGGCGCACGCAGCGGGCCGTTGCGCGCCTTGTCCAGCAAGGCCTCGGACACATCACTGTCTTGCAGCTTCGCCGCTTCGGCCAGCAACTCACCCATTTGCTCGCGTGCCGCGCCTTCGACTGTCAGGAAACGCCAAGGCTGCAAATGGCCATGGTCTGGCGCGCGCATCGCGGCGGCAAACAGCACTTCGCGCTGCTCGGCAGTGGGTGCCGGATCGAGCAGTCGTGGGACGGAAACACGGTTGAGCAAAGCGTCGAGAGCCTGCATCGGCCACCTCCTGTAGAAAATGTTTGGCTATTCTAGCGTCAACTGTCGCGACGGCGTCGGTTTACATGCCCTGCCCCGCAGGTAGAATGGCGCCCTTCTTACTATCAGCCCGAGCGGACTTCATGGCGTTGCCGACCTTACGGATCATTGGTTTCATCATCGGCATCTTCCTGATCACGCTGGCCATCGCCATGGTTATACCCATGGCCACCCTGGTGATCTTCGAACGCACCAGCGACCTGCCGTCGTTCCTTTGGGCCAGCATGATTACCTTTGTCGCGGGCCTGGCCCTGGTGATACCCGGGCGCCCCGAGCACATCCATCTGCGTCCGCGAGACATGTACCTGCTGACCGTCAGTAGCTGGCTGGTGGTGTGCATCTTCGCCGCCCTGCCGTTCCTGCTGACCCAGAACATCAGCTACACCGACTCGTTCTTCGAAAGCATGTCCGGCATCACCGCCACCGGAGCGACGGTACTCACGGGCCTGGACAACATGTCTCCCGGTATCCTGATGTGGCGTTCATTACTGCACTGGATTGGTGGCATCGGTTTTATCGGCATGGCGGTAGCGATTCTGCCCTTGTTGCGCATCGGTGGCATGCGGCTGTTTCAGACCGAGTCGTCGGACCGTTCCGAAAAAGTCATGCCCCGTTCGCACATGGTGGCGCGTTTGATCGTTGCGGCCTACGTCGGCATCACCATTTTCGGCAGCCTGGCGTTCTGGTGGGCCGGGATGAACCTGTTCGACGCCATCAACCATGCGATGTCAGCGATTTCCACCGGTGGTTTCTCGACCTCCGACCAGTCTTTGGCCAAGTGGCCGGAGCCTGCTGTGCATTGGGTCGCGATCGTCATCATGATTCTCGGTGCCCTGCCGTTCACCCTGTATGTCGCCACGTTACGCGGTAACCGTCGGGCACTGATCAAGGATGAACAGGTTCAAGGGCTGCTCGGTATGTTGCTGGTGACCTGGCTGGTGCTCGGCACCTGGTACTGGTGGACTACCCAGCTGCATTGGCTGGAAGCCTTGCGGCATGTGGCGCTGAACGTGACGTCGGTAGTGACCACCACCGGTTTTGCACTGGGGGATTACAGCCTCTGGGGCAACTTCTCACTGATGCTGTTCTTTTATCTGGGGTTTGTTGGTGGCTGCTCGGGTTCGACCGCTGGCGGGATCAAGATTTTCCGCTTCCAGGTTGCCTACATCCTGCTCAAGGCCAACCTTAACCAGTTGATACACCCGCGCGCGGTGATCAAGCAGAAATACAACGGCCACCGTCTCGACGAAGAGATCGTGCGCTCGATCCTGACCTTTTCGTTCTTCTTCGCCATCACCATTTGCGTTATCGCACTGCTGCTGTCGCTACTGGGCGTGGACTGGATGACAGCGCTGACCGGCGCGGCCGCCACGGTGTCTGGCGTAGGCCCGGGGCTTGGCGAAACGATCGGCCCGGCGGGTAACTTCGCCAGCCTGCCGGATGCCGCGAAGTGGATTCTCTCGTTCGGCATGCTGCTGGGCCGGCTGGAGATCATTACGGTGTTTGTCCTGTGTATCCCGGCATTCTGGCGTCACTGATCCGCATGGGCGCTTCCATCAGCCGCGTCCGGTATTCGCCGGGCGTGGAATCGAACCAGCGTCGGAAGGCGCGGAAGAAGTTGCTCGGATCGGCAAACCCCAGCAGGTAGGCAATTTCCAGCAGGGTCATGTTCGGTTGCGCCAGGTATTGCTCGGCCAGTTCACGCCGGGTGTCATCCAGCAAGGTCTGAAAACTCGTGCCCTCTTCCTGCAAGCGACGCTGCAAGGTGCGTTGCGACAAGTGCAGCGTCTGGGCCACCGTATCGCGCTTGGGTTCGCCTTGGGGCAGCAGACGGCATAACACCTGCCGCGCCTTGTGGGTCACGCGGCTCTCGGAAAACCGCGCCAGATACTCGCCGGCAAACCGGTCGTGCAGCCGCGCCATGGCCTCGTTGGCGGTGGGCAGCGGTGCCTCCATGTCGGCGCGCTCGAAGATCAAGGCGTCATAAGGCGCGTTGAACATCAACGGGGCGTGGAAAGCTTGTTTATAGGGTTCAAGATCAACGGGGTTATCACCTTGCAGCAAGACTTTGCGCGGCTGGAGTGTACGGCCGGTCAACCAGCCGCAGAGTGCCAGGGCACAGGCCAGTGATGCTTCGGCACTCTGACGGGTGGGCGGCAGATGATCGCCATGGACCGTCAGAATCAGCGCATAACCCTCATCCAGCAATCGGAAACTCAAGTCGGCACTTTCGGCGATGATGCGCTGATAACGCACCAGACGTTGAAAGCCTTCAGCCAGGGTCTGGCTGGACATCAACGCATAACCGGCGACATGGAAGGACGCCGGTCGCACCACCTTGCCCATGTTCAGGCCGATCGCCGGGTTGCCGGACAGCTCGACCGCGCGCTGCCAGAGCCGCGTCATGGAATCTTGCGGGAAGCGCGCATCCGGGTCATCCAGTGCCGCATAGTCGAGCCCTAGCTGCTTGAACAGAACCCGGCAATCCAGGCCGTCCATTTCCAGTGCTTTGACAATCCCCATCGCCCAGCTTGCAGAAGTCGTTCGTTCGCTCATGGCGTTTACTACGTGATGGCCGCATGCCACGACCCAATACCCAAGGATACTAAAGTGGCGCCTATTGTCACTGGCTGATGCCAATGATCACTCTAGACTTAAATAAGCTACCCGCAGAACAACTTGTCGCGTGCACAGCCACCACAGAGATCGCAGTCGTGGAAAACATCAAGCGTTTCAATAGTTTCGCTGAGTTTTACCCGTATTACCTCAGCGAACATCGCAATAGCACCTGTCGACGATTGCACTTTGTCGGCACCTCTCTGGTTATCTTCATTCTGGCGCTGACCATCGGCAACGGCGCCTGGTGGATGTTGCTGGTCCTGCCGCTGGCCGGTTATAGCTTCGCCTGGGTCGGGCATTTCTACTTCGAGAAGAATCGCCCTGCCACCTTTCAGCATCCCCTTTACAGCCTGCTCGGCGATTTCGTCATGTACCGCGACATGATTCTGGGTCGCGTGCCGTTCTAGGCTCCCTGGGCCACTAAAGCGTCTTGTGTAGCCAATGCAGCGTTGGATCCAAGTCCTACACTCAACACATCCCTTTCGATCAGAACAAGAGGATAGCCGATGAATGCCCATGCCCGTTTTACCCATATGCAGGACGGCACGCAGGAAGACTGGGCGATCATCGCCGCAGATTTCAGCGCCTATGCCCGGCAATTGCCCAAACGGATCGTGGCGCACCTGAAGTTACTGGAGGGGGATTTCGGCGGTTTCCCGGTGGATCGTCTGACCCACTCCCTGCAAACCGCCAGCCGCGCCTGGCGCGATGGTCGCGACGAAGAATACGTGGTCTGCGCCCTGCTCCATGACATCGGCGACACACTGGGCTCCTACAATCACCCGGACATCGCCGCGGCGATCCTCAAGCCGTTCGTCAGCGCCGAGAACCTGTGGATGGTGGAGAAACACGGGATTTTCCAGGGTTATTACTTCTTTCATCACCTGGGCATGGATCGGCATTTGCGTGAGCAATTCAGCGGTCATCCGCAGTATCAGGCGACCATCGAATTTTGCGCCCGGTACGATGCGGCGGCGTTTGATCCGGCGTACGACACGTTGCCGCTGAGCTTCTTCGAACCGATGGTGGAGCGGCTGTTTGCGCAGCCCAAGAATTCAATTTACAAGGCGGCGATGGAAGAGCATTCGCCGGCCTGATGAATGTCGGGGACCGCTGCGCGGTCCATTCGCGAGCAAGCCCGCTCCCACATTGGATCGTCGGTGGTCACAAATATTGTGCTCACCGACGATCCAATGTGGGAGCGGGCTTGCTCGCGAAGAGGCCCTCCCAGACACTCCATTTCTCGCAGGTTATACCGGCTCTGCGACTTTAATGGCCTTCAACTCGGCCTCCCGCGCCTGGGCATCGGCCAACCGATACAGCTCGATCGAGCCATCCCAATGCTCGATCAGTGCCGTGCACGACTCCACCCAATCCCCGCAATTGAGGTAATCCACCTCGCCAACCTTGCGAATCTCGGCATGGTGAATGTGCCCGCACACCACGCCGTGCAACTCGCGTTTGACGCATTCGTGGGCGATGGCTTCTTCAAAATCGCTGATGAAGCTGACGGCTGTCTTGACCTTGTGCTTGAGGTACGCCGACAGCGACCAGTAGCCGTAGCCATAACGGGCACGCCAATGGTTGAGCCAGCGGTTGAGTGTAAGGGTGAATTCGTAGGCCGAGTCGCCGAGAAACGCCAGCCAGCGATGGTAGCGGGTGATCACGTCGAACTGGTCGCCGTGAATCACCAGCAGATGACGGCCATCGGCGGTCACGTGCACGGCTTCGTCCACCAGCTGGATATTGCCCAGCATCAGCTTCGAATAACGGCGCAGGAATTCGTCATGGTTGCCGGTGACGTAGATCACTTCCGTGCCACGCTTGCTCATGGTCAGCAGGCGACGAATCACATTGGTATGCGCTTGCGGCCAATACATGCCGCTGCGCAGTTTCCAGCCGTCGATGATGTCGCCGACCAGGTAGATCTTGTCCGCGTGGTAGCCCTTGAGAAATTGCGACAGGTGTTCGGCCTGGCAGTCCCGGGTGCCCAAATGCACATCGGAAATCCACAAGGTCCGCACACGTTGCTTACGGCTGGGTTTGGCGAGCTCGGCGCTGGTCATGGGCAACCCTCAGGACAAGTTTTGGCAAGCTTGCGCCGGTCGAGTGAATTGCCCATGACAGTGGCAAGTCAATCTTGTGACAGCGCGAGTCGGGTCGTCCCCGGTGTAGACTGGCGACCTGCACAGGAGACCTGCGATGAGACCGATCCTCACGCTACGCCAGTACACCCACGACCTGATCGTCCACAGCCACGACCACGCGCAACTGGTGTTCGGGCTGTCGGGCGCGCTGGACTTCGAGGTCGAAGGGCATGGCAGTCAGGTGGTGCAACAGAGTTTCGTGGTGGTGCCGTCGGGGGCGCATCATGCCTGCGACAGCGCCCATGGCAGTCGTTGCCTGGTGCTGGATGTGCCGAGCGACCAGTGGGTTTCGCAGTCCCTTGGCGATCACGCCGAAGCCAGCCGCCGCTTGCTCGACAATGCCGGGCGCCTGTCGCTGGACGCCGGGCAAAGCCAACTGGTGAGTTGGCTGGCAGGCAGTCAGATCAGTGATCCGCTGATCGCCCAGCAAGGCGCGGTGCTGTTGCTGGCCAGCCTGAACAACACCAAACCCGACAGCGTGGGCGGTCGGCGCCTGCCCTATGCGGCGCTGAATGCACACATCGATCAATACGCGGCCTATCCACTGCAAGTCGCCGATCTGGCGCGCATTGCCGGCCTGTCCAGCGCTCGGCTGCATGCGCGGTTCGTGGCGGAATGCGGGCAAACGCCGATGGACTACATTCGCAGTCGTCGGCTGCACATCGCTGTCGGCTTGTTGCGCGATTCAGCGCTGCCCATTGGCGAGATTGCCTGTCGGGTCGGCTACAGCTCGCAGAGTGCATTCGCCGCGGCAGTGTTGCGTGAGTTCGGTGCCTCACCCGGTAAATTGCGCCGCGAGGCTGGCGACAAATGACGCGAGTCTGGCGACAGACATAACCAAGCGTTACGCGATTAAATGTAGCAGCTGGCGAAGCCTGCGTTCGAGCGCGAAGCGGTCGCAATCGGGACAATGTGGTGTGCCTGACACTCCGCGTGCACTGGTTTTACGACCGCTTCGCGCTCGAACGCAGGCTTCGCCAGCTGCTACAGGAGGCTGCGATCTTTTCGGGATCGACGAAGATCAAGATCAAAAGATCGCAGCCTTCGCCAGCTCCTACAGGGGCCGATGGTGTTGTCGGCCGGATTCGATTCGTTTATCAAGGATTGCAATGACTCCCCGTACCGCCCTTGGCGCTCTGCATATCGGTGCACTGATGTTCGGCCTGACCGGCGTATTCGGCAAACTCGCCGCCGCTTCGCCGGCCATCATCGTGTTCGGCCGTGCCGCGTTTGCTGTCCTCGCCCTGGCGTTTTTCGCACGGTTCGCAAGCGGTACCCGTTGGCAGAAACTCGACGCCGTGGACCTGCGTCGACTGCTGCTCAGTGGCTTGCTGCTGACCGGGCACTGGGTGAGTTTCTTCATCGCGGTGAAGGTGGCCGGGGTGGCGATCGCGACCCTGGGATTTGCCAGTTTCCCGGCGTTTACCGTGGTCCTCGAAGGGTTGATCTTCCGCGAGCGCATCCGCGCCAACGAAATCCTGCTGGTGGTGCTGGTCAGTATTGGATTGGTGCTGGTCACGCCGGATTTCGATCTGGCCAGCGGCGCCACCTCTGGCCTGATGTGGGCGGTGGCTTCCGGCTTGTTGTTCGCCCTGCTGTCCCTGACCAACCGCGCCAGCTCCGGACGAATTCCGCCGGTGCAGGCTGCTCTGTGTCAGAACGTGGTGGTTGCGATCTGCCTGCTGCCAGTGGCGGTGCCGCAGTTAAGCGAAGTGCGCGCCATCGACTGGCTGTGGATCGGCCTGCTCGGGGTGTTCTGCACCGGCGTCGCCCACAGCCTGTTCGTCGCCAGCCTGGCGGTGATCAAAGCCCGGACCGCGTCAGTGGTGTTTGCTCTGGAGCCGGTTTACGGCATCACCCTGGCCTGGCTGCTGTTCGATGAAAACCCGACGCTGCGCATGCTGATCGGCGGCGCGCTGATCATCGTGGCCATCGTGGTCTCGAGCCGGTTGTCCGGCAGTTCAAGCAAGAGCGCCGTGGCGGCGCAAGCCCCGTCTCACTGAGTGCGGTCGTTGTGGCCCAGGTCGCGATCCGGATCGATCTGATCGCGGACCCGCTGCTTGAGCACCTTGGCCTCGGGAAAACCACCGTCGGCCTTGCGCTCCCAGAGCTGCACATCGTCACAGAAAATGTGAAAAACCCCGCCAGTGCCGGGCACCAGAGACACTTTGCCCAGGTCATCGCCGAAGGTACTGAGCAGTTCCTGGGCCAGCCAGGCAGCGCGCAACAGCCATTGGCATTGCGTGCAATAGGTGATGACGATTTCCGGTTTACGTGCGGTCATGATTGGCAAAACTCCTGGGCCTGGGGGCGTCGCCATGATAAACCGCATAACCGAAAAGATCGCAGCCTCGTTGCACTCGACAGCTCCTACAGGGATATGTGTACATCTGTAGGAGCTGTCGAGTGCAACGAGGCTGCGATCTTTTGATCTTCAGCGAATACCGGCCAACAGAGTCCGGGCCGTTTCCTTGAGCGGTTCGTCACCTTCCTTGAGCAACTCGTTAAGCAGCTCGATGGCGCTGTCCAGATCGCCGTCGTCGATGCAGGTCTGGGCCTGTTCGAGTTTGCCCGCGCTGCTCGGGCCGGCCGGTTCAAGATCCATCAACTCAGCATTCAGCGGCTCAAGCTCCAGCAGCTGGCCAGGGTCGCTGAATTCGTTGAGTAAGGTCTCGTCCAGAGATTGAGCGTCCGGTTCGGCGATCCATTCAAGCTCGGGCTCGTCCAGCGTCGGCTCCTCGGGCATTTCGAAAACATCGGGCAATACATGCAGATTCGAGGTGAACCCGGGATCGTTTACCTGCGCTGACTCATTCGACGGTTTAGCGCTGGATGATGAGTTTTCGAAGGGGCTGATCAGGTCCCAATTCGAATCCATCGACAGGTCATCGAGGTTCAACTGGAACTCATCGCTCGGTGCCGCTTCAGGGACAGCAGGCATGGGCGGCGCCACAGCCACGGCGGCGACCACCGGTGCGGCGCTGATCAGTTTCGGATAGCGGGCGCGGATGTCCTGAAGTTGCTGTGCATCGAACCCGGCGTCTCGCAGGCTGCTTTCCTGCGCGTCATACGCTTGCAAGTCGCCCTGTTTACCGAGGACTTCCAACAGCTGCACGGCCAGATCGGTGCGCTGGGGTTCCCTGACCAACGCGTCTCGCAACAAACCGGCCGCCTCGGACAAACGGCCATACGCCAGATAGATACCCACCCCTTCCAGCACGTCGCCTGCGGGAGTCTCTTCGACCGATCCGGCTAGCGGTTGCGGCCGGGGCGCAGGACTGGCCGGTTCTGTTGCGCGACTGAGCACCGGTTCATGACGCGACGGCGGTACGGGTAACGGCTCGGGCTGGACCTGAGCCTGAACCTGCTGTCGTTGACGGCGAAGGAATACGCCGAGCAATACCAGCGCCACCACTGCCAGCAACCCGATGATCAACAGCCACGGAGTCGGTTCAGACTCCTCTACTGCAACGGGCACCGGCGCCGGCACTGCGGGCACTGCGGGCACTGCGGGCACGACCGGCTCTGCCGATGCCTGTTTGACTTCCGCCAGTTGGGTTTGCAGCTCGATCAGCTGTTTTTTCTGGCCGGAAATATGCTCATCCTGTCCCTGAAGCTTCGCATTCAACTCATTGATGGTCGTTTGCAGTTGCTGGTTCTGCAGCACGCTGGCGGCCAGCTGTTCGGCAACAGCATCATTCGCGGGCGCGGCAGCTGGTTTATCGACATCAGGCTTGGGCACCGCCGCCTTCGCAGCAGGTGGCGGTGCTACCGCCGGCTCAACCGACGGGAACGAGGAAGACTGAGGGCGCGGCGCGGGGTCATCGTTGACGGGAACAATGCCCGGTGCCCCTGGCGGATCGATCAGCACTGTGTACTCGCGCAGCAAACGCCCATTGGGCTGATTGAGCTGCACCAGAAAATTCAGGAAGGGTTCATTGACCGGTTTGCTGGAGGTTACCCGGATCAGGCTGCGGTTGCCCCGCAGGATCGGTGTGAACTTCAGGTCGTTGAGGAAGAACACCCGCTCAACACCGGCGCGGCTGAACTCGTCCGCCGTCGCCAGGCTGACCGACAGCTCGCCCTCCGCCAGGCCGCCAGCGTCCACCAAAGCAATGTCGGCATTGAACGGCTGATTCAACGCCGAATGCTGGGTGATCTCACCCAACCCGAGCGCAGGGGCCAATGCCGAGTAAGTGACAGCACCACCGACCAGCAGCAGCCTGGTGCAACACCGCAATACAACGTGCCAACTCTCGAGCATGAGCATCCCTTAAATAACCTGAACCAACCTGTACGTATTCGCACATCCGGTACGAACACGATATTGCCTAGTAGTTCTTTATAGTCTGCCCAACGGGGTATCTCAAAAGTCCGACGCGTGGTTATGCCTCAAGATTTTTCCAGGTTACCCAGGATGTGCCCGTGGACTCGCATGCAGACTTTCAAATCCGCCTCATCAACGCCTTCGAACAGTTCGTGGCGCAATTGAGTGGCAATGGTTTCAATTTGTTCGATCAAGGGCCGGGCCGGGGCACAGAGGACGATTTTTTTTGCCCGACGGTCTTCCAGCACGGATTGGCGTTGCACCAGGCCCTGACTTTCCAGGCTGTCGAGCAGTCGGGCCAGAGTGGGCCCTTCGACGCCAACGCTTTGCGCCAGTTCGCGTTGGGTGGGGGCAGTCTCGAAACGTGCCAAATGCAGCAGCACCAGCCAGCGCGCCTGGGACAGACCCAGGCCAGCCAATCGGCGGTCCAGTTCGGCACGCCAGCCCCGAGACATCTGGGCCAGTTGCATGCCAAAGCGGTGTTGATCGGTTAACGGCATAAAACACTCATGGTTAGACTGAAAATAGAGAAAAGCTAATTATTAGTCAGCTAAGCATGACCTTTGGCTATAGGCAAGGCTTGCTCCTGTACTGAATCGTTACATCTATGCCGCAGGTCATTCAGACTTCGAATTCCGACTGCAGGGCGGCACGAACGCAATACAAAACGCCTTCCGGAACTCTTCCCGCGAACAGCGCGGCAATCTCTGATACCGATGGCAACTCGCCCTCGCCGTCGAGGAAAGCGTCCTGAACTTCGCCCATCAACTCTTCAGGCAGGTCCAGCGCCTGTTCCAGTGACAGCTGCTGTTTGCCGATGGCCTCGGCAAGCATTGTGTAAACGTTCTTTTCCGAGCATTGCAGCTGACCGGCGATCTGCAGCGGTGTCATGCCGGCCCGGGCCAGCGTGATCAGTTCGTGACGCACATCGGCCACCACTTTCGGCGCCTCGACCTGGCCGCCGAGCACTTCGAGGAAGGCCTCGCCGTAACGTTCCAGTTTGCGCGCGCCGACACCGCTGACCGTGGCCATTTGCGCCAGAGAACTTGGCTGGCTGCGGAGCATTTCCAGCAGCGTCGAGTCGGGGAAGATGACGTACGGCGGCACGCCATGCTCTTCGGCCAGTTTGCGACGCAGGGCACGCAAGGCTTCCCACTGTTCGCGTTCTTCGCCGCGAACCAGTTGGCTGGCCTGGCTCTTGCTGCTTTTGGCGGTGGTTTGCGGCTTGAGGTCGCGGCGCAGTTCCAGGGTCACTTCGCCCTTGAGCAATGGCCGGCAGGTATCGCTCAGGCGCAGGCCGCCGTAGCCTTCGAGGTCGATGTCCGCCAGGCCACGGGCAACAAGTTGTCGGAACAAGGAGCGCCATTCGCTCTCCCCCATCGCTTTGCCTACGCCGTATACCGACAAATGCTGATGACCGAAGCTGCGGACCTTTTCGTTGTCCTTGCCCAGTAGCACATCGACCAGATGACCGACGCCATAACGCTGACCGGTGCGGTAGATCGCCGACAGCGCCTGACGGGCCGGCTCGGTGGCGTCCCAGGTTTGCACGCCGTCGACGCAGTTGTCGCAGTGGCCGCAGGGCTCGGGCATGTCTTCGTCGAAGTACGCGAGCAGGGTCTGGCGGCGGCAGCGGGTTTCTTCGCAGAGCGAGAGCATGGCGTCGAGCTTATGCTGCTCCAGACGCTTGTGGCGCTCGTCGCCTTCGGAGTTTTGCAGCATTTGCTTGAGCATCACTACGTCTTGCAGGCCGTACGCCATCCAGGCATCCGCCGGCAGGCCATCACGACCGCCGCGACCGGTTTCCTGGTAATAGGCCTCAAGGGACTTCGGCAAATCCAGGTGCGCGACAAAACGTACGTTGGGCTTGTCGATGCCCATGCCGAACGCCACGGTGGCGACCATGATCAGGCCTTCCTCGTTGAGAAAGCGCTTTTGGTGGTGGGCCCGCGTGTCGTTGGGCAGACCGGCGTGGTACGGCAGCGCCGGGAAACCTTGCTCACTGAGGAACACCGCTACTTCATCAACCTTTTTGCGCGACAGGCAGTAAACGATACCGGCATCGCTGCGCCGCTCGGCGAGGAACGCCAGCAACTGTTTGCGCGGCTGTTCCTTGGGCACGATGCGATAGAAAATATTGGGCCGGTCGAAACTCGAGAGGAAACGCTCGGCATCCTGCAAATGCAGACGATCGACGATTTCTTCCCGGGTGCGCTTGTCGGCCGTCGCGGTCAGGGCAATGCGCGGGACGTTGGGGAACAATTCCGCCAACTGGCCCAGTTGCAGGTATTCCCGACGGAAATCGTGGCCCCATTGGGACACACAGTGCGCTTCGTCGATGGCGAACAGAGCGATTTCAAGGCTTTGCAGGAAAGCCAGCATGCGCGGCTGAACCAGGCGTTCGGGCGCCAGGTAGAGCATTTTCACCTCGCCGCGCTTGATCCGCGCCGCCAGATCACGCTGCTGCTCAGCGCTCAGCGTGGAGTTCAACGACGCCGCGGCGACGCCCAGCTCTTCGAGGGTGGCGACCTGATCGTCCATCAGTGCGATCAGCGGTGACACCACCACGGCCAGGCCCTCGCGCAGCAGTGCCGGCACCTGGAAGCACAAGGACTTGCCGCCACCGGTAGGCATCAGCACCAAGGCGTCGCCGCCACTGGCCACGCGCTCAATGATTGCACCCTGACGGCCACGGAAACTGTCGTAGCCGAAGATGTCCTTGAGGACGCGTTGAGCCTGTTCGAGCATAAAAACTCCAAAAATCACCGAAACATCCCTGCAAGGCTGGTTCAGAATCATGAAAGCTGCACCGACAAATCGTAAGTGCGCATTGCATGACGCTGCATATCTCAGCCGTGACGCCAGCAGGGCATCACAAAACGCGCGAGTATACCCGAGCCCTACCCTGCAAAGGGCGCCGCTGATAAGACACACGAAAGCCAATGCAACGCAGACCTTGTGGGAGCGGGCTTGCTCGCGAAGGCGGTGTGTCAGTCGACATTAATGCTGCCTGACACACCGCCTTCGCGAGCAAGCCCGCTCCCACAGGGTTTCATTGTCCCGACCACAGATTCCCTCACAAGGCTGCAAATATGCCGCGCGGCTGGCCCAAGCGCTCAAGAAGGCCTAGAATTCCCGCATCGTATATTCCCCAAGGTAGCCCTTTAATGTCCTTCGCTGAGCAACTAACCCGCCTGCAAGTCTTCCTCGACGCCGACGAGCTGCATGACGAGGCGCTGGACTACGTGGCCGCCCACGGCTACCTCACCGCGCTGTCGATCTGTTCCGAGAGCGTTCCCGACCGTGAATGGATCGACGCGCTCTTCGCCGAAGAGCCGCATTACGCCGACGACACCGAGCGTGAAGCGATCGAATCCACCCTGCTGCTGCTCAAGGCGCACATCGCTCGCCAACTGGCGTCCGACGAAGAGTTCGAGCTGCCGTGCGACCTCGACCTGGGCGACGACCCGGACGACTCCGACCTGCGCGGCTGGTGCATCGGCTTCATGGAAGGCGTGTTCCTGCGCGAAGCGGCCTGGTTCGAAACCGCCGAAGACGAAGTCAGCGAAATGCTGCTGCCGATCATGGTCGGTTCGGGTCTGTTCGACGAACAGCCTGAATTCTCCGACATCGCGGCCGACGCCAACCTGATGGACGACATGATCGTGCAGATCCCGGAAGCCCTGACCGCGCTGTACCTGCTGTGCAACGCGCCAGACGAAAAACCGGCGATTCTCAAGCCACGTCACCACTAAGGTTTTGCCTATGGACAACCCCATAGGCAACCGCCCCCTGATGTTGCGCTACGTGCTGCTGGCCATCGGCTGGCTGAGCGTAGCGTTGGGGGTGATCGGGATTTTCCTGCCGGTGCTGCCCACCACACCGTTCCTGTTGCTGGCGGCCGCCTGTTTCGCCCGCAGCTCGCCGCGTTTCTATCAGTGGCTGGTGGAACATCCACGGCTTGGGCCGTGGGTCCGCGACTACCTGAGCGGCAATGGCATTCCCCTAAAGGGCAAGGTCTACGCCATCGGTTTGATGTGGGCGAGCATCCTGCTTTCCTGCTACCTGGTGCCCCTGCCTTGGGCGCGCGGGTTCATGCTGACCAGTGCAGTGCTGGTGACGGTTTATATCCTCAAGCAGAAAACCCTGCATAAACCCTGATCCTTCTGCAATGAAGGACTTCTGTGGCGAGGGGCTTCTGTGGCGAGGGAGCTTGCTCCCGCTGGGTTGCGAAGCGACCCCAAACCCTGCGACCTAATTTTTCCTGACACATCGCATGAGCTAGTTTTACGACTGCTGCGCAGCCGAGCGGGAGCAAGCTCCCTCGCCACAGTAAGCAAACTGCTGACGTCCTTTCGTCCGACGACCTGCCCTACCCCGCCCAAATCAACGCCTAGACTTCAGACATCTGCACTCGAGCAGCCAGACATGTCCCGCAGTCCGCGTAGCCCAGGATGGTCAACGCTCCGACTTCGGTTCGGCGGATGGCTGCTGCTGATGAGTTTTCTGCTGCTCGGGTTGGGCAGTGTCTGGGCCGACCGGGATTTTGCGCAGATTCTGCAAACGGCTGAAAAACGCTACGGCCCCCTTGGCCCGGCTCGGGGGCGGATCGAGGCCTGGAGTCAATTGCTGCAAAGCGAATTGAACCAGCCTGAGCGCGAACAACTGAACGTGGTTAATCGCTTCTTCAATCAACAACTGAATTTTCAGGATGACATGCACATTTGGCGTCAGACTGATTACTGGGCCACGCCGGTGGAATCCTTGATCAAAGCCGCTGGTGACTGTGAAGACTACGCCCTGGCGAAATATTTCAGCCTTCGTCACCTCGGAATTCCCAGCGAGAAACTGCGCATCACCTACGTCAAGGCCCTGAAGCAGAATCAGGCGCACATGGTGTTGACCTTCTACAGCAGCCCCACAGCCGATCCGCTGGTGCTGGATAACCTGATCGGCGAGATCCGCCCCGCGTCCCAACGCAAAGACCTGCTGCCGGTGTATGCCTTCAACGCCGAAGGCCTGTACTTGCCGGGAGCCCATGGCGGCAAACGCAGCAGCGACTCGAAAAAACTGTCGCGCTGGCAAGACGTGCTGCAAAAGATGCAAATCGAAGGGTTCGCCGTGGGCGAAGGCTAGCCGCTACAGCAAGGAGCGTTTTATGTCACTGCGCAAACAGTTGTTCCTGGCCATTTGCCTGTTCTTGCTGGTGGCGTTCAGCGGCAGTTTTTTTGTCAGCCTGGAGAGCTCCCGTGAGCAGGTGCTTAGCCAGTTACGCTCCCATGCCCAGGACGCCGCTACGGCGCTGGGCCTGTCATTGACGGCACAGATCGACGACCCGGCGATGATCGAATTGATGGTCAGCTCGATTTTCGACAGTGGTTATTTCAGCAGCATCCGGGTCATCGACATCGAAAATGAACAGGTGCTGGTGGAGCGCAGCGCACCCGCGCAGATAGAAGGCGTTCCGCAGTGGTTTGTGAGCGTGGTCAATCTGCGCCCGCAAGGTGGTGACGCACTGATCACCCGTGGCTGGCAGCAGGCGGCGCGAGTCGAAGTGTTGAGCAATCCGCAATTCGCCTTGGCCAAACTCTGGGACAGCAGCCTCGGCAGCCTGATCTGGCTACTGATTTGCGGACTGCTCAGCGCCGTGTTCGGTGGCTGGTTGTTGCGCCGGCAACTGCGCCCGCTCGACAACATGGTCAAACAGGCAGAAGCCATCAGCAAACGCGAATTCCGCAGTTTGCCGAAACTGCCGCGCACACCGGAGCTCAAACGCGTGGTGCTGGCCATGAACCAGATGGTCGAAAAGCTCAAAGCGCTGTTCGCCGAGGAGGCCGCGCGCAGTGAAAATCTGCGAGCCGAATCTTATCAGGACGCCCTGACGGGCTTGGCGAACCGGCGCTTGCTGGATGAACAATTGGCTGACCAATTACTGGTTTCCGAGCAAAGCCGCGACGGTCATTTGCTGATGCTGCGGATCAATGACCTGATCGGCCTCAACCAACGCTTGGGCGGCCAGCGCACCGATGCCCTGATCAGTGCCGTCGGCGAATTGCTCAAGCGCCTGACGCAACCGCCGGAGCGTCGAACCTGGCTCGGGGCGCGCAATCGCGGCGGCGAATTCAGCTTGTTGACCCCAGGCCTGGACAATAAGGACGCAGCGCGGCTGGCCTCCGAAATCAGCGCCACCCTGGAAAACCTGCGTCTTACCGGCGCCAGCGACTGTATGCCGGTGGCGCACCTGGGCGTGGTCGCCTATCACCCCGGCGAACCGGCGAGTGAGGTGCTGCTACGCCTCGATCAGGCGCTGACCCAGGCCCGGCAACATCCCGAGCGCCCCTGGGTATACCAGGCCCACGCCGATACCGCGCCGAACCATTCCCAACACGATTGGCGCAGCTGGATCGACGAGGCACTGACCGAGGGCAAGATGCAGTTGTATTTCCAACCGGTGGTGCAGTGCGCCGACACCAGCCAGGTGCTGCACCACAAAGTCCTCGCTCGCCTGCTCGATCCGCAGGGCGAGGCGATTGTCGCCGGGCATTTCCTGCCGTGGATCGAACGCCTTGGCTGGTCGGCGCGATTCGATCTGGCGATGCTCGAAACAACCCTCGAATACCTGGCCGCCAACCGTTGGCCCCTTGCGCTGAGTCTGTCCGGCAGTACCCTGCGCGATCAGGCGCAGCTGCAACATATCCTCGACCTGCTCGAATCACTGCCAGAACTCGCGCCGCTGCTGATCCTGGAAATCGACGAACGCCAACTGCCGCCCCCCGAAGAACTGCAACGCCTGAGCCACAGCCTGCTCAACACCGGTTACCGCATCGGGTTGCAGCATTTCGGCGGCAGCTTCAGCCAGATCGGCAACCTGACGCAACTGGGGCTGGCTTACCTGAAAATTGACGGAGCCTATATTCGGGGTATCGATGAACAGACTGACAAGCGCCTGTTCATCGAGGCGATTTTCCGGGCGACCAACAGCATTGATTTGCCGTTGATTGCCGAGATGGTGGAAACGCAGGGCGAATTGGAGGTAATTCGGGAGCTGGGTTTGTTTGGGGTGATGGGAAGATTGATTGGACCGCCGGAGCCGATGTGAGTCAGCCGCGAGCTGGCTCGCACAGGTCAGGGCCGGCGATCCTCAACCCGAACCTGACTCTTGCTCCAATCGGTCAGCAGGCTGTAAGCCACGGCCAGTAATGTCGGGCCGATGAACAAGCCGATAAATCCAAACGCAATCAACCCGCCAAATACCCCGAGCAGCACAATCACCAATGGCAAATTCCCGCCCCGGCTGATCAGGTACGGCTTAAGTACGTTGTCGACACCGCTGATAATGAATGTCCCCCAACAGCCAAGGAACACCGCCATCCCGTACTCCCCTTTCCAAGCCAACCACGCCGTGGCTGGAATCCACACCAACGGCGGCCCCATCGGAATCAGGCTGAGCAGGAAGGTCACGATCCCCAGCACCAACGCCCCGGGTACACCGGCAATCAGGAAGCCGATCAACGCCAGAATAGCCTGAGCCGCCGCGGTGCCGATCACCCCATTGACCACTCGCTGCACGGTACCCGCCACCAGTTCGATGTAATAGCCGGCACGGTCACCGATCAGCCGCTCCAGCAGCCCATGAACAAACACCGCCAACCGTGGCCCGTCGCGGTAGAAAAAAAACACGAACACAATACTCAGCGTCAGCTCGAGAATTCCGCCGCCAATCTGCGCACTGCGCGCCAGCAACCAGTTACCGACCTGCCCCAGATAAGGCTTGATCGCCAGCATCATCGCCGCGCCTTGCTGATCGATGCTGTTCCAGATCCCCACCAACCGAGCGCCGACCAAGGGAATATCGCCCAGCCAGGTCGGCGCCTCAGGCAGTCCATCGACCTGTAAATCCTTGATGAGCGCCGTGGCATCGCGCACATGATCCGCCAGATTGAACCCCAGCCACACCAGCGGCGCCGCCACCAGCACCATCCAGCCGAGTGTCAGTACCAGCGCCGCCAGGGATTCACGGCCATTGAGCCAACGGGTCAACAAACGCATCAGCGGCCAACTGGCAAACGCCAGCACCGCGCCCCAGAACAGCGCCGACCAGAACGGCGCCATCACCCAAAAGCTCGCGCCAAACAGCACCAGGAGCAGAATTTGCACCAACAGCCGATCGTTATTGGGCATGTAAAGTCTCGAAAAAGTCAGTCAGCAAAGAGTAGGCGAACGCGCAGAACGCGCTCGCCCCATGAAGCTTATCGCAACAGTTCGAAGTGCAAGCCAGAGCCTTCGACGCTGCCGGTTTCCATCCGTGCCGCCCGTACGCCCTGGCCGATCAGCGCCTGACGCCAGGTTTCGGCATTGGGCCCCGAAACATTAACGCGCAGTGTGGTGTCCAGGTTCAGGCCTCGGGAAATCAGACGCAGCCAGGTTTCGTCCGGGTCGCCGCCGAGTTTGGGGAAATCGAGTTTTCCAGTGCTTTTTAGCTGTCGCAGCAAGGTCGCGGAAGTGGGCACCAAATCGCCCAATGGTGCAGCAGCGTCGAACTGCTCGACGTGCAGATAGGCTTTGCGATTGCCGCGAGTGATGCTGTAAAGCGCCACCAGTGTGTTGTCTTGAGGGGCCGCCAGACGCAGCAACAAATAAGCCTGCTGATTATCGGCGCCATACAGCTTGGCGTTGCCGAAGACTTCATTGGCCCACAGGCTGCTTTCGCCACAATCCCGGGCCTGGCACCAGAATAGCAACTCGGCGCCCTGTTTCTGCAAGGCTTCGCGAGCGGTGGTGAAGGCATCGGTCGAGGAATGCTCCGGTGGCAACTCGTAAGTCACCGAGGTGGTTTGACCCCGGGCGGTGACTTGGCCGTCAAAGCGCAGCTGGCCACTGATCTTGCGGATCGAACCCAGCGGGTAGATCCGCTCAAGCTCGACAGCCGGGCGATAGTCGACGATCTGCGCATCGGCCATACGCGGCACGATCGGCAAGTCCTGACTGCCAGGAATATCAGCGGCAAATAACAGAGGACTGAAACAACACAGCGCCAGAAGACTGAGAGAACGCATGGATAGACTCATCGAATCAGCATGGCCTGGGCGCCCTTGATGACACTGTCGTCATCGATGCGCTCGGGCACCAGTAGACCGCGTTGTACCGCAGGGCGTGCGTCCATGGTCGCCATCCAGCGCTGCAAGGCTGACAAGCCATCCACCGCGACACCGGACCATTCATGGCCACGGACCCACGGATAAGTGGCAATGTCGGCAATGCTGTATTCGCCCGCCAGAAACTCTACGGCTTGCAGACGCGTGTCCAGCACCTCATACAAGCGCCGGGTTTCGTGTTGATAACGGTCGATGGCGCCCTGGAGTTTTTCCGGAAAATAGCGGAAAAACACATTGGCCTGGCCCTGCATCGGACCGATTCCGCCCATCTGGAACATGAGCCACTGCAACACCACCGAGCGCCCCTTGGGGTCCTGGGGCAGCAGTTTGCCGGTCATCTCGGCGAGGTAAATCAGGATCGCACCGGACTCGAACACGGCGAAATCGCCATTGGCGCGGTCGACAATCGCCGGAATCCGCCCATTGGGATTGATCTTGAGAAAGTCCGGGGACTTCTGTTCCTTTTTGTCGAAACTCAAGGCATGCACCGTGTAGGGCAGGCCGAGTTCCTCGAGCACGATAGAGACCTTGTGGCCATTCGGGGTCGCAGCGGTGTACAGATCTATCATGGTTGTCTCCCATTTCAACCCGCCCAGCCTCGACAGTTGCCCGACGCAAGTCAAGGAATGGCGAAGAACCGATTGAAACAGTCTGCGACAAGGTCGGCACCGGGTTCGTCATTCAGGTGCAAATGGTGGCCGCCAGGCAACTGTTCCCGGCTAAAGGGTAGACGCTCCAGCAACTCGGGATGTTTGGCGAGCATGCCGTCAGCCGCAACCACCAGGTGTGCAGGACAACTGACGCGCTGGACGAAGGCCATCGCCTGTTCCGTGGTCAGACGCAGCGGCGATGGCAAGGTCAGGCGGTTGTCGGTGCGCCAGGTATAACCACCCGGCACCGGCATCAAGCCGCGCTGGGCCAGCAGTTCGGCGGCTTCGCGACTGACCGCCACCAAGCCTTTCATTCGTGCTTCGATGGCGCGATCGAGGGTGTTGTAGACCGGCTTGCGTTTTTCCCGCAGATCCAGCTGCGCTTGCAGGGCCATGCCCATGCGTTCGGCGGCATTTTCGCCTTTGTCTGTAGGAGGAATGATGCCGTCGATCAAGGCCAGATGCGTGACCCGCTCCGGCAACGACCCGGCCAGCACCAGCGAGACGATCGCCCCCAGGGAATGTCCCAGCAGCGCAAAACGTTTCCACCCCAATTGTTCGGCCACTTGCAGCACGTCGTGCGCGTAGTCCCACAGCGCGTAACCGGCGCCGTTCGGTCGATGCCCCGAGTGACCATGCCCGGCCATGTCCAGCGCAATGATGCGCAAGCCTTTGAGCTTGGGCGCCAGCCGGGCAAAGCTGTTGGCGTTGTCCAGCCAGCCGTGCAAGGCGATCACCGGCAAGCCGTCCTCGGGACCGAACAGGTGCGCCGCCAACTCGATATGCGGCAGGCTCAGGCGAACTTCTTCGACGACGCTGTTCATGCACAATCCTGTTGGCTGCGACCGTCCCAGCGACTGAACAGATTCTTCAGCAGCGTGGCCGTGTCTTGTGGGCGTTCGAGGGGAAACATATGGCCGCCGGGCATGGTCAAGGACTCACCCAAGGGCATGCGCCCGACGGAACGGGCGTGATGACGCATCACCACGCGGCTCTTGTGCCCGCGAACCACCGCCAGCGGCACTTTCAACTGCCGTGCACGGCCGGGGCTGGTGTGGGGCACGCCGCGGTAGATGCTGATTTCCGTGGCCGGGTCGAAACGCAGGCGCAGCTTGCCGCCGACATTGTGCAAACCATGTTGAAGATAGGCGTCGAAGCATTCCGGATCAAAGCCACGAAACAGGGTTTTACCGGCGAAATACAGGCGGGCCGCGTCCAGATCGGCGAACTCTTCCCGTCGTCCCAATGTGCGGCCGGCCGGGGTCAGGCGATCGATGAAACCGAAGCGCTTGGCGGCGCGGATTACCCATTGATCGGCACGGGTCAGCACCGGCGAATCGAGCATCACCACGCCGCGATACAGCTCAGGGCAACGCAACGCGGCGTGCAAATGCAGGACGCCGCCAAAGGAATGGCCGACGCCCCAGACCGGCTCCGGTTGCTGCTTGAGGTGATGAATCAGCTCATCCACCAGGTTGTTCCAGTTGTCGTCCGCCGGAAAACGCGGGTCATGGGCGTGCTGCTCCAGATGCGTCACTTGATACTCGGGCGCCAGCGCTGCGAACAACTTGCCGTAGGTCCCCGAAGGAAAGCCATTGGCGTGGGCGAAAAATATCTGTTGCGACATTCCGGCAGATCCATGTGCAAAAAAACAGAGGTTGATTGTCCGTAAGACCGTGTCCTACAGCAATGACCGTAACTGACAGGAATGATGACAGCGTCGTTTCATCGATGAAAAACAATCCGGGCATTCGTCGAACACCTCACTTACCTGTTATTTCTGACAGTTGACACGTCGGGAGCAACCGCGAGTAACTGTGTCCGACTCGAAGCTGTTCCAGGAGGCTGCTTCCATGCATACAAGAACCCCGACAGTTTCCGTGAAGGATCCGCGAGGGCTCAATGTCGCCACTGTGTCGTACTACCGTGACACACCCGGTGAGACAGCAGAGCCTCGAATTTACCGTCAATCCTATAACGCCGCAGGTCGCCCGACGATCAGCCGTGACCCTCGCCTGTTCAAGCTGCTTGAGACCGAGCCGGACGCCCGGCCAAACCTGATGACAGTTTTCAGCCTCACGGGTGCGCCTCTCTACAGTGACAGCGTGGATGCGGGAAGCCGGCTGACCCTGTCCGGTGTAGCCGGGCAAAACCTCATCGGCTGGGACAGTCTGCTCACTCAGGTTCGAACCGAATACGACCTGTTGCTGCGCCCGGTCAAAACCGTCGAGCAGGCTCAAGGCACACCCGCAAGAAACCGTTCGTTTTACACCTATGGTGACAACACCCCAGAATTTGCTTCGCACAATCAATGCGGTCAGTTGATCCGTCATGACGACAGTGCGGGCACGATGCACTTCAATGATTTCGCGCTGACGGGCGGAGTCAGTTCCCAGACCCGGCATTTTCTCACGGCGTTGGACGAGCCGGACTGGCCCGCTGACGAAGCCCAAAGAGACCTGTTGCATGAAGCCGGTGACGGCGCGGTCACCCGCACTGGCTATAACGCCTTGGGGGATACAGTCAGCCAGGAAGATGCACAGGGCAACGTCCAGTTCTCGGATCTGAACGTCGCCGGCCAACTCGGCCAGATTCGCCTGAAACTCTCAGGACAAACCCATGACACATTGCTGCTGAGCGACATTCGATACAACGCTTTCGCCAACATCGTGCGCCAGACCGCCGGCAATGGCGTGATCAGCGAAAATCGATACGACCCGCAGGACGGTCGACTGCTGGAAATCAGCGCCGGGCTTGCTGGTCAACCACTGCTGCAACATCTGCTGTACCGCTATGATCCGGTCGGCAATATCCTCAGCATCAACGACATGGCCCAGCGCATCCGCTTTTTTCGTAACCAGAAGATCGAACCGGTCAGCACGTTCACCTATAACAGTTTGTATCAGCTGATAGAGGCCACCGGCTGGCAGCGGATCAACACCCAAAACGGCCCGCAGGAGCCTGTCTTTGCGTCGCCACCGGATCCTGGGCAACTGGAAAACTACCGCCAGACGTACACCTACGATCCCGGTGGCAATCTCACGACACTGGTTCACAGTGCTGCCAGCCACAGCTGGACACAGCAGATGGCGATTTCGAAATACAGCAATCGGGGGCTGGCGCAAAGGGCTGACGGCGGGCTGCCCGGCGAGGATGAAATTACCGCCGGATTTGATGCCAATGGCAATAAAAGACAGTTGCAGCCAGGCCAGGATCTGAGCTGGAGCCTGAACAACCGTCTGCGCCGTGTTGATCAGGTGGTGCGCGAGAACGCACCGGACGACAGCGAACTGTATGTTTACGACGACGCCGGTCAGCGTAGGCGGAAAATTCGCCTCGTCCACAGTGGCTCCTCAACACGAACGCACGAGACACGGTATTTGCCGGACCTGGAAATACGCCAGGCACCGAGAGAAACATTGCACGTTATTTCGGTGCAGGCCGGACGCTGCGCCGTCCAGGTTCTGCACTGGACCTCCGGTGGCCCCGGCGCCGATCAGTATCGTTACAGCCTGAGCAATCATTTGGGCTCCAATACATTGGAACTCGGACAACACGCCGAGCTGATCAGCGAGGAAAACTACTCCCCCTATGGCGGCACTTCATGGTGGGCCGGCCCGGACAAGGTGCAGGCCAGCTACAAGACCCGGCGATACTCAGGCCAGGAACGTGATGCCACCGGACTGTACTACTACGGACAACGATACTACGCCCACTGGTGGGGGCGCTGGCTCAACGCCGACCCGGCAGGCACTGCCGATGGCTTGAATCTGTTTGCCATGGTGCACGGCAATCCGGTCAGGTTTGTCGATCTGCAAGGGCTGGCGGGGATCGACACCGTCAAGGCGGTGGGTGCGACGGCGGCGCGAGAACTTCCCAGCGCCTTGATTGCCGCCGCCGTGCAATATGCCGTGACGGCGTTCCTGTCGCCCATGAGCGTGGGAGTGACAATTGCTGGCGCTACAGCGGGTGCAATCACGGGCGGCATCAGCGGTTATGCGAGCGCCAACTGGGCCCAATCTGCAGTCTCCGTCGATGATCCTGACAGTTGGTGGCCTCTGCTTGCGAAAGTCGGCGGTGCCGCTTTGGGCGCAGCGCTGGGGGCGGCACCTTCCTTGCTCGGAATCCTCGATCCAAAAGGTAATACGGCAGCCGTCACTCAAATCGGCAGCACTTTCGGTACAGCGTTTCGCGAACTGAGCTCCCAATATCTTGCCCATGCCGGCTCGAGCAACCCCTCCGTCGGCCGCGCAGACTTCGTAACCGGACTTGCCAGCATGGGCACCGTGGGGGTCGTTGGAGGTGCCATGGGCTTTGGTGGCTCGGTGCTGTTCGGGGCCGAGCCTTCGGGTAAAGCCCTGCAGTCCATCCTTGCGGGCTCTACGGCGACGGCGGCCGGTGCGGCCGGCGCTTCCGGTGTAAGGGGACTGCGGGGCACGCCAACCAAACCGTCCAAAGGCGGTGGGCCTACATTCGACCCATCAAAAGCTGTCGTCGGATACAGCAGTCGGCATTTCTTTTCCTCACTCGGACAAATAGCCAATCTGGCCGTCGCGCAGATACCGGGATACAGCGGATTGGACCTAAACACTCAAGCTGCGGTGAGTCGGGCGATCAGTAGCGCCATCGGCGACTTGCGTTCGACCTTCGTGACCACCGCAACACCTGGCTTGATTGCAGAACTGGGGCAAACGTCCTGGGATCTGGAAAAGAACACGGTCGGCACCGGCATCACCCGAGAGGGCGTGCCGACTTCAAGCAATGCGGCCTATGACCCGGCAGCCACCGAATTCCTCTACATGACTAGCGAGACGACGCGCAGGCAACGTAGCTACTCACGTTCCAATCTGTCCCATCAGATGACACACATGTGAACGCAGCGGCTGTATCGCTATCAACGAGAAGGCGGTTGTTCCCCCAACGGAACAACCGCCATGGTCAGCCGCGACACACAACTGGCCTTCCCTTCATCACTGCTCAACCGAATATCCCAGACATGGGTAGTGCGACCGATGTGAATCGCCTTGGCCACCGCCGTCACTCGCCCACTGCGCAGGCCGCGTAAATGGTTGGCGTTGATTTCCAGGCCCACGCAATAAAACTTGCTGGCGTCGATGCACAGGTAACTGGCCATCGAGCCGACGGTTTCGGCCAACACCACCGAGGCGCCGCCGTGCAGCAAACCAAATGGCTGATGCGTGCGATGGTCGATGACCATACTGGCAGTCAGGGACTCATCATCGAAGGCTTCAAAGCGAATATCCAGCACTTCGCTGATGGTATTTTTCCCGATTGCGTTCAACTGCTCGACGTTGGGAATGGTGCGCCACAGACTCATCGTTACGTTCCTTTGTTGGAGTTGTTCGTGGCTCAATCCTGCCACAGCACCGCCTCGCTACGCTCGCTCCATTCTTCGAAGCGCGCACCGTAAACTGCTTCGATCATGTTGCGCTTGATCTTCAGGGTCGGTGTCAGGAAGCCGTTTTCCACCGCCCAACTGTCCTTGACCACCACCAGCCGACGCAAGCGCTCATGCCTGTCGAGGACGCCGTTGACCTCCTCCAGCAGTTTTTCCAGGCTTGAATGTAAGCCCGCCCGGGCCGATCCCTTCGCGTCCTGCTGACCGACTGCCGACAAAACGCACAAACCCAGTGGTGCGCTCAGCCCATCGCCAACCACGCACACTTGTTCGATCCGCGCATGCACCGCCAGGCGATTTTCAATCGGTGCCGGGGCAACGTATTTGCCTTTGCTGGTTTTGAATATTTCCTTCAGGCGCCCGGTCAGGCGCAGGTTGCCTTCGGCATCTTCCTCGCCCTTGTCACCGGTACGCAGGAAACCGTCCTCGGTGATGGCTTCGGCGGTTTTCCCAGGCTCCTTGAAATAGCCGAGCATGGTCGCGCCGCTGCGCACCAATACTTCGCCGGACGGCTCGATGCGCACTTCGACTTCCGGGCATGGCTTGCCGATCCAGCCGGGTTTGTTCTGGCCTGGCAGGCCGATGTGGGAATAACCGCAGCTTTCGGTCATGCCGTACACCTCCAGCACATCCAGCCCCAGTTTTTGGTACCAGAGCAGCAAGGTCTGCGGCACGGGCGCAGCACCGGACAAGGCAATGCGCAAGGCGTCCAGCCCCAGCCCGGCAAGGACTTTGTGCCCTACCCGTTTGCCAATGAACGGCAAGCCGAGCAGGAAGTCGAGGCGTTTTGCCGGGATCTTGCTGTAGACGCCCATCTGGAATTTGGTCCAGATTCGCGGCACGCCGAACAGCGCGGTCGGCCGGGCACGTTTTAGATCAGTGAGAAAGGTATCGAGGCTCTCGGCAAAAAATACCGTTTGCCCGGTATAAATCGACGCCAACTCGACAAACATCCGTTCGGCGACGTGGCACAGCGGCAGGTAGGACAGCAGGCGATCGGACTCATTCAGGCCAAATAACTGCGTGCCACGAGTGGTGGCAAAGCCCAAGTTGCCAAAACTGTGCATCACGCCTTTGGGTTGGCCCGTGGTGCCAGAGGTGTAAATAACAGTCGCCAGTTGATCGGCGGTGGGTTTGGGGTCGTCCTGAATCGGCGAACTGCGCTGCAGATCGGCCCAGCTGAAATCGAAAGTGCCGGCCGGGCACAGCGGCAGGCTGATGGTTGGCAGGTCGGATCTGACCCCGGCGGACATGCCCGGCCAGTCATCCAGCTTGCCAATGAACACCAGTGCAGCTTCGGAATGATCGAGCACCTGGGCCACGGAATCGGCGGTCAGATTGGGATACAGCGGCACCGAGACATGCCCGGCCATCCAGATCGCCAGGTCGGCGATGATCCAGTGGGCGCAGTTTTTCGAGATCAGCGCGATGTGGCTGCCTTGTGGCAATTCGCGAGCCCGCAGCCAGTGAGCGGCACAGCGCGCCTGATGGCCGACGTCGGCCCAGGTCAACGTTTCGACCTGGCCGCCCCCCGTCGGCTGAACCAGAAAGCGCTGGCGGGGATGACGGGTTTCACGCTCGTAGAAGGCGTCCAATGGCAAACGGAAAGTAGCAGACATGCGACTTGCTCCATTATTTTTTGTCTGGAGCAAGCGTAGTCAACCAAGCAAGTGCTTGGTTGACTATTTCATATAAAAAATCAGGAGCAACACAACCCTTGTGGGAGCGGGCTTGCTCGCGAAAGCGGTGTGTCAGGCGACATTGCTGCCGACTGACACTCCCTCTTCGCGAGCAAGCCCGCTCCCACATTAGCCCGGTTTCTTCAGGCCTAAGGGTGCTTGATGCCGTTAAGCTTCATCGACCCGATCAGCAGTTCATTGTTCTCAAGCTCAGCCAGGCCGGCGGTGCTGACTTTTTCCGGTGGATGGCCGGCGCCGTGCTGCAGATAGCTCAGCAAGTTGCCCACCAGCGGATTGTGACTGACCAACAGGACTTCACTCACCGATACGAGCTGCTCCGCCACCTTGTCCGGATCGGTATCCGGGGTCAGCCAGTCGACCGTGCGGATCTCCGGCGCGAAACCGAGCGCCGTGCGCACAATTTCTGCCGTCTCCTGCGCTCGCTGATAAGGACTGGCATAAATGGCAGTGAGCGGCTGGCCGATCAATTCCGCCGCAGCACGCAACACCTCTTCACGGCCGTGGGCGGTCAATGTCCGCTCGGAGTCGGGGCGAGTACCGTGAGGTTCGGCTTCACCATGACGCAATACCCAGAGTTTCATAGCTTCGGTTCCTCATCTCGGGCCGGGTGCGGTGCTGGCGCCACAACGTGCGGGGCTTCACCTTCCGGTGTACGCGGCGTCGGCCAGTCGGCGAACGGCCAGGGCTTCTGGTCGCTGTGAAAGCTGCCGAAACGACCGATCTGCGCCAGAAACTGGCTCAGACTGTCGCCGAAATTCATCAAGCTGGCGCTCGGTGCGCCATAAATCAAACGATAGATCAGCTGTACAAACACCACCGCACCGAGGATCAATTGCGCCACTTGCCACACCAGCACATAGACAATCATCCACAGCACCCGCAGCAGGATGGATTCGTACTTGGCTTCTACCTTCGGATCATTCATGTTTCGCTCCCTGCCCTGTAGATGGGGTATTTAGTTGAAACCGCTGGTGGAGATAAAATCGACGTCGGTTTTAGGCTCGGCACGCATCAGTAGACCGATGACCTGCTCCAGCGTGCGCCCTTCGAAGAGGATGGCATGCAATCCGGCGACCAGCGGCATATACACGCCTGCTTCCTGCGCCTTGGCCTTGAGTACCTTCAGGGTGTTCACGCCTTCGGCGACTTCGCCAAGACGCGTCACCGCATCCTCAAGGCTCAAACCCTGGCCGAGGGCAAACCCGACCTGGTAATTCCGGCTTTTGGGCGACGAGCACGTCACGATCAAGTCGCCCACGCCCGCCAGCCCAAGGAACGTCATCGGGTTGGCACCCTGATTCACCGCGAAGCGGGTCATTTCCGCCAATGCCCGGGTGATCAGCATGCTCTTGGTGTTTTCACCCATGCCCAATGCCACCGCCATGCCGGCGATGATCGCGTAAACGTTTTTCAACGCCCCGCCCAACTCCACGCCATAGCGGTCGGCGCTGGCGTACACACGAAAGGTCTTGCCGTGCAGCGCTTCCTGGACCCGTTGGCAAAGCTCTTCGTCTTCGCTGGCGACCACCGTGGCGGTCAGGGCGTGCTCGGCGATTTCACGGGCCAGATTCGGGCCCGACAGCACGCCGATGCGCGCTTGTGGGGCGATTTCTTCGAGGATCTCGCTCATCAGCTTGAACGTATGGGCTTCGATGCCTTTGGTCAGGCTCACCAGCAGTTTGCCGCTCAAACGTTCGGCGTGAGGGACCAGCACCGCGCGCAACGCGCTGGACGGCAGCGCGACGAAGCACAGGTCGCAGGCCTCCAGGGTGGCTTGCAGGTCTGTGACCGCTTCCACTGCCGGAAGAATCTTGATGCCTTTGAGGTAACGCGGGTTCTCACGATTGACCCGAATGGCCTCGGCCTGTTCCGGGTCGCGCATCCACATCCGGACCTGATGCCCATTCTCGGCCAACAGATTAGCCACGGCGGTACCAAAACTTCCGCCTCCCAGGACCGCAATTGGGCGCTGTTCAGTCATATGCAATCCGTTAATCCATACCAGTGGCGATGCCGGCATTATACGGAGCGGCCCGGTCGCGGCCAGCCCCAGCATCAATTACCGACACTTGTAGGAAGAAGACCAAGAAAACCGAGGAAAATGCCCATAACGTGACTGGAAAAGTCTTTGCGCTCGGTTAACATGCGCGCCAACTAACCGCTATCAAGGCCGTGCCGTGTCTTTTGGCTTTCCCCGTGCTCGCTCGCCGCTGGTATTGGCGCTGATCTTCAGCTCGCCATTGCTGGCCGACGATCTGTTCCTCGACAATGATCCGCTGCCGCAAGTGCTGACCGCAACGCGCCTGAAGCAATCGCCTGCGGCCGTGCCGGGAAGCATGACGGTGATCGACAGTGAACTGATCAATGCCAGCGGCGCGCGGGATATCAGCGAGCTGCTGCGGCTGGTGCCGGGGATGATGGTCGGCAATATCAGCGGCAATCAGGCGGCGGTGAACTATCACGGCACCAATGCCAGTGAAGCGCGGCGCATGCAGGTGTTGATCGACGGCCGCTCGGTGTACCGCGCCGGCCTGGCCACGGTGGACTGGAGTGATATTCCGGTGGCCATGGAAGACATCGAGCGCATCGAGGTTTTCCGTGGCCCGAACACCGTCAGCTACGGCGCCAACGCGCTGATGGCGGTGGTCAATATCATCACCCGCAAACCGGCCGACAGCCACGGCACGCGGCTGAAAATCACCCGTGGCCAGCGCGGTATCAATGATTTCTACGCTAGCCAGGGCATGGGTTGGGACAGCGGCGACTTGCGTCTGTCGTTGTCCGGGCAACAAGATGATGGCTTCGACTCGGATCGCACCGGCGCCGATTACCGCGACAGCCGTCGCTTGAACCGCTTCAGCCTCGCCGTCAGCCAGACGCTCAATGACAACCAGAGCATCGACTGGCAACTGAATGCCAAGGACGGGACCAACCAGCGGCCCTATACCTACCGTCCGGTGTTCTCTGGGATTACCGCCGCCGGGAACAATTCCGACGTCATCGCCAAGGATTATGCCGGCTCGCTGCGTTGGAACCTGGACATCAATCCCGATCACAGCCTTTATGTTCAAGGCTCGGCGCAACACTGGGATCGCCAGCAAACCTGGCGTGCCTGCGACGCCGAGGTCTCGTTCAGCCCGGAACTGACCCAACTTTGGCAGCTCAATCCCAATTACACCGAACGTCTGGCGCGCAACATCGCACGTTTCGCCGGCCTCGGCGCGCCCCCCGGCACAGCGGCGGAACAAGCCCTGGCCAATCAGGTTCTGACGCAATGGCGAAACGGCGCCAGCAAAACGCTGTGCGGCGACATTGACCAGAGCGCCCGGGAATCACGCTATGACCTCGAACTGCAAGACACGCTCAGCCTGTCCGACAGTCTGCGGCTGGTCAGTGGCATGAACTATCGTTACGACCGGGCAAATTCCGAGACCTACTTCAATGGCACGCTCGACGACACCACCTGGCGGGCGTTCGGCCAACTCGAGTGGCGCGCCACCGAACACTGGTTGTTGCAGGGCGGTGCGATGTACGAAGACACGCAATTGACCGGCAACTCGCTGACCCCGCGGGTGGCGGTCAATTACCTGATCAACCCGCGCCACGGCTTGCGCGCGGTGTATTCGGAAGCCATCCGTTCGCCGGACATGTTCGAGAACAACGTGAACTGGAGTTATCAGGTGACCAACCTGAAGCCCAGTGCCTACGGCCAGTCCAGCGCCCGCTATTTCGTCAAGACCCGTGGCCCGGGCGACCTCGAACAAGAACGCATGCGCTCTCGGGAATTAGGCTACAACGGCTACTTCGCAGAGTGGGGGCTGGCGGTCGATGTGAAGCTGTTCTACGACGAAATCACCGGCATGATCAGCGAACCACTGCGCAACAACCAGTACATCGCCAGCAACTCGAACAGCTCGCGCTTCACCGGGACTGAAACCCAACTGGATTGGCGCGTCAGCAGCACCGATCGTTTGCGCCTGACCTATGCCTATGTCGATGCCGAAGCCAGCAACCCGCTGGATGCACAACAGACTGCGCGCAACAGCGGCTCCGCCGGTTGGCTACGCAGCTGGGGCCAAGGCTGGAACAGCGCGCTCTTCTACTATGGTGCCGATGCCCTCAATGGGTATCGCTTCGAACGGGTCGACACCCGCATCGCCAAACGCATCGGTTTGGGCAAAGCCAATCTGGAGCTGGCCGGGGTCCTCCAGCAACGCCTCGACAATCAGCCCACCACTTTCGTCGACAACAACTACGACGATCGCCGAGTGCTCTACTTCAGCGCGGAGCTGGAGTTCTAAGATGCAACATCGCCCGTCACCGAAGACGCCAACCCTTGGCCGCCTGCTGGCGGGGTTGTGCCTGGTGTTTATCGGGCTGCTGTGCAGTCTGCCGGCACGGGCCGCCGACATTCTGCTGACTGGCGCCGAGGACAATCCCGGCGTGCAGTCTTTCGTTCAAGCCCTCAGCGAGTTGCGCCCCACCGACAATGTGCGCTTCCAGCCTGTCGCCAGCCTGCCGGCGCCAGGCCAATTGCCCGTCGGCACCCGCCTGGTGCTACTCGACTTGCCCAGCCTCGACTGGCGCTTGCAAGACGCCCAAGGCCCGGCGACGCTGGTGTTGCGCATCAGTCGTTTGCAAGCCCATCAACGCTTGGGCAATGACCTGCCATCGCACCTGAGCCTGCTCTGGAGCGATCCGCCGCTGCACCGACAGTTGCGCCTGACCCGACTGCTCCTGCCTGAGGCCCGCCGGGTCGGTGTGCTTTTCGACAGCCACAGCGAATTCCTTTTGAAAGAACTGCGTCAGGCTGCCCTGCCCTTGGGCCTTGAAGTGGTCACCGAGCGTTGGGATAACACCCATGACAGCCGCCCCTTACAGGCCCTGCTGAAAAACAGTGACGTGCTGTTGGGCCTGGACGACCCTGATCTGTACAACCCGAAAACCGTGAAAAACTTGCTGCTCAGCAGCTATGCCCGGCAACTGGCGTTGATCGGTCCCAACGCAGCCTTTGTCAGGGCCGGTAGCCTGGCCAGTACTTACAGCGACCAGAACGATTGGCTGAAGATTCTCGACGAACTGCTCGACCGCCCCTCGAGCACCTGGCCACGCGCACTTTATCCGCAACACTTCAAGGTCTTAAGCAACCCGCAAGTGGCTCGTTCACTGAGTATTGAACCGATGAATGAAGCCTCTGTCGCAACACAGCTGGCCGAAGGAGAACGCCGCCCATGACCTTCCGTCGCGGTTGGGACATAAATACCCGCACCCAGATCATCAGCCTCGGCCCGGCCCTGTTGCTGACCTTGCTGCTGATCAGTTTTTTTACCTTCGTGCGAATCCAGGACCTGCGCCAGGAACTCAATCACACCGGTCAGCTGATCGCCAATCAACTGGCGCCGGCCACCGAATACGGAGTGATTTCAGGCAACAACGAGGTGCTCGAAAGTTTGCTCAAGGCCACCCTGGCCACACCCAACGTACGCTTTCTGGAAGTACAGGACAGCGCCAACCGGATTCTGGTGTATGTCGAGCAACCGTCGGAAGCACACAACCGCTCGCATCAAGTCGAAGTGTTCCAGGCGCCGGTGCGCCTGCAACGCATCGCGCTCAACAATGACTTTTTCCAGAACAGTCGTACCGTTGCCAGTGCACCGGGCGAGGATTATCTGGGCCGGGTGATCGTCGGCCTGTCCAATGACGCGTTCAACCAGCGCCAGCAGGAAATCCTCTTCAAGGCCGGGATCCTCGCCTTGTTCGCTCTGCTGTTTACATTTCTGCTGGCCCGGCGCCTGGCCAGCAGCCTGTCTCAACCGATCCACGACATCGGCAATGCGGTCAAGGCGATCCAGGAAGGCGACTACAAAACGCCCCTGCCGATTGTCGACGACACCGAACTGGGCGCCCTGTCGCAACACATCAACAACCTTGCCCAGGGCCTTGAGCAAGCCAGTCGTGAACAGCATCAGGCCATGGCGCAATTGATCCAGACCCGCGAAGAAGCGGAAAAGGCCAACAATGCCAAATCCGATTTCCTGGCGATGATGAGTCACGAGTTGCGCACGCCGATGAATGGCGTGCTGGGCATGCTGCAACTGCTGGAAACCACTGAGATGACCGAGGAGCAGATCGAATACGCGGCGCTGGCCTCCGAATCCACCGAACACCTGCTCAAAGTGATCAATGACATTCTCGATTTCTCGCGCATCGAGCGCTCGGAACTGGAGCTGGAACATATTCCGTTCAACCTCGCAGACCTGATCAGCAGCTGCGCCCAGTCGTTCCAGCACAGCGCGGTGCAACGCGGGCTAGACATGCAACTGCGGATCCCCGAAGACATGCGCCCCCTTCAGGTTCAGGGCGATCCAACGCGAATCCGGCAGATTCTGGTCAATCTGGTGGGCAACGCGCTGAAGTTCACCGAACGGGGCCGCGTCACGATCGAACCGCAGTGGCAGTCCCTGGATCATGAACTGCTGTGGTTCACCTGCACCGTACGCGACAGCGGAATCGGCATCCCGCCCGCTAGCCTGGAGTTGATGTTCAACGCGTTCCAGCAGGCCGACAGTTCTATTTCAAGACGTTACGGCGGAACCGGGCTGGGGTTGCCGATTGCCCGCACCCTGGCTGAGCGGATGGGTGGCACCTTGCGCGCGCAGAGCGAAGAAGGCGTTGGCTCGGCGTTCACCCTGGAAATCCCTTTGGCGCTGTATAAGCAGCCACTACCGGTGCTAACCCCGCGAGGGCATACCGGCGATGACCACGGCGAAGGCCGCAATGTGCTGCTGGTGGAGGACAACCCGGTCAACCGCACTGTTGTCGAAGCAATGTTGCGCAGTCTGGGCTTTACTGTCAGCGTCGTCACCGACGGTGCACAAGCAGTACGCAGTGCCGAGAATCTGACTTTCGAAGCGATTCTGATGGACTGCCGACTGCCGGTCATCGACGGCTACGAGGCCACCCGACAGATTCGTCGATTGCCCGGCTGCGCTGATGTGCCGATCATCGCCCTGACGGCCAATGCGTTGCAGGGTGATCGCGAAGCCTGTTTATCGGCGGGTATGAACGATTACCTGGCCAAGCCCTTCAAACGCACTGATCTGCAGCAAATTCTGCAGCGGTGGGTGCAGTAGAACAGGCCATTCGGCTATCTGCGACTGGCGTGAACGACGAAAGTGCGGCAGTCTTAGGCACCCGAACAGGCCCGAAAAGGGGCTTGAATAATAATTTCAGTGCACAAGTGTACATTCATGTCCTTGGTGCTGTGACTTTCACCACAACGCAATAGTCTATGAGTAGGCTGCTGACTCGAGGCATGAACGCTTCGATCGGCCGGGAAGATTCGCCCCACCCTGCCGCATGGACTATTGAGGAGCTCGCATGACCAAACAAAACGCCTTTACTCGGGAAGACCTGCTGCGCTGCAGTCGCGGTGAGCTGTTCGGCCCAGGTAACGCGCAACTGCCCGCCCCGAACATGCTGATGGTCGATCGCATCACCTTGATCAGCGAAGAAGGTGGCAAGTACGGCAAAGGTGAATTGGTCGCCGAGCTGGATATCACTCCGGACCTGTGGTTTTTCGCCTGCCACTTCGAAGGTGATCCGGTGATGCCGGGCTGCCTGGGCCTCGACGCCATGTGGCAACTGGTCGGCTTCTTCCTCGGCTGGCAAGGCCTGCCGGGCCGCGGTCGCGCCCTGGGTTCTGGCGAAGTAAAATTCTTTGGCCAGGTACTGCCAACCGCCAAGAAAGTCACCTATAACATCCATATCAAGCGCGTCCTGAAAGGCAAGCTGAACCTGGCCATTGCCGATGGTTCCGTGACCGTCGACGGCCGCGAAATCTATACTGCCGAAGGCCTTCGGGTCGGCGTTTTCACCTCCACTGACAACTTCTAAGGGTTATCCGCATGCGCCGCGTCGTTATCACTGGTCTGGGCATCGTTTCGTGCCTGGGCAATGACAAAGAGACCGTCTCCGCTAACCTGCGTGCAAGCCGCCCTGGCATCCGGTTCAACCCGGAATATGCTGAAATGGGTCTGCGTAGCCAGGTTTCCGGCTCCATTGACCTTCCCCTCGAAGAGCTGATCGATCGCAAGATCTATCGCTTCGTCGGCCATGCGGCGGCTTACGCCTACCTGGCCATGAAAGATGCCATCGCAGACTCCGGCCTGACCGAAGAGCAGGTTTCCAACGTGCGTACCGGCCTGATCGCCGGTTCCGGTGGCGCGTCAACCTTGAACCAGATGGAAGCGCTGGACATCCTGCGCGAGAAAGGCGTCAAACGCGTAGGCCCGTACCGCGTCACGCGGACCATGGGCAGCACCGTTTCGGCTTGCCTGGCGACGCCGTTCAAGATCAAGGGTGTGAATTACTCGATCTCCTCCGCGTGCGCCACCAGTGCTCACTGCATCGGTAACGCTGTGGAGCAGATCCAGCTGGGCAAGCAGGACATCGTGTTCGCCGGCGGCGGTGAAGAAGAACACTGGAGCCAATCGTTCCTGTTCGACGCCATGGGCGCCCTGTCCAGCCAGTACAACGAGACCCCGGAAAAAGCTTCCCGTGCCTACGACGCCAAGCGTGACGGTTTCGTCATCGCCGGCGGTGGCGGTATGGTCGTGGTCGAAGAGCTGGAACACGCTCTGGCCCGCGGCGCGAAAATCTACGCGGAAATCGTTGGCTACGGCGCGACCTCCGACGGCTACGACATGGTCGCCCCAAGCGGCGAAGGCGCCATTCGCTGCATGCAGATGGCCATGGCCACCGTCGACACTCCGATCGACTACCTGAACACCCACGGCACCTCGACTCCGGTCGGCGACGTCATGGAAATGAAAGGTGTGCGTGAAGTGTTCGGCGACAAGGCTCCGGCCATCAGCTCCACCAAGAGCCTGTCGGGTCACTCCCTGGGCGCCGCCGGCGTTCACGAAGCGATCTACTGCCTGCTGATGATGGAAGGCAACTTCATGGCGGGTTCCGCCAACATCGACGAACTGGACCCGGAAGTGGCAGACATGCCAATCCTGACCAAGACTCGCGAAGACGCCACCATCAACACGGTGATGAGCAACAGCTTCGGCTTTGGTGGCACCAATGCCACGCTGGTACTGAAGCGCTGGCAGGCGTAAGAGCTGCCGCAGGCTGCGATCTTTTGATCTTTAGCGCCCGTTAAGACGCTGAAAAGATCGCAGGCTTCGCCAGCTCTTACAGGTTTCGCATAAACCTGATAGAGCCCACACAAAAACGCCCCGACTGGTTCGGGGCGTTTTTGTGTGCGCTCGAATAATGGGGAAACACCACGATCCTTGTGGGAGCGGGCTTGCTCGCGAAAGCGGTGTGTCAGGCAAGATGTTGTCGGCTGACACTCCCTCTTCGCGAGCAAGCCCGCTCCCACAGGTTCAGCAGTGTTCAATCCATCGGGCTCAAGCTGCGTTTTCTGCCTTGTGAACATGAAACATTTGTCATGAAACTCAATGGCCTGCGACTGAATGTCGCGTATTTCGCGGGCTGCAGGACTTTTGCCGATTCTGCAAGAATGGGTTGCCGAACTCTGCCGTTTACTTAGCCAGCTAACAAAACATATAACGGAGGCCTGCACACGCCTTGCTGCAGATAACAGAGATTGGAGCTAGCAGATGACTGTAAAAGTAACTGAACGCGACGATTCACATATGTCCCATGAAGGCATCGCCGCCGGTATCCGCATCTGGGATGTACATCAACAAGACCTGTTGGTCGGGATGTTCCACTCCGAGACCGAAGCCCACAAATACAAGGCCGAACTTGAAACACTGGAGCAGCAGCGCGAAGCGCGTTCTGCATAATGACCGCAACGACTAACGCCTTTAACCAGTGAGAAACTGTGGCGAGGGAGCTTGCTCCCGCTTGAGTGCGTAGCACTCACAAAAATCGGCAATTGCTGCCAGATTTTCAGGGCCGCTACGCAGCCCAACGCGAGCAAGCTCGCTCGCCACAAAGGTTTACCACATCAGATCGTCAGGAATCTGATAGGCCGCGTACGGATCGTCTTCGGTGCTGACTTCTTCTGTCTTCACATTCAGCTGCACGATGCGCTGTGGATCGCGCTCCTGAATCTTCAGGGCCGCTTCACGAGGGATCACTTCGTAACCGCCGGCATGATGCACGATCGCCAGCGAACCGCTGCTGAGCTTGTTGCGCATCAGGGTGTTGACGGAGATGCGCTTGACCTTCTTGTCGTCGACGAAGTTGTAGTAGTCCTCGGTGGTCAACTTGGGCAGGCGCGAGACTTCGATCAATTGCTTGACCTGGGCGGCGCGGGCCTTCGCTTCGGCTTTCTCCTGCTGCTGACGGTTCAGCTCCTGGTCGCGCTTGACCTTCTCGGCCATGGCTTCCTGAGCGGCACGCTGCTGGGAGTCATCGAGTTCAATCTGACCTTTGTGGGCCAGACGTTGCTGCTTCTGCTTCTCTTTGCCGACCTGTTTGGCCTGCTTTTGATTGACCAGCCCTGCTTTGAGCAACTGGTCGCGAAGGGAAAGGCTCATGGTGCTTATTTCTCACTTAGGCAACTGCTCAACCGCAGCTGGGCAAATTCTTTTCCTGACGTTTGGCTTCGCCCCACAAGGCGTCCAACTCTTCGAGGGTGCAATCTTCTATGGGACGGTGGGTGTCGCGCAATGCCTGTTCGATAAATCGGAAGCGTCTTTCAAACTTTGAGTTCGCGCTGCGCAGTGCGGTTTCCGGATCGACCTTGAGGTGTCGCGCCAGATTGACCACGGAAAACAGCAGGTCGCCGACTTCATCGGCAATCGCTGCCGAGTCATTGTCGGCCATGGCTTGGAGCACTTCATCGAGCTCTTCGCGAACCTTGTCGAGCACCGGCAAGGCGTCCGGCCAGTCAAAACCAACCTGCCCTGCGCGCTTCTGCAGTTTTGCCGAACGGGACAGCGCCGGCAACGCGGCAGGCACATCGTCGAGCAAGGACAACTGCTGCGGCGCCGAAGACTTCTCGGCACGCTCTTCAGCCTTGATCTCTTCCCAGCGTTGCTTGACCTGTTCTTCATTCAGACGCGGGATGTCCAGCGGCGCATACAGATCACCGGTGGGGAACACGTGAGGATGACGGCGGATCAGTTTGCGCGTGATGCTATCGACCACACCATCGAACTCGAAGCGCCCTTCTTCCCGTGCCAGTTGGCTGTAATACACCACCTGGAACAACAAGTCGCCCAACTCCCCCTGCAAATGATCGAAGTCGCCACGCTCGATGGCGTCGGCGACTTCGTAGGCTTCTTCCAGGGTGTGCGGGACGATGGTTGCGTAGGTTTGCTTGATGTCCCACGGGCAGCCGTACTGCGGGTCGCGCAGACGGTTCATCAGGTGCAGCAAGTCTTCAAGGCTGTACATCAATCACTCTCACTGCAAAACCCTTGTGGGAGCGGCGGTGCGACGATTCGACTTGCTCGCGAAGGCGGTGTGTCAGACAACATTGATGTCGACTGACACTCCCTCTTCGCGAGCAAGCCCGCTCCCACATTAGATCGGCGCTCATCATTACGGTGTGCGGTTACGGCGGGTTTCGATGATGTTCGGTAACTGGGAAATCCGCCCCAGCAACCGCCCCAGCGCATCCAGCCCCGGAATCTCGATGGTCAGGGACATCAACGCCGTGTTGTCCTCTTTGTTCGAACGGGTGTTGACCGCCAGCACGTTGATCCGCTCGTTGAGCAGCACCTGCGACACGTCACGCAGCAGACCGGAACGGTCGTAGGCGCGAATGATGATGTCCACCGGATAGGTGAGCACCGGCACCGGGCCCCAGCTGACCTGGATGATCCGCTCCGGCTCGCGCCCGGCCAGTTGCAGCACCGAGGCGCAGTCCTGACGGTGGATGCTCACGCCACGGCCCTGGGTGATGTAACCGACGATCGCATCCCCTGGCAGCGGCTGGCAGCAGCCGGCCATCTGGGTCATCAGGTTGCCGACGCCCTGGATCTGAATGTCGCCACGCTTGCCCGGTTTGTAGCCGGTGGCTTTGCGTGGGATCAGTTCCAGCTGTTCGTTGCCGCGTTCCGGCTCGACCAGTTGCTGCGCCAGATTCACCAATTGCGCCAGGCGCAAATCGCCTGCGCCCAATGCAGCGAACATGTCCTCGGCGGTCTTCATGTTGGCCTTCTCGGCCAGCTTGTCGAAGTCCACTTGCGGCAGGCCGAGGCGATTGAGTTCGCGCTCGAGCAAGGTTTTACCGGCCGCGACGTTCTGATCGCGGGCCTGCAATTTGAACCAGTGAACGATCTTCGCCCGCGCCCGCGAGGTGGTGATGTAACCCAGGTTCGGGTTCAGCCAGTCGCGGCTCGGCGTGCCGTGCTTACTGGTAATGATCTCGACCTGTTCACCGGTTTGCAGGCTGTAGTTGAGCGGTACGATCCGCCCGTTGATCTTGGCGCCGCGGCAGTTGTGACCGATTTCGGTGTGTACGCGGTAGGCGAAGTCCAGCGGTGTCGCGCCCTTCGGCAAGTCGATGGCGTGACCGTCCGGGGTGAAGATATAGACCCGGTCCGGCTCGATATCGACCCGCAGTTGTTCGGCAAGGCCACCAATATCACCCAGCTCTTCGTGCCACTCGAGCACCTGACGCAGCCAGGAGATTTTCTCTTCATAGTGGTTCGAGCCAGACTTGACGTCGGTGCCCTTGTACTTCCAGTGCGCGCACACGCCCAGCTCGGCTTCTTCGTGCATGGCATGGGTGCGGATCTGCACTTCCAGCACTTTGCCTTCAGGGCCGATCACCGCAGTGTGCAGCGAGCGGTAACCGTTCTCTTTAGGGTTGGCGATGTAGTCGTCGAACTCTTTCGGGATGTGCCGCCACAGGGTGTGGACGATGCCGAGCGCGGTATAGCAGTCGCGCATTTCCGGCACCAGTACGCGAACCGCGCGCACGTCGTAGATCTGGCTGAACTCCAGACCCTTGCGCTGCATTTTGCGCCAGATCGAATAGATGTGTTTGGCCCGACCGCTGATGTCCGCATCGACGCCGGTGGCCTGCAACTCGTCTTTGAGTTGGGTCATCACGTCGGCAATAAAGCGCTCGCGATCCAACCGTCGCTCGTGGAGCAACTTGGCGATCTGCTTGTACTGGTCTGGCTCAAGATAGCGGAAGGACAAGTCCTCCAGCTCCCACTTGATATGACCGATACCGAGGCGGTGGGCGAGCGGCGCGTAAATGTCGAACACTTCACGGGCTACGCGGTTGCGCTTCTCGTCGTCGGCGGTTTTCACCGCGCGGATCGCGCAGGTGCGTTCGGCCAGCTTGATCAGCGCGACGCGCACGTCGTCGACCATGGCCACCAGCATCTTGCGCAGGTTTTCGACCTGGCCCTGAGTGCCCAGCACCAGGGATTGACGGGGGCTCAGGCTGGCGCTGATCGCCGCCATGCGCAACACGCCGTCGATGAGTTTGGCAACCACCGGACCGAAGCGCTGGCTGACCGCCGGCAACTGGATCTGGCCTTCGCGCACGCCGCGGTACAAGACTGCCGCGACCAACGAATCCTGATCGAGTTTGAGGTCGGCGAGAATCTCGGCGATCTCAAGGCCCGTGCGGAAACTCGAGGTCCCTTCGGACCACAGGTTCTTCGCCGCATTGGCTTGTTGTTCGGCCTCGCGAGCGAACTCGCAGGCTTCCTTCAAGGCTTCGCGATCCAGTGCCAGATCGACACTGACCGCATGATCGAGCCAAGCCTCGAGGTTGATACTGCCGTCAGTATTGATCGGCTGGTGTGCTCTCACCTGTACCATCTTGCTTTACCTTCCCTACGACGCAGATTCAATGCGTCAAATCGCTGACCTTTGCTGCCCGTGTGCACTCGCGGGGCTAAGACGAATGCGCTTTGCACGAGCGGGTCAGTCGGACCAGACGAGCCGTCCTAGCTCGCTTCAAATAACGCCATGGCCTCGACATGTGCCGTCTGAGGAAACATATCGAGAATCCCGGCACGTTTTAACCGGTAGCCCTGCTTGATCAATTCGACTGTGTCGCGCGCCAGCGTTGCAGGGTTGCACGACACATACACCAATCGTTTGGCGCCCAGGGACGCAAGCTTGCGTACCACCTCGAAAGCGCCGTCGCGAGGTGGGTCCAAGAGTACCGCACAAAAGCCTTCATCGGCCCATTCGGCATCGGCCAAAGGCTGGGATAAATCGGCCTGAAAAAACTTCGCATTATGCAGATTATTGCTGACAGCATTCGCGGCGGCACGCTCGACCATCGCCTGCACCCCCTCCACCGCCACCACTTCGCGAACGGTTGTGGCCAGCGGTAAAGCAAAGTTGCCTAACCCACAAAACAAGTCCAGAACCCGCTCATCAGATTTCGGTGCCAACCACGCCAACGCCTGGGCCACCATCGCTTCGTTGACCCCGGCGTTGACCTGGATGAAATCTCCCGGCCGATACGCCAGGTTCAAGTCCCACTGCTCAAGGCGATAGCCCAGTGACTGATCGGCCTCGACCGGTTGCGGCTCGCCGTCGCCATGCAGCCACAACTGGGCTTCATGGAACGCGCAGAAGTCCTTGAGGATGGTCATGTCGGCTTCGGACAACGGCGCCATGTGCCGCAGCAATACCGCCAATGACGAACCGCTGAACAACTCCACATGCCCCAGCGCCTGAGGTTTGCTCAAGCGCCGCAGCATCTCCGGCAAGCGGGTCATGATCGGTTGCAAGGGCTGTACCAGCACCGGGCATTCGTTGATAGCGACGATGTCCTGACTGCCGGCAGCACGGAAGCCGACTTCGAGTTTTTTCGCTTTCATGTCCCAACGCACCGCCACTCGGGCGCGACGACGGTAGCCGAACTCCGGACCGCTCAACGGCGCTGCCCACTCTTCAGGTTCGACACCGGCAACCCGCGACAATTGCTCGGCGAGCATGCGCTGTTTCAGGGCGAGCTGTTCGTTGTGGGGCAAATGCTGCACGCTGCAACCGCCGCAGCGAGCGGCATGAGCGCACGGTGCCGGGCGGCGCAATTCACTGGCCTGGAACACGCGCTCGGTGCGCGCCTCGACCACTTTGCCGTGGGCACCCAAGACCCGCGCCTCGACGTCTTCACCGGCCAATGCGCCGATGACGAACCAGGTGCGACCTTCGAAAAACGCGATACCGCGACCGTCATTGGCCAGGCGCTCGATGGTCAAGCGCTGCTTTTTGCCGGTCGGGACTTGCGGGGCCTTGCTGCCGCCCGTGGGCTGGAAGCGCAGGCCTCTCTCTTGCTTGGCCATCAGTTGGGCGCGTCGAAAATGCCGGTCGACAAGTAACGGTCGCCACGGTCGCAGATGATCGCGACGATCACCGCATTTTCAACTTCTTTGGACAGGCGCAGCATCGCCGCCACGGCACCGCCCGAAGACACGCCGCAAAAGATGCCTTCTTCGCGCGCCAGACGACGGGTCACGTCTTCGGCTTCGCTTTGTGCCATGTCGACGATCCGGTCCACGCGCTCGGCCTGGTAGATCTTCGGCAGGTATTCCTGCGGCCAGCGACGGATGCCCGGAATTGCCGAGCCTTCCATCGGTTGCAGCCCGATGATCTGCACGTTGTCGTTCTGCTCTTTCAAGTAGCGCGAAACGCCCATGATGGTGCCGGTGGTGCCCATCGAGCTGACGAAATGAGTGATGGTGCCTTCGGTCTGGCGCCAGATTTCCGGACCGGTGGTGGTGTAGTGCGCTTCAGGATTGTCACCGTTGGCGAACTGATCCAGCACCTTGCCGCGGCCTTCGGCTTCCATTCGCTGGGCGAGGTCGCGAGCGCCTTCCATGCCTTCTTCCTGGCTGACCAGAATCAGCTCGGCGCCATAAGCCGTCATGGCGGCTTTACGCTCGGCGCTGGAGTTGTCCGGCATGATCAGGATCATCTTGTAACCCTTGATCGCCGCAGCCATGGCCAAGGCAATCCCGGTGTTGCCCGAGGTCGCTTCGATCAGCGTATCGCCGGCGTGGATCTGCCCGCGCAATTCGGCACGGGTGATCATCGACAGCGCCGGACGGTCCTTGACCGAACCCGCCGGGTTATTCCCTTCGAGCTTGAGCAAAAGGGTATTGCTGGTGGCGCCAGGCAGGCGCTGCAAACGGACCAGCGGAGTGTTGCCGACGCAATCGGCGATGGTTGGGTACTGCAAGGTCATGGCGTATTCGCAATCCAGACTGCGGGGGCGCCTATCATACCGGCAAACGTGCGCAGGCCATATCACGCAAAGTAAGGGGCTTATGGCGAATGGGAATAAGAAGGAGATTACCCGCTCTTCTCCTGCTCAAAATCCAGCGCATAAAACTCATGCAATTTAGCCTGCAACAACTGCTTGTCCGGCAGGCGAGTCTGGTATTCGGCAATTAACGCTGGCGACAGGCTACGGTTAAGGGCGTACTCGACCACCTCGTCATCCTTGCTGGCACAAAGCAACACACCAATGGCAGGGTTTTCGTGGGGTTTGCGCTCATTGCGATCCAGCGCTTCCAGATAGAAATCCAGCTTGCCCAAATACTCCGGCTCAAACCGACCGACCTTGAGCTCAATGGCTACCAGACAGTTGAGCCCACGGTGGAAGAACAGCAGATCCAGGGCGAAATCACGCCCGCCGACTTGCAGCGGGTATTGGGAGCCGACAAAACAGAAATCACGACCCAGTTCGATCAGAAACTCCTTGAGACGCGCCAGCAGCCCCTTATGCAGATCGGTTTCGGCATGGCCGCCGGGCAGGTCGAGAAACTCGACCATGTAGGCATCGCGGAAAATCTCAAGCGCCGCAGGGTGAGTATGTCTTAGCACTGCGGAGGTTTTTGCCGGTTGGGTCACGCTACGCTCGAACAGCGCAGTTTTGAACTGACGCTCCAGCTCGCGCTTCGACCACTTCTCCTGAACCGCCATACGTAGATAAAACTCCCGCTCTTCCGGGAGTTTGCCCTGACTGAAGATGACCAGATTATGGGTCCAGGGTATTTGTCTCACCAGTGGTGAGACTTTCTCGTCCCCCCGGTAAGTCTCGTAGAACTGACGCATGCGGAACAGATTGGGGCGAGTAAAACCACGTAACCCTGGTTGAGTCTGGGCCAGATGCTCGGCCAATTGACTGACCACAGAATCGCCCCACTCAGCCTTTTCCAGCTTGCGACTGATATAGGCACCCACCTGCCAATACAGCTCAATCAGCTGGGTATTCACCGCCTGCATGGCTTGCTGTTTGGCACTTTTAATCAACGCAAGCACTTCATTGAAACGGTCGTCGGTTGCGTTGTCGGGGACGCTGGATGCATTCATGCCGAACTCCTTGAGGACGAGGAAAAACGCGAATCTATTCCGTCGAATCAGGCATAAGGTGTCGGCAATACCCTTTAGGAAAGGTCGTACAAATAATCGGGAACGCTCCGGCATGATCAGTGCGGTGGTGGCTGGGAGGGCCTCTTCGCGAGCAAGCCCGCTCCCACATTTGATCGGGGTTGATCACATATCGTTGGCTTGGCACATTTCCAATGTGGGAGCGGGCTTGCTCGCGAAAGCGGTCTGACAGGCACCACCATCATCAGCTACTAAACGCATATTCAACCGCAACCCTGCCCCGCTGTTCTCCGCCCACAAACGCCCACCCTGCCGCTGCACCGCATTCCTCGCAATGCTCAACCCCAACCCGAACCCACCATCCCCCGGTCGCGATCCATCAAGCCGGATGAACGGCGAGAAGATCCGTTCAAGATCCTCGTCCGCCACTCCACCGCCCTCGTCCTCCAGCCACAGGTGCCAGAAGTCGCCATCGCGCCGACCACCGAGCGTCACGACACCCCCCTCAGGTGAATGACGAATGGCGTTGCGCAGAATGTTTTCCAGTGCCTGGGCCAGGGTATTGAGATGGCCGCGCACCCAGCAGGATGCATCCACGGCACAGTGCAACTGACGCGCCGGCCAGCCACTTTCATAGCAGGCGTTTTCCGTGAGCATCTCCCACAAGGCCTGGACCTGGATCGCCTCATCGGGCAACGGCGCGCGCTCGGTATCGAGCCAGGCGAGTTGCAGGGCGTCCTCGACCAGACGCTGCATGCCGTCGACTTCCCGGCCAATGCGTTCGCGCAATTGCCCCAGGTCTTGCTCGCTTTCGCTGGCCACCCGCAGCCGGCTCAGTGGCGTGCGCAATTCGTGGGACAGGTCGCGCAGCAATTGTTGTTGCAGAGCCACCGTGCTTTGCAGGCGCTCGGCCATATGATCGAAGGCCCGGCCCAGTTCACCCAATTCATCCGAGCGGTTGATGGTGCGACTCGATAAACGCACAGTCAGTTGGTCGGCGCGCCAGGCATTGGCTTGTTCGCGCAGGCTGTTCAGCGGGACGACCAGCAATCGATACAGCCCCACGCACAGCAGCAGCGTGAACAGCCCGGGAATCACCCCATTGGTGATCACCCGCCAAAACACCCGGTAGCGTCCTGGCATAAAACGCTGAGGCAACTCGATCACCAGGCTGCCGGCAGACGGGTCATTGGGAAACGGGATCTTCAGCCACGGCAGGCCCTGGTGGCGCCGACTCACCGGCCAATCCAGACCGCGCAAAAAGGTCAGGCGCTGGATTTCCTGGTTTGCCAGCGGGGAACTGCTCAGGGATTGCAAGTCGCCGCCGATGACGCCGACCCAGGTCGACTCGTGCTCGCCGACACGCTGCAACCAGGCATCAATGCCTGCACTCTGCTGCTCGTTCCAGGCCCGCTCCGCCTCGGCGGCGTAGTGCGTAAGGGTGCCCCGGGCCTCGTCGGACAGGAACAGGTTTTTCTTCTCCATGTAGCGGCCCCAGGACCAGCTCAACCAGATCATCAGCAGACAGAACGCCACCAACAAACACGCCAGTTTCCAGAACAGTGAATGCTTGCCCGGCACGTCAGACCATTTCATCGGCCGCACTCAATACGTACCCCTTGCCCCAGACAGTACGCACTTCACGCTCGGTGTAACCGATGGCCTTGAGCTTGCGGCGAATCTGGCTGATGTGCATGTCGAGGCTGCGGTCATGGGGCGCATAACCGCGCTGCAGTACCTGCTGATAAAGGAACGCCTTGCTCAGTACTTCATCACCGTTGCGATTCAATGTATCCAGCAGCCGATATTCGCTGCGAGTCAGGCCGGCCGCGTGTTCGCCCAAAAAGACCTCGCACCGTTCGTCGTCGAAACGCAGGTTGTCCATCGCCGGGGCAATCGGTGCCGGCGCCGGCCGCCGGTCAAGCGCCACCCGCCGCAGGATGGCTTCGATGCGCACCCGCAGCTCGGCCATGCTGAACGGTTTGGGCAGGTAATCGTCGGCGCCGAGGCGAAAGCCACTGATGCGATCCGCCTCCGCCCCCAGCGCCGACATCAGCACCACGGGCGTGGAATGGCTCTGGCGCAATTGGGTCAGTACCGCCAGGCCATTCAGCCCCGGCAGCAGAATATCCATCAACACCACATCGAAGGCTTGCCGACGCGCAATGGCCAACCCTTCCTGGCCGTTCTGACACCAGGTCACCTGAAAACCACAGCGCCCCAGATGCTCATGGACATAAGCGCCGAGCACCAGATCGTCTTCGATGGAGAGGACGCGGGGGGGAACAACAGAGATGGGAGTCATGAGTATCTGCAAATAATTCTCAGTTGCCGATTATTCAAGATCGCCTCGCCAGGGGCAACCCATGGTTTGCTCCCCAAGACCAAAGCGCGGAACTGGCCGACGAATGACGACATCAATTTTACGAGGATTGCCCGCATGCAAATCGCTACACTGCGCAGGTGGCGCGTGCCGGACGCATGTGCAGGTCAATAAACAGCTGGATGCGGGAGAGATGCGTGCTCAAGAAACTGGGAATTAAAGGCCGCGTGCTGTTGCTGACCCTGTTACCGACCACCCTGATGGCGCTGGTTCTGGGCGGCTATTTCACCTGGATGCAGCAATCGGACCTGCAATCGCAACTCATGCAGCGCGGCGAAATGATTGCCGAACAGCTGGCACCGCTGGTGGCCCCGGCCATGGGTCGCAAAGACAACGACCTGCTGGAACGCATCGCCACCCAGTTCCTGGAACAAGCCGACGTGCGCGCGGTGACTTTCCTCGCCCCCGACCGCACGACACTGGCCCATGCCGGCCCGACCATGCTCAATTCGGCGCCTTTGGGCAACGGTTCACAGATGTTGCGCCGCAGTGGCAATGACGCCACGCGCTACCTGCTGCCAGTGTTCGGCAAGCACCGCAACCTGGCCGGCGACCTGATCCCCGACGAAGCCGACCGTCTGCTGGGCTGGGTCGAACTCGAACTGTCGCACAGTGGCATGTTGCTGCGCGGTTACCGCAGTCTGTTCGCCAGCCTGCTGCTGATCGGCGGTGGCCTGGTCGGTGCGGCGCTATTGGCGTTGCGCATGGGCCGGACCATCAACCGGCCATTGAGCCAGATCCAACAAGCCGTGGCACAGCTCAAGGACGGTCACCTGGAAACCCGCCTGCCGCCCCTCGGCAGCCAGGAGCTGGATGAACTGGCATCCGGCATCAACCGAATGGCCGGAACCCTGCAGAACGCTCAGGAAGAATTGCAAAACAGCGTCGACCAAGCCACCGAAGACGTGCGTCAGAACCTGGAAACCATCGAGATCCAGAACATCGAGCTGGATCTTGCGCGCAAGGAAGCCCTGGAGGCGAGCCGGATCAAGTCCGAGTTCCTGGCCAACATGAGCCATGAAATCCGCACGCCGCTCAACGGCATTCTCGGCTTCACCCATTTGCTGCAAAAAAGTGAATTGACCCCGCGCCAGCTCGATTACCTGGGCACCATCGAAAAATCCGCGGACAGCCTGCTGGGGATCATCAACGAAATTCTCGACTTCTCGAAAATCGAGGCCGGCAAACTGGTGCTCGACCATATTCCGTTCAACCTGCGCGACCTGCTGCAAGACACCTTGACCATCCTCGCCCCGGCCGCCCATGCCAAAGAGCTTGAGCTGGTGAGCCTGGTTTATCGCGATACGCCGCTGTCGCTGGTGGGCGATCCGCTGCGACTCAAGCAGATTCTCACCAACCTTGTGAGCAATGCGATCAAGTTCACCCGCGAAGGCACCATCGTCGCCCGAGCCATGCTTGAAGAAGAGTATGAAGACAGCGTGCAATTGCGCATCAGCATTCAGGACACCGGCATTGGCCTGTCGAATCAGGACGTGCGCGCCTTGTTCCAGGCCTTCAGCCAGGCCGATAACTCGCTGTCCCGGCAACCTGGCGGCACCGGCCTGGGGCTGGTGATTTCCAAACGGCTGATCGAACAGATGGGTGGCGAAATCGGCGTCGACAGCACACCGGGCGAAGGCTCGGAATTCTGGATCAGCCTGAGCCTGCCCAAAACCCGCGACGACGCCGAGGACCTGCCCGGCCCACCCCTGCTCGGACAGCGGGTGGCGGTTCTGGAAAACCATGAGCTGGCCCGTCAGGCCTTGCAGCATCAACTGGAAGACTGCGGTCTGGCAGTCACGCCGTTCAACACCCTCGAAAGCCTGGCCAATGGCGTGACCGGTGCCCACCAGACCGATCAGGCCATCGGTCTGGCAGTGCTCGGCATCACCAGCAACGACATGCCGCCGGAGCGCCTCAACCAGCATATCTGGGACCTCGAACACCTGGGCTGCCGAGTGTTGGTGCTGTGCCCGACCACCGAACTGACGCTGTTCCACCTCTCGGTGCCCAACCCCCACAGTCAGTTGCAGTCCAAACCGGCCTGCACGCGCAAACTGCGTCGGGCCCTGTCCGACATGGTCAACCCTCGCCAGCAGCGCAGCGACCCCGGCGAGCCGCTTTCGAGTCGCGCACCGAAGGTCCTTTGCGTCGATGACAACCCGGCCAACCTGCTACTGGTGCAAACCCTGCTCGAAGACATGGGCGCCAAGGTGCTCGCGGTGGAAAGCGGTTACGCCGCGGTCAAGGCCGTACAGAACGAGACCTTTGACCTGGTGCTGATGGACGTCCAGATGCCCGGCATGGATGGCCGCCAAAGCACCGAAGCCATTCGTCAGTGGGAAAGCGAACGGCATTGCACACCACTGCCGATCGTCGCCCTCACCGCCCACGCGATGGCCAACGAAAAACGCGCATTGCTGCAAAGCGGCATGGATGACTACCTGACCAAACCCATCAGCGAACGGCAATTGGCGCAGGTGGTGTTGAAATGGACCGGTCTGGCGTTGCGCAATCTGGGGCCGGAGCGCTCCAGCGAAAGCAACAACGATAATGACTTGCAGGTGCTTGATCACGACGAAGGCCTACGCTTGGCGGCGGGCAAGGCCGATCTGGCGGCGGACATGCTGGCAATGCTGCTGGCTTCCCTGGAAGCCGACCGCGAGGCCATCCGCGTCGCCCGTGAAGCCAATGACCAGAACGCGCTGATCGAGCGAGTCCATCGCCTGCATGGGGCGACCCGTTATTGCGGCGTCCCGCAATTGCGCGCCGCCTGCCAGCGCAGTGAAACCCTGCTCAAGCAACAGGACCCCAAAGCCCCCGGCGCGCTGGAAGAACTCGAACGAGCCATCAATCGCCTGGCGGCCCATGCGCGCATCAATGCCTGATGCAGCGCAATAACGCTGGGCGCCTTGAAGGCTAAGCTCAAGGTCTGTAGCAACTGGCGAAGCCTGCGTTCGACGGCTTCGCCGCCGAACGCAGGCTTCGCCAGTTGCTACAGGTAACTTCCAGGAGGACAGCATGCGCACGATTCTTTTCAGCAGCCAGACCTACGACCGCGACAGTTTTCTGAGCGCAGACCTGCCTGCCGGCATCGAGCTGTATTTCCAGCCAGCACGACTGAGCCTCGACACGGCGGCGCTAGCGGAGCATCACGAAGTGGTTTGTGCCTTCATCAATGATGACCTCAGTGCTCCGGTGCTCGAACGCCTGGCCGCGGGTGGCACACACCTGATCGCCCTGCGCTCGGCCGGTTACAACCATGTCGATCTGGCGGTAGCGAAGCGCCTGGGGCTGGCGATTGTGCGGGTTCCGGCGTACTCGCCTCACGCGGTGGCCGAACATGCGGTGGCGCTGATCCTGGCGCTCAACCGCCGACTGCACCGTGCCTACAACCGTACTCGCGAGGGGGATTTCAGCCTGCACGGGCTCACCGGTTTCGACCTCGTGGGCAAGACCGTCGGCGTAGTCGGCACCGGGCAGATCGGCGCGACCTTCGCGAAAATCATGAACGGCTTCGGCTGCCGGTTGCTGGCCTGTGATCCTTACCCGAACCCACAGGTCGAAGCGCTCGGCGCGCGCTACCTCAGCTTGCCGCAACTGCTGGCCGAGTCGCAGATCATCAGCCTGCATTGCCCGCTCAACGAACAGAGCAAACACTTGATCAACAGCGAATCACTGGCGCACATGCAGCCCGGTGCAATGCTGATCAATACCGGGCGTGGCGGTCTGGTGGACACCCCGGCGCTGATCGACGCGTTGAAGGACGGCCAATTGGGCTATCTGGGGCTGGATGTTTATGAAGAGGAGGCGCAGCTGTTCTTCGAGGATCGCTCCGACTTGCCGCTGCAGGACGATGTGCTGGCGCGCCTGCTGACCTTTCCGAATGTAATCATCACCGCGCACCAAGCCTTCCTCACGCGCGAAGCCCTGGGTGCAATTGCCGCGACCACCCTGCAGAACATCGCGACCTGGGCGGCCGGTTCGCCACAGAATCAGGTCGAGAGCTGATCGCTCAGGCCTTGGACAAAAGGATCATCAGGGCCAGCCAGCCGAAGCCCAGCAAGCGCTGCCCCAGCGAATGCCCGCGACGCAGCAGGAACCAGACAAAAAACGGCGGCAGAAAGAAAATCATCAGTTTCAGCCAGAGTTCCACCGGACGCGGCCCGCCGGGTGCCGGCGCCAGGATCTCGGCCTCGACTTCAACTTTACGTTTGCGCCCGAAAGCGGCCGGGGTCACCCTGGGTACGTTCTCATTGGTCGGTAAGCGCCCGAAAGAAAGAGGCGCCTGCGCAGGCGTTGCTGTCGACGTAGCCGCCTGCACTGCCACCGCTGGTGCACCGCAATGAATACAAGCAGGCGCCGTGGAGCTGATGCGTTGCTTGCACTCAAAACATTCGATCAACGCCATTTCCATTCCTTAGAGATGCAAAAGCGGCATTGTGCCATGACTCGGCAAGTCATTTGAACCAGATCGAAGGTTACATGCCCGCGCCATGCTGCGTTCATGCCCGTGCTAGCATATCGCGCATATTTGGAGGACCCATGGTCGAACACGATTTTCGCTATAGCCTGATGAACCCGCAACACACCCTCACCGAATGCCGCGCCCTTGTGCCGGGGCGTTATCAAGTCACCGGCAACGGCGGCTCGATTCGTAATAACGACGTGCTGGTAGTGACCCTAAAAGGCAGCAAGGACTTGTCCATGCGCCTGACCGTCGAAACGGTTCGCCACTTGATCAACCCGCCGGGCCAATGGGTCGCGGTGGCCAGTGGTCCGGTGTTCGGCGAACTGGCGATTCACACCTGGAATGTCAACTGCGACAGCTGCGCCAAAGAGCTGAGCTTTGAGTTCGCGGTCGACGCCAAGCTGGGCAACAAGGCCGAAAAACCGGCTGCCACTGCACGGATTGCCGAGTTGGGCTGGGCCACCGTCGGTGACAAGCACCTGTGCAAGAAGTGCCAGGAGCCTGCGTGATGAAACGCCTTGCTCTGACCGCCATGGCCGGCGCCAGCCTGTTGGGCTGCGCCGCCGAACCGGTGCAACTGCAACACAACCGCAGCTACATTCTGGAATGGATCGGCGAGCGTCCGCTGATGGACTACAGCCATCTGACCATCACCCTCGATGAAGATGGTCGGGCCTACGGTAATGGCGGCTGCAATCACTGGTTCGCGCCGTATACCCTGCAAGGCGACAAGCTGAGCTTCGGCAAGATCGGCAGCACCCGCAAAATGTGTGCGCCAGCGTTGATGGAGCAGGAAAAACGCTTCCTGCAGGCGCTGGAGAACGTCCAGCGCTGGGACGTTTCACCGATCGACCAGATGCGCTTCTGGCCGGCGCAAGGCAAACCGTTGCGTTGGTGGCTTGAAGAGGGTTGATCATCAGCCCCGAAAAGATCGCAGCCTCGCCAGGGCTCGACAGCTCCTACATGGATTGCCGAACATCTTGTAGGAGCTGTCGAGCCTTGGCGAGGCTGCGATCTTTTGCTTTTAGTTCTTGGTCTGCAACGCCTCAAGCTTCGCCATCACCCCCGCCGCCGTCTGCTCTCCCATCAACTGTTCCCGCACCTTGCCCTTGTCATCAATGATGTAAGTCACCGGCAACGCTTCACTGCGCGGCAACTCGAAAAGGTCGGCCGGGTCCTGGGCCAGCACGGTGAAGGCGATCCCCAGTTTCTCGCTGGCACTTTTCAGCTCTTCGCCCTGCACATTGTCGAAGTTGACCCCGAACACACCGATCTTCTTGCCCTTGAGCTGCTCGGCCAGCACGTTCAACTCGGGAATCTCGGTACGGCACGGGCCGCACCACTCAGCCCAGTAATTGAGCACCAGCCATTGTTTGTCCAGACGCTCGGCGGCGACTTTGTGACCGTTCTGGTCGACGCCATAGTCGTTGCCGCAGCCCCCCAGCAATAACGCCCCCATAATCGCCAATGCCGCTGCCAGTCGCCTTGTCATGTCTCGATCCTTGTCAAAAATGGAATGCACCTGCGACCCATCGCCTCCCAAGGTTCTGGATTACGCGCCGCCCAGTTAGAATAGCCGCCACCTTACGCAAGATGCGACCCGCACATGACCGATCTGACGCTTTATCACAACCCGCGCTGCTCGAAATCCCGCGGTGCGCTCGAACTCATCGAAGCCCGTGGCCTGACGCCAACGGTCGTCCGCTACCTGGAAACCCCGCTGGACGCCGCGCAAATCCAGAGCCTGCTGAGCAAGCTCGGTATCAGCGCCCGGCAATTGCTGCGCACCGGCGAGGACGAGTACAAAACCCTCAACCTGGCCGACAGCAGCCTGAGCGAGGCGCAATTGATCGCCGCCATCGCCGCGAACCCAAAACTCATGGAGCGACCGATTCTCGAAGTCGGCGACAAAGCCATCATCGGCCGTCCGCCGGAAAATGTGCTGGAGTTGCTGCCGTGAGTGCGCCGTACATTCTGGTGCTGTATTACAGCCGCAGCGGCTCGACCAATGAAATGGCCCGGCAGATTGCCCGTGGTGTCGAGCAATCCGGTATGGAAGCGCGCCTGCGCACCGTGCCGGCGATCTCCACCGAGTGCGAAGCCGTGTCGCCGGACATTCCCGATGAAGGCGCGCTGTACGCCAGCCTCGACGACCTGAAGAACTGCGCCGGCCTGGCCCTCGGCAGCCCGACCCGCTTCGGTAACATGGCCGCACCGTTGAAATACTTTCTCGATGGCACCAGCAATCTGTGGCTGACCGGCGCCCTGGTAGGCAAACCGGCCGGGGTTTTCACCTCCACCGCGAGCCTGCACGGCGGCCAGGAAACCACGCTGCTGTCGATGATGTTGCCGTTGCTGCACCACGGCATGCTGATCACCGGCCTGCCTTACAGCGAGTCGGCGCTGCTGGAAACCCGCGGTGGCGGCACGCCTTATGGCGCCAGCCATCACGCCGGGGCCGATGGCAAAAGCGGCTTGAATGAACACGAAGTTGCGCTGTGCCGCGCCTTGGGCCTGCGGTTGGCGAAGACTGCGCAAAAGTTGGTGAGCTGAAATGGCCAAAAAGCCGAAGATTCTGCCTTCCATCGAATGGCTCGAACCGCGAGTACGGGCGATGCGCGTTATCAGCCTGCTGTGCTTTTTCGGCCTGGTGGGACTGCTGTGCATCTACTACCTGATATTCGCCGACCTGCATGGCGCGCGGCCGTGGGTGATTCTGCTGATCGAACTGGTGCCGCTGCTGTTGCTGGCGCCGGGGATGATCGTTGGCAGCGCCCGCGGGCATTCGTGGATGTGTTTTGTGGTGAACCTGTATTTCATGAAAGGCGCATTGGCCGCGTATGACCCGAACCGCCAGCTGTTCGGTTTACTGGAGATGGGCGCGAGCCTGGCGGTGTTCTGCTCGGCAATGTTGTATGTGCGGTGGCGGTTTCAGTTGAACCGCAAGTTGGCGGGTGAAGGCGAGACCAGCGTCGCCTGACAGGACGCCTTCGCGAGCAAGCCCGCTCCCACATTGGATCTTCAGTGGTCACATAATTTGTGAACACTCAAAAATCCTGTGGGAGCGGGCTTGCTCGCGAAGGGATCGACTCGCTCTCAATGATTCACTGTGTAAGCCAGCATCATCGAAATCTGGCTCATCGGCCGCCCACCGCTCTCTTCGTGCCACTGGTTGAACGCATTCTGCACCGTGGCCATGTCCCTCAGACTAGTCGGGACCTTGTCGACGATCTTCTGCGCACTCAGCGCTGCTACCACGTCGTAGCTCGGCACGAACGTGTCCTTGCCCACCATCCGCAAGAATCGCGGTGCCGATAACCCGCCCAACTGATGCCCGTGTTTTTTCAGATAGGTCCATAACCCGACGATGTCGGTCACCGGCCATTCGGCGATCAAAGCGCCAAAGCTGCCCTTCTCATGGGCCACGTCCAGAATGAACTGCGCATTGCGCGGCACGCTCTTGAGCTTGCCCAGGTGGCGGATGATCCGCGCGTCCTGCATCAGGCGTTCGAGGTGTTCGGCGCTCATCAGCACGACTTTTTCCGGTTCGAACTTGAAGAACACTTCTTCGAACGCCGGCCACTTGGCGTCCACCAGGCTGTGTTTGAGTCCGGCGCGAAACACCCGCAACGCCATGGTCGAGAGGTAGCGGTCGTCGCTGATCTTGCGCAATTGCGCCGGGGTCTTGGGAACCGGCAGATGGGCTTCCAGTTCAGCCGCCGAACCGAAGCGGTTCAAGCAGTATTCGTTCAGCCACTTGTAGTCGCGCATGCCCTCTCCTACGGATTGAAACAGAAAACCTGTGGGAGCGGGCTTGCTCGCGAATGCGTAGTGTCAGTCAACAATAATGTCGGCTGACACTACGCATTCGCGAGCAAGCCCGCTCCCACACAATTTGTTCAGAGGTTTACTACGTTGACGAACCGCGAAGCCGCGGTTTCATCGATGCGCAGGTTGGTGAAGTCGAACAGGTTACGGTCCGCCAGTTGCGACGGGATCACGTTCTGCAAACTGCGGAAAATGCTTTCGGTACGGCCCGGGGTCTTGCGTTCCCACTCCTGCAGCATCTCTTTAACCACCTGGCGTTGCAGGTTTTCCTGGGAGCCACAGAGGTTGCACGGGATGATCGGGAATTGCTTGAAGTCCGAGTAGGCCTGAATGTCTTTTTCGTTGCAGTAGGCCAGCGGGCGAATCACCACGTTGCGACCGTCGTCGGCGCGCAGCTTCGGCGGCATGGCCTTGAGCGAACCGTTGAAGAACATGTTGAGGAAGAACGTCTCGACGATGTCGTCACGGTGGTGACCGAGGGCCATTTTGGTCGCGCCGATTTCATCGGCAAAGGTGTAGAGCGTGCCGCGACGCAGGCGCGAGCATAGCGAGCAGGTGGTCTTTCCCTCAGGAATAAGCTCCTTGACCACCGAATAGGTGTCTTTCTCGACGATGTGGTACTCGATGCCCAGTTCTTTGAGGTAAGCCGGCAGCACGTGCTCGGGAAAGCCTGGCTGCTTCTGGTCCATGTTCACGGCCACGATCTCGAACTTGATCGGGGCGACCTTCTGCAAATGCATCAGCACGTCGAGCATGGTGTAGCTGTCTTTGCCACCGGACAGGCAGACCATGACCTTGTCGCCGTCTTCAATCATGTTGAAATCGGCGACAGCCTCACCGGCCTGGCGGCGAAGGCGCTTTTGCAGTTTGTTCTGGTTGACCGTAAGAGTGCCCATGACGCGAAATCCGTGAGGTGTGACGAAAGGCCGGCATTTTACGCAAAAACCCTTCAAGGGCGAAGAGCCTGGAGAATCGCAATCCCCCGTAGGAGCTGCCGAAGGCTGCGATCTTTTGATTTTGGCTATATCAGCACCACTGAAGATCAAGATCAAAAGATCGCAGCCTTCGGCAGCTCCTACGAGATCCCGGTACATATCCAGGACCTTCAGCCAATTCAGCACCGGCGAAGATCAACTTCCCAATGCATTTGCGCGATTAACAAGATTGTTTACAGCGCGATTTGCTCTAAGCCCCTCGCACTATTACCGGTAACTCCTTTCTATACTGCGGCATAAGGTCGCAGACGTATTCAGACCTGTACTTACCTGGCCACTTTGGCCCGTAAGCGCTCCGCTGGGGGGCGATGGCAACAACAAGAGGAGTGACTGGCATGATCCATCACGTAGTGGGGCTCTTCACCCACCCTGACCAGGAATGGAAAGAAATCCGTGGCGACCAGGAGGAAAGCATCAGCCACATGTACCTCACACACACCTTGATTCTGGCGGCGATCCCTGCCGTGTCGGCGTTTATCGGCACCACGCAGGTCGGCTGGGTCATTGGTAGTCGAGCGCCGGTAATGCTGACCACGGAAAGCGCGCTGTGGATGACCATCATGTCGTACCTGGCGATGCTCGGCGGTGTCGCGGTGATGGGCGCGTTCATCCACTGGATGGCCCGCACCTATGACGCCAACCCGAGCCTGGCACGCTGCGTTGCATTTGCGACCTACACCGCGACACCGCTATTTATCGGCGGTCTGGCGGCGCTGTACCCACACATGTGGCTTGGGATGATCGTCGGCACCGCGGCCATCTGCTACACGGTGTACCTGCTGTATGTGGGGCTACCCACTTTCATGAACATTCCATCAGACGAGGGATTCCTGTTTTCAAGCTCGGTGCTCGCCGTAGGACTGGTGGTGCTGGTGGCAATCATGGCGTTCACGGTGATTGTCTGGGGACTTGGCGTGGGGCCGGTCTATACGAATTAGCAACACCCCCACCAAAAACAAGATCTGCCAACACAGGCCGCCGCAAGGCGGCCTTCTACTCTCCAAGAAAGAGCAGGAGGTACGACCATTCGGCTCCTCGGCGATTCGCAAGTCCCGAGGGTTGCGGCATACTCGACGTCTCTGGAGATCCATCAAGCATGCCCGAGCAACTCAATACCCGCGTCGAAGACTGTTTCCAACAAGCCGAATCCTTTTTCAAACGACCTTTCAAACGCCCCGTGGTGAGCCTCAAGCTGCGCGGGCAAAAAGCCGGTGTCGCGCATTTGCACGAGAACCTGCTGCGTTTCAATCCGCAGCTGTACCGGGAAAACACCGAAGACTTTCTCAAGCAGACCGTGGCGCATGAAGTCGCGCACCTGATCGCCCATCAACTGTTCGGCGACCGCATCCAGCCTCATGGCGAAGAGTGGCAACTGATCATGCGCGGTGTTTACGAACTGCCGCCCAACCGCTGCCACACCTACGACGTCAAACGCCGTAGCGTGACCCGCTACATCTACAAATGCCCGTGCCCCGACAGCGATTTCCCGTTTTCGGCGCAGCGACATGGTTTGGTGAGACAGGGGCGGCGGTATCTGTGTCGGCGGTGCAGAAGCACATTGGTGTTCAGTGGCGAGATGCGGGTCGAATAAGTCAGATTTGTGGTGTTTGGGCCGGCCTCTTCGCGAGCAAGCCCGCTCCCACACTGGGCCTGCGTCGCGCCGAAGATCAAATGTGGGAGCGGGCTTGCTCGCGAAGGCGTCCTTACAATCACTACACAACCACCCTGGCACACCGCAATTCCTCGATCCGCTCAACACTGAACCCCAACTCCCCCAACACCTGATCGGTATGCTCACCCAGCGTCGCGCCAATATGCCGCGGCTCAGGCAGCCCTGCTGAAAACTTCAACGGGCAAGCCATCTGCGCCTGAGTCGAACCATCGCCCCTTGGCACCTCCGTCACCAATTCCCGCGCTTTCAACTGCGGATGCCGCACCGCTTCGTCCAGGTTCAATACCGGCTCGACGCACGCATCGACCCCGGCGAACAGCTCACACAACTGGGCAAAGTCGTATTTTTCGAATTCAATTTTCAACGCCTCCTTGAGCGCCTGTTGCCGGGCCGGCTCGGGTGACAGCCCCTGGGCCGCCAGTTCCGGCCGGCCCAGCGCCGTGCAGAGTTGCTGCATAAACACCGGCTCCAGACTGCCCACCGACAACCAGCGTCCATCGCGCGAGCGGTAGTAGTCGTAGAAGCTGCCGCCATTGAGCATCTGCTCTTCCCTGCCCGGCTCCACGCCACAGGCCAGGTACCCGGCACCGGCCATGGCGTTCAGGCTGAAGGCGCAGTCGGTCATGCTCACATCCAGATGCTGCCCCTGCCCGGTCTGCTGTCGCGCGATCACCGCCGCCAGCAAGCCGATCACCCCATGCAGCGAGCCGCCCGCGACATCCGCCACCTGCATGCCCAACGGCACCGGGCCGCTGTCGGCGCGACCGGTGTAGCTCGAAAGCCCCGCCAGCGCCAGGTAGTTGATGTCGTGCCCCGCGCGGTCCTTGTAAGGGCCGGTCTGGCCGTAACCGGTGATCGACACATAAATCAGCTTCGGGTTGATCGTTTTCAAGGCTTCATACCCCAAACCCAACCGGTCCATCACGCCGGGACGAAACTGCTCCAGCACGATGTCGTGGTCCTGCAGCAATTGCTTGATCACCTCCAGCGCCTCGGGCTGCTTGAGGTCCAGCGCCAGGCTGCGCTTGTTGCGATTGAGGTACGCGTGGCTGGCCGAGACGCCTTGATCATGCGGCGGCAGCACCCGCAGCAGGTCCATGCGGGTCGGCGATTCGATGCGCAGCACCTCGGCGCCCATGTCTGCCAGCAGCAACGAGGCGAACGGCCCCGGCAGCAGTGTCGAGAAATCCAGAACCTTGAGTGATGCCAGTGGACCGAGCATAAGTGTTCTCCAGTGCAATCCCCCAAGCCTAGGCAGCCGAGGACATTGCAGCAATCACCTGATGCGTCAGCGGCGGCGGTGACCGTTGCGCTCAAATTGCAGGCATGAAAAAACCCGCCGAAGCGGGTTTTTCATGCAGCCAGAGTACTTACTTGACGCTGGCTGGGGTTGGGCCTTCAGCCACACCCAGGTCGTCTACTTCACGCTCGTCGGAGATACCGCGACCGCCGGAAGCCAGCTCGACTTGCAGCTTGTCTTCGTCCAGCTCTTTCACCCACTTGGCGACCACGATGGTGGCCACGGCGTTACCAACAAGGTTGGTCAGCGCACGGGCTTCGGACATGAAGCGGTCGATACCGAGGATCAGCGCCAGGCCGGCCACCGGCAGAGTACCCACGGCCGACAGGGTCGCTGCCAGCACGATGAAGCCGCTACCGGTCACACCCGCCGCACCTTTGGAGGACAACAGCAGCACCAGCAGCAAGGTGATCTGGTGAGTGAGGTCCATCGGGGTGTCAGTCGCCTGAGCGATGAACACAGCCGCCATGGTCAGGTAGATCGACGTACCGTCGAGGTTGAACGAGTAGCCAGTCGGGATCACGAGACCCACAACGGATTTCTGCGCACCCAGGCGTTCCATCTTGATCAGCATGCGTGGCAGGGCGGATTCCGAAGAGGAAGTGCCCAGCACGATCAGCAGCTCTTCACGGATGTAGCGAACCAGTTTCAGCACGCTGAAGCCGTGCGCGCGGCAGATCGCGCCCAGTACAACGACCACGAACAGGATGCAGGTGATGTAGAAGCAGATCATCAACTGACCGAGTTGTACCAGCGAACCGACACCGTAGGCACCGATGGTGAAGGCCATCGCACCGAACGCGCCGACTGGAGCGAGCTTCATGATCATGTTGATGATGTTGAACATCACGTGAGCAAAGCGATCGATGAAGTCCAGCACCGGCTTACCGTAGGCACCCAGGCGATGCAGGGCGAAACCGAAGATCACCGAGAACATCAGCACTTGCAGGATGTCGCCGTTGGCGAAGGCACCGACGATGGTGTTCGGGATCACGTTGAGGATAAAGCCGATGATGCTCTGGTCTTTACCGGCCGAGATGAAGCCAGCGATTTTGCTGGTATCCAGAGTCGATACATCAATGTGCATGCCGACGCCCGGTTGCACAACGTTGACCACGACCAGGCCGATCAGCAAGGCGATGGTGGAAACGATTTCGAAATACAGCAGCGCATAGCCGCCGGTCTTGCCGACCGATTTCATGTTCTGCATGCCGGCGATGCCGCTGACAACGGTACAGAAGATGATCGGCGCGATGACCATTTTGATCAGTTTGATGAACCCGTCACCCAGCGGCTTGAGGGCTACACCAGTCTGCGGGTAGAAGTGACCGAGCAGGATGCCGATAGCGATGGCAACGATCACCTGGAAGTACAGGGATTTATACAGTGGCTGACGAGTCGTCATTGTAAGTTCCTCAAGAGTGCCTCAGTAACAACATCCATCTGTTGCCCCTGACACCTCAATTGCGAACCCTCCTGCACTGGAGGGATTTGTTTTGTCGAGCTGCACGCCGGCAGACCTCTGCGGCTTGTATCGCAAGCGCCGTGCCACCTTCGAAAAAAACCCCGCAAGCCTTGTGACATCAAGGGTTACAGGTTTTTTTGGGTCACTGACCAGTCACAACGATGTGGCGGATTTCCGCCCACCAGCCAAACCTCGTCCTGCAATTTGGCGGATATCCGCCTTGTTCATTCTCGACAGGCACCGCTACCATCCATTGCTCAGTGGACGGACCTGCCCCCTATGCGCGAACGCACCATCGCCAGCCATTTCGCCCGTGCCGCCCTTGGTGGCGCGCGTCGGCGTGGCTACGACTATTCGAGTCTGTTGCAGCAATTGGGGATCAGCCCCGAGTTGCTTGAGGAGCCGCGCGCCCGAATCGCGCCTGAGCAGTTCGCCCGATTGATCCAGGGGCTGTGGCTGGCCCTGGACGATGAATACCTGGGCTTCGGGCAAGCGCCGAGCAAACCCGGCAGCTTCGCGATGATGTGCCATGCGGTGATCCACTGCCGCACGCTGGAGAAAGCGCTCAATCGCGGTTTATTGTTTTACAGCCTGTTCCCCGGCGCGCCGCGTCTGACGCTGAGCCGCGAAGGCGAGATGGTTCGTCTGTGCCTGGACGATTCGCCGCTGTGGGATCCGGACCACTTCCTCAGCGAAAGCCTGTTGGTGATCTGGCATCGGTTCGGCAGTTGGCTGATCGGCCAGCGCATTCGTCTGGAGCAGGCCACGTTCAGCTACCCGAGGCCCGAACACGGGGCCGAATACGACTTGCTGTTTTCCTGCCCGCTGAGCTTTTCCACCGTAAAGAGCACGACGGCGCAAAGCAGCCTGCTGTTTCACAGTCGCTACCTGAACATGCCGCTGTTGCAGGACGAACGAACCCTCAAGCACTTTCTCGAGCGCTCCCCCGCCGACCTGCTATCGCGCCCCGACGAAGGCGACAGCCTGAGCAGCCAGCTGCGGCGCTTGCTCAGCCGCGACAATGCGCGCTGGCCGGACCTGGAAGCGGTGGCCGCGCACCTGCACATCAGCCCGCAAACCTTGCGTCGGCATTTGCGCGAAGAAGGCACGAGTTTTCAGGAATTGAAGGATCAACTGCGCCGGGACATTGCGATTTATCACCTGGGGCGTGCGGATCTGTCGTTGCAACAGATTGCCGAGCAGTTGGGGTTTTCCGAGCCTTCGGCGTTTCACCGGGCGTTCAAGAAGTGGACCGGGTTGACGCCTGGGGCTTATCGAGCTCAGGAGAATTGAGTTCTAGCGCTGTTTTTTTGGTGTACTCACTGGCCCCTTCGCGAGCAAGCCCGCTCCCACAGTTGACCGCGTTCTCAGCAGCGACTCGGTTTAATGTGGGAGCGGGCTTGCTCGCGAAGAGGCCCGAAAAAACACCGAAAACCTGTGCAGCCACAACAAGCCCCATTGCCATCGAGCTTCAAGATCAAAAGATCGCAGC
>NZ_AKJE01000096.1 GCF_000282495.1 Pseudomonas sp. GM79
CAGGCTCGGCAGCTGCTACAGGGGTCAATACCCGCCGCCACCCATCCCGCCTGTGGAAGGGGAATATTCTCTGGCTTTTTGTTGGGCACGACTCCATTGCGCACAGGTCATGAAGCTTTTGTGGTCGACCTTGCCCAGCTTGTCGAAACTGACGTTGTACGGCTGCTGATGGCCGGCCTGGATCAGCTTGTAGTCAAAGCAGGTACCAGGTTCCACCGTGCGCTTCGTTATTGATAAAGGCTGGCCGCCAATCTGCTGGACTTGTTCCTTGCTCATGCCAGTCTCGACCTTGGCGACCAGCGGTTGGTCTCGATAAATATGTGATTCCGTGTTGCAGCCACCTGACGCCGCCAGCACGGCGATCAGCGCGCATAGAGGCTTGTTCATGGCAGCGCTCTCTAGTGAACTTTCGTTCGAGTGATGGATTTTGCTTTCACTTCTTCAGCATAGCCCGCCAGTCGCTCTTCATCGCCCTGGAACAACGCGCACAACCTTAGTGTTGCCTCTGCGTCCACATCATTGCCGGCCTGGCGCAACTGCTCTGCGATGCGCAAAAGCTCTACCGCCGACCACCTCAGGTCCGAGGCTACACCTTGCAGGTCGCGCCGAAGTTGCTGTTCATATTCGTTAAGCCACATGATGACCTCCTGCAATTCCCCGCTACGAAATAGTAGTCCTATTTACCTGTCTGGAGCGTTATGTTCGTCTGACCGCAAGAGAGTCGAAATCATGCAAAAACCTGTCTACCAATTGCTGGAAGTCGCCAACGGCAAGCCGATCAAACTCTGGGCCGAGGGAGTGCCGGTTGAAAGCGAAGCCCGGCAGCAATTGATCAATATCGCGAAGATGCCGTTCATCTTCAAGCATCTGGCAGTGATGCCGGATGTGCATCTGGGCAAAGGGTCCACCATCGGCAGCGTGATCCCCACCGTGGGCGCGATCATTCCGGCGGCCGTGGGGGTGGACATCGGCTGCGGCATGATTGCCGCGCGCACGTCACTGACCGCCGCCGACTTGCCAGACAACCTGCACGGCCTGCGCAGCGCCATCGAAAAGGCCGTGCCCCATGGCCGCACGTTGAGCCGTGGCCGCCGCGATGAAGGCGCCTGGAACCATGTTCCACACCAGGCCGATCAAGCCTGGGCGGCGCTTAGCTCACGGTTCAAGGCGATCACCGACAAATACCCGAAACTCGCCAGCACCAACAACCGTCAGCACCTGGGCACTCTCGGTACCGGTAATCACTTCATCGAGGTCTGCCTGGATGAAACCAACCGCGTCTGGTTCATGTTGCACAGCGGTTCTCGCGGCGTTGGCAATGCTATCGGAACTCTGTTCATTCAATTGGCTCAAGCGGACATGCGCCAGCACATCGCCAATCTGCCGGACCGCGATCTGGCCTATTTCAAGGAAGGCAGCCGGCATTTCGATGACTACGTCGAAGCGGTGGGTTGGGCTCAGGACTTCGCCCGGCAGAACCGGGCCTTGATGATGCAGGCGGTGATTCAGGCCGCGCGGCAAGTGATCCGCAAACCCTTCGAGGTCGCGCTGGAGGCTGTGAACTGTCACCACAATTACGTGCAGAAAGAGCGGCACTTCGGCGAAGACGTGCTGGTCACCCGCAAGGGCGCGGTGTCGGCGAAGAAGGGCGAACTGGGGATCATTCCCGGCTCCATGGGCGCCAAAAGCTTCATCGTTCGAGGGCTCGGCAACGAGCAATCGTTCTGTTCCTGCAGCCACGGTGCCGGTCGGACCATGAGCCGCACCAAAGCCAAAAACACCTTCACTGTCGCAGACCAGATCCGCGCGACCGCTCATGTGGAGTGCCGCAAGGATGCGGCGGTCATCGATGAGATTCCGATGGCTTATAAGGACATCGATAAAGTCATGTACGCCCAGCGTGATCTGGTGGAAGTAGTGCACACCTTGCGACAGGTGGTCTGCGTGAAGGGGTAGAGAGGGAAGGTGCTTCCATTGGTCGGGAACATTAACGCGAATGAACAGCTCTGCTGTCGTATTGAGGTAATGATTCATTCGCTAGGGAGGCCATCTCAAATGACGATTACCGATGATTTCAGACACCATGCGCATGAGCTGATCGTTGACCTGGATACGGCAACCACGGAAATGATGAAACTGATCTCGGCCCATCAGTTGAGCGGCCCGGAATGGGAGCGGGTCACGAAATGGCAGCATGAAGCGTATGAGCGATGGATGACGTACCTGAATGCTAGGTCGTATCCCGATTCCGGCTCGGGGGCCGAGCCGGGGCAGGGCGAAGCCCCTGTATAGAGAGCGTCGGGTGTCCGCTGGATGTCTGCGCAATTGCAGGCTACATTTCCCGTTTTTCAGGATAAGGAAGCGTTATGCGCATGTTGATAGCGGGAATAGCGGTGGCTGTGTTGGCGGGCTGTTCATTACCCGCATCCGTGGTGCCCGGCGAGCCCAATATCAGCAAATACAGCGATAAGGCGCCCAAGGAATATGCCGCGTGTGTATTACCGTTATGGCGTCAGGACATTCCGGGATCGACGCAATCGCCGATTTCCAATGGCTACCGGATCACCGCACCCAGCGTCATTACAGCTGACGAAATTCTGGTTATCGTGAAATCGAAGGATGGCAGCCGGGTATCGCTTTACCAAGGGCCTCCGTGGGCCAAGTCAGGGGCGCTGCGCCAGGCTGTCCGGGATTGTTTGTAACGCCCGCAGCTGCCGTATGTCGGAACGGAGGAACGGTCATTCCTGAATCAACTTCCAAGAGCTGACAGCCCTAGGGAGTTTGGCTATGAATGATGATCGAAAAAAGGCAGCCCTCGATGCCTGGTACCGGCTCTTGAGAGAACCGGAGGCCGGGATGGATTGTGAAGAACACTACGACAAACTGCTGAAGGCGGCGGATGAAATGGAAGGGGCCGGGCTCATAAACAACGCCGAATGGCGTGAGCTGGTGCGCGATGCACGGGGAGCTTTTTCTGCTACAAGCGATGGTGTCGGGAGCGGAACAGTCAGCAGATGACTTGAAAATAGTGTGGATATTTAATGGGTTAGGAGATTTAGTAACTGGATAGTGAGTCAGAATATCTTGTTACAAGTCCCGCGATTGGGTAATATTACCCCGCGTTCACCACCACGGTTTATGCATTTTTAAAGCCCAGGCGTCCATCAGCTGCCTGGGCTTTTTTTTGTCTGGAATTTGGAATGGCTTATGAGCGTGCTGCCGGCAGAGAGCCAGCAGCGTCGATGATGAGCATGATGGACAAACGTTATTGATGCCTGTCGTTACCCGGCTGGATCAGCCTTGCGCCGATCGCTGCCGGATGGGTTGCCAGTGTCAAGAAGCCTTCTTTCCACCAGGACATTTTGCAGAGCCTGGCGTGCCGAAGGGCTTAGCTGATGTTCTCTTTCCTTGAGTTCGAGCAAGATGGGGTTGGACCATCCACGATAGGTTTGCTCGGAAATTCGAGTAGATGTCATCTATCTCTCCTTTGATGAATCGCCCGACAACACAGTGGGCGAAGTCCTGTGCGCTAAAAATCCTAGTTGAGGAAACGACTTGTCGCCAGTGAGCGGATGGCAATGAGGTGCCGGTCATCCTTCGCGACGCGGGTAGTCCACGATTCGGGAGTAAACTTAAAAAGCTACCTCAGCAAAAGGAGCCGCATATGATCGCCGACCAAATGAATAGACAGGAGTCGGAGCAAGGCGCTGTTTGGGATCAATACTTCTGTGCCGCGTTGATTGCCGAAAGCAATCTGACGGCACCGGTGGTAGGAGAAGCCACCCACGAAGACAGGCAGAATCTGTTAATCCAAAGGGCCAAAGCACTCGCCGATAAGATGCTGGAAAACAGAAGATAACTTGAGCCCAGCCATTGCGCTGGGCTCTTCGCTTTTTGATGCTTTTCTTTCTGCGAAGTGAACGCTCCTTGGTCGCGGATCGTCTACAGTTGGTAGTTCATGGATACGGAGATCGAACATGAAGTGCCTAATCTGTCAGGCTGCCTCTAATGCTGTTCACGCGGCTGGAGACTGGTCAGAAGTCAAATGCCCGGCCGGATGTGGATGCTACAAGGTCTCTGCGAACCTTGTGGCGAAAATGGAATTAAAGAACGAGTTCTTTGACATCGAACGCACAAGACGATGGCTTGAGATGTCTCGAATGGATGAACCGGTGCCGTTGATATCCACCTATGACTACCACGTTGCCTTATTGCATCGCGACACCGAGGAGAGGTCGGTCATCGCGCCGATTCGCTCCAGGGAGCCGCTGACTTCGGATTAGGTCCTGGCTGTAACACCGTTCCCCTGTAGGAGCAGCCTTCGGCAGCTCCTACAGGGGCTCACGCAGGTATTGCTCGATCTATCGACAAAAAAACAAGCAACCTCCATGGATAGCCCCTGTCGATATCAACATGTCCCCGCTATTCGTAATCACACCTACCCAGGTTGTCAGCATTTATGGCGGGCTGAAAGCGGCTAACTGAATGATCAGGAGGTGGCTATGAACTGTCCGCTTTGTGGAAACACTAATGCGCTGGAAGATCTTTCGTACGGGGGTGGCTTGCGCATTTATTGTGAGCCGTGCGGTGGTTTCTATCGGATCTCAACAACCCTGAACGCCTTGGCCGACGGAAAAACCTATGACACCGAGCGCACACGAGCCCGACTGAAAAAGAAGCGTGAAACTGACAAATTGGAAGACCAAGAGCCGGCGCTAGGCGCGGAGGACAAGGACCTGCTCGTCGAGCCGAACTGATGTGTCGTGCAATAAGCATGCGACCCAGCGAACGATACACTGGGTGTGGGACGGTTATCTCGGCGAGACGGTTGCGGTGGATGTGTGCACAAGGACTCGCCTGACCCTGAAGCCGGGTTTCGAACGGGATTCCAGGCCAGGCCAGGCGAGCGTGCCAGATCCATGCGAGCTTTGATCCTGATGAACGCTTAGCGGCCCGGTTAATGATGAGCCTGTGCCACTCCGCGCAATACCGTAGCAGCGGCGGATTGAGATCGAGTGCTGGCAATGTTTCCCAGCGATACGACGCCCACCAGACGCTTTTCCCGGTTAAGTACGGGGAGGCGACGCAGTTGCACATCCGCCATGTTCTTTGCCACATGCTCTATGTCTTCATCCTCAAAGCAATAGCGGATGCCGCCAGTCATTACTTTGCTGATAGGGGTTTTGCCTGGAAGTCCTTCGGCTACGGCTCTAATGGCTATATCCCGGTCCGTTATCATGCCAACCAGACGCTCCTGTTCCTCAACCATAATGGCGCCGCTATCGATCCTGGCCATCATGTTCGCGGCCTCCTGGATCGTCTGGCTTGGCTTGGCTGTTAAAACATCTTTCGTCATGACTTCCGAAATCTTCATGAAAAGACTCCTTTAAAGTGATGCTTCGGTGATTAAGGGCTGCCAAATTTTTCGACTGGGAGGGGAAGTGCGGGTTCCGATTGTTTTGTCCCCGCTCGTCATGGTGGCGCAGTCTCATTGGGGATTCGCAATCCAGGGGCGAGTCATGTGCTCGGGCCGTCGATAGGCTCTATCAGTTCTGAGCCCTGGTTCCTCACATTACCCACGGCCATGTCCACTTTGAACCATTCGAAGACGTCGCAAGGTTCGCGTTGCTGCAGGAGTATCTGTTGGGCGCGCTCCTTGGGCGTGTATGGATCAATCCATTCCCGTGCCAATTCGGGACTGAGCGTCACTGGCCGCCGATCGTGAACATCCACCATGCCGCCTTCACTGTCCGCGGTAATGATCACGAAGCCGTCATGCTCGTCCGGCTGCTTTTCGTACCTTGGATACTGACCAATCGCGGCGCACAGGATCGGCGCACGATCCTTGCGACGGATCAGGTAAGGCTGTTTCTTCGGGCCGCCCTCGTAAACCCATTCAAACCAGTTGTCGATGGCAATAATTGCCCGGTGCGGCCATATCTCCTTGAAGAACGGGTCGTGGGCAACTTTCTCGACCCTGGCGTTGATCGGTGTCGCGTGATCCCTGGCCCAGTGCGGTCGCCAGCCCCAACGAACCCTGTCGGCGTGCAGCATGCCGCTTTCTTCGTGGAGGAGGGCGAGCGGAGTCGACGGCGCGGCGTTGTAGAGCTCGAGCGGCTGATCGCCAGCATTATTGACCAGGGCGTTGGGCATGCTCAGCGCCGCCACGAACTCGTGGATACCTCGATACTGCGAAAGTCGTCCGCACATGGCTGGGCCCTCATGCTGAAGCTTAAGCTTAGACAATAGTTTCAAGGTGATCGTTGAGGCTGTCTAACCAGCAACGCCTTCAGAAAAACAGGGTCGCCGCTTGTGTTCGCAACCCGCGGCCAGGCCGCATTGCGGGTTTCTTGATTGATGTCAATCGCCTGAGTCGACTTGCTCTGTATTCTGCGCAGAAACCTACAGCTGAACCGAGGGCGAACATTCATGCTCTATCCGCTGTTTTTGACCTTTCATCTGTTTGCCGCCCTTATCTTTATCGGCACGGTGTTCTTCGAAGTCCTGTTCCTGGAAAGCATCCGCAAACAGTTGCCCGCCAAAGTAATGCTGCTGGTCGAGCAGGGTATTGGCCGCCGCGCCCGCACGCTGATGCCGTGGGTGCTGCTGGTACTGTTCGGCGCGGGGCTGGGCATGGTCTGGCTGCGCTATTTACCCGTTCTTGCAACGCCAATGGCCTCATCGTTCAGCACCTTGTTGCTGCTGAAAATCATGGTTGCCGTGAGCGTGCTGCTGCATTTCCTGGTCGCCATGTTTTTGTTCAAAAGCGGCCGAATGAACGCTCGCTACCTGCATTTCATCCATGGCAGTGTGTTCTGCCATATGGTCGTCATCGTGCTGCTGGCCAAGGGGATGTTTTACCTGACGTGGTGAGCGGCTTTGCCCCAAGGTCTGTCCTGCAAGCACGTGGCTTGCGCTTGATACAAGTCAAGGAGCATGGATCGCCAATCCCGGACACTGTTGATCCGCAGCCAGTCTCGGAGACCTGTCATGCTCGATTTTTCTCACGCCCCCGGCGAGCTGATCGCTCGGTGCGATCAGGGCGTACTCGACCCCAACTGCCATGCCGACACGCAAAAGTTTCATGACGGCATAGGCTCCCTGGATTTGCTCCGTGCCTTGCGCGTCAGCCGCCAGAAACGACGCCCGATCGCCCTGAACGTGCAGTTGCCTTCCCGGCTCAAGCCATCCTTTTGTTCCCCGCGCGATGCCTCCTGCGAGCATGGCGACATCGAACAGTACCTCCAGCGCCTGGAACACGAGATCGACCTCGTCGGTTGCCACCTGAGTTCGCAGCAGCGGGTCGAACAATTTCATCTGGGCGGCGGAACACCCATCAGCGCTGATCTCGAGCGGCTGATGAGTCATCTGCGTGGCCGGTTCAACTTTCTCGAACATGAGTGCGGCGACTACAGCGTTGACGTCGACCTTCACCATACCGATTGGACGACCATGGGCGCGCTGCGCAACCAGGGATTCAATCATGTCAGCATTGGCGTTCCGGATATCGACACCGACTGTGACATGTCGGTGGCCTGCTATCAGAACCCGGCCCCCATTCATTCACTGATCGATGCCGCCCGCACCTTTGGTTATCGATCGATCAATGTCGATCTGGGTTTTGGCCATGCCTGGCAAACGCCAGAAAGCTTCGCGCTGAAGCTGGCGGCGATCATTGAGCTGGAGCCGGACAGGTTGATGGTGTTCGACTATGCCCGACCACCACGCCGCTATCGGCCAAGGCTCGGCGGCAAGGTCAGGGAACTGTGCAGCCAGGACGATAAAGGCGCGATGCGCCAGATCGCCTTCGAACAGTTGATCGCTGTGGGCTATCACTACATCGGTATGGGGCAGTTTGTGCGGCCCGACGATGATCTGGCGATCGCTCAGGAGCGCGGCCGGTTACGTCGCACGTGTGACGGTTTTACCCGTCACGGCTATTGCGACCATATCGGCTTCGGTTTGGGGGCTATCAGTCAGATCGACGATTTGTACACGCAAAACACCGACGCAATCGAGCGCTATCAGCAGCAACTGGACCGGGGCCAATTGCCGACGTCTCGTGGCTGGCGTTTCGAGGCGGGGGATCAGATACGGCACATGGTCATGGAGCGTCTGGCGTGTGATCAAGAGCTGGATATCCGCGCCATCGAGCGGCGCTATGGGCTGATTTTCCATCAGTATTTTTCATCTGTCTGGCCATTGCTGGAGCAATTGAGTCGTGAGGGGTTGATCGAATTGTCGGACCGTTTCATCAGCATTCTTCCCGCCGGCCGGCCGGAAGTGGATGCCATTTGCAACCTGTTTGAAAAAGATTCGGGCAATGCAAGGCATTAACCCACCTGCGAGTTGATTGATCATGAAACCTGCATTCGATTTCGATCGAGCCCTGGTCGAAAAATATGACCGCCCAGGGCCGCGTTATACCTCTTACCCCACGGCGCCGCAGTTTCATCAGGCGTTTGCCGTCGACGACTATCAGCGTGCCGCCTCCGCCAGCAACCTGGCGGCGGTGCCCAAGCCGTTGTCGGTGTATATCCATATTCCGTTCTGCAAGAGCCTTTGCTACTACTGCGCCTGCAACAAAATCATTACCCGGAAAACCCATCGGGCCGTCGAATACCTGACGTACCTCAAACGTGAAATCGTGATGCAGGCGGCCTTGTTCGACAGCACGCGCAAGCTCACGCAACTGCACCTGGGCGGGGGCACGCCGACGTATTTGACCCGTGAGCAGCTGGCGGATCTGATGGACTGCTTGCACCAGGCGTTCGACATGGACGACAGCGATGAGCATGAGTTTTCCATCGAGGTCGACCCGCGCACCATCAACACCGAGCAGATCCAGTCGCTGCGCCAACTGGGGTTCAATCGCCTGAGCTTCGGCGTGCAGGACTTCGATCCCGACGTGCAGGCGGCGGTCAATCGCCAGCAAAGTGAAGAGCAGATCTATGCGCTGGTCGCGGCGGCGCGTGAGGCGCAATTCAAGTCGATCAGCGTCGATCTGATTTACGGCCTGCCACTGCAAACCGTGAACAGTTTCGACATCACCCTCAGCAAGATCATCGCCCTGCGCCCGGACCGGATTGCCGCTTACAGCTACGCGCATTTGCCGGAGCTGGTGCGCGCGCAACGGTTGATTCGCCCGGCGGACATGCCGCCACCGGAGCGCAAGCTGGAGTTGCTGGAGTTGACCATCCGCCGCCTGACCGAGGCCGGTTATGTCTATATCGGCATGGACCATTTCGCCTTGCCGGACGACGAACTGGCGCTGGCCCGCACCCATGGCACCCTGCAACGCAATTTTCAGGGCTACTCGACCCATGCCGACTGCGACTTGATCGGCCTTGGGGTGTCTTCGATCGGCAAGGTCGGCGACAGCTACAGCCAGAGCGTCAAAGAGCTTTCGCAGTACTACGCCCGTATCGATCAAGGCTTGTTGCCGGTGCATCGAGGTTACCGCTTGAGCGCCGATGACTTGCTGCGCCGCGAAGTGATCAGCGACCTGATGTGCCACGGCAGGATCGATTTCGCCAAGTTCGAAGCGGGTCATGGCATTTGCTTCACCGAGTATTTTGCCGATTCGCTGGCGCAACTGGACGAGCAGGTGCGTGACGGACTGTTGCAGATTCACAGCGACGAGTTGGTGCTGTTGCCGCAAGGGCATTTGATGATGCGCAGTGCCGCGATGGCATTTGACGCCTATCTGGGAGGGGAGCAAAAAGGCCGGTTTTCCCGCACCGTTTGAGGCGTCGGGCGCTCTGGCGGTGCTTCAGCAGCAGCCAGCGATGTCGTACTCGACTCATTGATCGGCGAGCCATCGAGAAAAGTGATCCCCGTCAAGTCAGTATTTCTGCGTCTGTTCAAAGATAGGGGCTCACAACGTCCCCAGTGCTTGGCATTAACGATGCCCAGGAGAACATGATGCAAACCGAGTTTCAGGATCGTCTGGCGGTGATCACCGGTGCCAGTTCCGGGATTGGCCTGGCGTTGTGCGCCGCGCTGTTGCCGCGTGGGGTTAAGGTGCTGGCGATGTCACGCACTGCCGGTGATTTGCCAGCCTTGCAGCAGATCTACGGTGAACGGCTGCAATGGTGTGCCGGGGACGTCACGTGCGAGGACGACTTGCAAGGGCTGGCCCGGAGGGCGGCGGCGCTGGGGCGGGTGGATTATCTGGTGCCCAACGCGGGCATTGCCGAAATGGCCGACAGCCTGGACATGCCGGCCTTCCAGCGCCAATGGGCGGTCAACGGTGCCGGGGCGTTGAACACCCTGGCGGCGTTGCGCGGTGAGTTGGCGAGCCCGGCTTCGGTGGTGTTTGTCGGTAGTTTCCTGACCGGTTCGAGCTTTCCCGGTCTGGCTGCCTGCATCGCCAGCAAGGCCGCGCTGGTGGCTCAGGCACGCACATTGGCGGTGGAGTTTGCGCGTTATGACGTGCGCATCAATCTGGTCTCGCCGGGGCCGACCGCGACTTCGATGTGGGACAACCTGGGGTTGAGTGACGGTGAGCTCGATGACGTCGCTGACACCTTGGGCAAACGTCTGCTGCCGGGGCATTTCCTCGATGCGTCGGCGGTGGCCAATGTGATTATCTTTCAACTGTCCCAAGGCGCCCGGGGTGTTTATGGGCAGGATTGGAAGGTTGATAACGGTTATTCGTTGGGGTGATGGGTGAACATCCACACTTGGGTTGCGAGGGCGGTCTGTGGTTTGTTGATCGAGTACATATCCATTTCTGCGGCAACGGCTACTTAGGGTTCCGCCCTTACGGCGGGTTACTTTGAAAAGCGCAAAGTAACCAAACGCTTTCGCCCCTGACGTACGGTGGCTCGCCTAGGCTCGCCATACCCTCACTCCGGTCCTGCTCCGTGGGCCCGCCGCCATCGGCCATCCATGGCCGGGGGCGGCTAACCCGGCATCCATGCCGGGTTGCCCACTGCGCAGAACCTGCGCTCGGCCTTCCGACGGGGCAGATCAAGATCAAAATCAAAAGCCAGATCAAAAGCCAAAGCGAGGCGGCCTGATAGCCGACCTGATGTTGGTTCGGTCAAGTCGGGTCAGCGGTGGTTGCCCGAATGCCATGCCTGACAAAATTCCAACTGTGGGAGCGGGCTTGCTCGCGAAGAGGCCGTGTCAGTCGATATAGATGTTGAATGTAAGTCCGCCTTCGCGAGCAAGCCCGCTCCCACCATTAACCAGGGTTGCTTCCAGAGGATGTGGACGATCAAGTCAGCGAAGCGCGCCCGCTTGATGCCCAGGTCGGCCCGCATGCCGAGCCTGGGCGAGGCACCGAACGACAGGGGCAGAAGCGCTTGGTTACTTGGCGCTTTTCCAAGTAACCCGCTGTAAGAGCGGAACCAATAGCAGCCGTTACCGCAGAAACGGATATAAACCCAAACCCAAGCCCAAGCCCATAACCCTAATGCGAAGTCCCCTCCACAAACTCAATCTTGTTACCGACGTTGTACTTACCCGACGGCTTGTTCATCGGCAGTCGCTTGATCTCCTTAAGGGTGTTGCTGTCATACACAATCAGCGCGCCCTCGGTGGCCCAGATGCTCAGCAACAGGTAGCGACCATCGCGAGTGAACTCGACATGGGCGGCCGTCTTGCCAGGCATCGGGCGCAAGGTGTGGGCGATTTCCAGAGTCTGTTTGTCAATCAAGTGGATCGCATCGTTATCAGGCCCGAAGAACACGTCGGTCCAGGCATACCGCGAGTTGACGTGGCTGCGCATGAAGAAGCCCGGCCCCAGGGTCGGAATTTCCTTGATCAGTTTCCAGGTCTTGAAGTCGATGACCGAGATCAGTCCCTTGCTGATGTTCGGCGTGGCGAACACCCACTCACCGTTACGTTTCCAGTAGGTCCCGGACCCCAGGTGCGGCATGCCCGGCAGCGGTATGTCGGTGACCACCTTGCCACTGTCGAGGTCGATCACCTGGCCGCCCTTGGCCTTGCGCGAGGTGGCCAGCAGTTGCTTGTAGTCCGGTGAAAAGGAAAAATCGTCCAGCACATCTTCGGCCTTGATACGACGCGGTTCGAAGTCCGGTGTACCGGCATTCGACAATTCCCAGACTTCCTTCACATCCTTGAGCGCCACGATGAAACTGTCCCGTGGCGGCGCGGTGTAGACCGCGCTGACCCGTGACGCGGTGCCGTCCTGGCCGATCACCGGGATGGTTTTGACCAGCGACAGATCGCGGGCATCGAGCACCACAAGGTTGCCCGGCAGATAGTTGCCCACCAGCACCCAGCGGCCATCCTTGCTCACCGCCAGGTTGCGGGTATTGAGCCCGGCGCGGACCTCGGCGATCAGCTTCAGGTTGTGCAAGTCATACAGGCTGACCCAGCCATCGCGCGAGGCGACGTAGACGAAGCGTCCATCCGGGGAGAACTTCGGTCCGCCATGCACCGCAAAGTGCGAAGCAAACCGTGCCAGCACTTCGAAGCGATCGCCGTCGAGGATGTTGATGTGATGGTCGCCGGCTTCCACTACCACAAACAGGTTCAGCGGATCGGCGCCATGTTGTGGCGTGTCGGGCAGTTTGCTGACGTCGGCGAGGATGGAATGACTGCCGCGAATGTCGTCGTTATTCCAGGTGGGTGGGGTGGCGGGTGGTTGTTGAAGGAAGCTCACCAGCGCATCGATCTGCGCGGGATTGAACACGTTGGCATACCCGGTCATCTGACTCGCGGGGCGACCATTCTGGATGACACTGCGGATTTCATCGGGTTTGATCCGGCTCAGACTCTCGGGCAGTAGGGCCGGCCCCGTACCGCCGAAACGGTTGGCGCCATGGCAGCGCTGGCAATGTTGTTGGTAGAGGGCGGCGGCCGCGTCGGAGGATGGAAGCGCTGCACCGGCATGGGCCGCACCGATCCATAACAATGGGGCAAGCAGCATGCGCCTCATATCGCCACCTTGCCGTGGCGTTGCAGCACCGGAGCGGAGTAAAAGCGCGCCGGGTATTCCTGCTGTTGGGCAGCGAACAGATCGACCACTTTGCCGATCACCGTCAGCGTCGGAATGCCCGGTGGGCAATCCAGCGCCAGGGTCGGCAACTGGTGCAGCTTGCCCCGGGCGACGTGCTGGTCGGGACGCGTGCCATTGCTGATCAGCGCCGCCGGTGTATCGGCGGCCATTCCGGCTTCGATCAGGCGCTGGGCAATAATCCCGAGGTTCGATAACCCCATGTAAAACACCAGGGTCTGGCTGCTGTCGGCGAGGCTGCTCCAGGGCAATTGCAACTCACCATCGCGCTGCAAATGCCCGGTAATGAAGCGGCAGGAGTTGACCAGGTCCCGGTGGGTCAGCGGAATGCCGGCGTAAGCACTGCAGCCGGAAGCGGCGGTAATCCCTGGGACCACCTGGCAATCAATGTTGCGTTGCAGCAGATACTCCAGCTCCTCGGCGCCACGGCCGAATATGAACGGGTCGCCTCCCTTGAGCCGGACCACCCGCTGCCCCGAATCGGCGAGGTCGGCGAGCAGTTCGTTGATCTGTTCCTGGGGCAGGCTGTGGCAACCGCTGGCCTTGCCGACGTAATGCCGCGCGCAGGTGAGGGGGATCAAGGTCAGCAGCTCGGGGCTGATCAGGCGGTCGTAAACCACGGCGTCGGCCTGCATCAACAGGCTCCAGGCACGCAGGGTCAGCAAGCGTGGATCACCGGGGCCGGCGCCGACCAGGGCCACTTCGCCCGGTCTGAACGGGGACGCAAGTGCGGCCGGTAAAACAATCGATGGGTGCATGGGACGTCCTTGGTTCTTCATCAGGTGGGCCGGCCCCATCCTTTGCCAGATGGCTCGCCAGGCGGGTGCTTCAGTGCATGACGCAAGGGATGGTGATTAATGGCGGCATACCGATTTCTTCATCGCTGAGGTGACAACCGGGGTCCTGGCCCCAGAGGTTGCCTTCGGCCCAGGCACGAGTGCGGGTATTGCCGTTGCAGATGTTCAACCAGCGGCATTGGCCACAACGGCCACCGACGGCGCGAGGATGCGCGCGCAGCTGCTGCAACAAGGCGTCCGGCCGGTCCAGCCAGAGCGTGCGGAACGGCGTGTGCCGGACGTTGCCCACCGAGTGCTGCCACCAGTAGGTGTCAGGATGCACTTCGCCGGTGTTGTCGATGTTGGCGATGCCGCTGCCTGAGGCGTTGCCGCCCCAGGCCCTGAGCATGTGTTCCAGGCGCGGGTAATGTTCGGGCAGATGCAGGCCCACCCATTGCAGCAAGAGAATCGCGTCGGCGTCGTTGTTGCCGCTGACAAAATCGCTGTCGCGACCCTGCTCGATGTCTTCCCAGGCCTGTTCGAAAATCAGCGTCATTGCCTCGCGGCTCATCTGCTGCCGGGCGTCGAGCTTGCGGCTGCGTTTGCCGCGACCGCTGTAGTTGAGGTGCGACAGATAAAATTTCTGTACGTCGTACTCGCGCATCAGCGCCAGCAATTGCGGCAATTGTTGGTGGTTCTCCTGGGTCAGGGTAGTGCGCAGGCCGACGCGAATACCCTGCTCACGACAGAGGCGGATCGCCCGCATGGAGCTGGCGAAGCTGCCCTTGAGTTGGCGGAATGCATCATGGGTGGCTTCCAGGCCATCGATGCTGATCCCGACATAGTCGAAATTCGCCGCGCGGATTTGCGTGATGTTCTGCTCATTGATCAGCGTTCCGTTGGTGGACAACGCCACAAACAAACCCTTGGTGCGGGCGTAGGCGCTGAGCACAAACAGATCCTCGCGCAACAGCGGTTCACCGCCGGAAAGAATCAGCACCTTCACGCCGGCGTCGTGCAGATCGTCGATTACGGTCAGTGCGGCGGGCGTATCCAGTTCATCGCGAAAGACGCTGTCGGCGGACGTGGTGTAGCAGTGTTTGCAGGTCAGGTTGCAGCGCCTGAGCAGGTTCCAGATCACCACCGGCGGCCGGTTGCTGCCCGGTGGGCTGGTTCTGGGGGCAGGCGCCTGACCGGTCAGGGCACGCAGGTATTGGCTGATCCTCAACATGCAAATCTCCTTGAGTCGGGGTGTGTGGCAAACGCAAACCTGATCCCCGTAGCAGCTGCCGAGCTTGCGAGGCTGCGTTCGGCTGCGCAGCAGTCGTAAAACCTGTGTGCGTGATGTGTCTGACATACCGCACTGCCTGATTTCACGACTGCTGCGCAGCCGAACGCAGGCTTCGCCAGCTGCTACACGGTATGCGTCGAACTGGCCGGCACTACGCGCAAACCGGTTTTCTTCAGGATGCGGCTGCTCACCAGCATCTCGTCGGCGGCGCAGGCGTCGCCCAGCAAGTAGCGCAGGTGTTCGCGGTAGCTGTCGATTTCCTCGCGGCTGCGACCGTGGACCATGGCGAACAGGTTGTAGCGCCACGCGGTTCGTCGCGGGCGCCGATAGCAGTGGCTGACAAAAGGCTGCGCCCCGATCAGCGCGCCAAGTCGCGGCATGTCCGTGTCGCGCACATCCCAGACTGTCATGCCGTTGTAGCGATAACCCAGGCGATAGTGGTTGGGGACGGCGGCGATGCGCCGGATGGCGCCCTCGGCCTGCAAGCGCTTGAGCAAATCCAGGGTGGATTCGATGCTCAGCTCCAGCTGTTCGGCGAGCCAGGCCCACGGGTCGTCCAGCAGCGGCAGGCCGGCCTGGGTCAGCTCGATCAGATGCCGAGCCAGGGTGGCTTCAGACCGGGAAGTACAGACCGACATGGTACGTCTCCTCTTTGGGCAAGTTGAGCAGCGGCAGGCCGGTCAGGGTTTCGATGTGCTGCAGGGTCTCGGCGATACCTTGTTCGGTCGGGCAACCGAGCACGAACCACATGTTCCAGGCGTGTTCGCGTCGGTAGTTGTGCGCCACTTCAGGCAGGGCCTGCAGTTGCTCGGCGACGTCTTCGAAACGCTCCTCCGGCACCGCCAATGCGGCAAGGGTGAAGGCGCCGCCGAGGCGTTCGATGTCGAACATCGGGCCGAAGCGCGTGAGCATGCCGTCTTCCAGCAGTTCATGAAGTCGGTCGAGCAGTTCGGTACTGCTGCTCTCCAGTTCGGCGGCCAGTGCCTGCCACGGGTGGCGCACCAGCGGCAGGCCCAGTTGCAGGCGGTTGATCAGCCGACGGTCGAGGTCATCCATGGGTGGGGGCTCCGGTTGGTGAGGGGGTAAAGCGTCCGCCGCACTGTTTGAATGCGTGAGTGCTGAACAGCAGTTGGTGGGGCAGGTCGCTCAGCAGGTGTTTTTCCAACAACGCCTGGATCTGCGATTCGACCCGCTCACGTTGGCGCCCATGAACCATGCAAAAGAGGTTGTAGCGCCACTGCGGCAGGCGCCGCGGCCGTTGGTAGCAGAGGGTTATGCCGTGCGCCCGGCCCAGGCGTTGGCCGACTTCGTCGATCAGCGCGTCCGGAACATCCAGTACCAGCATGGCGTTGGCGGTAAAACCCAGCGCGCGATGGTTGAGCACCAGGCCGACCCGGCGAAACAGCCCTTGCTCGAGCCACTGATGCATTTGCGCGAGCACCTGGTTTTCGTCGGCGTCTATCCGTTCGGCGAGGGCCAGGTAGGGGCGCGATACCAGCGGCAATCCGCCTTCCAGATGCCGACGCAGCGCCAGTGCCTGTTTGGGATTCAACCCCGGCTTCATGAGCTTTCTCCCAGGGCAAAACCGAGGTCGATGCGGTAAGCGGTCAACATCGGCAAATCCAGCGGCATGAGGCCGGTGTCTTTCTCAAGTTGTTCGAGAACGCGTTCGATGTGTCGGCGATCAGGGCCGGTCAGCACAAACCACAGGTTGTAGAAATGTTCCCGCGCGTAGTTATGGTTGACCTCGGGATACTGGCTGACGTGCTCGGCGACCTGTTGCAAGCGTTCGGCGGGCACGGCGAGGGCGGCGAGGGTGCTGGCCCCGGCGCGACTGTGTTCGAACACCGGGCCGATCCGTGAGAGGGTGCCGGCCTGATCCATTTCTTCCAGGCAAGCCATCACCTGGGCTACGCGACAACCGAGAATCCGCGCCATCTCCTTGTAAGGCTCCGCGCACAGCGGCATGCCGTGCTGGAAGCGGTCGATCAGTTGGCGGCTGAGCAGGTCGAGATTCATTTCAATAGCCCATTTTTTGCGCGCGACTGCTGAAGAAGATGCCGCTCGGCGCGGTGGCGGGAAGGGTGTTCAGCTGCTTCAGGCTGTACGGGTCCCAGACCTGAACCTGATCGCCATCGCGTAACGACAGCCACAACTGATCGCCGCGGGCGGTAAATTCCATGTGCAGCACCGCCGGCCCTGGCCGCAGATCGGCGACCACGGCATGGGTTTCGCTGTCGATGACCTGTACTCGATCGTTGTCCGGGTAGGCGAAATTGACCCACAGCTGCCGACCGTCCGGCCGCGACGTGACGAACACCGGTTGGCCAGCCACCGGGATGGCAGCGGTCTGCTTCCACGTGCGCGAATCCATCACCAGCACCTGGTGACGGCCGACGGCGGGCACGAAGGCCTGGTGATCGGCGACGGCCCAGCCCTCCAGATGCGGCATTTTGTAGACGGGCAATTTCGCCTGGCCGCGTCCGTAATCACCGAGCACTCGCTGCACCCCGCGCTCCGGATGCCAAAGGTCGAGTTGCGCCATGCCGTCTTCGCCGAACAGTCCCGCCATGTAATAGCGACCATCCGGGGTCACCAACGCGTCGTAGGGTTGCTGGCCGATGTCGGTGAAACGGCTGATTTGCGGTGTGTTGCCCTGACTGAAATCGGCGGTCCAGATCTCGCCGGTATCGAACAGGCTGAACACAAAACGTTGCCCCGGCGCGTCGACCAGGCCGACCACCCGTGAGCGCTTGCTGCCATCGGCCAGGGGCGTGGCCGGAATATCGGCTACCAATTGCAGGGTTTCGGCATCGAATACCTTGACCCCGCCGGGCACGTAGTTGGACACGGCGATGAGTTTGCCGTCCTGACTGATCGCACCGCCGATGCTGTTGCCGCCCTGTATCACCCGTTGATCGATGCGTTGGGTCAGCAGGTCGATCTTGCTCAGCCCGCCGTCGCGGCCGAACACATAGGCATAACGCTGGTCGCGGGAAAACACCACCGAGGCATGGGACAGATCGCCCAAACCCTCGAGTCGGACCAGTGCCGTGCGGGTGTCGCTTTCGATGATTTGCACGCTGCCGGTGGCGCGCTCCACCACCACGCCCAGATCGCCGGTGCCGCGCAAGGGTGACTGAGAGCAGGCGGACAACAACAGCCCGGTCGCCGCTAAAAGCAGGGTTGAACGGATCATGGTGCGGGATATCCCTGGAGAAGAAGATCGACCAGCCAACGGATGTCATCCGGGCTGAGCAGCGGGGCCCAACCGGGCATCGCGGTGCCGGGCCGGCCTTGGCTGACGGTGGCTATCAGGCTGTCCCTGGACTTGCCCGCCAGCGTTGCGCGGGTCAGGTCGGGACCCAGTCCGCCGGTCATGTGCAGTCCGTGGCAGGCGCCGCAGTCCTGGGCCAGCAGGTGTTCGAGTTGTGCCTGACGCTTGGCGTCGGGCGCGGCAACCGTGGTTGCGCAAATGAGGAGGAGGGCCGCCAGAATCGCAGCGTGTCGATAAACCTTCATGACGCCCTCCAGTTGGCTATTTGAGACTCAGGACCCAGGTTGCAAGTGTCTTCGCTTCTTCATCCGTCACCGGGTTGGCCGGCATTGGCATCGGGCCCCAGTTGCCTTGCGTGCCGTTCTTGATGTGGCTGGCCAGGGTGTCCACGGCCCCGGCCACGCCCGCGTTCTTGGCCGCGACATCCTTGAGCGCCGGGCCGACCAGCTTGGTGTCGATGGAATGGCAGGCGGCGCAGGGTTTGCTCTTGAACAGCTCCTGGCCGTCTTGGGCCAGGGCCGGTTGCACACTCAGCGCAGCGGTCAGGGCGAACAGTGAAAACAGAGTATTTTTCATGAGGATTCCTTTCATTGATGGAGCTCAATAGATGTCGTGTTGGGTGTTGTAGACGTTGAATTTTCCGGTGGGCGTGATCAGTCGTTTGTCCTTTATGACTGATTTGAGCTTCAGCGTTTTGTCGTCGATCACTACCAGCGCCGATTCCTCTGACTGACCGCTCCACACGGAGAACCAGACTTCATCGCCGGCCTTGTTGTATTCCGGCTGTACCACCCGCATCGCGCCTTGCTTGATGCCGGCGTACTCGGCGATGGGCAGCACGGTGTAGCCGGCGTTGAGTTTGTCGATGTTGAACACCGCCACCGACTGGCTCAGCTTGGCGTCGGGGTTGAGGGTGGTGTCGACATACAGGTGACGGGAATCAGGGTGGGTTTTGATAAACAGCGATCCGCCGCCCTGGCCCTTGAGTGAGGCGACCTGTTTCCAGGCGAATTGCGGGTGTTTGACCGGGTCGGTACCGATCAGGGAAATGCCGTCATCACCGAGGTGGCTGGTGGCCCAGACTGGCCCATAAGTCGGATGGTTGAAGTTGGCGCCGCGCCCCGGGTGAGGGGTTTTTCCGACCTCCACCAAAGCTGCCAACTTGCGATCTTTGGAGTCGATCACGGCGACTTTGTTGGAGTTGTTGGCGGCGGTCATGAAGTAGCGGTGCGTGCTGTCCCAACCGCCGTCATGCAGGAAGGGCGAAGCATCGATGTAGGTGATGGTGAGGTTTTTGATGTCCTGGTAATTGACCAGCATGACCTTGCCGGTTTCCTTGACGTTAACGATGAACTCCGGCCATTCATGGGAGGCGATGATCGCCGCGACCCGGGGTTCAGGGTGATATTCCTGCTTGTCGACGGTCATGCCACGGGTCGAGACGATCTGTTTGGGCTCCAGGGTTTCGCCATCCATGATGGTGAATTGCGGCGGCCAATAGGAGCCGGCGATCGTGTATTTGTCTTCGTAGCCCTTGAACTTGGAGGTCTCCACCGAGCGCGCCTCGATGCCCACTTTGACTTCGGCGACCTTGGTCGGCTCCACCGGCCACAGGTCGATCATGTCGATCCGCGCGTCTCGACCAATCACCAGCAGGTAGCGACCCGAGGCAGAAATCCGCGAGATGTGTACCGCGTAACCGGTCTCGATCAGCTTGACGATTTTCTTGCTGTCACCGTCGATCAAGGCAATCTTGCCGTCATCGCGCAACGTCACCGAAAACAGGTTCGGCAGGTTGAGTTTGCTCAATTGCTTCTTCGGACGATCCTCAGGCTTGACCAGCACTTTCCAGGTTTTCAGCGTCTCGGCCATGCCCCATTCAGGCGGCGTCGGCGGCGCGTGCTGAATGAACTTGGCCATTGACGTGATCTGATCCTTGGTCAGCGCATTGGACGTCCCCCAGTTCGGCATGCCCGCCGGTGAACCGTAGGTAATCAACGCCTCCAGAAACGGTTGCCCGCGGGACTGGGTGATGTCCGGTGTCAGTGGCTTGCCGGTGGCACCTTTGCGCAGAACGCCGTGACAGCCGGCGCAACGCTGGAAGTAAATTTCCTTGGAAGAGTCGAACTCGGCCTGACTCATGTCGGGCGCTCCGGCGGATTTGACCATCGGCGGGCTGGCCGCAGCGGCAGCGGGCTCGTTGGCCCGGGCCGCATGAGTCACCGCAAGGGCCAGCGCCGAACACAATGTGGCGACAGTCAGAGCAAACGTTTTTCTATTGCTGATCAGCATTCCATTTCTCCTCAGGCAAGACCTTTGCGATGTGCTGAAACGGCAGCGCAGAACGCAGGTTCTTAGTGCCGTGCAAGGCTATGCCCGAGCAGGCCAATGCTCGCTTGACCGCGATCAAGTTTGCCGGCCATGTCACTTGCCAGGTTGTCGCAGGGGCCCGTAGCGTGTGGCTTGAATCCGCTTTTGGAACAGACAGCCCATGGACCGAATCCAGTCTTGCGAACCCTTCTATCAACCGCTCAATAATGAGGAGGCGCTGTTCGAGCAAGCCTGGCGACACGGCATGCCGGTGCTGATCAAAGGCCCGACCGGATGCGGCAAGACCCGCTTTGTCCAGCACATGGCCCATCGGCTGAAACTGCCGCTGTACACCGTGGCTTGCCATGACGATCTGAGCGCCGCCGACCTGATCGGCCGTCATTTGATCGGTGCCCAAGGCACCTGGTGGCAGGACGGGCCATTGACCCGCGCGGTACGTGAAGGCGGCATTTGTTATCTGGACGAAGTGGTCGAGGCGCGCCAGGACACGGTGGTGGTGTTGCATCCGCTGGCCGATGATCGTCGCGAGTTGTTCCTGGAGCGCACCGGCGAAGTACTGCAGGCGCCGCCGTCATTCATGCTGGTGGTGTCGTACAACCCCGGCTACCAGAACCTGCTCAAAGGCATGAAACCCAGCACCCGACAACGCTTCGTGGCGATGCGTTTCGGCTATCCGCCGGTGGCCGATGAAGAGCGCATTGTCGCCCGGGAAGCGCAGGTGGACAGCGCGCTGGCGGCGCAAGTGGTGCGGCTGGGGCAGGCGCTGCGCCGGCTCGATCAGCATGATCTGGAAGAGGTCGCCTCGACGCGACTGCTGATTTTTACGGCGCGAATGATCCGCGCCGGCATGAGCCCGCGTGAAGCGTGCATGGCCTGCCTGGCCGAGCCGCTGAGCGATGATCCGCTGACGGTTGCGGCGCTGATGGACGTGGTTGATGTCCACTTCGGCTGAGGCCAGACGCGTTGCGCCGGGGCACTTGCCAGGCGATCTGGCGATGTGGTTTTTCATTCTGGCCGAGCTGTCGGTGTTCGCCATCCTGATTCTGGCGTTCGCCGTGACCCAGGCGCTCAAGCCGCAGATGTTCGGTGAAAGCCGTCTGTTGCTGAACACGTCTACCGGTTTAGCGATGACCCTGAGCTTGCTCACCGCCGGCCTGTTCGCCGCATTGGCTCAGGAGCAAGTCAAGCGCTCCCGGTCTCGCCACGGCGCTGTCTATTTGCTGGCAGCCTTGCTCGCGGCCAGTGTCTACGTGGTGTTGAAACTTACCGAATACCGACACTTGCTGGCCTCGGGGCTGGGCATGGAGCACAACACGTTTTTCACCCTCTACTGGATCCTCACCGGTTTTCATTTTCTCCATGTACTGCTCGGCATGGTCATTCTCGGATGGCTGGCCGAGCGTTGCCGTCGTGGCCGGTACAACGCCGCCAACCGCAGCGGGCTTGAATCGGGGGTGCTGTATTGGCACATGGTCGATCTGATCTGGGTCGTGCTGTTTCCGCTGGTCTACGTTCTGAATTGACGGAGGTTCTGATGTCGGCTTCCAGGTTTTTGCTGGTCTGCTGGGCAGCGCTGGCCACGTTAAGCGTGTGCACGGTGGTGCTGGCACAGATGGATGCGACGTGGCGGCTGTCGGTGGCCATTTTGCTGGTGGCGGTTGGCAAGGCCTGGTTGATTGCCGATGGCTTTATGGAAATGCGCCATGCCCCGCGATTGTGGCGCCGGTTGATGGTGAGCTGGGGGGTGGTGTTGGCAGCTGTTGTAGGGCTGACGCTGGTGTTGTTCCGCTGAAGGAATACAGCCCGTAAAACAGCGCGATTCCAATGTGGGAGCGGGCTTGCTCGCGAAGGGGCCGGCACATTCAACATCCTTGTTGACTGACACGCCGCCTTCGCGAGCAAGCCCGCTCCCACATTCGATCTCTGTCAGCCATACGATCTATACCCGACCAAAACCATCTGCCTTTCTTGATCGCCATCAAGCAGGTTTCAACCCTTCGCTTTCTATCATGGGCACGCCAAGCAAAGAGGAAGCGACCATGTCAGAGACCTTCACCAAAGGCATGGCCAGGAATATCTACTTCGGGGGAAGCATCTTCTTCTTCCTGATATTCCTGGCCTTGACCTATCACACGGAACAGACCTTTCCAGAGCGCAGCAATGAAGCGCAGTTAACTGAATCAGTGATCCGCGGCAAGACGGTCTGGGAGCAAAACAACTGCATCGGCTGCCACACGCTGCTGGGCGAGGGCGCCTACTTTGCGCCTGAGCTGGGCAACGTGTTCCAGCGGCGCGGCGGGGAAGCGGGCTTCAAACCCTTTCTACATGCCTGGATGAAAATGCAGCCGTTGGGTGTACCGGGCCGGCGCGCGATGCCGCAGTTCAAGTTGAGCGAGCAAGAGGTGGATGACATCGCCGAGTTCCTCAAATGGAGCTCGAACATCAACACCAATAACTGGCCGCCAAACAAGGAGGGCTAAGAGATGAGCATTGCTAATCCGCATCTGAAATTCGCCTCGCAAGCCGTGGCCAAACCGTACTTCGTGTTCGCCCTGATGCTGTTTCTCGGTCAGGTGCTGTTCGGTTTGATCATGGGTGTGCAGTACGTGGTGGGCGACTTTCTGTTCCCGATCATTCCCTTCAACGTGGCGCGAATGGTGCACACCAACCTGCTGATCGTCTGGCTGCTGTTCGGCTTCATGGGTGCTGCCTACTACCTGATTCCGGAAGAGGCCGACCGCGAACTGCACAGTCCGAAGTTGGCGATCATCCTGTTCTGGGTATTCGCCGCCGCGGGCGTGCTGACGATCCTCGGCTATCTGCTGGTGCCTTATGCCGGCCTGGCCAAACTGACCCACAACGAGTTGCTGCCAACCATGGGCCGGGAGTTCCTGGAGCAGCCGACCATCACCAAGATGGGCATTGTGGTGGTGTGTCTGGGCTTTCTCTACAACATCGGCATGACCCTGCTCAAAGGTCGCAAGACCACCGTCAGCATGGTGATGATGACCGGGCTGATCGGCCTGGCGGTGTTCTTCCTGTTCTCCTTCTACAACCCCGGTAACCTGGCCCGCGACAAGTTCTACTGGTGGTGGGTGGTGCATCTTTGGGTGGAAGGTGTGTGGGAACTGATCATGGGTTCGATGCTCGCTTTTGTCCTGATCAAAATCACCGGTGTCGACCGGGAAGTCGTGGAAAAATGGCTGTACGTGATCATCGCCATGGCGCTGATTACCGGGATCATCGGCACCGGTCACCACTTCTTCTGGATCGGTGCGCCTGAGGTCTGGTTGTGGGTCGGCTCGATCTTCTCGGCACTCGAACCGCTGCCGTTCCTGGCCATGGTGATCTTCGCCTTCAGCATGGTGAAGAACCGTCGCCGGCAACACCCGAACCGCGCCGCCACACTGTGGGCCAAGGGCACTACGGTCACCGCGTTCTTCGGTGCGGGCGTCTGGGGTTTTCTGCACACCCTGGCACCGGTCAACTTCTACACCCACGGTTCGCAACTGACCGCGGCTCACGGTCACCTGGCCTTCTACGGTGCTTACGCGATGATCGTGATGACCTTGATCAGCTACGCCATGCCGCGTTTGCGCGGGCTGGGTGAAGCGGCTGACGAGCGTTCGCAGACCTTGGAGATCTGGGGCTTCTGGTTGATGACCCTGTCGATGGTGATGATCACGCTGTTCCTGACCGCTGCCGGTGTCGTCCAGGTTTACCTGCAACGCTGGCAGGCCGACGGGATTGCGTTGCCATTCATGGCCACGGTCGAACATCTGCAGGTGCTGTTCTGGGCGCGTCTGGGCGCCGGTCTCGGCTTCTTCGCAGGCTTGCTCTGTTACCTGCTCAGCTTCAAGCAACGGAGCCGCGCCGCCTTGCGCGCCCCGGCTGCGGTTGTACCTTCATGAGCGAGTGCAACAGCTAGAAAAGGTCGGCCCGGCTGATACAGCGGGCCGTTTTTTTGGTTTCCAGCAAGGGCAAGCATCATGGCGTTTACCGTCGAACTGGAAGAGTGGGTAGGCAGTGTCTGGCATCGTTTCATCACCCGGCGTGCCAGCCCTGACTTCCCTGAAGCACGGGTTGAACTGGCCAGTCAGCAACGCCCGCTGGCGCTGTTGTTTCGTGCCATGGGCGGTGCCAATGGCATCGGTGTGGAAGCGGCCAGCGACCGCGATCTGCTGCTGCGGCGCAACGTGTTGCAGCAGATCGCCGGCACCTGCAAACAAGTGCCGTTGGCATGGTGTGACGCAAGTAATTTGCGGCTGCCATCGAGCCTGGCGGTGTTCCCTGAAGTCGCCCTGAACGAGGAACTCTATCGCTGGCTCGCGTTGCTGGCGGCACAGGCCGGGCAGATGCGGCACTGGGGGCGGGACAATCAACGCTGGACGCAACAGTTGTTGCGGCGCTATCCCGCGCTGCGTGCTCGTTACAAACGACTGGTCGATGCCCATCTGCAATTGCGCCCCGATCCGGCCTCGTTGAACGCCAGCGAAGCGGCACTGGAACGGGCGCTATGCCAGGCGCTGCGCGAACCCGGCAGTGTCGAGCATTTCCCCCGCAGCGAACGGGCCGCCTGGCCGCTGCCGCTGTGGTTGTACCCACCACAAAACCTCGCCAGCCCGCAGGCTGCGGATCTGGGCGATGAATCCGAAGAGTCTTTGACCACGCCGCCCGGCGAACAGAAAAGCGGGCGTAAACGCGCGACGCGGATCGATGAAAACACCCGCGATGGCGGGCTGTTGGTGGTGCGTCTGGAGAACCTGTTCAGCTGGACCGAACACGTGGACCTGGATCGCTGGTCGGACGACAGCGAAGACCCGGACGCCGCCCGAGTTGCCGACGACCTGGATGAATTGACCCTGTCGCGCACCCGTCTGCGCAAGGGCGGCGGTCTCAAGCTGCACCTGGATTTGCCACCGGCCGATGTCGACGATATTCCCCTGGGCGAGGGCATCAAGCTGCCGGAGTGGGACTACCGCAAACAACAAATGCAGGACAGCTTTGTCAATCTGCAAATGATGGTGCCCCGCGACTGTGAGGCGCAGCCATTACCGCCACGGCTGAAGGCCTCGGCGCACCGTCTGCGCCGCCAGTTCGAGCACCTGCGCAACGACCGGCAATGGTTACGCCAGCAACCTCAAGGGTCTGAACTGGACATGCAGGCCTGGCTGGATTTTCACGTCGAGCGCGAGCATGGCCAGTGTGCCGAACGCGGTCTGTTCATGGAGCAACGGCAGACCCGCCGCGACCTGGCGTGCCTGTTGCTGGCCGATGTGTCGATGTCCACCGATGCCCACCTGAACGATGAGCATCGAGTGATTGATGTGATCCGCGACAGCTTGCTGCTTTTCGGCGAAACCTTGTCGGTGCTGGGTGATGATTTCGCCCTGTACGGGTTTTCCTCGCTGCGCCGTCAGCAAGTGCGCATGCAGGAACTCAAGGCGTTCACCCAGCGTTATGACGACACCACCCGAGGTCGCATTCAAGGGCTCAAGCCGGGGTATTACACGCGCATGGGCGCCGCCATTCGCCAGGCCACGCAACTATTGGGCACCAGCAAGCGGCGCAGCAAGCTGTTGCTGCTGCTCACGGATGGCAAACCGAATGATCTGGATCTATACGAGGGACGCTACGGCGTTGAAGACACCCGCGAGGCGGTGCTGGAGGCGCGGCGTCAGGGGCTGACGCCGTTCTGTATCACGATCGATCGCGAGGCCGGGGATTACCTGCCATACATGTTCGGCGCCAATGGCTACACCTTGATCCGTCAGCCTGAGCAGTTACCGCTGCGCTTGCCGCAGTTATATCGTCAGTTGACTCAACCGTAATGTCCTTGACCACCTGCGTCCTTGTAGCAGCTGGCGCAGCCTGCGTTCGGCTGCGAAGCAGTCGTAAAACCATTCACTGCGGTGTTTCAGTAGTACCGTGGGCTCAGGATTACGACTGCTTCGCAGCCGAACGCAGCCTTCGGCAGCTGCTACAGGGACGCAGGCTGCGCCAGCTACAGGGGATATGTGCGGTCTTCAGCTGCGTGGCAGCCAGAAAAACATCGTCACGCAGAAGATCGTCAGGCCAACGCAGAACCACATGAATCGGCGCTGCCGACGTTCTCCGGCGTGTTCAGCCAGTGCCGGCAGGGGCATGCCGCAGTGGCGGCACTCGACTTCTTGTGGTGGGTTGGCATTTTGGCAATACAGGCAGACGGGCATGGCGCTCACTCGAACTGTTCCAGGCGCAGACGATCAAGAATGGCGATCTGACGGCCGTCCTGAGTGATGATGTTTTCATCGATCAAGCGGCGAATGATCCGCGAAAAGGTTTCCGGCTGGATCGACAGATGCCCGGCAATCAGTTGCTTGGCCATCGGCAGCTCGAATTGGCTGTCAACGGTTTGCTGGCGCACCAGTTGCGTCAGCAAATAACGCACGACCCGGTGGGTGGCGTTTTTCAGTGACAGGGTTTCGATTTCGTTGACCCGTTGATGCAAGCGAACGCAGAGCTTGCCCAGCAGCGCAAAGGTCAGCCGACTGTTGCTCTGCAGCAGGCGCATGTAGGTGCTGTTGGATAACCGGTAGAGCTGGGTGGGGCAGATCGCTTCGGCCGAGGCCACATAGTTCGGGGTGTCCATCAGCATCATCGCCTCGGCGAAAGTTTGCCGATCGCTGATGACCTCGAACACTTTCTCCTGCCCATCGGGTGTCAGCCGGTAGATTTTCACCGCGCCGGCAATGATGAAATAGAACGAATCGGCCGGCTCACCTTGACGGAACAACGGCTCGCCCTTGTCGATGCTCAGCAAGTGGCTGGTACTCATCAGTTCATCCAGCTGTTCTTCGTTCAACGGCTCGAACAAGTGATGACTGCGCAGAATCTGGTGATGGACGCGATGAAGCACCATGAGAATTCATCCTGAAGACAGAGAAGGGGGGATCAGGTCAGACGAGACCTAGAGAAACGCCGCTGGCCAAGGCCAGGATTGAGGTCAACACAACAAACCAGGCCAGTGGCTGGATGACTTTTTTCATGACGACTCCGGGTAATCGAGAGGGATCCAGGATTTCTAAAAGGTTGCCCATGCAGAGCAAGACGCGGGCCAGGCGTGGAGGGCCTTGTTTATTGGCGTTCTCAAGCATGAGGGTAAAAAAGACTATGCTGTATAGGGTTTAAATAACCCTGAAATGGTCATTTTTACCCTGATCGGGAGCACCTTGTGGCGAGGGAGCTTGCTCCCGCTGGAGTGCGAAGCACTCCCAACACCGGCCATCGCAATTCTTCAGATACAACGCATCAGCCGGTTTACGGCTGCTGCGCACCCGAGCGGGAGCAAGCTCCCTCGCCACAAAGGGCGCGCGCTCGGCATCGGGGGCACGCCACTTGCACACTTGATCTGCGACAAAGGCAATGGATCGGTAATACCCGATGATTGTCCCTGGATTTACCTCGGCGCGTGCGGGTTGGCGCCAGGTCAGCAAACAGGTAGAGGAGTGGCTTTATGCAAGTGCTTGACCGCCGTAAAGCGATGGCCATCGCGCCGCTGTTACGGCTGGCCTTTCGGCCGTTTTTCCTCGCTGGCTGCCTGTTGGCGGTGCTGGCCATTCCGCTGTGGCTGGCGGCTTTTAGTGGTTCGATGTCCGACTGGCAGCCGGCAGGCGGTTGGCTGGGCTGGCATCGGCATGAATTGCTGTTCGGGTTCGGCTTGGCGATTATCGCGGGCTTTTTGCTGACGGCCGTGCAGACCTGGACCGGTCGCCCCGGCCTCAGCGGCAAGCCGTTGGCCGCTCTGGCGTTGCTGTGGTTATTGGCGCGAGTGGCCTGGCTGGCCAACGTGTCGTGGCCGTTGCTCGCGGTGCTGGAAATGGCGTTCCCGTTGGCGCTGGTGGTGCTCATGGGCTTCACCCTGTGGAAGGTGCGGCAGAAACGTAATTACCCGATTGTGGTGGTTCTGCTGTTGTTGGCCGTGGCCGACGGGTTGTCTTTGTACGGCCTGGTCGAGGGGCATGAAGGCTGGCAGCGCCAGGGTGTGCTGACCGGCATCTGGCTGGTGGCGGCGATGATGGGGTTGATTGGCGGGCGGGTGATTCCGTTCTTCACCCAGCGTGGACTTGGTCGGGTGGAAGGCGTTGCAGCCTGGCCCTGGCTGGATCGATTGCTGTTGGTGGGCTCGCCGCTGGTGGCGTTGTTATATGCCGCAGGACCTGCGCTCAATCCCAATGTCTGGGTGGGCCTGCTGTTCGCGGTGCTGGCGGCGGGGCATCTGGTGCGACTGGTGCGTTGGCATGACCGGGCACTCTGGCACGTACCGTTGCTGTGGTCGCTGCACCTGGCTTATGGCTGGTTGGCGGTGGCTTGTCTCGGGATGGCGCTGTGGCATTTCGGCGCGCCGATTAACCCGAGTCTGGCGGTGCATTGCCTGACGATCGGGGCCATGGGCGGCCTGGTGTTGGCGATGATCGCGCGGGTCAGCCTTGGGCATACCGGCCGTGCGCTGGAGCCGCCGTCGGGGATGACCCTGGCGTTCATCTTGCTCAATCTGGCGTGCCTGAGCCGGGTCGTGTTGATCGAGTTCTTTCCCTTGCCGGCATTGTGGTTGGCTGGTCTGTGCTGGGCGCTGGCGTTTGCGCTGTATGCCTGGCGCTATGGGCCGATGCTGCTGCGGGCCCGGGTGGACGGTCATCCGGGATGAGCACGCGTACTGACAGAGGCTGGCGCTGATGTATCCCTTTTTGCTGGTCACGCATTTGCTGGCAGCGATTGCCTTCATCGGCACGCTGTTTTTCGAGGTGGTCATCTGGCATCGCGCGCGCCAGCAGTTGGCGGACGTATCGCAAGTGACGGCGGATCAGGCGATTGCCGTGCGTTCGCGCAAGGTGCTGCATGGCGTGGTGTTGCTGTTGTATGGCGCCGGCATCGGCCTGGCGTGGCAGTACCGGGGCGCATTGGGTCAGCCGCTGGCCAGCAGTTTTGGCCTGTTGCTGAGCCTCAAGATCCTACTGGCCCTGAGCATCATCGGCCATTACTTGCTACTGGCCTATTGGCTGACCCATGCGTGCCTGACCACGACTCGCGCCAGCTGGATTCGCCGCAGTATTCTCGGGCACATGGTGTTGATCGTGATCCTGGCCAAGGCGATGTTCTATTGGCACGGTTGATCACAAGCAGTCCCGGATAAACAAAACCCGCGTCAACCGATGGGCTGACGCGGGTTGGGTGTGACTGGCGATCGATCAATGACGAGGGTTCAGGGCATTGATGAACAGCACGTTGTTTTCCAGATGGATGTGTTGCATCAGGTCGTCTTTGAATTCCAGCAGCCCGCGATAGAGGGCGCGCCAGGTGTTACAGGCATCGGCAGGCGGGATGATGTGATTGGTCAGGGCGAGCATTTTCTCCAGTGCTTCACCATGTTGATCATGTTCGAAGCGCAGCACCTGGATCGGCGGAGCCGCTTGAGCACCGATGCCCTGTTGCAGCATCGGAAACAGCACCTGTTCTTCCTTGAGCATGTGGCCTTCGAGCTCTTGCTGCATGTCGGTCAGGAGATCGGCCAGGCCGTTGGGGCAGCTGCTGCGCGCGCCATGGACCTGCTCGACGCGACGAGCCAGGCGGATAAGTTCCGGCAGTTGCTCGCGGTGGCGGGCGTGGTAGCGCGCCAGAAGGTGGGCGATCAACAGTTCTAAAGGTTCGTTGCGCCAGTCGTGCTGGGTTTCGCCGGCGTCTTGCAGAATGTTCAGGGCGTCGGCAATGAGGACCGGATCGAGGTTTTTGCCAAGGGCCGCTTCACGCAAGCTTTTATGCCCGCCGCAACAGAAGTCCAGTTTGAAGGTATGGAAGATCCGGGTGGCACCGGGAATGTCGCAGGCCAGTTGGCCGAGGCTTTGTTCCAATAGGGTCTGGCTCATCAGGGTTCCTTGTTTGGGTTTCAACGGTTCCCCAGGCTCATTGCATCCGGCATGCCATGTTTAAATGATTGAAAAACATGGATTTATTTTTAGTTGTGGTGATAGACACCCTGACGCTTCAGGGTGAATCCAACCTATAGAGGGTGATTACTACCATGCTGCGAGAAAGCCTGGCAGCCGACCTGATCGTCGAGTTGCCCAATGCCGTGCGGTTGCAACGATTGGTCCAGACCCTGCGCGAATACTTCAACAGTGGCGCCGTGGGCTTGTTGCGTCTGGATGACGACAGCCTCAGGCCGGTGGCGACGGTGGGGCTGGTTCATGAAGCGCTGGGGCGCCGGTTCGTCATCGCCCAGCATCCCCGGTTGGCGGCAATCATGGCGTCGCGCGAGCCGACCTGGTTCGAACCCGACAGTCGCCTGCCAGACCCCTATGACGGCTTGCTCGACAACCACGTCGGCGAACCGCTGCCGGTGCATGACTGCATGGGCGTGAGCCTGTATGTCGAGGGGCGGATCTGGGGCGCGATCACCCTCGATGCGCTGCACGCCGGGACCTTCGACAGCCGCGCGCGGGAAGAGCTCAAACGCTGCACCTTGCAGATCGAAGCCGCCGTGCGGGTCACCCGGCTCGAGCAGGAAAACCGCAGCTTGCGCCTGTCCCGCAGCGATCCCCAGGATTTGCGAATGCCCGTCGAGGAGGGCGAGATCCTCGGGCAGAGTGAGGTGTTGCATCAGTTGCTCAATGAGCTGGATGTACTGGCCGACTCCGATCTGCCGGTGTTGCTGTTGGGTGAGACCGGCGTCGGCAAAGAGCTGTTCGCCCGGCGTTTGCATCGTCTTTCAAGGCGCCACCACAAACCACTGATACACGTTAACTGCGCCGCTTTGCCGGAGTCGTTGGCAGAGAGTGAGTTGTTCGGGCATGTCAAAGGCGCCTTTTCCGGCGCCACCAGTGACCGTGCCGGACGCTTCGATGCCGCCAACGGAGGCACACTGTTTCTCGATGAAGTCGGGGAGTTGCCCTTGAGCGTGCAAGCGAAGTTATTGCGCACCCTGCAGAACGGCGAGATCCAGCGCCTAGGTGCCGACAAGCCGCTGCACGTCGATGTGCGCATCATCGCCGCCACCAACCGGCACCTGCCGGACAGCATCCGCGACGGCTTTTTTCGCGCCGATCTGTATCACCGGCTCTCGGTGTACCCGGTGCCGATTCCGCCCCTGCGCGAGCGCGGTAACGATGTGTTGATGCTGGCCGGGCATTTCCTTGAACTCAATCGGGCGCGGCTTGGCCTGCGTGGTTTGCGCCTGTCGCCGGCGGCCGAACGCGTGCTGCTGCTTTATACCTGGCCGGGCAATGTGCGTGAACTGGAACACGTGATCAGTCGGGCCGCGTTGAAGCAGCTCAGTCGCGGTACGAGTCGCGCATTGATCATGACGCTGGAGCCTGAGATTCTCGATCTCGACAGCGCAATGGCGGCATCGGGGGCGGTGGTCGAGCCATCCCCGGACGTTACGGCTGATTTGCCGTTCCAGCCCTTGGGCGAAGCCGTCGACGATTACCAGCGCAAGAAAATCCTCCAGGCCCTGAGCCTGTCCGGGGAAAACTGGGCCAGCGCCGCGCGAATCCTCGAAGTCGACCCCAGCAACCTGCACAAACTGGCACGGCGTCTGCGTCTCAAGTAGGCGACAGTGTTGATGGCGGTCAAGGTGGCTTTGCGCAGTGCCTCGCACACTGCGTAAAACCTTCCGGAGATCACCGTCATGCCGCTTTCCCTGGCTCAGATGCGCCGTAACTACACCCTTAATGGCCTGCAAGATGAGGCTGCGCTGGCCGATCCGCTGGCGATGTTCCGGCAATGGCTGCAACAGGCCCGCGACACCGAGTGCGCACCTGTCGAGGCCAATAGCATGGTGCTGGCGACGGTCGACCCTGAAGGACGGCCGCACTGTCGGGTTCTGTTGCTCAAGGGCTTGAGCGATGAAGGTTTTACTTTTTTCGGTAATTACCAGAGTGACAAAGGTCAGCAACTGGCCGCCAATCCCTATGCCGCGATGACGTTTTTCTGGCCGGGACTGGAGCGTCAGGTGCGAATCGAAGGGCAGGTGTCCAGACTCGACCCAGCATTGTCGGATGCGTACTTCGATTCCCGTTCCATGGCCAGTCGCTTGGGGGCCTGGGCTTCACCGCAAAGCCGTCCGCTGGCCAGTCGTGCAGCGCTGGAATCCATGCTGGCGGAAACCATCAAACACTTCGTTGGCCAGACCGTCTCGCGCCCCGAGCATTGGGGCGGCTACTGCCTGCACCCTGAACGTCTGGAGTTCTGGCAGGGGCGGGCCGACCGCTTGCATGATCGTGTCGACTATCGTTTGCGCGATGGTGCATGGCAAAGAAATCGCTTGGCGCCTTGAGCCCCATTGCGCAGGACCTGTAGCGATGGATGACAGTGTGGGAGCGGGCTTGCTCGCGAATGCGGTGTATCAGTCGACATTAATGTTTTTGACACACCGCATTCGCGAGCAAGCCCGCTCCCACAGGTTTTGTGCCGGCACATTCTTTCTATGTCCCTGACGAGGTACCTCCTTGGAGGAATAGGCTCGCTCGCTATTCCGGTTCAGGCTTCGGGCCATACCCTCATCTACGGGAAGACCTGGATATGGCCCATCTGGCGCAACGCACGTTTGAACCCCTGAACATCGCCGTGCTGACCATCAGCGATACGCGCACCTTTGACACCGACACTTCTGGGCAGACCCTGACGGATTTGCTGCAAACAGCCGGGCATGTGTTGATCGATCGCGATCTGGTCAAGGACGACATTTATCAGATCCGCGCCACCGTTTCCCGGTGGATCGCCGACCCCACGGTGCAAGTGGTGTTGATGACCGGCGGCACCGGTTTCACCGCTCGCGACAACACACCGCAAGCAGTCTTGCCATTGCTGGACAAGCATGTGGAAGGCTTCGGCGAACTGTTCCGCCAGGTGTCTCTGGAGGAAATCGGCATGTCCAGCCTGCAGTCCCGGGCACTGGCCGGCATGAGTAACGGCGTACTGGTGTGCTGCGTTCCAGGCTCGCCGGGTGCCTGCCGGACGGCCTGGAACAAGATCCTGCTCGAACAACTGGACAGTCGCACCGGCCCGTGCAATTTCGCCCCTCATTTGAAACCGCAAGCTCAACGGGTCATCGACGCCTGCGGGACACGCTCATGACCGGCCGGGTGTGCGACCTCGGCAACCTGATGCCGGTGGACGAGGCCATCAGCCGTCTGCTGGACCAGGCACCGCCGCCGCCCCTGGCGCAAATGGTGCGTCTGGATCAAGCCATGGGGCGGGTGCTGGCGGCGGACATTCGTTCCCCGGTGAACCTGCCGGCCTGGGACAACAGTGCCATGGACGGTTATGCCCTCAGGGCGGCTGACCTGCCCCAGGCGGGTGGCTGTTTATCGATTGGCGGGCGCATTGCGGCGGGGGATCAAGCATGCACGCCCTTGCTCGCGCAGCAAGCGGTGCAGATCTTTACCGGCGCGCCATTACCACCGGGTGCCGATACCGTCGTGCCGCAAGAGCGCTGTCGGGTCGAGGGCGAGCGCGTCTGGTTCCCGCCTGTATCCGTTGGCGACCATGTGCGCAAGGAGGGGGAGGAAGTTCGCCGTGGGGATCTGTTGCTCAAGGCCGGCAAACGCCTGCGCGCACAAGAGCTGGGGTTGTTGGCCGGCGCCGGGATTGCGCGGGTCGAGGTCTATCGGCCGTTGCAGGTGTGCCTGCTCAGCAGCGGCAATGAACTGCGTGAGCCGGGCGACCCGTTGGCGCCGGGGCAGATTTACAACAGCAACCGGTATTGCCTCGCCGCGTTGTTGCGCGGCTGGGGCGTCGAGGTGCACGACTATGGCGTCATGGTCGATGAGTTGGCGGCCAGCCGGCATGCCTTGAGCCTGGCGTCTTCGGAATGTGACTTGCTGTTGAGTTCCGGTGGCGTGTCGGTGGGCGAGGAAGATCACCTCAAACAGGCGATCGAGGAACTGGGCAACGTCGATTTCTGGCGGCTGGCCATTCAGCCGGGCAAGCCACTGGCCTTTGGTGAAGTGGCCGGTAAACCCTGGATCGGCATGCCGGGAAATCCTTCGGCGGCGCTGATTACCGCGTTGGTGGTGGTGCGTCCGTTCCTGCTCAGGGCCCAAGGCGTGACTGACGTACTGCCGGTGCCGTTGGCCGTGCCAGCCGGGTTCGACTGGTTGCAGCGTAACAAGCGTCGGCAGTACCTGCGGGCCAGATTGACGCCCGGCGCCGACGGTCAGTTGAGCGTGGAACTGCACCCTCAGCAAAGCTCGGCCATGTTGACCGCCGCGTGCTGGGCCGATGGGCTGGCGGTGATCGAGTGCGAGCAGCAAGTGCTCAAGCACGACAACGTGATGTTCCTGTCCTTCGCCGACCTGATGCATTGATGGCAATTGATTGCCGTCAAGGCCGTGCCTGCCGGTCTCGCTAGACTGTGTGGCGAGGGAGCTTGCTCCCGCTGGGTCGCGAAGCGGCCCTGTTGTTTAGGCCTGCTGCGCAGTCCAGCGACGGAACGCCGCCCGGAGCAAGCTCGCTCGCCACAAGCGCATTCCAACCATGACTGATTAGGCCCCGGACTGCGTTTTTTCATGAGGATTACCCATGCAACTGGTCTGCCCGGCAGGGAATCTGCCTGCGCTTAAAGCGGCGGTGCGCCAAGGCGCCGATGCCGTCTATGTCGGCTTTCGCGATGACACCAACGCCCGGCATTTCGCGGGGCTGAACATGGACGACAAGCAGTTCGACGCCGCGGTCGCCCACATCCGCCAGCATCAACGCAAACTCTACGTCGCGGTCAACACGTACCCGCAGCCCAAGGGCTGGGAGCGCTGGCAGCGAGCGGTGGATCGTGCCGCCGATTTCGGCGTCGATGCACTGATCGCCGCCGACCCCGGAGTGCTCAACTACGCCAGTCAGCGTCACCCGACACTGGCGTTGCACCTGTCGGTCCAGGGCTCGGCGACCCATGCCGCCGCGCTGGAGTTTTATGCGCAGCGCTACGGCATTCGCCGCGCGGTGCTGCCGCGGGTGTTGTCGTTGGCGCAAGTACGCCAGGTCGCTGCCAGCAGTCCGGTGCCCATCGAAGTCTTTGGCTTCGGCAGCTTATGCATCATGGCCGAGGGGCGTTGCCATCTGTCTTCCTACATCACCGGCGAGTCGCCGAACCTGTGCGGTGTCTGCTCGCCAGCCAAGGCCGTGCGCTGGAGCGAGGATGCCGAAGGCTTGAGCGCACGCCTCAGCGAAGTGCTGATCGATCGCTACACCCCTGACGAACCGGCCGGTTACCCGACCTTGTGCAAGGGCCGATTCCTGGTCGGCGGCAAACGCTTTCATGCGCTGGAGGAGCCCACCAGCCTCGACACCCTGGACTTGCTGCCGGAACTGACGGCCATCGGCGTCGAAGCCGTGAAGATCGAGGGCCGCCAACGCAGCCCGGCCTATGTCGAACAAGTCACCCGTGTCTGGCGCGCAGCACTGGACGCCCATCGCGGCGCGCCGGGCAGCTTTCGGGTCAAGGAGGAATGGCGTCAGGTGCTGGCCGGTTTGTCCGAAGGCAGCCAGACCACCTTGGGTGCTTATCATCGATCATGGCAATGAGGGATTCGACATGAAACTCAGCCTGGGACCGGTCCTGTTTTATTGGGACAAGGAACAACTCAGCCACTTTTACGCCGAGATGTCGGCCTTGCCCCTGGATGTGATTTACCTGGGGGAAACCGTGTGCTCGAAACGTCGGGCCTTTTCGCTGGATCAATGGCTGGGGTTGGGCCGTGAGTTGCAGGAATGCAGTCAGGCGCAGTTGGTGCTTTCCAGCCTGACGCTGATCGAAGCGGCGTCCGAACTCTCCAGCCTGCGCCGGTTGTGCGACAACGGCCAATTGCTGGTGGAAGCCAACGACATGGGCGCGGTGCAGTTTTTGGCCGAACGCAAGTTGCCGTTCGTGGGCGGCCCGGCCCTCAATCTGTACAACGGTCACTCCTTGGCGCAATTACTCGACAGCGGCATGACCCGCTGGGTGCCGCCCGTGGAATGTTCGGCGGCGCTGATTGGTGATGTGATCGGGCAGGTGCGCGAACTGGGCCGTGCAGTGCCGGAAGTTGAGATCTTCGCCTATGGGCATTTGCCATTGGCCTATTCCGCCCGCTGCTTTACGGCCCGGGCGGAAAACCGGCCCAAGGACGACTGCCAGTTTTGTTGCATCAACTACCCCGATGGCTTGACGCTGACCAGTCAGGAAGGGCAGGCGCTGTTCACCATCAACGGTATTCAAACGATGTCGGCCGAGGTGACCAATCTGCTGGCCGATTACTCCGGGCTGGTGGCCTGCGGTGCCGATCTGTTGCGCTTGAGTCCTCGTGCTGAAGGCATGACCGAGGTGATCGCGGCCTATCAGCGGGTTCGTCTGGGTGAGACTCCGCCGTTGTTCGTCGAAGGGTGCAATGGTTACTGGCATGGCCAGGCCGGCATGCTGCGCGTAGAGGAGGTCGGCCTGTGTTGAATCGAAAAAAGTGGCTGCTGAAAGGTGCCGACCGGGTGTTGCCGCTGGTGCGCCGGGTGCCTTTTGCCGTGCAGCGCCTGGCGTTGCAACAAGCGCTGAATCGCTGCCTCGCCGGGCCGGTGCGTGATGGTGAGTTCGAGGTGTTGCGCGGGCGTTGGTTGTGCCTGCGGATTCCGGATCTGGGGTTGTCCTGGTATCTGACGCTCAGCGGTAAAGGGTTGCGGATTGCCGAGCACGCCGTGGCGCATGTGACGATCAGTGGCAACTGGCGGGAGTTTTTACTGCTGGCGAGTCGTCAGGAGGATCCGGATACGCTGTTCTTTCGCCGGCGTTTGGTGATTGAGGGTGATACGGAGTTGGGGCTGGCGTTGAAGAACCTGATCGACAGTCTTGATCCTGATGTGTTGCCTGTTTGGGTGTGGCGCAATCTGGAGCGGGCGGGGAAGGGGTTGGCGGCGGGGTAATCGACGTCGTTCAATTGTGGGAGCTGGCTCGCGGCTCCCGTACATATCCATTTCTGCGGTAACGGCTTCTATTGGTTTCGCTTTTACAGCGAGTCACTTTCGAAAAGCGCGAAAGTAACCAAAGCGCTTTTGCCCCTTTCGTTCGGTGCCT
>NZ_AKJE01000097.1 GCF_000282495.1 Pseudomonas sp. GM79
GCTGAAGGTGGTTCGGATCGTTTGATCGAGAATCGCGTTGCTGAAGGTGGTTCGGATCGTTTGATCGAGAATCGCGTTGCTGAAGGTGGTTCGGATCGGCTGATTCAGAATCGTGCGGCATGAATGAGTGGCTTTATCGCAACACTCAACCAAAAAACCCGGCCTCATCAGCCGGGTTTTTTCATGCGTTTTTAGTGCTCTACGGGATCATTAAAGATGATCAGCGCTGGTACTCGAGCATCTCTACCGGGTCTTCACAGTGATGAACATTTTGATGCGATCATGGATCTCCTGAATGGCATGACGGAACGGATCATGTTTTTCACTGGTGACGGGGTCCTCGAAACTCCACACGATCACTTCCCCGGCGCTGGGCATCCGCGAAGCCTCTTCGGAGGACTTGTCACACAGCGTAATCACATAATGGAACGGCTGCCCCTCAAACTCATCGATGGCTTTACTGCGTAACCCCGTGGTGTCGATGCCTACGTGATCGAGTGACTCCAGCGTACGAGCGTCAACCTCACTGGCCACAAGACCGGCGGTTCGATGACATCATGATGACACCCTCTAACCTTTTCGAAAGAACAGACACCGGGCTAACCTGCCTGGGTAACCGTGATTTGCCACTCAATAAACACGACAAGGAATGCCCGCTTATGAAATTTGGCTACATGATCATCTACGTCCCGGACGTTGTTGCCTCACTCCAGTTCTTTTCGTCAGCCTTCGGGCTTGGCGTTCGCTTCCTCCATGAATCCAACACCTACGGCGAACTCGAAACAGGGGAAACCGCGCTGGCATTCGCCGCCGATGAATTGGCAGCGATGAACTTCAGCACGGGGCATGTCTCGGCACACTCCTCCCCCAAACCACTTGGAATCGAAGTAGGCCTGGTGACCGAGGACGTTCCGGCGGCGCATGCCAGAGCGTTGAAGGCGGGAGCCAGCGAAATCTCTGCACCAAGCGCCAAGCCCTGGGGACAAATCGTCTCCTACGTTCGATGCCCTGACGGAACGTTGGTAGAACTCTGCACACCGGTACAGCAATAATCGGGGATCGATGAGTCGGCATCGCCTCTATAGGCGATGCTGGCGAGTCCCTCTTTGAACGTCCAAAGCCGCGCTGCATACAACTGCCTTCATCACAGAACTGCATGACTTCAGCCAACAAGCCCTACCCCTTCGCCTCGCCACTGAATCATCAAGAACGACCGTCCGTAACTCTGCCCCGGTAGCCTCGAACCCTTCGCTATTCTTAACCACACACCACCGCTGGCACGGCTGAACGCCCGGCTTGCGGCATCATCGTCAGGAGTAAGGATCCGGGTAAGGAGCACGCCACCTCAACAGAGTATCGAATAATGAAAATGCTACTGATGGTCGAGTTTCCCCACGAGCCTTTCAACGCGCTTGTCAGGTCGGGGAAGGTCGGCGAAGTCATGAACCGCGTTCTGGAAACCATTAAGCCGGAGGCGGCTTATTTCACTGAGCATGATGGAATGCGAAGTGGGATTTTTCTGATCGATGTAGAAGACCCTTCCGAAATTCCCGGCTATGCGGAACCCTTCTTTCTCAACTTCCAGGCCAACTGCAAATTCCGAGTGGTCATGAGCCCGCTGGAACTGCAAAACGCGGGTCTGGAGGAGCTCGGAAAAGCCTGGGGGTGAGGTGCGATCAATGAGAGGGAAACCTGTGGCGAGGGAGCTTGCGCCCGCTTGAGTGCGTAACGCGCTCACAAAAATCGGCAGTTGCTGTCGGATTTTTTGGGGCCGCTACGCAGCCCAGCGCGAGCAAGCTCGCTCGCCACAAAGGCAGAGCCTGTCGCTTACTGAGCGGTTTTCAGCTTGATCACATCACCGGAGATTGTGGTGGTGTAACCGGTCAGAGCCCAAGCCCAGAACCAGTTTTCCTGCACTTGGGTGTTGATCATCGCGTCGCCGCCACGGGCCTTGATCGCGGCGTTCTGAGCGCGAATGAAACGGTTGTTCTGCTGGATCGGGATGAGGCCAAACAGCAGGAGGCCAGTGGCGGTCGCTTGACTGTGGCCGACAACGGTGTACTGGTTGCTGTCGTACTGCTGAGTCTTCATCGGGGTGCCGGTGCAACCCGCCAGAACCAGACCGAACAGGGCTACGGCAACAACTTTGCTGAGGTAATTCACTGAGTCACTCCATTAGAAATACCCGGGATCCGTCTCTCGGGCGGCGCATACTTTAACGGATGAAGTGGCTCATTGATATCACTTGCACAGACTTTATGCGGTATCCAAAAACGGGTTGATAAGACACCGATTACTGCGGCTGAAATGTCTGAAGGTAGGCCAACAGATTTTCGATCTTCTGCGGATCGCTCAGGCCCCAGAAAATCATTCGGGTCCCGGGGACTACTTCTTTTGGCGCTTCGATGTAGGCGGTAAGTGTTTCGCGAGTCCAGATGAGGCCTGATGATTTCATCGCGGTTGAGTACTGGTAGTCCGTCGTGCTTCCCGCAGGACGCCCGAAAATGGCATTGAGTTGCGGACCAAAAGAACCCCGCGCCGAAGTCCCTACTTGATGACAGCCGCCGCAGATACGGTTAAATAGTTTCTGACCGGCTTCAGCATCCCCCGCCGCTTCGGCTTGCATGCTGAATAACCCGGTATTGAGCATCAAGGCGAAGGTAAGGACGGCGGCGTTTTTCATGTGGTGCTCCAAATCAGGTGTTGCTGACAACAAAAACGGGCGGCTATTTCATCATGACTGGCTGCTACACCGAAGCCTTGAAGTTAATCTATAACCCTCTTCGTCCCTTTAACGTCGTTGCAGGAGAGCCAGAATGAAACCCGTCGAACCCTTTTATCGGGACGCTGGCGCAGGCCCGGGCGTTGTCTGCTTTCACGCCAATGCGAGTCACTCGGTGCAATGGCGTGGACTGCAAGATCACCTGGCCGCAAAGTTTCGGGTTCTGGCGCTCGATTCGTTTGGCGCCGGCAAGAGCCCGGCGTGGCCCACCGATCGAATCGTCACCCTCAGTGAAGAAGCTCGCTTCGCCGAACCGGTACTCGCCCGTGCCGGCGAACCGCTCATTCTGATCGGTCATTCTTATGGTGGCGCGGTGGCGTTGATCGCGGCGTTGCAGAACCCCGGCCGGGTGCGCGCCCTGGCTTTGTATGAGCCCACCTTGTTTGCCCTGCTCGACGCGCAATCGCCCCCACCCAATGAGGCAGATGCCATTCGTGAAGTCGTCGCAAACGCCGGGCTGGCACTTGAGGCGGGTAACCTGGACGCAGCGGCCCGGCACTTCATTGACTACTGGATGGGTGCCGGGGCCTGGGAGCAAACCCCGGAACAACGCAAGCCTTCCATCGCCGCCGCGGTGGCCAATGTGCAGGGCTGGGCTCACGCGCTGTTGAACGAGCCGACGCCATTACAGGCGTTCCGCTCGCTCAACCTGCCCGTGCTTTTCATGGTCGGCAAGGATTCGCCTGCATCCTCACGGGCAGTGGCGAGGCTGCTGACCGGCGCACTGCCGAATGTTGAAGTGGTAGAACTCGAGGGGCTCGGTCATATGGGGCCGATTACGCATCCTGAGGTCGTCAATCAGGTCATCGTGCAGTTTATTGAGCGCATTTGACCTGACGTCACACCGCTACAACGCAGGACGTTGCAGTTTGACCCACTCCTGCACCGTAGGCCGCTGCCATTGACGCTGCGCGTATTCCACCAGCGCGGATGGCACGGCGTCGCCGTTGAGTATCAGGCGGTTGAGCATCAAGGCCAGATCCACATCGGCGATCGACCATTGCCCGAACAAGTACTCGCGGCCGTCAGCCAGTAGCATTTGTGCGGCATCGATCAGCTTGCGCGCGGCCGACTCGGCAGCGCGCGACAAGGGCGCTGATTTGAGGCCATAAAACACCACCAGTGTGGAACGTTCCTGCCGGATGGGCAGCAGGTCACTGCGCAGCCACGCCTGGATTTGTCGTGCCCTCGCGCGCTGCCTCAGTTCTTGCGGGTAAACCGGCGTCTGAGGAAAAACGTCTTCCAGGTATTCAATGATCGCCGATGATTCAGACAAGGCAAAATCGCCATGCACGAGCGTCGGTACACGCTGGGTCAGCGAGAGGCTGGCATAGTTTTCTGCCTGGTTCTCGAACGCGTCGAGGTCCAGCGGGCTCAATTCGAATTCGATGCCCTTTTCGCGAAGTGCCACGAAAACCGACATGGCATAGGGGCTGGTGAATTGAGCATCAACGTACAGGCGCAGGCGGGAATCATTCACGAGGACATCTCCATAGGGTGAGCAGACACGCTACGAGATCCGATGCCATAAAGAAAATTCATGATTTTTATGGGGGCATTCCTGAGCGGAATATCTGGTTGGACGGGCAGCCGCTGAAATACTGCTCCGGCGCATGAATGATTTAATTGCGCTTTTCACATGAAAAAAGTCATTTGTGCACCTATCTCGCTCGCATTCCCCGCCCTAAAGTGCACCTATCTACTCAACCCTCGGCATCCTTATGAATCTCTGGTTTCGACTGTTCCTGATGCTGTTTCGTCGCCCATGGCGCAAGCCGGTTGATGGGCTGGCCACTACCGTCATCCGCATGCGCGTCTGGCCGCTCGATCTTGACCTCAACCGGCACGTCACCAATGGCCGTTATTTCACTATGGCCGACATAGGCCGCATGGACTTCGTCCTGCGCAGCGGTGCCTACCGCGTAGCCCTGCGTCACAGGGCAGTGCCAATCGTTGGGGATACCTGGGGCAAGTTTCGGCGGGAGCTGAAGCTGTTTGAATCGTTTGAGATTCATACCCGCATACTCGGCTGGGACGATAAGTGGAGCTTTATGGAACACCGCTTCGTGAGCAAAGGACGGGTAGTTGGCGTCGTCATCATGCGGGGCCTGTTCCGCGCGGCCAAAGGCACGGTCGCACCTGCCGAGTTTGTCCGGGAGCTGGGATTGGCTGAACAGTCACCCGAGATGTCGCCGTGGCTGACTACCTGGTCGCAAAGCTGCGACGATATGAGCCGCCAGCTCCGAGAGGAAGAAGGCCTGGCGCCTCAGCTTCATCCTGTCTCCGAACCCTAACAGGTGGCCAAATAGAAGCTAATATTCCTCTGAATCCCCCTGCCAAGGACTGCAACCATGAGCCGGCTCGAGCTACTGACCAAATGGAATCGCATGATCGTTCGGTTGCAGATTGAACACGAAATCAGTGCCCGGGATTTCGAGAAATTCAGCTGGAAACTGGGCATCCCCTGCGTGGTGCTGTCGGCGATCGTCAGCGCCAGCGTCTTTGGCTCGATCAGTGACTCTTCGCCCGTATGGCTCCAATACGTAGCCGGCGTCCTGTCACTCCTGACCCTGGTATTGAGTTCGGTTCAGACCTTCCTGAACTTTGACACCCGGGCTGCCGGGCACAAAGACACCGCCGAGAAACTCGGGGCGATATCGCGTGAGATTCAGGACGAAATCGCCAGCGGCAAAGACGAAGCGATCCTGGGCCCAATCGTTTTGGACATCCGCAAGCGCATTGATTCGATTCTGCTTGATGCGCCGACCTTGCCCAAGTCGACGATAAGGAGACTGGGGGATGTTCGCGTCTACACAGAGCCACCGCCAGCGGGGCAAGACACCGTCCCGGCTTGATCAACGGCCAGACTTGGCCCGCAGCATCGTGAAAGGAGGCGTTTGCAATGCAACTCATCACGTTGAAAATCGACAAGCCGCAAGAGACGAACTTCATTTTGGGCCAGACGCATTTCATCAAGTCCGTCGAGGACATCCACGAAGCGTTGGTCAGCGCCGTGCCAGGTATTCAGTTTGGCGTGGCCTTTTGTGAAGCCTCCGGCAAATGCCTGGTGCGATGGTCCGGCACCGATACCGCCATGATCGAACTTGCGCAGAAAAATGCGCAAACCATTGCCGCAGGCCATAGCTTCATCATTTTCCTGGGCGACGGTTTCTATCCGTTGAACGTATTGAACACCGTCAAAATGGTGCCAGAGGTGTGCCGTATTTTTTGTGCAACAGCCAATCCCACCGAAGTGATTCTCGCTGAGACGGAACAGGGACGCGGGATTCTGGGCGTGGTGGATGGCTTTTGTGCCAAAGACATTGAAGGCGATGAAGACATTCTGTGGCGCAAGAATCTGTTGCGGCAGATCGGCTACAAGTTGTGATGCCAGTCAGTTAAGTGAAATCCCCTGTGGGAGCGGCGGTGCGACGATTCGACTTGCTCGCGAATGCGGTGTGTCAGGCGACATCAATGTTTGACTGTAACGCCGTCTTCGCGAGCAAGCCCGCTCCCACAGGTTGTGCGACTTGACTGACTGGCATTAGGCCTTGCGCCTCACCTGCCCGAATTCTGCACAAGTTGCTCAACGAAAAACTCCACATGCCCTCTCGGATGAGTCGGCAATGGCCAGGTGTCGACGTTGTGAGCCAGGGCCTGGAAGGCTTGGGCGCATTTGGAACGGGGAAAGGCTTCAAGCACTGCACGCCCCTTCTGCACGGCTTTGTGCGCACATTCATCGTTGGGTATCGCGCCGACGTATTGCAGCGAGACATCGAGGAACATGTCGGTAATCTTTTCCAGCTTGGCAAACAGATTACGACCTTCCGACGGACTGCCCGTCATGTTGACCAACACCCGAAAACGGTGCAGACCATAGTTCAGGTTGAGCAGCTTGATCAGCCCGTAGGCGCCGCTGATCGAGGTGGGTTCATCGCACACGACCACCATCACTTCCTGCGCCGCGCGGATGAAGTTGACCACTGAGCCACCGATACCGGCGGCCGTATCGATCACCAGCACATCCAGCTTATCGCCAATGTCGCTAAAGGACTGGATCAGCGCACGGTATTGCGCCGGCTCCAGATGAATCATGCTCTGCAAGCCCGAAGATGCCGGGGCAACACGAATGCCTCCAGGCCCAGGCAACAGCGCCTCGGACAGCTCGCAACGCCCTTCGATGACATCGGCCAGTGTGTAGCGCGGGGTCAGTCCCAACAGAATATCGATATTCGCCAGGCCCAGATCAGCGTCCAGCAATACAACGCGCCGCCCCATTTTTGCCAGCGCCAGCGACAGGTTAACCGCCACCGTTGTCTTGCCCACGCCACCTTTACCGCCAGTTACCGCGATAACTTGCACGCAATGCACATCATCCATTTTGCCTTCCCTTCCCTGCGCATTGTGTGCCAGTACGTAATGGCACCATCCCGATGCCGGAAGAATAGCTGAAAAGCGCAAAATTGCTGCTTTGTCTCCCGACGAGAGGCACTTCGCCACATACCATCGACCCTTTTCAACGAAAACGCCGCTAATGGGTTGATTCAGAGGATGACACTGCGCTCCTGAACGATCGCTGGCAGATGTACCGATAGAGGCGGCTGAACTGGCGCCAGGCTCTCAGGCGCCCTGCTCACCCAGAGATGAAAAAACTACCAGGACGTCTAAATCCAGACGTCATTGATTGCGGTTCTTTCTCCATCCTGATCGCCGGTATTCAGCACGCCACGCGGCTCGATCAGTAGCATCCTCACCTCTCGCTCAGCGTAAGGCTTGTGTTCGACGCCCTTGGGGACAACGTACATTTCTCCCTGCCTAACCACGACGGCCCCCTCTCGAAGATCAATGCGAAGCTCGCCTTCAAGGACGATGAAGGTTTCATCGGTGTCGGCATGGGAATGCCAGACAAAATCGCCTTCGATTTTCACCACCTTGAACTGGTAGTCGTTCATTTCGGCAATGACCTTGGGCGCCCATTGCTCGCTGAACAAAGCAAATTTTTCGGCAAAGTTAATCGCGGTGCAGGTCGTCACGCCGGGTTGGGAATTCATTTGAGTCGCCCTCACTAGACAAGTTATCGAGGTCTGACTTTAGGAGATGACCAGCACTGCGTATTGCATGATTGTGCAAGTCGAGCGCCCTTAAACAAGGCCCAGCCTTTTCATCCATCGACCGGGTGAGACGCCATACGTCTGGACGAACTGACGCGTCATGTGGCTTTGATCGAAAAAGCCTGCGCAGACGGCCGCCTCCGCCATCGAGTGGCCCCCGAACATTAGCGCTCTTGCCAGATCGAGACGTCGTTGAGTCATGTATCGATAGGGGCTCGTACCGTACAGCGCACGAAAATCACGGCTCAGGCTCCAGCGGTCTCGACCGCTGGCCTGCGATAATTCATCCAGGGTAATGACTCGATCCAGCGACTCATGAATCAGCGCACGCGCGCGTTCGGCCGCTGCGAAATCAAACGACTTGCGCCGCCCGCGTTGCCCCGCGTTCACATCCAACGCCTGCGCGAGATCGTAGATGGCATCGTCTTCTTCCAGGGGCTCGATGCAAGCGTCGATGTTTTGCAGTAGCACCTGGGTCGCGCCATAAAGCCGTGGGTCGCTCGATATACCACCCTCGATGAAGGGCAAGGGCTTGCCGCCTAATACTTGCTGAATCAAAGCGGGTTCGATGTAGATCATCCGATAATGAAAACCCGCTTCGGTACCGGCTTCACCGTCATGCACCTCGTCTGGATGCAAAACGATGGTTTTCCCGGGCAGGCTGTGACGCTTGGTGTTGCGGTACTGGAAGCTTTGTACACCCGACAGCGTTCGTCCGATGGCGTACGTATCGTGGCGATGCGGCGTAAACCCATGGCCGCCAAAAAAGGCTTCGATACGCTCGATCTTCAACGGCTGAGCCGAGCGCTTTACCCAATCCATGCCGCCCCTTGTTTTCGTCATGTCCCTGTACCACCTGAATGATGTCAGTACGGTACCAGTCAGCGTGCCCGATGTCCCCGGCGGACTGACCCGTGCATGCCTGAATCGGCCCCCACGGCGGCGGTGCCAAATTTGTCTCTTCCCCTCGTGAACCAGTCTTCAGACCCGCAGTCTTAGCCGTGCCGTAAAAGAAGCTCACCCAACGAAGCGCTCCTACGGTCATTGCTCGTTCCTGTCCCCCTATCGTCGTCATCTCATCAGAGCTGTCCGTTCATGCGCCCAACCGTCCGCCGCTGTCGCTTTATCTCTCTGTGCCTGATGCCTTTGCTCCCGCTACTCGCCAGCCCCGCCCATGCCAGTGGGGAACGGCAATTGGTAGAGGTCATCAACGATTACCGCGCCGATCCCGATCGCTGTGCCGGGCGTACGGTCAAGCCGTTACGGCCGCTGTCGCTGAAATCTAACCTGGCGCTGCCGGTCGGCTATGGCGGCGGTTTGCGGAGCGCCTTGAAAGCCAACGGCTATCAAGCGGTGACGGTGCGCACCATTCGCGTAGTCGGCGCGCAAGATGCCGATGAGGCGTTTGACATGCTTGAGAGCGACTATTGCGGGGCGCTGCTCGATACTCAGTTCGCCGACATCGGCGTCACTCGCTCCCGTAGCGAATGGCAGGTGGTACTGGCGCAACCGGTGCTCGACGGACGTGCCGGTGATTCGCGAGCAGCGGGCAAGGCGTTGCTGGCCGAGGTCAATGCGGCACGGGCCAGGCCGCGCATGTGCGGGCGCCAACGCTTTGCCGCCGCACGACCGTTGACCTGGAATGCCGCTCTGGGCGCCGCTGCGCAAGGCCACAGCAAGGCGATGGCCTACGGCAATTACTTCGCCCACCGGGATCCTGACGGTGATATGCCGGCAGACAGGGCCAAAGCCGCCGGTTACCGCGGTCGGCAGATCGGCGAAAACATCGCCGCCGGGCAAAGCTCACCGAACAAGGCGATGGCCAGCTGGCTGGCCAGCCCCGGGCATTGCGCCAACCTGATGAACCCGATGTTTACCCAGGTCGGCGCAGCCTATGCCGCCGATTCGCGCAGCGATAAAGGTGTTTATTGGACGATGCTGTTTGGCGCGCCTTGAGTGCGGCGCGCTCCATAACCCCTTCCACCAAGGGATTGGCAACGTACACAAATTTTGCAAACAACACGGAGCACTGTGGGAGCGGGCTTGCTCGCGAAGACGGCGGCACAGTCAACATTGGCGTCGCCTGACACACCGCTTTCGCGAGCAAGCCCGCTCCCACAAGGGATAGGCAACGTACACAAATTTTGCAAACAACTCCGATCACTGTGGGAGCGGGCTTGCTCGCGAAGACGGCGGCACAGTCGACATTGATGTCGTCTGACACATAGCTTTCGCGAGCAAGCCCGCTCCCACAGGTTCCGACGGTGTGCTTCAGACTCGGATCATGATTCAAATACTCGACGGCGCTGCCACGCTTTGCCGCCCTTTGAAGGCCAGCGAAAAACACAAAAATATCGCCAACGCGAACCCTGCCGGGAACAGCCAGATGTTTTTCCAGTCATGGCTGTCAACCGACGCATAGTGATCGGTGACCGCCCCGGCCACCCAAAAGCCAATCAGCATGCCCAAGCCGTACGTCGCGAGCGTGATCAAGCCTTGCGCGGAGCTTCTGAAACGCTCCGAGGCTTTGGCATCGGTGTAGATCTGCCCCGAAACAAAGAAGAAGTCGTAGCAGATGCCGTGCAAGGCGATGCCGGTGAACAACATGAAAGCGAGGTCCCCGTTGTTGCCGTAGGCGAACAGCAGATAGCGCAACGCCCATGCCAGCATTCCCACCAGCAGCGCGATCTTGATGCCGAAACGCTGAATGAACAGCGGCAGGAGCAACATGAACAGCACTTCCGAGACTTGCCCGATCGCCATCTTGGCGGTTGGGTTGGTCACACCGATTTCCGCCAGAAACGGGTTGGCATTCTGGTAATAAAACGCCAATGGAATGCAGATCAAAATAGACGCGATGAAGAACACCAGGTAACTGCGGTCCTTCAACAAACCCAAGGCGTCCAGCCCCAGCATTTGCTTTAAGCCGACACTGCCCGGCTCAGGTTTGAGCGGCGCGGTACGCGGCAGGCTGAAGCTGTAGATTCCAAGCACGAAGGAGGCAATGGCCGACATCAGAAATGTGTTGCGCAAGCCACCGGATGAGATCGCTTGTTGCGAATCCCAGGCAAACACAAAGCTGATCACCACGCCCGCGACAATCCAGCCGATGGTGCCCCACACTCTGATCCGCGAGAACTCCAGGGCCGGGTCGCGCATCTGCCGGAACGCCACCGAATTCACCAATGCCAGCGTCGGCATGTAGATCATCATATAGGCCAGCACGAACGGGTAAAACCCACTGAAGTCAGGCGCTCGATAGAGTTGCAACAGCAGCACCGCGCCGATCAGATGCAACACCGCAAGAATGCGCTCGGCATTGAAGTAGCGGTCGGCAATCAAACCGATCACAAACGGCGCGATGATCGCCCCCCAGGACTGCGTCGAGAACGCCATGCCGATCTGCCCACCGCTGGCCCCAAGATTACTGGAGAGGAAGGTGCCGAGGGTTACGAACCATCCGCCCCAGATAAAGAACTGCAGGAACATCATTACGCTTAATCGCGCACTCATCGTGGTCATATCAGTCACCGCCTTATTGTTTTTCTTTTTTGGGAGAGAGGGGCAAACAGGGTGTTCAGGCGTCGGGCAAACCCAATAGCCGTCGATTGAAACGCTCGTCGGACGCCACGCTGGCGAAATCATCAAACGCCTTTCGGGTTTTGCTGATCATGTGCTGCTGGATGAAGGCCGCTCCTTCTGCGGCGCCATGCTCCGAATCCTTCAGGCAACACTCCCATTCCAGAACCGCCCAGCCGGCAAAGTCGTACTGCGTCAATTTGCTGAAAATCGACTTGAAATCGATCTGCCCATCGCCCAAGGAACGGAAGCGGCCAGGCCGCTCGACCCAACCTTGATAGCCGCCGTAGACCCCTGAACGGGCATCGGGCCGGAACTCGGCGTCCTTGACGTGGAACATGCGGATGCGCTCGTGGTAACGATCGATGAAGCCCAGATAGTCCATTTGCTGAAGCAGCAGGTGGCTCGGGTCATAAAGGATCGCGGCGCGCGGATGGTGATCGACGGCCTCAAGGAAACGCTCGAACGAAGCGCCGTCGTGCAGGTCTTCGCCGGGATGGATCTCGTAGCAGAGGTCGACGCCGGCCTCTTCAAAACAATCGAGGATCGGCAACCAGCGCTTGGCGAGCTCGGCAAAACCCTGCTCGACCAGACCGCTCGGCCGTTGCGGCCATGGATAGACATAGGGCCACAGCAGCGCCCCGGAAAACGTCGCGTGCGCCTTCAGCCCCAAGCGTTGGCTGGCGCGCGCGGCGAGCTTCAACTGATCGATGGCCCACTCGGTTCGCGCCTGAGGCTGACCTCGCACATGCGCGGGGGCGAAGTCATCGAACAACGTATCGAACGCCGGATGCACTGCCACCAGTTGGCCCTGCAGATGCGTCGACAGTTCGCTGATTTCGACACCTGCCTGGGCGCAAACGGCTTTCAATTCGTCACAGTAATCCTGGCTGTCGGCGGCGCGCGCCAGGTCGATGTATTGCGTGCCCAGGGTCGGCAATTGAATGGCTTTGTAACCCTGCGCCGCGGCCCACTGAGCAATGTTGGCGAGCGTGTCGAAGGGCGCTTCGGCGGACATGAACTGCGCGAGGAAAATACCCGGGCCGCGCAGGCCTGCCGGTGTTGGGGAGGTGTGGTTCACGGGAGGGTTCTCCGGATTCATGGGTTGCAGACCAGTTCGGTCCACTTCGCGTCGCCGCGATGATTGGCGACCACCGCCTCGATGAACGCCATGCCACGCAACCCGACGTCGATGCCCGGCACGCCGGGGGCATCGTTGCCTTCGGTGTTGCTGCGGATCGCGGTGGCGAAATCACCATAGAGATTGGCCATGGCCTCGAGATAACCTTCGGGATGCCCGGCGGGCAAACGCATGCGCTGGCTGGCGGCCTCGCACAACCAGGGCTGGCCGACACCGGAACGAAGGATGCTCAACGGTTGATCGAGGGAGCGATGGATCAGGCTTGCGGGCTCTTCCTGACGCCACTCCAGCCCGCCCTTGTCGCCATAGACGCGGATCTTCAACGGGTTCTCTTCGCCGGCGCAGACCTGGCTGGCGATCAACACCCCGCTGGCCCCGGCGGCCATCTTGAACAGCATCGCCGCGTCATCGTCCAGTTGCCGCCCGGCAATGTGCGAACCCAAGGTTGCGCACACCTGTTCGATGGGTTGGTCCACGACGAATTCGGCCAGTGAAAAGGCATGGGTGCCAATGTCGCCAATGCAGCCGCCCAACCCGGACTGCTCGGGCTGATCGCGCCAACTCGCCTGCTTGTTGCCCTGCCCGGCCACGTCCCGGCTCAGCCAGCCTTGCGGGTACTCGACGATGACCTTGCGCACAGCGCCGATCACGCCGCTACGCACCATATTGCGCGCCTGCCAGACCATCGGGTAACCCAGATACGTGTGGGCCAGTCCATAGAGGCGGTCGCTGCTTTTCACCACCGCCTTGAGCGCCAGCAGCTCGGACAGATTCAGTGCCGCGGGCTTTTCGCTGAACACATGAAAACCCGCGCTCAGTGCCTGACTGGCAATCGGTGCGTGTAAGTGATTGGGCGTGACGATGACCAACAATTCCATGCGCTGGTCGGCAGGCAGTGCGCGCTCGCTATCGAGCATCTGCTGCCAGTCGCTGTAGCAGCGTGAGGCGGACAATCCCAGCGCCGCGCCGGTGTCCTGATTGTTGCGGGCGTCTCGGCTGAAGGCACCGCACACCAGTTCAAAACGGCCATCGAGGCCGGCAGCCTGGCGGTGGGCTTTGCCGATGAAGGCACCCTCGCCGCCCCCGACAAACCCCATTCTTATTTTTGCCATTGCAACACTCATCGCGAATTTTCTCTTGTTCGGGGCGGATTAACGCTTCAGGTTTGACTATGATGTAACCGGTTACATCATGCCGGAAATTTAGGCTCAGTTACTTCAGGTGTCAAACCCGGGATTAAAAATGAAGCTCATTTCAGCGCATGGCCGGACTGCGGTAAGCTCGCCGGCCACATGTACATCTGCCGGTTCGATAACGAGGTCGTCTTGTCCAATATCCGTGAAGTAGCCCGGCTGGCCGGCGTCTCGGTGGCCACCGTGTCCAGAACGCTGAAGTCGCCCGAGCGCGTACTCCCCGAAACCCGGGACAAGGTCAATGCAGCCGTGGAACAGGCCGGCTACCGACCGAACCTCATGGCCGTGCAGTTTCGTTCGCGCAGAACCGGCAATCTGGTGATTCTGGTCCCGGCCATCGCCAACACGTTTTTCGCCCGGGTGATCAGCGGTGCCCAACAGACGGCGCAGGCGGCCGGATACCGACTGCTGCTGTGCGACACCCAGGGCCGCGAGGAAATCGAGCGAGAATTTGCCGCGCTGGCGTACGCCCACCAGGCCGACGGCGTGATTCAGTTGCGCGCCTACGACCCTTTTGAATCGCCCTTCCCCAATGGCGAATCACCGCCCTTGGTCAACGCCTGTGAAGTGATTCAGGGCGGGCGGCATCCGACCATCAGCCTCGACAACCGGGCAGCGGCCAAGGCCATGACGGAGCATCTGATCGATCTGGGTCATCGCCGGATCGGCCTGATCAAAGGCCCGAAAAGCAGCCCGCTCACACGCGACCGAGTGGCCGGTTATCAAGATGCATTGCACCAGGCCGGTATCGCCTCGGATCCACAATTGATCTGCCACGGGGACTTCACGTTGAAGGCCGGTTTTGATGGCGCGGGAATGCTGCTGGAACTGCCCGACCGTCCGACCGCATTCTTTTGCGAAAACGATGAAATGGCGATCGGTGCGTTGAAGCGCATCAAACAACAGGGTTTGCGGGTACCCGAAGATATTTCTCTGGTCGGTTTCGATGACATTCCGTTCGCGGCCTACTGTGATCCAGCGTTGACGACCATTGCGCAACCCGCCGAAATCTTTGGCCAAAAGGCCGTTGAAATGCTGATCGCCCTCATTGAAAAAAAGCCCATCCCGGACCGCCATGTGGTGCTGCCGTTCACATTAACCGTGCGTAACAGTACGACCGCCCGAAAGGGATGAGGGAGAAATCATGGACATCAAAACCGACCTGCAACGCATCGCACTCCAGGAAGAAATCCTGAAGTTTGAGCACTTCGACAAAGCGACGGCCTGGGACTTGGGCACCCGTTTGAAAACCGCCTGCGAGGAGCAAGGCGTGTCCGCCACGATTGAGGTCAGGCTGGCGCGGGACACCGTGTTTTTCTACTCGATGCCGGGAACCTCCGCCAGCAATGCCGACTGGGCACGACGCAAGCGCAATGTCGTGGAACTGATGGAACTCAGCTCATACCGCGTAGGCCGGTCCTTTGCGCTTCAGGGCGACTCACTCGAAGGTTTGATGGGGTTGCCCCTGCGTGATTACGCCGATCATGGCGGCAGCTTCCCGATATCGGTCAAAGGCGTGGGGTGCATTGGCGCTGTCACCGTTTCAGGGCTGCCCCAGCGTGAGGATCATGCCCTGGTGGTTCAAGTGTTGGCACAGATGTGCGGGGCCGACCCGAGCGAACTCGCGCTTGAGGGCGAGTAGCGCGCAGTCATCACCGAGTCTTGCCAATGCCCGCCGCAGGCGGGTTGTGGGAGCGGGCTTGCTCGCGAAGGCGGCGGCACAGTCAACATTGGCGTCGCCTGACACACCGCTTTCGCAAGCAAGTCGGATCGCCGCACCGCCGCTCCCACATGGATTTCGCTTAA
>NZ_AKJE01000098.1 GCF_000282495.1 Pseudomonas sp. GM79
TCCTACGGTTCCTACGGTTCCTACGGTTCCTACGGTTCCTACGGTTCCTACGGTTCCTACGGTTCCTACGGTTCCTACGGTTCCTACGGCTCCTACGGTTCCTACGGTTCTACGCAGTTCTTGCGTAGCCCTACGGCCCGGCCTGTTCAGCAGCGTCGGGTTTTTTTGTGCCTGCCAATTGCCTCGCGATTCCAGTAAAAACAGTACAGTTTTTGCTGACACTGCACTGTACGGTCGACTATTGTGGCAACTGTCCCAGTACACTTCTAAACTGTTCCGGTATTGTTTCACACAAGAATAAAATGCCCGTGAAATCGAGTGCTGCGTCATGACCAATCTCTTGCTCTACCAACGTATTGCTCAGCAACTGGCCGAAGACATCCGCCGCGGTGTCTATCAACCGGGGGAGCGCGTGCCTTCGGTGCGCAAGATGAGCTCGCAGCTCAACGTCAGCCATGCAACGGTGTTGCAGGCCTACGCCAACCTTGAAGATCAGGGGCTGATTCGTGCCCGGCCGCAATCCGGTTACTACGTGCACCAGACGCCGGCGCTCACGGCGCCCACCCCGGACATCGCACGGGTCGAGCGACCTGGCCTCGTCACCCGCAGCAGCATCATTCAGCAAGTCCTGGTCGAATCCCGCCGCGAAGGCGTCTTCCCGTTGGGCGCCGCCGTACCGAGCGTTGACTATCTGCCGGTACGGGCGCTGCATCAGCAACTGGCCAAAGTCACCCGTTTCCATAGCCCGCGGGCGTTCAGCTACATGTTCAGCCCCGGTTTCGAGCCGTTGCGTCGGCAAGTGGCAATTCGCATGCGCGACGCCGGCGTGGTGGTCGACCCGTCGGAAGTGGTGATCACCCACGGCTGCGTCGATGCGTTGCAGATGTCTCTGCGCGTATTGACCCGGCCGGGCGACCTGATCGCGGCCGAGTCGCCAACCTATTACGGTTTGCTGCAACTGGCCGACCTGCTGGGGCTGAAAGTCATCGAGATCCCCAGCGATCCAGCCACAGGCATGAGCCTCGAAGCCCTGCAATTGGCGGCCAACCAGTGGTCGATCAAGGCGCTGGTGCTGACCACGCGCCTGAGTAATCCCTTAGGCGGCACCATGCCCGAAGAGCGGCAGAAACAATTGCTGCGCCTGGCTTCGGATTTCGATATCCAGGTCGTCGAAGACGATATTTACGGCGAACTGATGTTTGAGCAGGGTCGCACCAAATCCCTCAAGGCCTACGATCGACTGGATCGGGTGATCTATTGCTCCAGCTTCTCCAAAACCCTGTCGCCCGGTGTGCGCATCGGCTGGATGATTGCCGGTAAGTACCAGCAGGAAATCCAGCGCTTGCAGACCTTCAGCACCCATTCAGCCTGTAGCGTCACGCAAATGGGCATAGCGGCCTATCTGGAGAACGGCGGTTACGACCGGCATTTGCGCTACATCCGTCAGGAGTACCGCAAGAACCTCAGCGCTTTTCAGCTGGCGGTGCAGCAGTACTTCCCTGAAGGGACGCAAATGACCCGACCCACCGGCGGCTTCATTCTGTGGGTCAGCCTGCCGGGGCGCGTGAATACGCAGGAACTGCATGTGCGTGCGTTGCAGCAGGGCATCAGCATTGCGCCGGGGTTGATTTTCAGTAACACCGAGCAGTTCAATCACTGCATTCGCCTGAACTGTGGCATCCCCTGGAACCGCGAGGCCGAGCGTGCATTGATGACGTTGGGTTTGCTGGCGACGCAACTTTGTCAGGAGACGGCGAGCGGTTTTTGAGCGGCTGGGCAGTTCTGAACTGGCCGCTTGTCTTGTCGTCTCCAACAGGCGAGCATATAGCCTTCTGCCGTTCACACCGTTGGGTCCATGAAGCCGATTTTTCCTGCCGCCTGGTTGTTGATCTGCCTGTTAATGACCTGTCACCCGGAAGGCGTCATGGCGGCTTCCGTTCAGGAAAAGCCGACAGCCAGCACCACCGCGAAAAAAGCGGCACCGGTCAAAAAAGCAGCGCCGGCCAAAAAGAAGGCTGCAGCGGTGAAGAAACGTTCCCCCATTGCTTCCAAGTCGAAACCGGTCAGTGAAGTCGTGAAAACCAAACTCCCTTCCGCAAATCTCGACTTGAGCTTGCCCAAGGACATGGTCGAAGAACTGAAGCCGGTCGGCACGGTAACCTTGCCCCGACACGATGCGCTGTTGCCGCAAATGTTCGGTGAAAAGAGCAGCCCGTTCCAGCTCAACGGACGCCTGCTCAGCAACGAAATGCAGTTGCAACTGCGCAATGAAGAGCGTCGGGAAGTTGAAGGCGCGGCGCTGGAATTCGAGTTCAAGCAGTAAATCCCTCCCATTCGTGACCCGCGGACCAGACGCTTTGTCGGAGACTGGTCAGTCACGCTCGTTTGAGCGAAAAAACCCGGGCTCAGGTAATTTTAAACAGTCGTTTTAGCCGTTACTCTGTGCCACGTCCCTTTACCCGTCGCGAGGAGCTTGTCGTCATGAGATGCCGTGAAGGCTGTGGCGCCTGTTGCATTGCCCCTTCCATCAGTTCGCCGATTCCCGGAATGCCCAATGGCAAAGCCGCCGGAGAACGATGCATACAGCTGTCTACCGATAACCTGTGCAGCATTTTCGGCAAGCCGGAACGTCCTGCGGTGTGTTCGGCATTTGAAGCCGATGTCGAGGTCTGCGGAAGCAGCAGCGACGAAGCGATCAAGTTGCTGGGCTGGTGGGAGCAAATGACGGCCGCGTGATGGGTTCAACGAACGGAACTTCAACAATAAGGAATAAGACTATGGGTTCGCTGCATCGTATGGCTGTGCTGTGTGGTTTGACGGTTTTACTGGCCTCCACGGCCCAGGCCGAAGAATGGAAAACCGCCAAGGAAGAAGAGGGCATCAAGGTGTCCTTGAGTGAAGTGGCCGGTTCCCAATACAAGGCTTACCGTGGCGTGACCGTCATGAAGACCACCATGGCCAAACTGCGTGCATTGCAGGAAGACGTGCCGGGTGCCTGTGCATGGATTCACGAGTGCAAGACTCAGAAGTTGCTCAAACATGAAGGTAACCAGAGCTGGACCTACACCCAATTCAATACCCCTTGGCCGGTCACTCCTCGCGACTCCGTATTGCATGTCACCACTGTTGAAGGCGCCGATGGCAGCCTGACCCGCGAGTTGGAAGGGCAGCCCAAGTACGTCCCGGAAGAAAAAGGTTTTGTACGGGTGGCCCAGGTCAAAGGTTTCTGGAAGCTCGTGCCTAAGGGCGATCAAGTCGAAGTGACTTATCAGGCCCATACCGAACCCGGCGGCAGCGTGCCGTCGTGGTTGGCCAACAAGTTTGTGGTCGATGCGCCGTTCAACACCCTCAAAGCCCTGAAAGAACGCGCCGAGAAGTAACCGCGTATACTTTTGATAATACCCGTTCAACAACGCCCCGATTTGATCGGGGCGTTTGCTTTTTTACCAAGGGCGGGGCTTTATTTTGTTTCTGGATATGCGTTGAACGAAATTTTCACAAAGCCTCCAAGACAATTCACTCGCGCCCCAACCAGTCCGCCTCCGCAACTTTGCACCACGTCTCTTGTCCCACAACGCTACAAGCGACAGTCGGCCTGCGGGTCAGTAATCAATGGTAATGCCGCGATTGATCGTGCAACATTTGCGCAGCGCAAGCCCCGGGGCCGAGGATGGCCAACAGAGGGCGAGACAGCTGATGCCGGTCAGCTAAATCCATGTGGGAGCGGGCTTGCTCGCGAAAGCGGTGTGTCAGACAACATCAATGTTGACTGTACCGCCGCCTTCGCGAGCAAGCCCGCTCCCACAGGTTGACCGACCTGCATCAGGCAAGGCGCCGCTGTATTTTTGAAACTTCAACTTCCAATGGGTCCTAAAACGACATGGCAAACCCGGACGCCCTGAGTCAGCAGCGAGCTTCTAGTCGCCTGCTGCAACCGACCGTCAAATCGCATCTGGCCTACACGCTATTGTGTGCCTTGGTCATGATGGTCATGTTCAGCCTGCTGCGCGTGGCGCTGCTGGTCTACAACAGCTCGATGATCCTCGACACACCGGCCTCGACCTTTCTGGAAGCGTTCGCCAACGGCCTGCGTTTCGACTTGCGCCTGGTGGTTTACCTCAGCATTCCGCTGCTGCTGGCCCTGTTCAGTGCCAGGGCCATGGCCGCCCGCGGGTTTTTCCGGTTGTGGCTGACCGTTGTCTCGAGCATCGCGCTGTTCCTCGGCCTGATGGAGATGGACTTTTACCGCGAGTTCCACCAGCGCCTCAACGGTCTGGTCTTCCAGTACGTGAAAGAAGACCCGAAAACCGTGGTGAGCATGCTCTGGTACGGTTTTCCGGTGGTTCGCTACCTGCTGGCCTGGGCCGTGGGCACGTTGATTCTGACGCTTGCGTTCAAGGGCGCCGATCGCGCCACGCGTCCTCGCGGGCCGTTCAGCGGTGGCAGTATCAGTACGCGGCAGGTCGCTCCGTGGTATGCGCGTGTCGTAGTATTCGTGGTCTGCCTGTTGGTCTGCGTGGTCGCCGCTCGTGGCACTCTGCGTCAAGGCCCGCCGCTGCGTTGGGGTGACGTTTACACCACCGACTCCAACTTCGCCAATCAGTTGGGCCTCAACGGCACGCTATCGTTGATCGCAGCGGCCAAGAGCCGGCTGTCCGAACATCGCGACAATGTCTGGAAAGCCACACTGCCACAGCCCCTGGCCCAGCAGACCGTGCGCGATTTGTTGTTGACCCCGAGTGACAAACTGGTCGATCCCGAGACCGCCGCGGTGCGTCGCAATTTCAGCCCCGACACCAACAAGACACTGCCGATCAAGAACGTCGTGGTGATCCTGATGGAAAGCTTCGCCGGTCACTCGGTGGGCGCTCTGGGTCGTCCGGGTGAAATCACGCCGTACTTCGACAAACTGTCGAAAGAAGGCCTGTTGTTCGATCGTTTCTTCTCCAACGGCACCCATACCCACCAGGGCATGTTCGCCACCATGGCCTGCTTCCCGAACTTGCCGGGTTTCGAATACCTGATGCAGACGCCTGAAGGCAGCCACAAACTGTCCGGCCTGCCGCAGTTGCTCAGTGCCCGTGACTACGACGATGTGTACGTCTATAACGGCGACTTCGCCTGGGACAACCAGTCGGGCTTCTTCAGCAACCAGGGCATGACCAACTTCATCGGGCGTAATGACTTCGTCAACCCGGTGTTCTCCGATCCGACCTGGGGCGTGTCCGACCAGGACATGTTCAACCGTGGCCTGGAAGAATTGAAGGCCCGCGATGGCAAGGACAAGAAGCCGTTCTATGCCTTGCTGCAAACGCTGTCCAACCACACGCCGTACGCTTTGCCGACGCCATTGCCGGTGAAGCCTGTGACCGATCGCGGCAACCTCAACGAACACTTGACCGCCATGCGCTATTCCGACTGGGCGTTGGGTCAATTCTTCGAACAGGCCCGCAAAGAGCCGTATTTCAAGGAAACCCTGTTTGTGGTGGTCGGCGACCACGGTTTTGGCAACGAACAGCAGATCACTGAAATGGACCTGGGTCGTTTCAACGTGCCGATGCTGCTGATCGGGCCGGGCGTCCAGGAAAAATTCGGCCAGGTCGACCATACCGTCGGCACCCAGATCGACATCGTGCCGACCATCATGGGCCGTATTGGTGGAGAGGTGATTCAACAATGCTGGGGTCGCGACTTGCTGAACCTGCCGGAAGGCGACAAGGGTTTTGGCGTGATCAAGCCGTCGGGCAGCGATCAGACGGTTGCATTGCTTACCGGGGATCGCGTGCTGGTACTGCCCAAAGAGATGCCGCCGAAGTTGTATCAATACGAACTGGGCGCCAATCCGAAAGGTGAAGTGATCCCGGCATCGGCTGATGAAGCGGCGCTCAAGCAGAAGCTCGAGTCGTTCATTCAGACGGCCACCAAAAGCCTGATCGATAACACCGCCGGTGTGGTTGACGGCAAGCCGGACTAAGTGTTGGCGCAATAAAAAAGAGGCCCTTCGCAGGGCCTCTTTTTTTTGCCGGCAAAACCTTTATATCTTGCCGAGTAGCAGCAGGATCAATAGCACCACCAACACCACGCCGATGATACCTGACGGGCCGTAACCCCAACTTCTGGAGTGTGGGAAGACCGGCAAGCCACCTATCAACAACAGGATAAGAATAACGATAAGAATTGTGCCCATGTCTGTTTCCTTGTTGGAAGCGTTGTGGATTGACCTAGCGTTTTAGCGATCAGCTGGACTTGTATTAATCCTAGCTGCTTACAAAATCCGACTCATGGATATGAAGAAAAATTCCAGGTTTTTTTAATGTATTTGGAAAGCACGTTTATTTCTTTTACTGCGTCTCAAAGTTGAAACAACCGGACCGCGTCGTGGTTCATTGCTGGCCATTCAGCAATCTGATGGAGCGTGGGTCGCGCATTATCCTTCGCTACACTCGGTGCATCTTCCCCGGAACAACAAGGCTGTTTGCTATGCAAAATCGCATGATGATCACTGGCGCGGGCTCAGGCCTGGGTCGCGAAATCGCGCTGCGTTGGGCGCGTGAAGGCTGGCAACTGGCCTTGTCGGATGTCAGTGAACCCGGCCTGCAAGAAACCCTGAAGCTGGTTCGCGAAGCGGGCGGTGACGGTTTCATCCAGCGTTGCGATGTGCGTGACTACAGCCAGCTGACGGCGTTCGCCCAAGCCTGTGAAGAGAAGTTCGGCGGCATCGACGTCATCGTTAACAACGCCGGCGTGGCCTCGGGCGGGTTCTTCAGTGAACTGTCGCTGGAAGACTGGGACTGGCAGATCGCGATCAACCTGATGGGTGTGGTCAAGGGCTGCAAGGCCTTCCTGCCGCTACTGGAGAAAAGCAAAGGCAAGATCATCAACATCGCCTCGATGGCCGCACTGATGCAAGGTCCGGCCATGAGCAACTACAACGTGGCCAAGGCAGGTGTGGTGGCTTTGTCCGAAAGTCTGTTGATCGAACTGGCCCACGAGGAAGTCAGCGTGCATGTGGTCTGCCCGTCGTTCTTTCAGACCAACTTGCTGGACTCTTTCCGCGGCCCGACTCCGGCCATGAAAGCCCAGGTCGGCAAGTTGCTGGAAAGCTCGCCAATCACCGCTGCCGACATTGCCGATTACATCTATCAGCAGGTCGCCGCCGGCGAATTCCTGATTCTGCCTCACGAACAGGGGCGCATGGCCTGGGCGATCAAACAGAAAGATCCGCAGTTGCTCTACAACGAAATGACCGTGATGGCCGACAAAATGCGCGCCAAGGCCAAACAATCCGCAGGCTGAACTTGCCCGTGCGCAAGACCGTCGTTAGGGTGGCCGCAACCGGTCATCCTCACGAGACATCTGCATGCTCAATTACCTGTGGTTTTTCTTCGCCGCGCTGTTTGAAATCGCTGGCTGCTTCGCCTTCTGGATGTGGTTGCGCCAGGGTAAAAGCGCTTGGTGGATCATCCCGGCGTTGCTCAGCCTGATCTTGTTCGCGGTACTGCTGACCCGGGTCGAAGCGAGCTACGCCGGCCGCGCCTATGCCGCCTACGGTGGCATCTACATCATTGCGTCGATCGGTTGGCTGGCGGTGGTCGAGCGGATTCGTCCGCTGGGCTCGGACTGGATTGGCGTGGCGCTGTGTGTGATCGGGGCGAGCGTCATCCTGTTTGGCCCGCGCTTTTCCGCTTCCTGAAGGATCGGTCCTTCATCTAACCGGTTTGTCGGACACGTCCGTCAGGGCGAAGCCTCATGGGCTGTAGGGCAAGACTGTTTTGCTGCCGTTGCATTGAAGACCCGCTACGCGCCGGGCATCTTCAAGGGCCGGTAACCCTGAAGGATGAATGCCATGCTTGTACTCAGTCGCGTTGTGGGCGAGTTGATTTCCATTGGTGACAACATTTCCGTGCGGGTTCTCGCCGTCAACGGAAGCAGCGTGCGCTTCGGTGTTGAAGCGCCGCAGCAGGTCAACGTACATCGCGCCGAAGTCTATGAGCGCATCCAGGTTCAACAGGTCAAAGCCAAAGCCCGATAAGGGTCTCAGTCGAACAGGTGCTTGGGCACGTCGTGCTTGAGCATCAACTGGCATTGCTCGCTTTCCGGATCGAAGACGATCAGCGCCTGGCCCTTGGTCAATGCCTGACGAACACGCAACACGCGGGTTTCCAGCGGTGTGTCATCGCCATTGTCCGTGCCGTCGCGGGTCACGAAATCCTCGATCAGGCGGGTCAGCGTGTCGACTTCAAGTTGGTCGTGGGGGATCAGCATAAGGCACCTCGGCTAAACAATGGCGCGATGCTACGGCGAATGGGCGGTTGCGGCTAGCCTGGGGCTGATGTGGTGCCTGATCTACCGCCTTCGCGAGCAAGCCCGCTCCCACATTCGACCGCATTCCTATGAAAGAACTCGGTCACCTGTGGGAGCGGGCTTGCTCGCGAAGACGATCGTTCAGCCACCGAACATCTACAGGTAAAACTCAACCGTCTGAACGCTGCCCAATCAAGCTGTCCACCGACGGCACCCGCGTGTCACTTTCCATCTGCGTCTCGTGTTCGATCTGGTGACTGAACCGGTCCAGGGAGCCCTTGGCCGGTTGTGCATCGCTGGCGAACACCGGCGGGCTGAGGATGTAGGCGCCGAGCAGGCGACTCAGGGCGGCGAGGCTGTCGATGTGGGTGCGTTCATAGCCGTGGGTGGCATCGCAGCCGAAGGCCAGCAGGGCGGTGCGAATGTCGTGGCCGGCCGTAACGGCGGAGTGAGCATCGCTGAAGTAATAGCGGAACAGGTCGCGACGCGCCGGCAGTTCGTTGTCGCTGGCAAGCCGCAACAAGTGGCGCGACAAGTGATAGTCATAAGGCCCGCCGGAATCCTGCATCGCCACACTCACCGCGTGTTCGCTGGAATGCTGGCCGGGCGCGACCGGCGCGATGTCGATGCCGACGAATTCGCTGACATCCCAAGGCAGGGCCGCCGCCGCACCGCTGCCGGTTTCTTCGGTGATGGTGAACAGCGGATGGCAGTCGATCATCAACTCTTCGCCGCTGTCGACAATGGCTTTCAGCGCCGCCAGCAGTGCGGCAACGCCGGCCTTGTCGTCGAGGTGACGGGCGCTGATGTGGCCGCTTTCGGTGAACTCCGGCAACGGGTCGAAGGCGACGAAATCGCCGACGCTGATCCCCAGCGAATCGCAATCGGCGCGGGTGGCGCAGTAGGCGTCCAGGCGCAGTTCGATGTGATCCCAGCTGATCGGCATTTCATCCACGGCAGTATTGAACGCGTGCCCGGAAGCCATCAGCGGCAACACGCTGCCGCGAATCACGCCGTTGTCGGTGAACAGACTGACGCGACTGCCTTCGGCAAAACGGCTGGACCAGCAACCGACCGGCGCCAGGGTCAGGCGACCGTTGTCCTTGATCGCGCGAACCGCCGCGCCAATGGTGTCCAGGTGGGCGGAGACGGCGCGGTCCGGGCTGTTCTGCTTGCCCTTGAGGGTGGCGCGGATGGTGCCGCGACGGGTCATCTCAAAGGGAATGCCCAACTCTTCGAGACGTTCGGCAACGTAACGCACGATGGTGTCGGTGAACCCGGTGGGGCTGGGAATGGCGAGCATTTCCAGCAGGACTTTTTGCAGGTAATTGAGGTCTGGCTCGGGAATTTTGCGGGTCATGGAAACTCCTGATGGGTTGAGAGCATCGATGGTTTCGATGAGGGGAGGTCTGCTTGGATGTTCAGCGCCTGTGAGGCCGCCTTCGCGAGCAAGCCCGCTCCCACAGGGGAACGCGGTCAAATGTGGGAGCAAGCCCGCTCCCACAGGGGAACGCGGTCAAATGTGGGAGC
>NZ_AKJE01000099.1 GCF_000282495.1 Pseudomonas sp. GM79
CGCAGATGATCCGCCCGTTCCGTGCTGAAACCGAACGTTACGGCCATTATTCGGTCGCCGGTGAAAGCGTTTGGGACCACCCGTTCCTGTGGGGTTCAAAGCGTACCGGTCCGGACCTGGCCCGTGTCGGCGGTCGTTACTCCGATGACTGGCAGCGTGCGCACTTGTACAACCCGCGCAACGTGGTGCCTGAGTCGAAAATGCCGGCCTACCCGTTCCTCGTGGAAAACAAGCTCGACGGCAAAGACACCGCCAAGAAAATGGAAGTCTTGCGCACGCTCGGCGTCCCTTACACCGACGAAGACATCGCCGGCGCCAAGGATGCTGTGAAGGGCAAAACCGAAATGGACGCGCTGGTGGCCTATCTGCAAGGCCTGGGCACCATCATCAAAAGCAAACGGTGATTTAGATGGATATCGGGATGATTCGTGGCCTGGGCACCGTTGTTGTGATGGTGGCCTTCATCGGTCTGGCGCTGTGGGTGTTCAGCCCCAAGCGCAAGTCGGAGTTTGAAGACGCGACCTTGCTGCCTTTCGCGGATGATCCCGAAGCCATCAAGCACGTCGAGCAAGCTTCTAGGAGTAACAAAGAATGACTACGTTCTGGAGTCTGTACGTCACAGTCCTCAGTCTCGGCACCATCTTCGCCCTGACCTGGCTGCTGCTGTCCACCCGCAAGGGCCAGCGCAGCGAATCCACCGATGAAACGGTCGGCCACTCCTTCGACGGGATCGAGGAGTATGACAACCCGCTGCCGAAATGGTGGTTCATGCTGTTCGTGGGCACCATCATCTTCGCCCTCGGCTATCTGGTGCTGTACCCGGGCCTGGGTAACTGGAAAGGCCTGTTGCCGGGCTACAACTACCTGGATAACGAGAAGCAGACCGCGTTCGCCAACGGCCAGACCGGCTGGACCGGCGTTCACGAATGGGAAAAGGAAATGCTCAGGTCGGACGCCAAGTTCGGCCCGATCTTCGCCAAGTTTGCTTCCATGCCGATCGAAGAAGTCGCCAAAGACCCGCAAGCCCTGAAGATGGGTGGCCGCCTGTTCGCCTCCAACTGCTCGGTCTGCCACGGCTCCGACGCCAAAGGCGCCTATGGCTTTCCTAACCTGACCGACGCCGACTGGCGCTGGGGCGGTGATGCGCAAACCATCAAGACCACCATCATGGGCGGTCGTCATGCCGTGATGCCGGCCTGGGCTGCAGTGATCGGTGAACAAGGTGTCAGCGATGTTGCCGCTTACGTGCTGACCAACCTCGATGGCCGCAAGCTGCCGGAAGGCGCCAAGGCTGACCCGGTTGCCGGCCAGAAACTGTTCGCTGCCAACTGCGTGGCGTGCCACGGTCCGGCAGGCAAAGGTACGCCAGCGATGGGCGCACCTGACCTGACCCACCCGGCGGCGTTCATCTACGGTTCGAGCTTCGCTCAACTGCAGCAGACCATCCGTTACGGCCGTCAGGGCCAGATGCCTGCGCAAGAACAGCTGCAAGGCAACGACAAGGTTCACCTGCTGGCCGCTTACGTCTACAGCCTGTCTCACGGTGAGAAAGCGCCGGAAGCGGACGCCCAGTAAGGCAAACGCTTGATCGCAACAACAAACGGCCCCGCCAGTGATCTGGCGGGGCCTTTTTTATGGGCGATTAGCGAAAATCGATTTCACAGGAATCGTATCGATCAGCGTCCGGCTCTGCCATTGATTATCCTTCACCAGATAGATCTGCAACTGCTTGCGATCCTCGGTAAAGCTGGCGATCAGGTAGGTTTGCTGAGAGGTACTGCCGCTCAGATACATCGGCACGTTTCCCAACCAATAGGAATCACCTCCGTTTTTGTGCAAATGACCGGCAAATATTGCAGTCACTTGATACTTGCTGATCATTTCGCGAAAGCGCTTTTGTTGCTCAGCGTTCCCCTTCATCTCGAGCGGCTTATGCATATTAATGATGATGGCGTAGCCCTGAGATCTGGCCAGCATAAGATCGGTCTCAAGCCAGTCCAATGCACTGGTGATGTCGAACGTCGTCGGGTTCAACTCGTGAGAAATTTTCGTCGTGTAAGTGGGCTCGTTATTGAGCTGCACCATGTGAACTTCACCGATATTCTTTGAATAAGCGAGGCTACCCGAATACAGCGTATCAAGGAACCAGCCAGTAACTTTCAAATCAAAGCTATCCACCTTACCCGCATGATGTTTATTGAACTCGACTATACTGCCCGCCGCACAATTATTACTAAAACAATCATCCACGTTATTTTCATAATCGTGATTACCCAAACCGTACAGATAATCACCCTTGAAGTACTTCTCTAATGCCGACTTCATATACGATCGTTGCCAGCCATGGCCGAAAGCGGTTATGTCGCCGTTGATCATCAGTGGCACTTGTGATTGCGCCCCCTGATTGTTTCGAAAGTCAGCAATACTTGCAAGCTGGGTTTCCACCAACCATTTGGAACGTACAGCGAAGTCCGCATCGGATTCAGGCGCCCTGCTATCTGTTTTGTCTGTCCACGGATATTGCGTATCAGAGGCAAACACCATATGCCGAGGAGTACCCTGTATCGCATGAGCAAAAGTAACCGAAGACAACAAACACACTCCCAGCAAAAACCTTACAACTTTATTAGAAGCCATAGCATTAAAACTCCATGTAAATTAGACATATCCAGGCGATATCAATATCGCAGAACAACAACATATTTGAAAAAATAAAAAACTTCAAAGGCACAACCAGCGCCAATTAAATAAATATATTTCAATCGCACAAAAAACCGAAGCCAACTTCAACTTTAGTTAACCTGGATTTATTAATATTTCATCTCGGACAACTACACACGCAAAGGTTGAAACCTTGCCGTTTCAGACGCTACGGCAGCGCAAAGGCTATGAATCGCCTAGACTCTAATCTGCAAAGCGAAAAATCGACGAAACCCACAAGTCAATTGATTCAAGTCATTACACCATCAATTGAATTTGCCCAACGCGACCAAAGGTCGCACCCTTGATCTAGAGCGACAGGCGTATCATTGCGCCACTGCAACACCTCTTTTTGACCGCGGTCGGCACGTACTGACCGAGGCATTTTTCCACTGCCGTGGGATGCAACGATGAGCAATCAGATTCCGGTACACGACGTCACTCCGCCTGCCAAGAACGCGAACAACAGCGTCGACCTCTACGCCTCTCGAGAAAAGATCTACACCCGTGCCTTCACCGGCCTGTTCCGCAATTTGCGGATGATCGGCGGGGCCGGGCTGTTTCTGTTGTATTTCGGCACGGTGTGGCTGAGCTGGGGCGGTCATCAGGCCGTCTGGTGGAACCTGCCGGAGCGTAAATTCTTCATTTTTGGCGCGACCTTCTGGCCTCAGGATTTCATCCTGCTCTCGGGCATTCTGATCATCAGTGCCTTCGGCCTGTTTTTCATTACCGTGTATGCCGGTCGGGTCTGGTGTGGCTATACCTGCCCGCAAAGCGTCTGGACCTGGATCTTCATGTGGTGCGAAAAGGTCACCGAAGGCGACCGCAACCAGCGTATCAAGCTCGACAAGGCGCCGATGAGCGCCAACAAATTCCTGCGCAAGTTCAGCAAGCACACAATGTGGCTGCTGATCGGCTTCGTGACCGGCATGACCTTCGTCGGTTACTTCTCACCGATTCGCGAACTGGCAACCGAGTTCTTCACCGGCCAGGCGGATGGCTGGTCGTATTTCTGGGTCGGCTTCTTCACCCTCGCCACCTACGGCAACGCCGGCTGGTTGCGCGAGCAGGTGTGCATTTACATGTGCCCGTACGCACGCTTCCAGAGCGTGATGTTCGACAAGGACACACTGATCGTTTCCTACGACCCGCGCCGTGGCGAAAGCCGTGGCCCGCGCAAGAAAGGCATCGACTACAAGGCTCAGGGCCTGGGTGACTGCATCGATTGCACCATGTGCGTCCAGGTCTGCCCCACCGGTATCGACATTCGTGACGGCCTGCAAGTCGAATGCATCGGCTGCGCGGCGTGCATTGACGCCTGCGACAGCATCATGGACAAGATGGATTACCCGCGCGGCCTGATCAGCTACACCACCGAGCACAACCTGTCCGGGCAAAAAACCCATAAACTGCGCCCACGCCTGATCGGCTATGCCACGGTGCTGCTGGCGATGATCGCGTTGCTGATGACCGCGTTCTTCATGCGTTCGCTGGTCGGTTTCGACGTCAGCAAAGACCGCGTGTTGTATCGCGAGAACGCCGAAGGCCGGATCGAAAACGTCTACAGCCTGAAGATCATGAACAAGGACCAGCGCGACCACACGTACGTGCTGGAAGCCACCGGCCTGCCGGATCTCAAGCTGCAAGGCAAGCGCGAGATCAAAGTCGCCGCCGGTGAGATTTTCAGCCAGCCGGTCGAACTGTCCAGCGCACCGGAACAATTGCCGTCGAGCACCAACGAGGTGAAATTCATCCTCAAGGATGCCGATGACGCCAACGTCCACGTTGAAGCCAAGAGCCGATTCATCGGCCCACAAATTCGTTGAGAGAAGTGATCATGCCCGCAGCAACTGCCGCAAGTCCCTGGTACAAGCACCTTTGGCCGTGGATTATCATCGCCATCCTGGCCTGCTCGGTGACCTTGACCCTGTCGATGGTGACCATCGCGGTGAACAACCCGGACAACCTGGTCAACGACAACTATTACGAGGCCGGCAAGGGTATCAACCGTTCTCTGGACCGCGAACTGCTGGCCCAGACCCTGCAACTGCGTGCCAGCGTGCATCTGGATGACGTGACCGGCGAAGTCGACCTGCGCCTGAGCGGCAACAGCACGCCTGCAACCCTTGAGCTGAACCTGATTTCACCCACTCAGCCGGAGAAGGATCGCAAGATCACCCTGGCCCGCAGCGAAACCGAACAGGGCCGCTACATCGGCCAGTTGAGCGACAAGATTGAAGGTCGTCGCTTCGTCGAATTGCTGGGTGTGCAGGATGACAAGATCTGGCGCATGTTCGAAGAAGAACAGGTCAGCCATGCCAAGGATCTGCTGCTCGGTGATGAGCCGCTGCAGGGTGCGGAAGACCTGAAAAAATAAAAACCTGCGCTTCGCGCATTCGCGAGCAAGCCCGCTCCCACATTGGATTATTGGTGCACTCAAACTCGGTGCACGACACAGAACCAATGTGGGAGCGGGCTTGCTCGCGAAGAGGCCCTACCTGACGACAGAGATTCAGCGGCACCAGTGAAAACCTCATGACCAATCCAACCCCCTGCTACCACTGCGCCCTGCCCGTCCCGGCCGGCAGCCGCTTCACCGCCGCTGTCCTCGGCGATACCCGCGAGTTCTGCTGCCCGGGTTGCCAGGCAGTGGCCGAGGCCATCGTGGCCGGTGGGCTGGAAAACTATTATCAGCATCGCAGCGAAGCCTCGGCCAACCCCGAAGCCTTGCCGGTGCAGTTGGTCGACGAACTGGCGCTGTACGACCGCGCCGATGTGCAACAACCCTTTGTCCGCCACGAAGGCGAACTCGCCGAAACCACTCTGTTGATGGAAGGCATCAGTTGCGCCGCCTGCGGCTGGCTGATCGAAAAGCATCTTCGTAGCCTGCCAGCGGTGGCCGAAGCACGCTTGAACCTGTCCAACCACCGCCTGCATGTGCGCTGGGCCGACGCGCAATTACCACTGAGCCAGGTGCTCAGCGAATTGCGCCACATCGGTTACGCCGCCCACCCCTATCAGGCCGACCGCGCCAGTGAACAACTGGCCAGCGAAAACCGTCTGGCGCTGCGTCAACTCGGTGTCGCCGGGCTGCTGTGGTTCCAGGCGATGATGGCAACCATGGCCACCTGGCCGGAATTCAACATTGACCTCAGTCCCGAGCTGCACACCATCCTGCGCTGGGTCGCGCTGTTTCTGACCACGCCGATCGTGTTTTACAGCTGCGCGCCGTTCTTCAAAGGGGCGATGCGCGATCTGCGCACCCGTCACCTGACCATGGACGTCTCGGTGTCGCTGGCGATTGGCAGCGCCTACATCGCCGGGATCTGGACCTCGATCACCGGGGTCGGCGAACTGTATTTCGATGCGGTGGGGATGTTTGCACTGTTCCTGCTGGCCGGGCGTTATCTGGAACGTCGTGCCCGGGAACGCACCGCCGCCGCGACCGCTCAGCTGGTCAATCTGTTGCCCGCCTCCTGCCTGCGGCTGAGCGCCGACGGCCAGAGCGAACGGATTCTGCTCAGCGAGTTACGCGTAGGCGATCAGGTGCTGGTGCATCCCGGTGCGATCCTGCCGGCCGACGGCAAGATCCTCGACGGTCAGTCGAGCATCGACGAATCCCTGCTGACCGGCGAATACCTGCCACAACCACGGACCCCGGGCGATGCCGTCACCGCCGGCACCTTGAACGTTGAAGGTGCGCTGACCGTGGAAGTCCTGGCGCTGGGGCAGGACACGCGACTGTCGGCCATCGTCCGCCTGCTGGATCGCGCCCAGGCCGAAAAGCCACGACTGGCGGAAATCGCCGACCGCGCCGCGCAATGGTTTTTGCTGTTGTCGCTTATCGCGGTGGCTGCCATTGGCCTGCTGTGGTGGGAACTGGATTCTTCGCGGGCGTTCTGGATTGTCCTGGCGATGCTGGTTGCAACATGCCCGTGCGCCTTGTCGCTGGCCACGCCAACCGCCCTCACCGCCGCCACCGGCACGCTGCACAAGCTCGGTCTTTTGTTGACGCGCGGCCATGTGCTGGAAGGCCTGAACCAGATCGACACGGTGATTTTCGACAAGACCGGCACCCTCACTGAAGGTCGCCTGGCCTTGCGTTCGATCCGGCCACTTGGAGCCTTGACCAGCGATCAATGCCTGAGCCTCGCCGCCGCCCTGGAAAACCGCTCCGAGCACCCGATTGCCCGGGCATTTGGTCGCGCACCGCTGGCCGCCGAAGAAGTTCACAGCACACCGGGCCTGGGCCTTGAGGGGCTGGTCGGCGCCCAACGCCTGCGCATTGGCCAACCGGGGTTTGTGTGCGAACTCAGCGGCGCTCAAACACCAGTAATGCCCGATGAGCCTGGCCAATGGCTGTTGCTCGGCGACAGCCAGGGGCCGCTGGCGTGGTTCGTACTCGATGACCGTTTACGTGCCGACGCGCCTGCCCTGCTGGCGGCCTGCAAGGCTCGCGGCTGGCGCACGCTGCTGCTGTCCGGCGACAGCTCGCCGATGGTCGCCAGCGTCGCTGCCGAGTTGGGCATCGACGAGGCCCGAGGCGGTTTGCGTCCGGACGATAAATTGCAGGTGCTGCAACAACTGCACAAGGAAGGCCGCAAGGTGTTGATGCTCGGTGACGGGGTCAACGATGTGCCGGTGCTGGCCGCCGCCGACATCAGCGTGGCGATGGGGTCGGCCACCGATCTGGCGAAAACCAGTGCCGACGCGGTGCTGTTGTCGAACCGCCTCGATGCGCTGGTGCAGGCCTTCAGCCTGGCCCGCCGCACCCGTCGGGTCATCATCGAGAATTTGCTGTGGGCAGCACTGTACAATGGCCTCATGTTGCCGTTCGCCGCCCTCGGCTGGATCACTCCGGTATGGGCAGCGGTTGGCATGTCGATCAGTTCGTTGACCGTGGTATTGAATGCCCTGCGCCTGACTCGCCTGCCGAGCGCGCCGGCTGTCGGCACCACGCCAGAAACCCGCCCGTTGCCGGCCTGAGCCGCGCGGGCATGGAGTCCAGATGCCAGCTCTCTACGTGATGATCCCGGCCGCGCTGCTGATCGTGGCCATCGCTATCTATATCTTCTTCTGGGCAGTCGACAGCGGTCAGTACGACGATCTCGACGGCCCGGCCCACAGCATCCTGTTCGACGATCAGGACCCGAACCACAAGGCAGCGGTCGACGAGGCCGGCGGCCATCCGGCCAAACCGGACGACAAGGCGCCGCCCCATGCTTGAGTTGGCGCCACTGTTGGTGTCTGCGCTGATCCTCGGCTTGCTCGGCGGCGGGCATTGCCTGGGCATGTGCGGCGGCTTGATGGGCGCGTTGACCCTGGCGATCCCCAAGGAACAACGCAGCCGACGCTTTCGATTGTTGCTGGCTTACAACCTGGGGCGCATTCTCAGCTACGCCGCGGCCGGCCTGCTGATCGGCCTGGCCGGTTGGGCCGTGGCCAATAGCCCGGCGGCGATGTTCATGCGCATTCTCGCCGGGCTGCTGCTGATCGCTATGGGCCTGTACCTGGCCGGCTGGTGGAGCGGCCTGACCCGTATCGAAAGCCTCGGTCGCGGCCTGTGGCGGCATATCCAGCCGATGGCCAACACATTATTACCCGTGTCGAACCTGCCCCGCGCCCTGTTGCTGGGCGCGCTATGGGGCTGGCTGCCGTGCGGGCTGGTTTACAGCACATTGCTGTGGTCGGCGAGCCAGGGCAATGCGCTGGACAGTGCATTGCTGATGCTGGCATTCGGGCTGGGCACCTGGCCAGTGCTGCTCGCCACAGGGCTTGCCGCCGAGCGCGTCACGGCGCTATTGCGCAAACGCAGCATCCGCATGACCGGTGGCTTGCTGGTGATGGTGTTCGGCATCTGGACCTTGCCAGGGCCGCATCAGCATTGGCTGATGGGGCATTAGATCGGCAGTGGCCCCATCGCGGGCAAGCCCGCTCCCACAGGATTTGAGGATTACCCAATTCGGTGATCCAAACACAACCCTGTGGGAGCGGGCTTGCCCGCGATGGAGCCCGCACCTGCAACACAAATCCCGACCCTTGATGCAAATCAAGATGCCTTTGCGCACTTCTCCCTAGACTCGCCGACATTGCCAGCCTATCCGGGGGAATGCCCGCATGCTCGACGCCATTCGTTGGGACACAGATCTGATCCGCCGTTACGACCTGGCGGGACCGCGCTATACCTCGTACCCGACCGCCGTGCAATTCGACAGCCAGGTCGGCACCTTCGACCTGTTTCATGCCCTGCGCGACAGCCGTAAAGCCCAGCGGCCGCTGTCGCTGTATGTGCATGTGCCATTCTGCGCGAACATTTGCTACTACTGCGCCTGCAACAAAGTCATCACCAAGGACCGTGGCCGCGCCCTGCCCTACTTGCAGCGCCTGGAACAGGAAATCCAGCTGATTGCCTGCCACCTCGACCCGACGCAAAAAGTCGAGCAACTGCATTTCGGCGGCGGCACACCCACCTTTCTCAGTCACGACGAACTGCGCCAGTTGATGGCTCAGCTGCGCAAGCATTTCAATCTGCTGGACGACGATTCCGGCGACTATGGCATCGAAATCGACCCTCGCGAAGCTGATTGGTCGACCATGGGCCTGCTCCGGGAACTGGGTTTCAACCGGGTCAGCATTGGCGTTCAAGACCTCGATCCGGCGGTACAACGGGCGGTCAATCGCCTGCAAAGCCTGGAAGAAACCCGCGCGGTGATCGACGCTGCCCGGACCCTGCAATTTCGCTCGATCAACATCGATCTGATCTACGGCCTGCCCAAGCAGACGCCCGAGAACTTCGCCCGCACCGTCGACGAAGTCATCAGCCTGCAACCGGACCGGCTCTCGGTGTTCAACTACGCCCATCTGCCGGAACGCTTCATGCCGCAACGGCGGATCAATGGCAACGATCTACCGGCACCGGCACAGAAGCTGGAAATGCTCCAGCGCACCATCGAACAACTGACGGCTGCCGGTTACCGCTACATCGGCATGGACCATTTCGCCCTGCCTGACGATGACTTGGCGATTGCTCAGGAAGAATCGACGCTGCAACGTAACTTCCAGGGCTACACCACGCATGGTCATTGCGATTTGATCGGCCTGGGGGTATCGGCCATCAGCCAGATCGGCGATTTGTACTGCCAGAACAGCAGCGACCTGAACCAGTACCAGAACGCATTGGCGTCCGCTCAACTGGCCACCAGCCGTGGCCTGATATGCACCGCTGACGATCGCTTGCGCAGAGCCGTGATTCAGCAGTTGATTTGCCATTTCAGCCTGGAATTCCTGGAAATCGAGCGAGTCTTCAATATCGATTTTCGTGGTTATTTCGCCGAGCTTTGGCCACAGCTGTTGGATATGGCCGAAGATGGGCTGATCGAGCTGGACAATGAGCGGATCACCGTACAGCCCGCAGGCCGGCTGCTGGTGCGTTCGGTGTGCATGGTTTTCGATGCGTATCTGGAACACACCAATCGTCAACGCTATTCACGAGTGATCTAAGGCCTTGCGGTTAAATTGTCGCAGGCTGGCCCGAATGTCCTCCCGTGAGTTACCCTTACGGCTTATGTGTGTTTTCCCACAAGGATTAAAGAAATGTCCGAGCCAGTAAAGCTGCGCGCTCATAGCCAGGCCCATTGCAAGGATTGCAGCCTGGCACCTCTCTGCCTGCCACTTTCTTTGAATCTGGAAGACATGGATGCGCTGGACGAAATCGTCAAACGAGGCCGCCCGCTGAAAAAAGGCGAATTCCTGTTTCGTCAGGGCGACACGTTCGATTCCGTTTATGCAGTACGCTCCGGCGCCCTCAAGACCTTCAGCCTGAGCGATGGCGGCGAAGAACAGCTCACTGGCTTCCATTTGCCGAGTGAACTGGTCGGCCTGTCGGGCATGGACACTGAAAAGCACCCCGTCTCGGCACAAGCCCTGGAAACCACTTCGGTGTGCGAAATCCCTTTCGAACGCCTCGATGAACTGGCTCTGCAACTGCCGCAACTGCGCCGTCAGTTGATGCGGGTGATGAGCCGCGAGATTCGTGATGATCAGCAAATGATGTTGCTGCTGTCGAAGAAAACTGCCGACGAGCGCATCGCCACTTTCCTGGTCAACCTGTCGGCCCGTTTCCGCGCTCGGGGCTTCTCGGCCAACCAGTTCCGGCTGAGCATGTCGCGCAACGAAATCGGCAATTACCTGGGCCTGGCGGTGGAAACCGTGTCGCGGGTGTTCACCCGCTTCCAGCAAAACGAACTCATCGCCGCCGAGGGCAAGGAAATACATATCCTCGACCCGATCCAGCTCTGCGCCCTGGCCGGCGGCTCGCTCGACGGCTGATCCTGGCAATGGCGGCTGAGCGAAACGGTTCAGCCGCCGTTATACTGAGACGTTTGCAGCCTGCCAGGACACTTCGACGATGGTCTTCGACTCCTTCGACATCAAATCCCTCATCCGCCCTGTGATTGACTTTCCCAAGCCGGGCGTGATCTTTCGCGACATTACCCCGCTGTTCCAGTCGCCCACGGCCCTGCGCCTGGTGATGGACAGCTTTGCCCATCGTTATGTCGAAGCCGACTTCACCCACATCGGCGCCATGGATGCCCGTGGCTTCCTGATCGGTTCAATCCTGGCCTATCAGTTGAACAAACCGCTGGTGCTATTCCGCAAGCAGGGCAAACTGCCGGCCGACGTGTTGGCCGAGGGTTATCAGACCGAGTACGGCGAAGCCTTTCTCGAAGTCCACGCCGACAGCCTGTGCGAGGGTGACTCGGTGGTGATGTTCGATGACCTGATCGCCACCGGCGGCACGCTGATCGCGGCGGCGAACCTGATTCGGCGCATGGGCGCGCGGGTGCATGAAGCGGCGGCGATCATTGACTTGCCGGAGCTGGGTGGTTCGCAGCGGCTGGAAGACATGGGGATTCCGACGTTTTGCCTGACGCAGTTTGCGTTGAGCGATAAGTAAGGCGGCGTCTGCACTGACGCCTTCGCGAGCAAGCCCGCTCCCACATTGGATCTCTTGCGTACACGAATTCTGTGAACGACAGAGGCCAATGTGGGAGCGGGCTTGCTCGCGAAAACGCCAGCCGCCACACCGCAGATTAAAGCCCCATCTGCTTACTGATGATCTCGTTCATCACTTCCCGCGTCCCGCCGCCGATCGACAGAATCCGGTTATCGCGATACAGCCGCTCCACCAGGCTCTCGCGCATATAACCCAGGCCACCGAGGATCTGCACGGCGTCGTTGGTAATGCGATCAGCCGTGTCGGTAGCAAAATTCTTGGCCATGGAAATCTCCTTGATCACGCTCTGCCCGGCGGCCATTTTCGCTGCCTGGCGGTAGGTGAACTCCCGTGACACCTCCAGCGCCGTGGCCATTTCCGCGAGCCGGTGCTTGAGCACCTGGAACTTGCCGATGGATTTACCGAAGGCTTCACGCTGACGAGCCCACTTCAGGCTTTCCTCCAGCGCCATTTGCGCGGTCATGTTGGCCATCAGTGCCAGGGCCAGACGCTCACTCTGGAAGTTGCCCATGATGCAGGCGAAGCCCATGTTCTGGACCCCGATCAGATGGCTCGCCGGCACCCGGCAATCATCGAAAAACAATTCGGCGGTGTCTGACGCCCACCAGCCCATTTTCTTCAACTGACGACCGACGGTGAAACCGGGTGTGCCCTTCTCGATCAGCAGCAAACTGATGCCGCCAAAACCCGGCTCGCCGGTGCGCACCGCGACGGTGTAGAAATCCGCACGAACGCCACTGGTAATGAAGGTTTTGCTGCCGCTGACCCGATAAAAGTCGCCGTCTCGCACGGCGCGGGTTTGCAGGTTGGCGACGTCGGAGCCGCCGCTGGGCTCGGTGACAGCCAGGGCGCTGATCTTCTCGCCCGCCAGCACCTGAGGCACAACTCGATCGCGGACTTCGGGCCTGGCCCACTTGAGGATCGGCGGCAGACCAATGTCCAGCGAGCCCAGCCCCGCGACCAGACCACCGGAACCGCAGCGCATCAGCTCTTCACTGGCAGCGATCTTGGCAAACAGGTCCCCTTCATGGCTACCGCCCAAGGCTTCGGGATAACCAATACCCAGAATCCCCGCCTCGCCGGCTTTTAGGTAGAGTTCACGAGGGAAGCTTTCGGCTTCTTCCCACTGGTCGATGTCCGGAAGAATCTCACGTTCGACGAAACGTCTGACGCTGTCGCGGACCAATTGGTGGCTGGGGTCGAAGTATTCCTGAAAGGCAGGCATCGGCGAGCTCCACTGAAGGTTCAGCGAAGTTAATCGAGCGCTTGCTTGGTTTTCAAGTGGACTGTGTGAATCAAGGAAACCGAGGCGAGCCATTCGCGAGCAAGCCCGCTCCCACAGGGGATTTGCGGCGTACACAAATCAAATGTGGGAGCGGGCTTGCTCGCGAAGACGTCAGTCCAGACAGCACCGTTACAGCGAAATCGGCTTACGCCCGGCAAACGAATGCGCCAATGTCCCGCCGTCCACCAGTTCCAGCTCGCCACCCAACGGTACGCCATGGGCGATGCGCGAGGCGATCAGGCCTTTGTTGCTCAGCAACTGGGCGATGTAATGTGCCGTGGCCTCGCCTTCCACCGTCGGGTTGGTGGCGAGGATGACTTCGGCAAACGTGCCCGCTTCTTCGATCCGCGCCATCAATTGTGGAATGCCGATGGCATCCGGCCCCAATCCGTCGAGGGGTGACAGATGGCCTTTGAGCACGAAGTAGCGACCGCGAAAACCGGTCTGCTCCACCGCATAAACGTCCATCGGACCTTCCACCACACACAGCAAGGTGTCGTCGCGGCGTGGATCGGCGCATTGCGGGCACAGATCGTCTTCGGTCAGCGTGCGGCACAAGCGGCAGTGGCCCACTCCTTCCATGGCCTGGCTCAGTGCCTGGGCCAGTCGCGAACCGCCGCTGCGATCACGCTCAAGCAGTTGCAACGCCATGCGCTGGGCAGTTTTCTGACCCACGCCCGGCAAAATTCGCAGGGCGTCGATCAGTTGGCGAATCAAAGGGCTGAAGCTCATGGGGAAAAGTCCGACATAACAACGAGACGCGGTTTATACCCGCGCCTCTGTTTAGCGTCAAATAACAGCGTCAATTACTCAGTCCACGCAACCCGCACCACCCGTTTGCCGAAGTTGCAGGACGATTTGGTTGAGGCTCGATGCTTGTGACATGTGAGCGTCTCCTTGATCGATGAATTTCGGCTGTAATAGGGGGCAGACCTTTGTGGCGGTGTCGGGTTCGCAGTTTCGTCAGTTGTACCGAGGTGACTTCATCGCGGGCAGCCACGCTCCCACGGGATTCAGGTGATCCCTGTGGGAGCGGGCTTGCTCGCGAAGGCGATGTGTCAGGCAACATCAATGTTGACTGTGCCGCCGTCTTCGCGGGCAAGCCTCGCTCCTACAAAGAGGGGCCAGAAACAAAAATGCCAGGCGCGATGCCTGGCATTTTTTTGTAACCCATCCGACGCGCGTTGGCGAATCAGAATGGCAGTTTCATACCCGGTGGCAATTGCATGCCAGCGGTCACGCCGGACATTTTGTCCTGGCTGTTGGCTTCGATCTTGCGCACGGCGTCGTTGACGGCTGCGGCGAATACCGCTTCCAGCATTTCCTTGTCGTCTTCGCTCAGGCCTTCGACCAGGCTTGGGTCGATGGTTACGCGCTTGACGTCGTGACGACCGGTCATCACCACGGTGACCATGTCGCCGCCGGCTTTACCGGTGACTTCGGCGTTGGCCAGCTCTTCCTGCATCTTGGCCATTTTTTCCTGCATCTGCTGCGCCTGCTTCATCAGGCCGGCCATGCCACCTTTCATCATGGGAATCACCTCAAAAGTACTTGGATAAAAACAGCGCCCGGCGAATGTGGCCAAGCGCCTTCAGTTATTAGCCCTGACTGACCAGGGCCTCGACAGGTTCAATAGTATCGTGACGGACCACCGCCCCGAACTGCTGCATCATTTGCTGGATGAACGGATCGCCGTGGATCGATTCCTCGGCCTCACGCTGACGATTGGCGCGACGCCGGGATGAGGCCTGAGCCGGGGTTTCCTGCTCGGGCTTGATCAGCTCCATGCTCAGGGTCAGCGTGCGCCCGTGAAGCTGGTTCAGTGCATCGTTGAGGCGACGTTGTTGTGTCGCGTTGAACAAGGCACTGTGGGCCGGGTCCAGGTGCAACAACCAATTGTCGCCATCGACGGCGATCAGCGTGCAGTTGGCGGCGATGCTGGCGGTCATGCCGGATACCGGCAGCTTCGGGAACAACTCCAGCCATTGCAGGGCCAGGCCGGTGGCCGGCATCGCGGCCGGTTCAGGTTCGGGTTCCGGCGCAGGTTCGGCGGTGTGCTCGCTGGCCAGGTCGTCGAGGTAGCTGTAGGCCGAATCCATGTCTGGCTCGATGTAGTCCTCGTCCAGCGGCGGCTCGTCGTCCTGATCCATGCCTGGCGTAGCGGCATCGACTTCGGCCACGGACGGTTCCGGGATCGGCGCAGCAGCCCATTCCGGCGCATCCGGCACCACACTGTCCGGGGTCGGCATGGGCATCGGTGGCAATTCGGGTTGTTCGCCAGCCGTTTCCAGCACCGGCTCGACGGCGGGCTGCTGGACAACTTCGGGCTCTACCGGGTCGTTCCACGGCAGATCAACGACCTCTTCGACCGCTACGGGCTCGACAACAGGTTCGGGCTCAGGCTCGACCACAGGCGCAGGCACGCAAGCGACCGGCTCGGGCGCGGCTACCGGGACAGGGGCTGGTGCAACCACAGGCACAACCGGAGGCGGAGTAACGGCCGTAGCGACTACCGGCACAACAACCGGCGCGGCAGCCACTGAATTTGCGGAATCAACTGTGGCCTGGCTGATCCCCACTGGCTTTAGCGGTTGCCTCGGCGCGTCCGCAGTATCTGCCGGCCGGAACGCGAGCATTCGCAGCAGGACCATCTCGAAGCCACCGCGCGGGTCCGGCGCCAGCGGCAAATCCCGCCGCCCGATCAGGCCCATCTGGTAATAGAACTGCACGTCTTCGGCCGGCAGCGCCTGGGCCAGCGCCAGCACCCGATCACGGTCGCCATGGCCGTTGTCGACGCCTTCAGGCAGGGCCTGGGCGATGGCGACACGGTGCAGCACATTGAGAATTTCCGAGAGCACGCCGTTCCAGTCAGGGCCTTGTTCGGCCAGATGACGCACGGCTTCGAGCAACGCCTTGGCGTCGCCTTCGATCAGCGCATGCAAAACGTCGTAGACCTGGCCGTGATCGAGAGTACCGAGCATGGCCCGCACGTCGGCGGCCATGACCTTGCCTTCACCGAAAGCGATGGCCTGATCGGTCAGGCTCATGGCGTCGCGCATCGAACCGTCGGCGGCGCGGCCCAGCAGCCACAGCGCGTCGTCTTCGAACGGCACGTTCTCGACGCTCAGCACGTGGGTCAAATGCTCGACCACCCGCTCCGGGGTCATGTTCTTCAGGGAGAACTGCAGGCAACGCGAAAGAATCGTTGCCGGAAGTTTCTGCGGATCGGTGGTAGCCAGGATGAACTTGACGTAGGGCGGCGGCTCTTCAAGGGTTTTCAACAGCGCATTGAAGGAATGGCTGGAGAGCATGTGCACTTCGTCGATCAGGTAAACCTTGAAGCGCCCGCGGCTCGGCGCGTACTGCACGTTGTCGAGCAGCTCGCGGGTGTCTTCGACCTTGGTCCGGCTCGCGGCGTCGATCTCGATCAGGTCAACGAAGCGGCCTTCATCTATTTCGCGGCACACCGAGCACTCGCCGCAGGGGGTCGAAGTGATACCTGTTTCACAGTTCAGGCATTTGGCGATGATCCGCGCGATGGTGGTCTTGCCGACCCCGCGGGTACCGGTAAACAGGTACGCGTGGTGCAGCCGCTGGCTGTCCAAGGCATTGATCAGAGCCTTGAGCACATGGGTCTGGCCGACCATTTCGCCGAACGAGCGCGGACGCCATTTACGTGCAAGAACCTGATAACTCATCGAAAACCGTCGCAACGAAGGAACAGAAGCGGCTAATGCTAGCGGAGCAAGGCCAAAATTGCATCCGGTGTGCTCGTCTATTCTGGCTAAGCTGCACTTTGAGGGGCTTTTATTGGCTCAGGTTTGAGCCGTACCGGAGCGTTCATGCGTTTTGCCTTGGGGGCACTGCTGTTGGTCAGCCTGAGCGTCGCAGCCGCCGAGGCGCCGTTGCGCTTTGTCGTGTCCGACAGCTGGGCCATGCCCATGGTGCAACTCGAGCGCGGGCGGCCGATCCAGGGCATTTTGTACGACATGATGCTCAGCCTGGCGACACAAGTCGGCATGCCGGCAGAATTTCATGTGTTGCCTCGGGCGCGAGTGCAAAACGCCATGGACCATGGCGAAGTCGATATCCGCTGCCATGTCTCACCATCCTGGTTGCCGAACCTGTCCGGGGACTACAGCTGGAGCGTGCCACTGCTGGTCCAGCGCGACTTGCTGATTGGTCGGCGCGACTCACCCACATCCGTCAACCTGGCGAGCCTGCCGCGACAGTCGATCGGCACCGTGCGCGGCTATAACTACCCGACTCTGCAACCCTTGTTCGATTCCGACCGGCTGCACCGCGAAGACGCGCGCAATCAGGAACAGGTGCTGGAAAAACTGCTGGCCGGACGCTACCACTACGCTGTGAGCAACCAATGGACCCTGGACTGGTTCAACCAGCGCCTGCTACCCGACCGACAACTGCAAAGCGTAGCGCTGGTGCATGAACAAACCGTCCGTTGTTATATGCGCAATGACCCCAAGGTGCCCGTGCAGCGCATCCTGAACACCTTGCTGCAAATGAAAACGTCCGGGGAGATCAATGACATCATCCGGCTCTATACCGGCAACCCTGGTCAGTAGCAGCTGCCGAAGGCTGCGTTCGGCGGCGCAGCAGTCGCGAGAAGAGGCCCTGCGGTCTTTCAGTTAAAACGCAAACTCAGGATTTACGACGGCTGCGCCGCCGAACGCAGGCTTCGCCAGCGGCTAAAAGG
>NZ_AKJE01000100.1 GCF_000282495.1 Pseudomonas sp. GM79
CGGCGGCAACGCCAGCCACAGCTGCAACGACGACCAGTGCGGCTGTCGCAGGTACGGCAGCAGGTCTGGGAAACATCATTGCCACCGCGTCGTTGACCTCCCTTGCCAGTACGGGCGTGGTCAGCACGATAAACAACAAGGGCAACCTGGGAGCCGCATTCAAGGAAACCTTCAGTAGCGACAGCATGAAACAAGCGCTGATCGCGGGCGCCTCAGCAGGATTTGTGAATTACGCCAGTGGCAACTGGTTTGGCGCACAGAGCGACCCGATCACTAACAAAGTGAGTGGTCCCAGCGTAGTACCTCATTGGAACGACCCGGCGGCTATTGGTCGGTTCGGTACGATCCAATTGGCGGGCGGAGCGGTGCGCGGAACGCTTTCCGAAGCCCTTGGGCAAGGCAGCTTCAAGGACGCAATGAAGGGCAGCGTCTTCGATGTGCTTCAGGCTACTGCTTTCACAGGTGTTGGTGATTTTGGCGATGCCTTCAAACTTCAAGACAGCGGCCTAAGTAAAACCGCCCTGCATGCTGTCGTGGGTGGGTTGCTTTCAGAAGCAATGGGTGGCGATTTTAAAACGGGGGCAATCGCTGCGGGCGCTAATGAGGCGCTTATCGCGACCTTGGATAAAACACCGTTACTCAGTGGCGATGATCCCGCAGAGCACGACCGGTTGGTAAACGCGGCGTCCAAACTGGTGGGGTTACTGGCGGCAGCAAGCGTTGATGGCGACGTTTCTCTAGGCTCGGAAATCGCCGGGAATGCGCAGTCTTACAACCGCAAATTGCACGTTCAAGAAGAGAAAAGACTTGCTCTTGAGGCCAAGAATTTAGATGCCTCAACTGGCAAAAGCCAATCTGGCTTCGAATGGAACGCTCTACTGACATTCGTAGCAGGTGGTGAGGTCGATAAGCAGACCAACAATGAACTACAGGGAATTCTGTCCGGCTATAGCCCGAATAACCCAGAGGGTCAGCACTTGGCTGACGATCTGCGTGTTGCTCGAGGAGTGGTCACTCAACTGCAGAACGAGAAGGTGCTTTTGACGTGGGCGGATGGGAGCCCCATCGTCGCGAACGGCGACAAGGTCGTTGCGTTCACGTCTACGGACAGGCAGTACAACGACTCGCGTCTCTTCAATCCTTCGAGCAACTCCACCTACAACAACGCCCCAGATGGCATGGGTGTAGTACCGGACAAGTGGGCTGAGCAATACGGGGAGTCCATTGCTATCAGGAAGCTTCCTGAAATTGGTGCGCTCAGTGCCGATGCTGCGGCCCAAGCAGAGCAAATGGACCGGTTACGTGTTCTGGCGAGTGGCGGGGTCAATTCGAATATTGATCTCAAGTTGCTTGCTGAGCTTATGCCCATAGGCGGGGTGGGCAAGGGAACGCTTCTGAGCGCAATCAAGGACTTGGCAGCGCGAGATGTATTGGCGGTCAAAGGTGCGGAGGCTATTGCTGGGAAGGGGATTGAGTCTGTTGCAGGGAAAGGCGTAGATGCCGCCGTCGGGAAAAGCACTGAACAGTTGGTTACCCAAGCCGAGGCAAAGTTGGCGGGCTACAGTCCATGCTGCTTTGCTGCAGGAACCATGGTCGCCACCCCTGAGGGTGAGCGAGCAATTGATGCGCTCAAGGTGGGCGATATCGTCTGGACCAAGCCTGAGCAGGGAGGTGAACCATTCGCCGCTAAGGTCTCCGCCACCCATATTCGAACGGATCAGCCAATTTATCAGCTGAAACTGGAGAAGAATGGCGTCACCGACGTGGGTACAACTGAGACCTTGCAAGTGACACCGGGCCACCCATTTTATGTACCGGCGCGCAAGGGCTTTGTGCCGCTGATAGAGCTTAAACCGGGTGATCAGCTGCAGTCGTTGGGGGATGGTGCGACTCAGGATGCTTCGATCACTGTTTTATCTGTTGAACTGCTGCATCCTCAAGGTACGACGTATAACCTGACTGTTGAGATAGGGCACACATTCTATGTCGGAAAGCTGAGTACATGGGTACATAACATCGGGCCTTGCTATAGCTGTAACGGCGGGACTTGCTCGATTCAAGGTAATCTCGGTGATATCCCTTATGACTCTAGGAATATTAGAGAGGAGCTGGGTGAAAAATATGGTGCCGAAAACGTGGTGTCTACTACTGTACCCCCCGCTGGGATGCCAAATGTAAAGCTGGCTGGGTTGCATAAGGACATTGCGCTGCCAGATGGTTCGAAAACACGAGTCGTTTTTGACAATAAAGGCTTTCCGATATTTGATGATATTGCAAAATTCGATACGCATATCAATATCGGAGATTTTCGGGCTGCAAGTTACGATGGGCAGTTGAGAATGGCGACTCGTGATTTGCGAACGCAAATAGACAGTGGTGCCATTCCAAACTCGCTATTCTCAGACGTCCAACTAAAAGCGATACGCAGTGGTCAGGATAAGATTCCTGGATTCACTTGGCACCATCATCAGGATACCGGTAGGATGCAATTAGTTCCCGAAGCTGTCCATAACGGTGCTCGGCATGTCGGGTGGGAATCGATGAGTAAGGGGAAATAACATGTTCTCAGGTGTAAGTTTTGATTCGTATTATGGTCATGGAAATTCTGCAGAAATACGGGCTTTTGAGGCGCTGACGGGTAAGGTTTTACCTGCCGAGTACAAAAAAATTGCTTTAGAGTTCAATGGCGCTTTTGTTGTGAATAAACCCGCCTTCAAGTTTTATAATCGACTCCTAGGGCAAGAGGTTACATGCAGTCCAGGCATGTTTTTACCTTTTGGTAAGATTGAAGGGTCATTCGAAACCATGGAGATAAAGTATCAATATCCGCCAGAGGATTTTGTACAGGATTTGATTATTTTCTCAGTTTTAGGGAATGGGGATGCGCTGTGTTTTGACTACCGTAAAAATTTACTATCCGATAGTCCTCCCGTCGTAATGTGGCATCACGAAGCCACGCCTGGTGGCGATCTGGAGTTATCTGATGTTGCGCCATCTTTTTCAGATTTTTTAAACAGTCTGTCAGAGCGCCCACCCGAGTAACTGAAAACAGACAGCATTCGCAATGCCATGGCCGGCGAGATTCGCACCAGCCAGGTAAGCCTGGTCGTAGGGGGGCAGACCGATTCATTTTTGATGGATAAGCAAAAACGTCGTCTGTCCCTACTGCTGTTTTCCGTCTATCCGGTGGTTTGACCGACAGTTGGAGGGTGTTTTTTCGGGCCTCTTCGCGAGCAAGCCCGCTCCCACATTGGATCTCGGGCGTACACAAATAATGTGTTCACCGAAAATCCCCTGTGGGAGCGGGCTTGCTCGCGAAGGGGCCGGCCCATCCAACACAAAACCCATAGTCAGACCAATAAACAGGCGATGTTTAATCGACATCTCCAGACACTCACTCAGACTACACAGCCTTGCGCCGTTGCCTACGACTACGCCAGAATCCGCCGGCTTGTGCGTCTTGGGGGCGGGCTCTATCGTTTGCCGGTCGCTGACAAATCAGTGATCGGGTCTCGCAGCCCGTGTATCTCTAGACGCACAACATCCTCCGTTCGTGAACAGGTATGCCTGTCCGTTCATGTTATGGCGGCTGTACGTGGGAGGCCTTCGGGTCTGCCGGTTCTAGAGTCCCGGTCTGCGACCTGCGTATAGCTGCCACCTCCTTTCGTCTCGCAGCGAACCGTGGCCGCTCCATGACTCTAGGAGCTTCATCGTGATCAAACCGACACCCAATCCACCGGAAACCGATCCAACATCCCCCTACGAATCCCTCGATTCGAAAAAACTCCACGAAGCTGCCGACCGCGCCCTCGACCACTACCTCAAGCCGCCCATCCC
>NZ_AKJE01000101.1 GCF_000282495.1 Pseudomonas sp. GM79
CCGGGACTCCGGTCACCGTCACGCTCAGCAACGGCGCCGTCATCACCATCGACGCCGGTAAAACCACAGGCACCGTTACCGTCCCGGCTCCATCCGATGACGTTTACAAAGACACCGGCACTGTCCAGGCAACCATCTCCACCGCCACCGGTGGCAACTTCGAAAACCTGGTGCCAAGCACTGCCCCGGCAGTAACCAGCATCACCGACACCCTCGACACCACGACCGTCACCCTGAACGCCACCGCTTCGGCAACTGAAGGCGGCACCGTCACTTACACCGCGACTGTCGGTGCGCCCGTGACGGGCAGCCCGGTCACCGTGTCCTTGGCCAACGGTCAGACGATCACCATCGAAGTCGGTAAAACCACCGGTACTGTGACCACCGCCGCACCGAACGACGCATTGGCCGGTCATGTTCCGCTGACCAACTCGATCACCAGCGTCAGCGGCGGCAACTACGAGAACCTGGTGGCGGATAAAACGCCGGTCAGCACCACCGTGACCGACACAGTCGACACCACCAACCTCAGCCTGAGCGCGACCAACTCGGTCGCCGAAGGTAGCCAGATCACTTACACCGCGACCCTGACCAACGCCGCCGGCACTCCGGTGACCGTGACGTTGAGCAATGGCGCCGTGATCACCATCGACGCCGGCAAAACCACTGGCACCGTGACTGTCGATGCGCCGAAGGACGACGTCTACAAAGACGCCGGCACCGTCGAAGCAACCATCACTGGCGCCACCGGCGGCAACTTCGAAAACCTGGTCACCAGCAATACTGCTGCGGTCACGACTGTCACCGACACGATCGACAAAACCGAAGTCAGCATCAGCGGCAGCACCTCGGTCGCCGAAGGCCAGACCGCCAGCTACACCGTCAGCCTGACTCACCCGGCGCAGACCGAAGTAACCCTGAAAATCGTCTACAGCGGCACCGCCACCGACGGTTCGGACTTCACCGGCGTGTACACCGTGAAAATCCCGGCGGGCGCCAGCAGCGCAAGCTTCAACGTCGCGACGCTGGACGACAAGCTCACCGAAGGCACCGAGAACTTCGTGGTCAAGATCGACTCGGCCACCGGCGGCAACTTCGAAAACCTCGCGGTCAGCACCACCAACGGCAGCGTCAGCACCTCGATCACCGATAACGATGCAGCGCCGGTTCTCGACCTGGACGCCAACAACTCCAGCGGCGCCACCGGGGCCAACTACAACGTGACCTTCACCGAAGGCACTACCGGCCAGGGCGTCTCGATCGGCGACACCGACCTGAAAATCACCGACCCGGACAGCACGATGCTGACCGGCGCCACCATCGTGCTGACCAACCGTCAGCCGGGCGACGCGCTGAACCTGGGCAACAGCGTCAACGGCATCAGCATCAACGCCAACAGCCAGGACGGCACCGTCACCCTGACTCTGTCGGGCAACGCGACGCTGGCCGATTACATGCAGCAGATCAAAAACATCAGCTTCACCAACAGCAGTGAGGATCCGAGCACCGTGCCGCGGATCATCACCGTGACGGTGACCGATGGCAGCAACTACTCCAACACCGCGACCACCACCGTCAACGTGGTGGCTGTGAACGACGCGCCAACCGCCGCACCGGTTAACGTCACCGGCACCGAAGACACCCCGCTGATTCTTGGCTGGTCGACCTTCGGCATCAGCGATGTCGACAGCCCCACCGCCAACCTGGGGGTGAAAATCACTCAGCTGCCGGGCGATGGCAAGTTGCAGTACCTGGACGGTGCTACCTGGAAAGACGTGGCGACCAACCAGACCGTCAGCAAGGCCGACATCGACGCCGGCAAGTTGCGCTTCACGCCAGATGCCAACGAATCGGGCGTCGATGGCTACGGCGGCACCGGCGTGGGCAACAAACAAGCGGACTACGCGCAGATCAAGTTCCAGCCAACCGACGGTCAACTGCTGGGCAACACCGGCACGGTGAAAATCGACATCACACCGGTTGCCGACGCGCCATCCCTGAGCGTCGCGGACAACAGCGTCAAGTCCACCGGGCTGATCAAGGAAGTCTGGACCGGTCTGTCGGGCCTTGGCACCGATGGTAGCGGCGCGTCTTCCAGCACGCTGAAATCGGTCATCGACGGCGCGGGTACACCGAACTCCAGCGGCACCGTGACCAATGTGCAGTCCAACGGCAGTGTCACGGCCGGCACGGCGTCGAAAACGTCGGGCCTGATTTACCTCGAAGCCGGCAAGACGTACACCTTCAGCGGTACCGGTGACGACAGCCTGTTGGTGACCATCGGCGGTAAAAACGTGGCCGCAATCACTTGGGGCGCGGGCGGTAACCTGAACGGTTCGTTCATCCCGACCACCAGCGGTTATTACACCCTGGACATCTACCACCACAACCAGAGTGGCCCGGGCAGCTATGACGTCAACCTGTCGGTCAACGGCGGTGCGGCGGTCGACCTGAGCAGTGCCGGCGTGCCGCTGTACACCGGCGTGGCGGATCTGGCCGCTTCTGGCGTGACAGTGTCCGACCTGCACGGCACCAATGGCGAAGGCTACTACGACGGCTACAAACTCAACGAAGGCGCCGAAGGCACCAGCGTTCACCTGTCCGCGATCAAAACGGCGCTTACCGACACCGACGGCTCTGAAAGCCTGAGCGTGAAGATCAGCGGCATGCCGGAGGGCTCGGTGCTCAGCGATGGCGCGGGCCACACCTTCACCACCACCAACGGTGAAGCCAACGTCACCGGCTGGAACCTCGGCACGCTGACCGTCACCCCGCCGCCGTACTACAACGGCCAGTTCACCCTGACCGTGACATCGACATCCACCGAAGCCCATGGCGGTTCGGCACCGAGTACCGCGCAGATCCCGGTCACGGTGTACCCGGCGGTTTACAACGCCACCACCGCCACAGCGGCCGACGACACCATCACCGGCACCGACGGCAACGACATCATGGTCGCCGATATCGGCGGGCTGACCGTGGTGCCGGGCACCAACTACAACATCGCCTTCATGGTCGACAGCTCGGGCAGCATGAGCCCTTCTTCGATCAGCGCCGCCAAGGATTCGCTGACCGCGGTATTCAACACCCTCAAGCAAAGCATGGGCGGCAACTCCGGGACGGTGAACATCTTCCTGGTGGACTTCGACAACCAGGTCAACAAGTCGGTGTCGGTGAACCTGAACAACCCGAACGCACTGACCTTGCTCAAATCCGTGCTGGACTCGATGTCGTCCGGCGGCGGCACCAACTACGAGGACGTGTTCAAAACCACGGCCAACTGGTTCCAGAGTGCCGACGCGATGGCCAACACCGGTGCGAAGAACCTCACGTACTTCATCACCGACGGCAAGCCGACCTACTACCAGAGTGGCGAGCAAACCAACCCGACCTTGTTCGGTAACGTGAGGCTCGATGACGTCATCCCCACCAATTACAAATTGGGGCAGACTTATTCCGTTGACCTGGACAGCACTCACTACCTGACCATCGACAGCGCTGGCAACGTCACGCTGCTGACTCAGAATAAAAAGGGCAACTGGCACAGTTCTGAACTGGGCACTCTCCATGCCGAGGGCAACGGCACCTATGAGCTGTCCTATCGCGATGGCACCGGCTACAGCACCGATTCCACCGCCATCGACAACTCCTCCAGCGGCTTCGCATTGCTGAGCAACGTGTCGACGGTGGAAGCGATCGGCCTGAACACAGACGTCACCCTCGGCGACCTCAAGCCGTACGATTCGGATCAAACGCCACAAACCAACATCGACCCGAAAGACCTGGCCAACTCGATCATCGGCCATACCGAAGCGACGATGCCGGGCGCCGACACGGTCAGCGGCGGTGACGGCAACGACCTGCTGTTCGGCGATCTGGTGAGCTTCAATGGCATTGCCGGCGAGGGTTATCAGGCCATGCAGGCGTTCGTGGCCCAACAGACCGGCGTCGACGCCAGCAAAGTCACCACCAGCAACGTGCACCAGTACATTACCGAGCACTACACCGCGTTCGACGTGTCTGGCGCCCACGACGGTAACGACACGCTGCTGGGTGGCGCGGGCAACGACATTCTCTTCGGCCAGGGTGGCAACGACCTCCTCGACGGCGGCAAGGGCAATGACATTCTGCTGGGAGGCAGCGGCAATGACTCGCTGATCGGTGGTCAAGGCAACGACATCCTGATTGGCGGTTCGGGTGCCGACACCTTCATCTGGAAGGCTGGCGATACCGGCAGCGACGTGATCAAGGACTTCAAGGCCAGCGAAGGCGACCGCATCGACCTGCGTGATCTGTTGCAGGGCGAAACCGGCAGCACCATTGATAACTTCCTGAAGATCACCACGGTGGATGGTGTGTCGTCTCTGCAAGTCAGTTCTGGCGGCAAGTTCAACGGCGCCGATGCCGCAGCGGCCGCCCCGGACGTGACGATCAAACTGGAAGGCAACAATTGGTCCAGCGCCAGCATCAACTCGTTGATCGCCGGCAGTGACCCGACCATCAAGGTCGATCACAACAACAGCTGATCAGCAGGCTGACGGCCGCCCAGACCGGGCGGCCGTCACGTTTGCGTCCATCTCACGGGTGACGATTTCGTCGTCGCACCGCATACTCGCCTGCGTTGGCCTATGCTGCTGACAGCATGACGCTGGTCCATTTCCGAGGGATGCTCAATGTTTTACGTGCAACGCGATGCGCAAGGTCAGTTAGTGCGCGTGGAAGCCACGGCCTACGCCGAGGCCACGGAAACGCTGCCGGCCGATCACCATGAAATCCAGGCCTGGTATGCCCACGAAGTGGTTGAGACCAGCCTCAAGCAGCTCAAGCAGAGCGACCTGGAAATGATCCGGGTACTCGACGACTTGATTCAGGTGCTGACCCAAAAAGGCGTGATCCGCGTCACCGACCTGCCGGCCGCCGCGCAAGCCAAGCTGATGGACCGGACCCAGGCCCGTGAAGCGTTGGGCGGGTTGAGCCAATTGATCGATGATGATGAGACGGGGTTGATCTGACGCCCCTTCGTCGGCGCCTGTACTGGCGCCTTCGCGAGCAAGCCCGCTCCCACATGAGTTCTGTGTTGATCGCATGATTGCGGTTCGACACAAATCCAGTGTGGGAGCGGGCTTGCTCGCGAAGGCGATCTTCAACTCACCACCGCTCTGACCTGCTAAACCTCGGCCCGAGCCTGCATCTGCGGCGACTCAAGGTGATCCAGCGCCCGCTCCACCAATAACTGCACGCCATCGGCCAAACGGCTGAGGGCCAGGGCGACTGAACGCCGTGAGCCTTCCACATCATCCGCCAGGTCGGCGGCGATGGCGCTGATGGACAGCAAGTCTTCGGAGGCGTTGGCCAGAAGGGCTTCGGTGTCGATGTCGGGGGAGACGGTGAAGAGGCGGCCTTTGCGGGGCGGATTCGGCGTTACTTTGAACATAGTTCGATTCCTCAAAATGGAAGCTGAAACCAGTTCGCTTGCACGCGAATAAGGTGGCAGCTATGTGTGGGGTGCAAGACCGAGTAGGAATCAGACCAACAAAACCTCGGCAGACCCGAAGATCTCCCGCACACAGCCGCCATAAAGCAAATACAGCGAGCATGAAACGCCCGGCGTATGGCATAAGCTAGGAATTGTTGGTCGTTTTACCCGGACTTGCACGTCCGTGTCACCGATTATTCAGTGACAAGGCCAGACTAGCCTTGGACTTTGGCCAAAACAAGTTCACCAAAACCGCTACAACTTGAAGGAAATCTCCTAGGACCTGCAGGACACAGCCGCCCCTGGGAAGATCAAAAGATCGCAGCCTTCGGCAGCTCCTACAGGGGAATGTGTACCTCTGTAGGAGCTGCCGAAGGCTGCGATCTTTT
>NZ_AKJE01000102.1 GCF_000282495.1 Pseudomonas sp. GM79
AGCATGATGCTCAGTGAGTTCGCCGGGTTGATGGACATGCCACATCGCAACATGATGTTGGGGATTCAATCGGTGGTCATGCTTGGGGAGTTGGCGGTGAATCGGGTGCTGGATAACCTCGATCCGCCGTCCTCACCATTGATCTGAGACCACAGACCTTTTGTGGCGAGGGAGCTTGCTCCCGCTCGGCTGCGCAGCAGTCGTAACACCGGTATATGCGGTGTGCAGGTTTTGGGGTCGCTTCGCAACCCAGCGGGAGCAAGCTCCCTCGCCACAATGGGCTCCACTGACACCGTCCCCAAAAACAAGAAACCCCGCATCAAGCGGGGTTTCTTGTCAAAGTGTGGGAGCGGGCTTGCTCGCGAAAGCTGCTTAACATTCAACAGAGATGTCGATTGTTACGCCGCCTTCGCGAGCAAGCCCGCTCCCACAGGGGTGATGTTAAAGCTCACATCAATATTGTTACGCCACCACCTGATAACACGGCACATACTCCGCGCCGCCCGGCAGTTTCATCCGGTGCTGGGCGACGAAGGCTTTGAGCAGTTTGTCCAGCGGCTGCATGACTGCAGCATCGCCACGAATCTGGTACGGCCCGTGTTCTTCGATCAGGCGGATGCCCTTGTCCTTGACGTTGCCGGCGACGATGCCGGAGAACGCGCGGCGCAGGTTGGCGGCCAGTTCGTGGGACGGTAGATTGCGGCTCAGTTGCAGGTTGGCCATGTTGGCGTGGGTCGGGTCGAACGGGCGCTGGAAGCCTTCGTCGATCTTCAGCAGCCAGTTGAAATGGAACGCGTCGTTGCGCTCGCGACGGAACTGTTTGACCTCTTTGAGGCCCTGAGTCATTTGCCGCGCCACTTCAGCCGGGTCGTCGATGATGATCTCGTAGTGCTGCTGCGCGGCTTCACCGAGGGTGGCACCGACGAAGGCGTGCAACTGCTCCAGATACGGCGCGGCACTTTTCGGCCCGGTGAGAACCACGGGGAAGGGCAGGCTTTCATTGTCCGGGTGCATCAGGATGCCGAGCAGGTACAGGAATTCTTCGGCTGTGCCCGCGCCGCCCGGGAAAATGATGATGCCGTGGCCGACACGGACGAACGCTTCCAGACGTTTCTCGATGTCCGGCAGGATCACCAGTTCGTTGACGATCGGGTTCGGCGCTTCGGCGGCGATGATCCCGGGTTCAGTCAAACCGAGGTAACGGCCGCCGTGGATGCGCTGTTTGGCGTGGGCGATGGTCGCGCCTTTCATCGGGCCTTTCATCACGCCCGGGCCGCAACCGGTGCAGATGTCCAGGCTGCGCAGGCCGAGTTCATGGCCGACTTTCTTGGTGTATTTGTATTCTTCGGTGTTGATCGAGTGGCCGCCCCAGCACACCACGATTTTCGGTTCGACACCGGGGCGCAGGGTGCGGGCGTTGCGCAGCAGGTGGAAGACGTAGTCGCTGATGCCCTGGGAGGTGCTCAGGTCGATGCTCAAGGCGTCGAGTTCGTTTTCGGTGTAGACGATGTCGCGCAGGGCGCTGAAGAGCATTTCCCGGGTGCTGGCGATCATTTCGCCGTCGACGAAAGCGTCGGCCGGGGCGTTCAGCAGTTCCAGGCGCACGCCACGGTCTTGCTGGTGAATGCGGATTTCGAAGTCTTTGTAGGCTTCCAGGATGGTCTTGGCGTTATCGACGTGGGCGCCGGTATTGAGGATGGCCAGGGCGCACTGGCGGAAAAGGGTGTAGGTGAGGCCGGTTCCGGCTTCGCTCAGTTGCTGTACTTCACGTTGGGACAGTGTTTCCAGGCTGCCTTTTGGGCTGACCGAGGCGTTGATTACATGTCGTTGGGTCATTCAATGATCCTTAAAACGATGCCACCCGCCGGCAGGCGCATGGCATCCGAATAGTGTGTATCCATGGAGAAGATGGCACGAACTGCGCTGTATCGCCATGTTCCCCGTTTGACGATGGAAAGATGAAAAGGAGCCCCAGCATAGCTAAATCCTTCGGGGAGGCGATAATGCCCCGCAGTCTTTTTGCCACAGAGCCTTTTACCATTGATGCAAGGAACCCCGTCGCGATGTTCGAAATCCAGCCAATGAATGCCGAAACCTATCGACGCCAGACGCGGCGCAGCACGGTAATCATCGCCCTGATGTTCCTGGCGCTGGCGATGGTGCTGTCCACGGCGGCGGTGGCGCTGTTCGGTGAGCCCGGCGGCGACAATCTGCGTTTCAACGTGGGCGGCGTGTTTGCCGCATTGTTGCTGATGGTGGCGCTGATGCGCGGCAAGTTCTGGACCCAGGAATGGATGGCGCCAGCGGTGTACGGTTGGCAGCTCAAGCGCAGCCTGATGAGCATCACCAACGTCATGCACCAGGTCACGGCGGCAGTGGAGAAGGGCGATCCGAGCGCCATGAAGCTGCTGCGTTTTTATCACTTGGGGTTGAGCCAGATGCACCAGTTGGACGGCAACTCCAGCGACCATAGCCAGCTGACCCGTGAAATGGACCAACACAAGGCGCGGATGGAAGCGCTGGGTATCGAGACCGAACAGACGCAATTGAATCCGGCCTGGATTGAGGCGGTAAAGCAGACTCGCGTCTGACTAATACCGCGATATGTAGCAGCTGCCGAAGGCTGCGTTCGCCCGTAGCAGCTGTCGAGCCCCAGCGAGGCTGCGTTCGGCTGCGAAGCAGTCGTGAGTCCGGCTAACGCGGTTTGCCTGATGCACCGCGAGTTCTGGTTTGACGACTGCTTCGCAGCCGAACGCAGCCTCGCAGGCTCGACAGCTGCTACACGGTTCCTCTCAAACCCGAAGGTGCAGTGTTTCAAACAGTTGCCGGTCTTCCTTTTTGGCCGAGCGGGCATGGCGCCGAATGACCTGCAACAGGCATTCGGTGAAGCACAGTGCCGGATTGCTGAGCGCGCCATTGCGGCGTGTCACAATGCTCAGCTGCCTGGGTTCGAATTGTTCGGTCAACTCCAGAGAAACCACTCGGCCGAGAAAGGGTGGGGCGATACTCACGATGGAGGGCCCCCAGGTGCACATGTCGGCCCGCTCGACCATCATCTGCAGGATGGCCAGTGAGTGGGCGCGGACGATTCGGCTCTCATCGATCTGTGCGCCGTGTTTCCAGAACAACTCCTGCATCAGCCCGTCGTGTCCGTCTGGCGCATAGTTCAGGGTCCAGTTCTGTTCCAACAGTTCATGGATCGATCGAGCGTCCTGTCGAGCATGGCCCTGACGGACCAGTACCGACGTCTGGTAATCGAGCAAGGTTTCGCAGGCAAACTCCTGGGTTGATTGAGACGGGTGAAGCTGGCCGATCGCAAAATCCATGCTGCCATCGCGCAACAGTGGTTGGGCCACGGCCATCAGGCTTTCGAACAACTCCAGGCGAATTTCCGGCATTCGCTCCCGAAAGGCCAAGACCAATTCGGGCAAGAAGGTCAGGGCGATCCAAGGCGTGATCCCGACACAGAGCCGCCCCTGAGCCTTGCCTCGCATGTGATCGAGCTCTGTCTGTGCATGTTCGAGTTGCTTGATCACGAGCCGGGCGTGAGTCAGCAGCACTTTTCCGTATTCCGTGAAATTCAGACCGCTGGGCGTTCGGGTGAACAGCGGTAACTGCTGACTGGTTTCCAGCTCGCGCAGTGCTTTGGTCACGGCGGCCTGGGACATGTCCAGCGAACGAGCGGCGGCGCGGATGCTGCCGGTTTCGGCGCTGGCGATCAGTGCTTGTAATTGATGCAGCTTCATCTGCTCACCTTGATGACAACCATTGGTTGTCATCATAACCAAACTGCGTCTCCCCAGCCCGGATTCCGTTCCCTAATATCGACCCCAACAGCGCTTTCGCAGCCGCTCAGACCCTATCGAAGGAATACAACAATGAACGCCGGCCCTGTCTTGCCTGGTATTGCAGCGATCCAGGATGAAATGATCGCCTTGCGGCACAGCATTCACGCGCACCCCGAGTTGGGCTTTGAGGAGTTCGCCACCAGTGAGCGGGTTGCCCAGTGTTTGACCCAGTGGGGATATGAGGTCAGCACAGGCGTGGGCAAGACCGGGGTTGTCGCCACCCTGAAAAATGGCGAGGGGCGGTCCATTGGTTTGCGTGCCGACATGGATGCCCTGCCGATTCAGGAAACCACTGGTTTGCCGTACGCCAGCCGGATCGACGGGGTGATGCATGCTTGCGGTCACGATGGCCATACCGCAACCTTGTTGGCGGCCGGTCAGTACCTGGCGCAAACCCGGGCGTTCAACGGCACGCTGCATCTGATTTTCCAACCAGCCGAAGAAGGGCTGGGCGGTGCCAGGAAAATGCTGGAAGAAGGACTGCTCGAACGGTTCCCGTGTGATGCGATGTTCGCCATGCATAACGTACCGGGTTACCCCGTCGGCCATCTTGGGTTTTACGGCGGACCGTTCATGGCGTCTGCCGATACGGTGACGATCAAAATAATCGGCAACGGCGGTCACGGAGCGGTGCCGCACAAGGCCATCGACCCGGTGGTGGTTTGCGCCTCGATCGTGATCGCCCTGCAAAGCATCGTGTCGCGCAACGTCAATCCTCAGGAAATGGCGATTATCACGGTGGGTTCCATGCATGCCGGAAGCGCCTCGAATGTCATTCCTGCATTCGCCGAAATGAGTTTGAGTGTACGAGCGTTGACCCCTGAGGTTCGCCAATTGCTCGAGCACCGAATTACTGAGCTGGTCAAGGGCCAGGCCGCCAGTTTCGGCGCACAGGCCCATATCGACTATCTGCACTGTCATCCGGTGTTGATCAATGATCCCGAGCAGACTGCGTTCGCCCGTCAGGTCGCGCAGGACTGGTTGGGCGAAGGGCAATTGATTGACGACCTGCGCCCCTTCACCGCCAGCGAGGACTTCGCGTTCATTCTGGAAAAGTGCCCCGGCAGCTATCTGGTTATCGGCAATGGCCAAGGCAATAGCGGGTGTCTGCTGCACAACCCCGGCTACGACTTCAACGATGCCTGCCTGCCGATCGGCGCGAGTTACTGGGTGAAGCTGGTCGAGGGTTTTCTGCGTTGAGAGGCGACGTTTTCAAGTGTCATGGCTGTACAAAAGCTGTCGGTAACCTGGCTCGGCGAGCCCCTAGAGGAAAATAACAATGAATAAGATAGTCGCGGCTGTTTCACTGGTGTTCTTCACGGCATCCGGCCTGACCGGCGCGGCCGACTGGTCCGGCAAAGTATTGAAACTGGGCGTCGACCCGACGTATCCACCGTTGGAATACAAGAACCAGGATGGCACGCTGACCGGCTTCGGGGTCGACATCGCCGAAGCGCTTTGCGCCGAGCTGCATGCCCGCTGCGTCTGGGTTGAAAGCAGCTGGGACGGGATGATCCCGGCATTGCTGGCGCGCAAGTTCGACGCGGTGGCGTCGTCGATGACCATTACACCCAAGCGCCTGGAGCAGATTGCGTTTACCGACAAAGTGTCCAATGCACCGGCACGCTTGGTTGCCAGGCGGGGATCGGGCGTGCTGCCCACCCTCGAGTCGCTCAAGGGCAAGCGCATTGGCGTGGAGCAGGGGTCGACCCAGGAGGCGTATGCCAAAGCGGTCTGGGGTTCGAAGGGCGTGGACGTTCTCTCTTATCAGAATCAGGACCAGGTGTACGCCGATTTGGTGGTGGGGCGACTGGATGCCTCGCTGCAGGGGGCCATTCAGGCCAGTTACGGGTTTTTGAACACCGAGCGGGGCAAGGACTATGAGTTCGCCGGCGCCACCCTGGATGACCCGGGCTTTTTCGGCGTCGGAGACGGCATCGGCTTGCGCAAGAACGATGTCGAGCTGCGCGAAGATCTGAACAAAGCGCTAGCGACGATTCTGGCTAATGGCACTTACGCACGGATCAACAAAAAGTACTTCGATTTCGACGTCTACGGCGCGAAATAACGCCTCTCTAACCTTAAGCAGGGCGGCCGCCCAGGCCGCTTTGTTTCAGCATCTTCCTTCACCTCAACCTAATAAAAACAAGGAGAGTGAAATGCTTCTGGAAGGCTTTGGCCCGCAGATCCTGCTGGGCACCCTGGCCACAATCAAACTGGCGCTAGGGTCATTGACGATCGCTGTCCTGGCAGGGCTGCTCGGCGCCAGTTCCAAGTTATCCTCCAACCGTTTATTGCGAGCGCTGGCCACGGGGTATACGACCGTGATCCGCAGCATGCCGGATCTGGTGATCATGCTCCTGCTGTTCTTCAGCCTGCAGATGCTGCTCAACCGGCTGACCGATTGGCTCGGCTTCAGCCAGATCGATATCGACCCGTTTCTGGCCGGTGTCGTGACCCTGTCGTTCATCTATGGGGCTTACTTTACCGAGACCTTTCGCGGGGCCTTCCAGGCGGTGCCTGCTGGCCAGATCGAAGCGGCGAGGGCCTACGGCATGAGCCGCGGGAAAACGTTTCGAAAAATCCTCTTCCCGCAAATGCTGCGTCATGCCTTGCCGGGGATTGGCAACAACTGGCAGGTGTTGATCAAGTCGACCGCCCTTGTATCGATCATCGGCCTGACCGATGTGGTCAAGGCCACGCAGGACGCGGGCAAGGGCTCGATGCAGTTCTTCTATTTCACCTTGGTCGGGGGCCTGATCTACCTGGCCATTACCACGGTTTCCAACGTTGTGTTGATGTGGCTCGAGCACCGCTACTCAGTGGGTGTCAGGAAGGTTGCGCCATGACCGGCATTCTCGATGACTACTGGCAGGCTTACCTGTGGAGTGACGGGCCACACTTTTCCGGGTTGGCGGTGACCTTGTGGCTGTTGATTCTTGCGGTGGTGAGCGGTTTCTTGCTCGCGGTTCCCTTGTCGATTGCCCGCGTCAGCCGCAATCCGCTGATCCGCCTGCCGGTCTGGTGCTACACCTATGTGTTTCGCGGCACCCCGTTGTACATCCAGCTGCTTTTCTTCTACACCGGGGTGTACAGCTTGCATGTGGTCCGGTCCCAGGATTTCCTCAACGCGTTTTTCCGTGACGGTTTCAACTGCACGGTGCTGGCGTTCGGGCTCAACACCTGCGCCTACATGACCGAAATTTTCGCCGGCTCCATCAGGGCCACCCCCCACGGCGAAATCGAAGCGGCCCGCGCCTACGGCATGAGCCGTTTCACCCTCTATCGCCGGATCGTTCTGCCGTCGGCGTTGCGCCGGGCCCTGCCGTTTTTCAGCAATGAAGTGATTCTGATGCTGCATTCCACCTCGGTGGCGTTTACCGCCACGGTGCCCGACTTGCTGAAAATTGCCCGGGACGTCAACTCGGCAACCTACGCATCCTTCACCGCATTCGGCATTGCCGGGGTGCTGTATGCAGGCAGCGCGTTTTTCCTGATCTGGCTGTTTCGTCGTGGCGAACTGCATTGGCTCGCCTACCTCAACCCCCGGACGCACTGACCCCTACTGGACATGCTCGAATGTATAAATTGATCGTTGAAGATGTACATAAGAATTACGGCAGCCATGAAGTATTGAAGGGGGTTTCGCTCAAGGCCAGGGCTGGTGATGTGATCAGCATCATCGGCTCCTCGGGGTCCGGAAAAAGTACCTTCTTGCGCTGTATCAACCATCTCGAACAACCGTCAGCCGGACGCATCATTGTCAACGCCGAAGAACTGCTCACCCGCAAGAACTCAAGGGGAGAGTTGTGTGCGGTCGATCCCGGGCAGTTACAGGTCATGCGCAGCAAGTTGTCGATGGTGTTTCAGCACTTCAATCTGTGGAGCCACATGACCGTGCTGGAAAATATCATCGAGTGCCCGATGAGCGTGCTGGGTGTCGGTCGCGTGCAAGCCCAGGAGCGGGCGCGGCATTACCTGTCCAAGGTCGGCCTGCCGGCAAAGGTCGAGGGCCAGTATCCGGTCCAGTTGTCCGGCGGCCAGCAGCAACGTGTTGCCATTGCTCGCGCGCTGGCCATGGAGCCCCAGGTGATGCTGTTCGACGAGCCGACTTCTGCGCTGGACCCAGAACTGGTAGGCGAGGTGCTCAGAGTCATGCAGCAGCTTGCAGAGGAGGGCCGGACGATGGTGGTGGTCACCCACGAAATGGCATTTGCCAGACAGGTGTCGAACCACGTCATCTTTTTGCATCAGGGGCGGGTGGAAGAGCAGGGGGCGCCGAGCAGTGTGCTGGAGCAGCCGCGGAGCGAGCGGTTGAAGCAGTTTTTGGCGGGGAGCCTAAAGTAACGGGTGCTATTATCCTCGCTGATCCGGCGGATGATTCGATGAGCATTTTCGCGCAAATCACCTATCGTATTCGTTGATGAGTCATAGTGGTCTGAGCGCCAGCCACGGCTGGCTGGCGCTAAAAGGGCGAACGGGAAAATTCGCCATGTCATAAGGGATTAAGGGAGCGTCATGGGGCATCCGTCCGTCAAAGATCGTATCGAAAGCACCCGACTCGCCACGCCTTGGTTACCAGGGCAGGTTGAGTCGAAACTCAAGGTTCGATACGCAGTCTTCCTGCTCGTTGCGGTGTGCCTGTCCATGACGGCCATTGCGATCGGGGAAGGCTGGAACGCCCGTCAGTATCATTTGCGCAGCAGCGAAGTGGAGATGTCCAACCTGGCGCAAACCCTCGCCTCGCAGGCGCAGGCATCGATCAAGCAGGCCGACACGCTGCTGTTTGCCTTGGTGGATCGCCTTGAAATCGACGGCATGGAACCGGCGAAATTTCCCAGACTGCAACGTTTGCTCCACGCCCAGCGCAGTGAGTTGGTGCAGATCCATGGGTTATTCGTATTCGACGAAGAAGGACGCTGGCTCGCCAACGCCATTAACGTCATACCGCCCAATGCCAATAATTCCGACCGTGAATATTTCATCTACCACCGTGATCATCCCGACCGCGGTCCTCATATCGGTCCGGCGATAAAAAGTCGCTCGACCGGTGAGTGGATCATGACCGTGTCACGCCGGATCAATCACGCCGATGGCCGGTTTGCTGGCGTGGCGGTGGCTTCGATCTATCTCAACCATTTCCTGGACCTGTACAACAGCATCGACATGGGCAGTAACGGGGTGATCAACCTGATCGCCGATGACGCCACCATCGTCGTTCGCCGCCCGTTCAAGGAAACCGATATTGGCACCAGCGTCGCCAAGGGGCCGCTGTTTACCCAGCTGTTGCCCAAGGGCGATTCCGGTACGGCAGTCGTCAAATCCTACTTGGACGGGGTGGAGCGGGTGGTGGGGTTTCGGCGGGTGGAGGGTTATCCGCTTATCGTTTTTGCCGCGCTCGACAAAAAAGAAGTCCTGGCCAGCTGGCTGCGGGAGTCAATCCTCAGTGCGGGGATCGTCTCATTGCTGCTGGGGTTTCTGGGCGTTCTCGGCTATCGCCTGATCCGCGTCATGAAGCAGCAGAATCATGTTCAGAGCGAATTGCTGGAGGCTCAGGAAAAACTCATTGAGATCAACCATAGCCTCAAGCTGCTGGCTCTGGAGGATGCACTGACCGGCCTTTCCAACCGGCGTCAATTCGACCTGTTCATCCTGGCGGAAATGGGCCGTGCCAGGCGTACCCATACCAGCCTTGCGTTGCTGATGATCGATGTCGATCATTTCAAGAGTTTCAATGATCACTACGGTCATTTGGCAGGCGATGAGTGTTTGCGCAAGATCAGCACCATCATCACCGACAACATCCAGCGCCCCGGCGATCTTGCTGCCCGATTCGGTGGTGAGGAGTTTACGGTGGTGCTGCCCGGCACCGATTATGTGGGGGCGTTTCTGGTGGCGGAAAAGATCCGTCGCGCGGTTCAGCAAGTCGACATCAAGCATAGCGGCAGCCCCGAAGGCCTCGTCACGGTCAGCCTGGGGGTCTGTGCCTACAACCAGACGGCGCAGAGCCAGCCCGAAGATTTGATCGGCGCCGCAGACAAGGCGTTGTATGTGGCCAAGGCCAGTGGCCGGAACATGAGCGTCATTGCCAACTGAGCTCAACCAGAGCGGTTATTGTCCTGAATGAGTCGGATGTCGCCGCTTCCATAAGCGGATCAGCCGCAGGTAGATCAGCACGTTGATCGCCAGCACCACGCTGGCCAACCCTAGCTGAATCGTGGGGGTCAGCCCGGCCGGATAAACAATCGGCCACACGTAATGTTCAATAAAACCGCCGCCATAACCGGTTTGCCCGGCCGCGTGGCGCATGAGGTTTTCCCATTCGGTCAGTGGGCACGTCAGGTGGAAAACTTCCACGATCACGCCCCACGCGGCGGCAGGCAGGTGCCACCAGGCCAAGTGGTGCCATTTGAGCACCAGCAGCCCGCCGAACAGCACGAACAGAATGAACAGCAAATGAGACAGCACCAGCCCGTCGGCGGCGATTCGGTAAAGCATGTCGATTCCCTGACGCGTTATGTGAATCGCTCCATGGTACTCGGGCTGGGCGCGTGTGCTCTATCGATTGCTGTTTTCCAGCACTGCCAATACTTCCTTCAAGCGCACCGCCGTGGCTTCACTGCTGCGTTGCATCGGCGATCGCAGCTCGTCGCGGATCAACCCTTCAAGGGCCAGGGCGGTTTTCACCGGTGCCGGATTGGGCTCGATGAACAGGCTGTGAATCAGGGGCAGTAACTGGAAGAAGGTCGTCCGGCCGGCCGCTAACCGGTTATCGCGGATCTGTTGATACAGCGTCACGAACAATTCGGGATGAACATGGGCCGAGGCGGCAATCGCGCCTGTGGCACCCAGGCATAACGCGCCAAAGATCTGGTGGTCTTCGCCGCACAGCACATCGACTTTGCCGCTGGAGAGCAGCGCAAGAGTGGTGGCTGGATTGCCACCGCAGTCCTTGATTGCGACGATCCGCTCGTGGGCGACGATCCGAAGCAGGGTCGCCTGTTCGAAGGCGATGCCGGTGCGATAGGGGATGTCGTAGAGAATCACCGGGACGCTGGACGCATCGGCGACGGTCTTGAAAAAAGCTTCGAGGCCGGCCTGGGAAGGGCGGATGTAGTACGGCGGTGGAACCAGTAAACCCGCCAAGGGACGTTTGAGGATTTCGCTTTGAAATTGCAGCAACTCGGCAAGGTTGTGGCCGGCCAGGCCCATCACCACACGTTCTGGCGGAACCAGTTCCAGCACCGCATCGAGCACCGCCAATTGCTCATGTTTGCCCAGCGCCGCGGCTTCCCCGGTGGTGCCGCAGACCACAATGCCATCGACGCCTTTTTCCAGCAGATGACTGACCAGCCGCCGCAACCCGGCGAAGTCAATCGCGCCATCGTGAAACGGCGTAACGATGGGAACCCAGATACCTTGAAACGATGACATGCACTTTCTCCTGAAGGTTGACCGATTTCGTCACCGTCAGAAGCGTAGAAGGAAGTCAGCAAGAAGGAGGGAGTATCCGCCGCGCTCAATGTCCTGTCAGCTCATCTGACGGGACAGCGCGCCCCGGTCACATGAGCGACTGTTTCTTCGATTTAGGGGCGTGCGCAACGCAACCTTGCGCCTTGGCATTCAAGCCAATGACGACAGTGTTGAGGTTGAAGGTTGCGGACATGGTTGCTTACACCCTGAATGAGGCGACCAGTTTTAAAAGTCGGCGGGGTATTTGTCAATCGTGAAATCACGCTCGTCGCAAGTGCGCAAGATTGTTCAAGCCATTCACCGCGACTGCTGGCACAGTCTGGGGTCTTTCCCTGGTTGTAGAGCGTTATGTCCAACTCACTCATGCCGCGCAGTGCATTCCTTCGCGGTGCCGCGGCCATCATGCCGTTGTCCCTGGCGACCGCGCCTTGGGGGTTGCTGGCCGGTTCCATGGCCATCGAGGCCAACCTCACACCGCTGCAAGGCCAGGGGCTGTCGAGCATCGTGTTTGCCGGCGCGGCTCAACTGGTCGCCATCGGCATGCTCAAGGGTGGTGCCGGGGTCTTTTCGATCCTCTTGACCACGTTGTTGCTGACCTCCCAGCATTTGCTTTACGGGATGAGCATGCGTTCAGTGATTTCCCCGTTGCCGGGCCGCTGGCGTGTGGGGCTGGGCTTTTTGCTCACCGACGAGTTGTTCGCCCTGACCAGCCAGCATGACAAACAGCAATTCAATCGTTGGTATGCCCTGGGTGTGGGCCTGACGTTTTACATCGCGTGGAACCTCTTCACCTTGGCGGGCATTGTGCTGGGCAGCAGCATTCCGGGCCTTGAACACCTGGGGCTGGACTTTTCCATCGCGGCGACCTTTATCGCCTTGATCACGCCAGTAGTGCGCAATGTTCCGACGGTGGTCTGCGTGGCGGTTTCACTGTTCTGTTCGGTGCTGTTCAGCTATTGGCAATGGGGCTCGGCCCTGGTGTTGTCGGGGTTGGCGGGCATGACCGCAGGCTTTATCTGCAACAAACTCTATGTGGGGCGCACATGATGGTCTGGGCTGTGATTATCGGGATGGGCCTGCTGGTGTTCCTGAACCGCTACGTATTTCTCGAGCCTCGGCTGCCGGTGCGCTTGAGCAGCAATGCCCGGCAGTTCCTCGGTTTCGCGGTGCCGGGCATGCTTACCGCCATCTGCGGGCCGATCGTGTTCATGCCCGACAAGCAGTTGAACCTGCAGTGGGACAACCCGTACCTGATCAGTTCGCTGGTGGCCGTGGGCCTGGTGCTTTACACCCGCAACACCTTGCTCAGCATGTTGTTGAGCATGGGGTTCTTCTTTTTGCTGCGGTGGTGGCTCTGAGTCATCCCGGAGAAACTGTTCTACGCTTAAGGAAGATGACTGATCCCTTGAGGAATGGAGGTGGATATGGCCACTGAACCAAAGCGTCCGGACCCGGATGAGGACATCGATGAGCCGACGGAGGAAGAGCTCGAGCGGCAGAGGCGTTCGACGCCGGACTGGAAGCATCCTGATGACGGTAAAGAACTGTCGGACCGCGACCAGGAGCGCCCGCTGAAGCCCTGACAGATCTGCACCTGCCAAAAGCCCCGCCATAGAAAGCCCCGTCATAGACAGCGGGGCTTTTTAGTTTCCAATGCCTGTGCTCCCACAGGTAAGACAATGTGCCGCCGCAGACAGAGAAATGTACCGGGAAATGCAGTCTGTTGAGCCACTGTTACTGGGTAAACACTCACTGTTCCCGGTCATGAGCTTATGCATAAATAGAATTTAAAGTATTCATATAAGAGCGTTATGGTCTATAAAAATAGCCCTCCAGGAGCCCCTGATGAACCTGTCCCGATACTTGCGCGGTCTGTTGGCCTGCGCGCTGTTTGCCGCGCCTTTGAGCTACGGTGCCGAGCCCGTGGTGTTGCACGTCGGCGATCAGAACTACTACAACATTCGCGCCTCGGTGGAGGCTTCGGGTGTGCTGCAAGGAGCGCCCTATACTGTTGACTGGAAGCACTTCCAGGCCGCTGCGCCGCTGGCCGAAGCGCTGAATACCGGCGCGTTGGACCTGGGTTTTCTCGGTGATTCGGGGTTTCTGTTTCTGGCCGCCAAACAGGCACCGGTCAAGCTGATCGGCGTGTCGCGGCAGAACCCGGACACCATCGCCTTGTTGGTGCCCAAGGACTCGCCGGTCAAAACCATCGCCGATCTAAAGGGCAAGAAAGTCGCTTACTGGCCCGGCGCCTGGAGCCAGCAGCTGACCCTGCGCGCCCTGGAACAAGCCGATTTGCCGGACAACTACGTCGACTTCATCAAACTGATGCCAATCGACGCCGCTGCCGCGTTACCCCAAGGCAGCATCGACGCGTTTCCGGTCTGGGAACCCTACATTTCCCAGCAGATTCTGTTCTCCGGCGCCCGGCCGATTCTTACTGCCAAAAACCTGATGCCCGGCCTGAGCGCCATCGCCGCTTCGACGCCTTCGGTCAACAGCAAACGCGAAGCCATTGCCGACTTCCTGGTGCGCCTGAAAAAGGCCCGGGCCTGGGTCGACACCCACACTGACGAGTACGCCGATCTCTGGGCGAAAAAGGCCAACCTTGATCAGAACGTGTCACGCCATTGGCTGCGCCAGGCGCACATGACTGTCGGCCCGGTGGATCAGCAGGCCGCGGCGGATCTGCAAAGCACCGCGGACTTCCTGTTCAAGGTCAAGGCATTGCCGGCGGCCTTGGCGACGGCACCGATCATCGACAGCTCGTTCCAGCAGGCGCTGGCGCAATAACCGAAAATCGCAGGCATAACGCGAGTCCGGGAGCGGGCACCGGAACCAAACACTGTGTACCCTTATCCAACCTCGGCTTGCAGCGATTTGCGGGCCGGTCGAGGGATGAATGGGCGAGGGGTTTTTGCCATTAAACGTGATGACCGCAAGGTCTGGTCCAAGGCAAAACATGAAACAGTTGGTCAAGGTTCTCTCCGCGTTCGCCATCGCAGTCGGCTTGCTGGGCTGCATTGCCGCGCCCATTGAAATGACGCCGCAGACGCAACAGGGTCTGCGCACACAAGCGCCGATCCGCTTTCTGCTGACCTTCGACGACGGGCCCAGCGCGTCGGGTTTTTACAACCCGACCGTCACCGTGCTCGACAGCCTCGCGCGCAATCCGCTGCAACCCGACATTAAAGCGGTGTTCTTCGTGCAGACCCGTGACTCACGCGCCGGCGGCAGTGAAGCGGGTCGACAGATCATGCGTCGCGAACACGCCGAAGGTCACCTGTTGGGCTTCCATACCGCCACGCGCCGGCACACCAACCATCGTTCACTGGACCCGGAAGAGCTGGAACAGTCGCTCACTGATGGCAGCGCAGACATCGCCGCGATCAGCAAAACCACGCCGACCCTGGTGCGTCCGCCATTCTGGAACTATGACAAACGTACCTTTGCGGCCTATCAACAACATGGTATGCACGTATTGCTGACCGACCTGAGCGCCAATGACGGCAAGATCTGGGGCTTCAACGCCAGCCCCCGTCGGCGGGCCAATATGCTGCGGCAACTGTCCGAAGTCCGCGAGCGCATTGCCCTCGGCGAGTTGCCGACGGTGGACGGAGTGATTCCGGTGGTAGTGACCTTTCACGACCTGAATCGCTACACCGCCCGGCATACCCGGGAATACCTGCAAATCCTCCTCGACAGTGCCAGTGCCACCGGTCTGGTCACGGCGCAGAAAGCGTTTTATGACGACACGGCAGCGCTGCAGCGAGCGGCCATGGCGCGGACTGTCCGTGACAGTTCAGAAGCGGTTGAGTTGCCAGGCATCTGGAACTGGTTATGGGGCGCAGATACCCACTGATCGATGTCGGGCGATTGACTGTGTAGCAGCTGTCGAGCCTGCGAGGCTGCGTTCGGCTGCGCAGCAGTCGCGAATCCAGCTAACGCGGTTTGCCTGATACACCGCAAGTTCTGGTTTGACGGCTGCTGCGCAGCCGAACGCAGCCTCGCAGGCTCGGCAGCTGCTAC
>NZ_AKJE01000103.1 GCF_000282495.1 Pseudomonas sp. GM79
TGCAAGCCACCGACAAGGACGGTGACACGGTGACAGCCGCAGCCGAGAAACTGGTCATCACCGTCGACGACGATACCCCCGTTATCGGGACCGCCCCTGTGCAAGATGTCGATCCCACTTTGGGTGCGACGTCATGGACCTTTTCGGGTGACTTCGCCTACTCGATAGGTGCGGACCAGCGCGGGCCGACCTACTCTTCGGCAGCGGACAGTGATTTTGCCGCCCTCGCCCTTTCTGGTTCGGCGAACGATGTTGCGATCGTTGATCCAACGGTCACCTGGGATTCAGAGAGTCTCGCCGCTGCCACGTTTAACGTGTCGTTCAAATACGATCACGATCGCAATGCTGCCACCGCGCCTGAACTGGTGGAAGGCACGCTGGTGTTTGACAAAGCCAATGACACCTATACCTTCGAGATGGATGCGCTGCAAACGACGCAAGACGTCACGCTGGGCGAAGGCACTGGATACGAAACGTATGACGTGGATGGTACGAGCCCTTCCAGTGGCCCATCACCTGTGGCTACTGGGAAGCTTGGGGAAGGTTTCTTCATCCAGATCACGGGCTTCGAGGCACCACTTAGTGCCGGTGGCAATACTGTTGTGGCGGCGGGTGAGCTGGTGAGCGGCACGCAGGCCGCTGTAACCTTGTCCAGCACTGCTCTGGGCGTCTCCGGAAATACGATCCAGGCAGGTGAAGCGGCCAACATCAATTTCTTCCAGACTGATCCGAAAGGAAATCTGGGCGCGACCAATTTTAGTTACGCGACCGATTTCTTTATCAAGTTCGATGGCTATGAGACTGAAAGCGATGATCTTTTGCTTATAGTCAGCCTTGCTGATGCAAATGATCCCTCCATCACTACAACACGGGCCATCTACGTCGACCAAGGCGATGTGTACGAGAACGATACGGTCAACACCGATCTTGTTGGAACCAAGTACCAGGCCCTTATCGTCGATGACCCGGCCGATCCGAACGACCCGTTCCTGGACAATAATGATGCTCTATTGATTGTTGAAAGTAATGATTTCAACATTCAGACCGGTGATAACTGGCTCATCAAGGGTATTCAGATTCTTTCGAATGATGCTGGCCTTACGGGCAGCGCGATAAATCTGAATCGCGATGTCGGTGCCGATGGCGCAAGCAGCACTTCCGCACAGCCGGTCAGTGGTCTGGTCGGGCCTGGAAACACGATTGCGGAGGATACGAGTACGAATCCACTGAAGATCATCGATGCTGGTTTTTCCACCACCACGACTACACCCGCTACCCTTGATCTAACGCTGGATTTCAAGGTCGTCGATAGCGATAGCGATTTCACCGCTGTCCAGACGATTGATATCGAAAATCCTGTCGTGGTCGAACTGGTGGGATTAACTAACTTGGCACCGACAGATTTGGTGCTTTGATCCACCAAGAAGAGTGCACGCGCGCGACAGGATGTAAAACCTGTCTCGCGCGGTAATGCTGGCGACAAGGTGATCGTATTGGTCGGTGTCAATCTTGCAACCGAAGTTGCACCGGGAGACTTCGTCTGATCCCTTAATTTGCATGACTTCTTCAGGAGGTGTTTATTGGTTAGCCTCGCGGCCCACAAGGCAGCGGGGCTTTCCATTTCCGGTCTACCTCCCGGTATCCAATGTCGGTGGCCAAACGGAATCGAGTCCCCAACACCCTCTCTGATCAGGGGTTGATCCATGGACCATGTACTCATCGCGCCGCTCCTTCGCGTCCTCATCCCGTCTCCCCCTCCCAAGTAGTCTGAAACTCCCACCCCGTTTGGGAGTATCGGCCGATGCGCAATCCCTGGCGTTTATCCATAGTTGCGACCAAAGGTCAACGGTCAGGCCTAGATGACCGCAACTGCCCCAGGAAAAAGTCATGACTATTGAGCAAAATTCATTGAGCATCGTGGCGACCGGCGTGGACGTTACACTGGACGAAACGGCCGGACTGCAGAACGCCACCGCCACTCCAACCCCTTCCGAAGACGCTAACGACAACGACACGGCGACATCCCTACCCTCGGCCTTCTCTACCCGTCTGACCGCCCTTGGGGCAGGTACTACAACGGGTGCGGCCTTGAGTGGCTATACCGGTGCCGTGGGCAACGCGGGCAGCGATGCGTTCACCATCAGCGGTGGAACAAGCGGTACCGATATCAGCTTCGTCGACAGCGCTGGCGCACCGCTCAATGGTCTGGACAGCGGACTGGATACCCTCGATGGCACCAGCATCCTTCTCTATACCGATACGAACAACAACATCGTTCTGGGCCGAGCCGGGGGCGCAACCGGCGCGATCGTGTTCGCTGCCTATATCGAAGAAACGGTCACAGGCGGCAAGATCTGGACCGTGGAGTACCAACCACTCAAGCATCCAGGTACGACGAACCCCGATGACTCGGTCGATCTGACGGGTAAGGTTTTCATCGGAGCCAGTCAGAACCTGGAGTTCAGTCTGGCCGGTGCGCCCTCCGGTCAGAACCTCTTCCTGATGTTCACGAAATTGAACCCGGCAACTGAAACGGTCAATGGTGTCGTGCGGATTACCGATCCCGCCATCATCGCCACTGGCAAGTTACCGGCGAATCAGTCCGGGCTTGACCCCAACAGCACAGCCGACGACGTCAATATAACGACTGGCGACACGATCAATACCAGCCAGGCAGGTGGGCCGACCACCTTCGGCACCAACAACCAGATGATTACGGAACAGGAAGGCATCCGCTTTTCGTTCGTCACGGGTGCCCGGCAGGATATGACCATTCCCAACCTTAGCCAGGGCGAAGCAGATGTTGAATCCAACATCGACTTTACCGGCGTCGTCAATGTGAAGACGGTCAGTTTCGACGTCGTGCAGTTGCAAAGCGGCAAGAGTGCTGTCGTAAAAATCAGCGCATTCAGCACCGCTGTTGAATCTGGCACGCAATTCATCGACGGCTATGCGAATGATACGAAGGTTGACATCGTCAGTGTACGCATCCTCAACAGCGCCGGAACGGTGCTCGAGAATTCAGCCGGACCGGAGAATGATCCGGGCATTGGCATCACCTTTGCTAATGGGGTTGCAACCCTCACCGGCATTAAAGCCGGCTACCTGATTGAATACACCACAACGGCGGTTCACAACCGCGTGCTCATCGAGAACGGGGCGGCCCTCAACGCCAGGGGCAATGAGCACGCCGATTTTGATATCGATGGCCTCCACCTGTTCCAAGCCTCTATTACGAGCACCGAAATCGGTTCCCAGATGAACTTCGAAGACGACACGCCGACGGCGACCGGCACCGCCGTGACGGGAACCGTCGACGAGGACGGCCTGGCCAATGGCATTGCCGGTGGTACGGGCGACGTGACCGGCGAGG
>NZ_AKJE01000104.1 GCF_000282495.1 Pseudomonas sp. GM79
CTGGCGCTGGCAATCTTGCTGGCAGCGGTCACGGGTGGGGCAGGAGCCGGGTTAATAGGGGCCACTGCGGGTACCTTTTCTGCAGGCTTTGCCAACGCGGTATTGATCGCGGTGGAAACCACGGCAGCCAACAGCGCCATCAGTAACAAAGGCAACTTGGGTGCAGTCTTAAAAGACACCTTTAGCAGCGAAAGCCTCAAAGGTTACGTGCTCTCCGGAGTGTTGGGCGGAATTGGCAGCAGCAGCCTGGGTTATGACCCAAGCAAAATTGGGTTCGACCTGAACAGCCTTGGCCAAGTCGTTCTCAAGACCGGTGCTGACACCGTGGCCCAAACCGTCCTCCAGGGTGGCAGCCTGGGCGATAACTTCGTCGATAACCTGCTGGGTGCCATCGTTAATATTGGCGGTGCTATTGCGGCCAATAAAGTTGGCAACCTGAATCTGATCGAAGGCAGTCCGACCAAGATCGCGGCTCACGCACTGGTCGGTGGCTTGAAGTCGATGGCCATGGGCGGCGACTTCAAGACGGGAGCATTGGCAGGGGGAGCTAACGAAGCACTGGTGCAGTACCTGGCGGACTTGGTGCTGCCCGAAGGCTACGATCCGAACATGCCGGGGGCCGACCAGGCTAAAGCCAACTTATTAGCGATGTCGCAGCTGCTTGGCGTACTCACAGCGGTACTTTCAGGCAGTGATCCCACTATTGCCGCGAACATCGCTGCCAATGCCACTCAATACAACTACCTGAATCATTCAGATCTTGAGCGGGCAGCAAATGAGTTGAAGGGCTGCGGGAGTGATTCCGCCTGTATAAACAAGGCGTACACCGACTATCACGAACTGAGCCGTCAGCAGGATATTGATGCGGTCGCGCAATGTGCAGCGAATCTTGCCAACTGCGGTTCCATCTCCAAGCGCGTCGCCGAAGCTGAGAAGCAAACCCAGAATCTCAAAGATATGGCCGCCTCGGCGTCGCCCGAAGCCAAAGAGATCTTTGACCTGTTGATTACGGAGAACAACGGTTTCCAGAACATGCTCGCAGGTGTTACTGCCGGGCACACGGTCAATGCGATTGCCGATACCCTTGTTCAAATGTTCGGCATCAGCCACGAGACCGCTGTTGCTGCCATCGAGAATCTTGCGACGCTCGCGACCGGGTTGAATCCGACCATCAAGTCTGTGGGGGCGGGTGGTGG
>NZ_AKJE01000105.1 GCF_000282495.1 Pseudomonas sp. GM79
GAGATTGGTTGGCTGTCAGGCCCCCTTCGCGGGCAAGCCTCGCTCCTACAATTGAACCGTGTGCATCTGCAAGAGATTGGTTGGCTGTCAGGCCGCCTTCGCGGGCAAGCCTCGCTCCTACGGGGATCGCCATTGGCCTTTCAAGGGCTGTTTGACAGCCGACCAATTTCCCCCGGATGTACGCCGACCCTGTGGGAGCGGGCTTGCCCGCGATGGCTGCCTCACAGGCAACGATGTTTATAGATCGGTAAAAACATCAGAACCTTCCCACATGTTTTTCAGGTTGCCCGTCGGACGCTGCGTCTCTAGCCTTTGTCCGTCGCTGACAATTCAGCGTCCGGGCGTCGCGGCTCGATTCTTGAGGCATAATCGCTCCACCGAACAACAACACTTTTGGGTGTCTGTCGTTTCGTGTCATGGCGACTGTGCGCGGGATACCTTCGGGTATGCCGAGATATGCCTCTGGGATCGGTCCGCGAACCCGCGTACAGCTGCCACCCCAAATTGCATCGCGGCAATTTGGAAGTGGCTCCATTTCATCCCAGAGGTGTAATCATGTTCAAAGCAACCCCGAATCCCCCAGAAACCGACAACGTTTCCCCCTACGAATCCCTCGATTCGAAAAAACTCCACGACGCCGCTAACCGCGCGCTCGATCACTACCTCAACCCCTCCGCCCTCAAATCCCCCGCGGCCCGCAAGCCGAGCACGATGTATATGGTCGCGCCGGATATTAAAGACGAAGACCTGTTGGCCCACACCTGTGAATCGTTGGCCCAGGCCAGTGTGATGGCGAGTGATTTTGCGGGGTATCTGGAAGGGCCGCACCGGCACACGGCGATGGCGATTCAACAGATCGTCATGCTGGC
>NZ_AKJE01000106.1 GCF_000282495.1 Pseudomonas sp. GM79
GCGACAGGTTGGTGGTGTCAGCAGTATCGGTAACCGAGGTGTCGGCTGATTTGCCGTCGACGTCCAGCTTCTCGTAGTTACCGCCCTTGGCGTCGTCGATTTTCACACTCAGCGAGCCACCACCGGCCAGGGCATCGTTCGGCGCAGTGAAATTCACGCTGGCGCTGCTCGAGCCGACCGGGATGGTGATGGTCTGGCCGTTGGACAGGGTGACAACCACCGGCGAGCCGGTGACTGGAGCAGACACGGACGCCGTGTAAATCACGGTCCCGCCCTCAGCCACAGTGCTGGTCGCAGTGAGGTTGACGGTCGAGGTGTCGAGGGTATCGGTGACATCGGTAACCGCAGCCGCCGGGTTGGTCGCCAGGTTTTCGAAGTTGCCGCCTGCGGCATCCTTGATCGTCACTTCAACCTGGCCGGCGTCTTTGTAGACATCGTCTTTCGGCGCATCGACGGTTACGGAACCGGTGGTGGCGCCGGCGGCGATGGTGATCACGGCACCGTTGCTCAGAGTGACGGTCACTGGCGTGCCAGCGGCGTTGGTCAAGGTCGCGGTGTAAACGATGGAGCCGCCTTCAGCGACCGAATCCGTAGCGCTGAGGCTGAGGGTCGTGGTTTCCGGAGTATCGGTCACCGAGGTGTCCGCCGATTTGCCATCGACTTCCAGCTTCTCGTAGTTGCCGCCCTTCGCATCGTCGATCTTGACGCTCAGGGAGGTGCCGCCAGCCAACACATCGTTTGGTGCGGTGAAGTTGACGCTGGCGCTGCTCGAGCCAACCGGAATGGTGATGGTTTGGCCGTTGGACAGGGTGACAACCACCGGCGAGCCTGTGACTGGAGCAGATACGGACGCCGTGTAAACCACGGTCCCGCCCTCAGCCACAGTGCTGGTCGCAGTGAGGTTCACGGTCGAGGTGTCGAGGGTATCGGTGACATCGGTAACCGCAGCCGCTGGGCTGGTGGTCAGGTTTTCGAAGTTGCCGCCCGCGGCGTCTTTGATGGTCACTTCAACTTGGCCGGCGTCTTTGTAGACGTCGTCTTTTGGCGCATCGACGGTTACGGAACCGCTGGTGGCACCGGCCGCGATGGTGATGATCGCGCCGTTGCTCAGGGTGACGGTGACCGGAGTCCCGGCCGCATTGGTCAAGGTCGCGGTATAAACGATGGACCCACCTTCGGCGACCGAATCGGTAGCACTCAGGCTGAGGGTGGTGGTATCCGCGGTATCAGTGATCGAGGTGTCCGCCGATTTGCCGTCGACTTCCAGCTTCTCGTAGTTGCCGCCCGTTGCGCCGTCAATCTTGACGCTCAGGGAGCTGCCGCCCGCAAGGGGGCTGTTTGGCGCGACAAAGTTCACGCTGCCGGTGGTTTCGCCGACCGGGATGGTGATGATCTGACCGTTGGACAGGGTGACGACCACTGGCGCACCGGTGACGGGTGCATTAACCGTCGCGGTGTAGACCACGGTTTCGCCTTCGGCGACGTTCGCGGTGGCACTCAGCGAAACGGTGCTGGTATCGATGGTGTCGTTAACGGTGGTCACCGCCGGGGTATCGCTGGCGACCAGGTTCTCGAAGTTACCGCCGGTCGAGCCTTTGATGGTCGCTTCGACGGTGCCGGTGTCTTTGTAGACGTCGTCTTTTGGCGCATCGACGGTCACGGAGCCGGTGGTTTTGCCCGCTTCGATGGTGATCACGGCGCCGTTGCTCAGGGTCACGGTGACCGGTGTGCCGGCTGCATTGGTCAGGGTCGCGGTGTAGGTGATTTGGCCGCCTTCATCCACGGTGCCGGTCGCGGTCAGCGACAGGTTGGTGGTGTCAGCGGTGTCGGTAACCGAGGTGTCCGCCGACGTGCCGTCGACCTCCAGCTTCTCGTAGTTGCCACCTTTGGCATCGTCAATCTTGACGCTCAGCGAACCACCACCGGCCAGCGCATCGTTCGGCGCGGTGAAGTTGACACTGGCGCTGCTCGAGCCGACCGGGATGGTGATGGTCTGGC
>NZ_AKJE01000107.1 GCF_000282495.1 Pseudomonas sp. GM79
CCGCCGCCAGTGGATGGCGCAGCAGTTGGCCCAAGCCGAGGCGCCATGGCAATTCGGCGCGCGCCAGCATCCGGCGCAGGCTTTTCAGTAGCAGCAACAGCACGCTGCCCAGCACCAGTGCCGCGATCACACCGCCGCCGAGCAGGGCGAAGGTCAGCAACAGGTCCAGGCTCAAGCGCCACATGATCAGGCCGAGGGCGCCCAATGCCGCGCCATAAACAATCCAGCTGCTGGACGGAATCGGCAGCATGTCGCGACGCAACACGCGCAACGGCGGCACCCGACCCAAAGCGGCCAATGGCGGCAGGGCGAAACCGGCCAGCGCCACCAGCCCGGTGCCGATCCCCGCGATGGCCGGCAGCAGGCCACCCGGTGGAACATCGGTCGGCAATAAATCACGCAGCAGTGCAAACAACCCGAGCTGCGCCAGCCAGCCGAGCAGGGCGCCGCTGACGCTGGCGAGCAGTCCGAGTACGGTTAGCTGCAGACTGAACAGCACCATGGTTTCCCGACGGGACAGGCCCAGGCAGCGCAGCAATGCGCTGGCATCGAAGCGGCGGGTGGCGAAGCGTGTCGCCGATAACGCCACCGCCACGCCGGACAACAGCACCGCCACCAGACTGGCCATGTTCAAGTAGCGTTCAGCCTTGCCCAGGGCGCCGCCGATCTGCCGATTGCCATCGCGAGCATCCTGGATACGCTGGTTGGCCGCCAAACCTGGCTTGATCAGCTGCCGATAGGTTTCCAGCGCCGAGGCGTTGCCGCGCCAGAGTTCACGGTAACTGACCCGGCTGCCGGGTTGCACCACGCCGGTTGCCTCAAGGTCGCTGAAGTTGATCAGTACCCGTGGCGTCAGGCTGTAGAAATTGCCGGCGCGATCCGGTTCGTAGGTCAGCACCCGCGCCAGCGTCAGGGTTTTCATGCCGACGTCGATGCTGTCGCCGATCTTCAAGTCCAATGCGGTCAGCAGTCGCGCTTCGACCCAGGCTTCGCCGGGTTTCGGTCCGCCACCGGGTTCTTCCGGCGCGAAGGGCGCGGGGGCGCTTTTCAGTTCGCCACGCAATGGGTAGACGTCATCGGCGGCTTTGATACTGGACAGCTGAATGCCGTTGTCGGTGGCGATGACGCTGGAAAACTCCACCACTTGAGCGTGTTCAAGGCCCAGCTCTGTGCCGCTCCTTACCTGTTCCGGTCGCGCCGGTGAGCTGCCTTCGAGAACCAGGTCGGCACCGAGAAACTCGGTGGCGCGCAGCATCATGGCGCCGTTCAGGCGAGCGCCGAAGTAACCGATGGCGGTACTCGCCGCCACGGCCACCAGCAAGGCGAAGAACAAAACGCGCAACTCACCGGCACGGGCATCGCGCCATAATTGGCGCAGGGCGATACTGAGCAGGCGCAACAGCGGCAAGCGTGCCATCAAGGCTCCAGAGGGGCGACCAGCAGGCCGGCTTCAAGGCGGATCAGGCGCCGGCAGCGATGTGCCAAGCGTTCATCGTGGGTCACCAGCACCAGGGTCGTGCCGCTTTCCTGGTTGAGTTCGAACAGCAAATCGCTGATGCGCTCGCCGGTGTGGCTGTCGAGGTTGCCGGTGGGCTCATCGGCGAACAGCACGTCGGGCTCGGCGGCGAAGGCCCGGGCAATCGCTACGCGTTGCTGTTCGCCACCGGAAAGCTGGCGCGGCGAGTGGGTCAGGCGTTGGCCCAGACCGACCCGTTGCAGCAGTTCGGTGGCGCGCTCGCGGGCGTCTTTGCGGCCATCGAGCTCCAGCGGCAGCATGACGTTTTCCAAAGCGTTGAGACTGTCGAGCAGCTGGAATGATTGAAAAACAAACCCCACATGCTCGGCACGGATGCGTGCGCGTTGGTCTTCATCGAGATTGCTCAGGCCTTGCCCGGCGAGGGTGACTTCACCGCTGCTCGGCAGATCGAGGCCAGCGAGCAGGCCCAGGAGGGTGGATTTGCCGGAACCGGAGGCGCCGACGATGGCCAGGCTATCGCCCTTGTTCAGTTCCAGGCTGAGTTCGTGCAGGATAGTCAGTTCACCTTCCGCGCTCGGAACCACTTTGCTGAGGTTCTTCGCGGTGAGAATGCTTGCGCCCATGGAGAATCCGATGCGTGTGTGGTTTTTGAGTGCTGGCCTGGCCTTGATGTGCATGGCCCAGAACGCAGCGGCGGGTACCGTCCTGATCGTTGGCGATAGTATCAGCGCCGGTTTCGGACTGGATACCCGCTTGGGGTGGGTGTCATTGCTTGAGCAACGGCTCAAGCGCGAAGGTTTCGACGATAAGGTGGTCAATGCATCCATCAGCGGCGACACCAGCGCCGGAGGCCGGGCGCGCCTGCCGGCGCTGCTTGCAGAGCATAAGCCTGAGCTGGTTATCCTCGAGTTGGGGGGCAATGACGGCCTGCGCGGAATGCCACCAACACAATTGCAACAAAATCTTGCGTCGATGATCGACAGCTCCCGCGTCAGTGGCGCCAAGGTGCTGTTGCTGGGTATGCAATTGCCGCCCAATTATGGCGTGCGTTACACCCAGGCCTTTGCCGAGGTATTCATCAAGGTGGCCAACGAGAAAAAGATCCCGTTGGTGCCGTTTTTTCTCGACGGTGTGGGTGGTCATCCGGACCTGATGCAAGGCGACGGCCTGCACCCGGCTGAGGCGGCGCAGAACAAGTTGCTGGAAAATGTCTGGCCGACACTGAAACCGCTGCTTTGACGCTTTTCTAGCGGCGGTGTTTCGGCTAAGGTGGCGCCCCCGATTTGGAGCCCCCGATGCCGCGTCCTGCCTGGTCCCTATTTGCCTACCAACTGATCGAGCCTGACGAACAGCTGGATCTGTTCGCCTGCCAGGAAGTGCGCGTGCATCTGGTGACTCGTCAGCTGGAGTTGGGTGGCTCGGTGGACCGAACCTTGTGCGGCAGCCTGTTGCCGGCGCAACCGCGCTGGTCGAGCGTCGACCGTACCGTGTTCCAGGATCAGCGTCTGTGTTCGCTGTGCCGGGCCATTCTGGAGTCGCAAAAACGCGGCACCTCGCCGATCTGGCCTGAGTTGCGGTTCGAGCTTTAGATCCCTGTGGCGAGGGGGGCTCCCTCTGTGTTGGGCCGGCGGTTATCGCCCGCTCTTGTAGGAGCGAGGCTTGCCCGCGAAGGCGGCCTGATAGTCGACTGGGCTCTTTGATCGGGTACATATCCGTTTCTGCGGTAGCGACGGCTGGCGGTTTCGCTTTTACAGCGAGTCACTTTCGAAA
>NZ_AKJE01000108.1 GCF_000282495.1 Pseudomonas sp. GM79
CGGCGGCCGCCGATAATTACCTTATTTCCTTTACTGTGAAAGGCCTCGGCAAGCCCGCGTCCAATGCCAGAAGTTGCTCCTGTAATAAATATAGTATTGCCACTGATTTTCATTGCAGGTACCTCTGTGGAGAGTTGTGGTTAGGGATTTTTTCGTCGAAAAAACCTTAGTGAAAATGTTTACGCTTACCTGATTTAGTTTGGCCGCAGGAAGTGAAATACAGCCGGCAGCCAGTCAGATGACGCCTGCACCCAGTCAATCCAAGAGTTAAAAATGGCGCATGCGAAGACAACAAACACCCAACGCATGCGCCAAAAAAAATCACGACTCAAATGCTTTTTTATTAGCACGAACGAAGTCGCTAACTGTTTGTGGAGGCTGACCCGTTACCTCGCCAATCACTCCATCTTCACCAGCAAAAATTCCGTTCTGGTAGTCGATAGCAACGGCAAGGAAATGCTGGATCAAAAAGTCCGGCAGATTGTAGGTCTCCAAGTGCTTGCTATATTCTTCGATGGTCGATGGGCTGTAGGTGATAGTTCGGCCTACAACGCTGCTGATCTCATCGGCAATTTCTTCGTGGTCCAGTTCGACCGGGCCATAAAGTGGGTAGGTCTTTCCGATATGACCAGAAGGCTGCGTGAGAACGGTGGCGATAAATCGAGCTTGATCTTCAGCGGCAATCGGCGCGTGTCTTCCACCACCATATGGCAGCGTGATCTTGTCTTCTTTAACGATCTGATCAAGGACCCACGGGAAGATCAGCCATTCAGCAAAGAACGTCGGGCGGATATGGACGGTCGGCACACCAGACCAGTCGAAAATGCGCTCGGCAATCCAATGGTCGCGGGCCGCGTGGCTCAACGAGCCTTCACGAGCAGAAATCTGCGACATTTCCACGACGACCTCGACGCCCGCTCGTTTAGCAGCATCTGCAAAGTAGGCAGTCGCCTGGATGTAGCCTGGCCGAACGGGGTAACACAAATAAGCACCTGTGATCCCATCCATCGCCCGGATGATGTCGTCATGCTCCAAGAGATCGCCAACAAATATTTCGGCGCCCTCATTCTTTAGTGCTTCGCTACGTTCGTCTTCTTTGTGAACGAAAGCTCGTACCGCGTGCCCTCCGTTGAGGAGATAACGAATGGTATACACGCCTGTTTTCCCGGTGGCCCCGGTGACGAGATACTTACGTTGCTGCATGATAAATTCTCCGGTGTTGGTGATACGCACGTTGCTCGGCGGAGGACACTGCGTCAGGTCTTATCAAGACTGAAGTGTCGTAGAGCGTTCTGCTGCGCAACGTCGTTTGTCAGCTGTCGAAGGGGGCGTTATCAATCAGGTCGCACACGTTCGGGCAATCGAAACCATGGATGTGGCGACGTCCGACGTCAGCGAGCCCGGTGCCGATGGCAGTAAAAGGTTTTTTCCGGGCGACTTCGGCAACTGCCTCGGTAAAGGCGGCCTTCATCCCGATACGAGGGTAGAGTGCGAGGGTATCTTCGATCAGCGAAGGCGTGATCTGCTCAATGTTCAGCCCCATAACGTCGACATGGGCGCCGAGGTAAATGAGGGCAATCTCCGGCTGTTTGCGGTCGGCGATGCCAGCACTCGAGTGAAGCGCGATTGCATCCCACACGAGTTCAGTTTTCGACTTCGAATAACCGTTCTCAAGCAGGAAGCGGCTAGCGGCATCTGCGCCGTCGACTTCAAAGCGTTGGTCGGCAGAGAATTCGTTTGTCAGTCCCAGATCGTGTAAAAGCGCGGCGAGGTAAACCGTCTCGCGGTCGTATTTCAGACCACGTTGTTGGCCCAGGAATTCGGCAAACCACCATGTCCGGTGCACGTGGTGCAAAAGCGCCTTTGAGTGGACGCGCTCGACGAGGGCAGACGCTTTACGGGCGAGTTCAGAGTCTGGAGCACTGAAGCCACCGATGATGATTGGTGTACTCATGATTGCTTCCTCAGCGTTGAATCGGGTTGAAGTTCAGTCTAGGTATTTTTGCTTGGCGTAATTGACTATTTTCGGTCTTTTTGTGCCAATATGCTTATCTCGTATGTGTGGGGAGATAGCCGTGAGCAAGTCAACGAAAGCAAGCCATCCGCTTATCAGTGCCAAGCAAAAGCGAGTGGTGATTTTGGGGTTGCCTCCAGTGGACTCGCTCGATGTGACCGGCCCAGCTGAGGTGTTTGCCTTTGCTAATCGGTTGCATCGCGGTGACACCGCACCCTATCTACTCGAGCTGGTCGCTGCAGGCGCCAACGAGCACCTGGAGAGCAGCACGGGCATCGCGCTGATGGCACACAAGACGCTTGACCAAGAACGTAGTGACAACGAAGCAATTGACACGTTGATCGTGACGTCGGGCTGGAAAGCTCGGGAGCAGGTGGACGAGTCCGCTATCGATTGGATAAGAACAAAGTCCGAGAGTGTTCGGCGGGTGTGTTCGATCTGTGTCGGGGCGTTCGCTCTGGCTGAGACAGGACTTTTGGATGGTCGCAGGGCAACGACTCATTGGCGTATGGCGCGAAGCCTGGCCGATAGCTACCCCCAGGTGCAGGTCGATCCTAATCCGATCTGGGTCAAGGACGGCAACGTCTACACGTCAGCCGGTATTTCCGCCGGCATCGATCTTGCGCTTGCGTTGGTCAGCGAAGATTTGGGCGATGAAGTGGCTATGGAGATCGCGAAAAATCTTGTCCTCTTTCTGCGGCGTCCTGGCGGGCAGGCGCAGTTCAGCGTTGCTCTTCAATCACAGCATGTTCCTGGTTCCAATCTGGATGAGTTGTGCCTGTGGATTGCGGAACACCTGCACTCGGACCTGACAGTAGAAATACTCGCGGACAAGTTCTCCACCAGCGTCAGGACGTTAATCCGCTTGTTCCAACGAGAGTTGCAGACCACGCCGGCGAAGTATGTCGAGGACGTACGAATAGAAGCTGCCTGTCGCTCGATTGAACTGGGTGGACGGTCTATGGAAGAGGTCGCGCGGCGGAGTGGCTACCACAGCGTGGATGTCCTGAGAAAAGCCTTCGTGCGGCGGATTGGCGTGAGCCCGAAGGAGTATGCACAACGCTTCTCGCCCAATGGCGAGATGGCGTAGTTCGCTGCGATGGGCAAAAGACTAGGGCGGCGGCATAAAATGCCGCCGTCCCCATTACGGAAAACGAATTCACTCCGTAAGTCAGTGCACATGCGGCTTGCAAATGGTGCCTGTCATAGGGTTTTTCAGAAACGGTACTGTGTCGGGTGACAGCGCCATCCAAATCCCCATGGCTCCGAGGAACACGGCGATTGGAATCGCGAGCTTATGCCCACTGGGCAGTACCTTTTCAGCGAACATCAACAGGGTCAGCAATGCCATCCAGATAGGACTCATGACGCCGACAGCGAACATCACCGCCATCATCGCCCAGCAGCAGCCCACACAGACCATGCCGTGTCGCGCGCCCATCAGAACAGCCCCGAAATCGCCCCCTCGCCAATATTGAGCGAAAAAAGACAGCGGCGAACGGCATCCCGTAAGGCAAACATTTTTCAAGGCCGAGACCTGGAAGATTCCCGCGATAATCAAAACAGCGCCAGCCCAATAGGGACCAGCGCTGTACCACGCAAGAAACTCGAGGTTGAGGGCACGAATCGCATAGTCCAGCAGATAGGCCGCCAAACCGTAGCCAATCCAGGCGACGCCATAGCCCGCTATAAAGCAAGCCATGCGCCGCGTTCGTGCAAGTGATTTTCCTCCGCGGGACTTCAGCATGGCGGCAAACGCCGCAATGTAGTTGAGTTCTGACGGCAGCATCATTGCTGTCAACATGACAACCCAACCAATAAGGTAGGCGGGTAAGCCGTGTAGCGGGGTTCCTGGCCCTTCATCCATGTCACCCATGACCACCAGCATTTCGAACCAGGCGGCGAGGCTGAGCGCAACGACAACTATCGTCCAGCCTAAGCCCGCTTGACCCCGCCCGAGCGCAGAAGCTGCGGATCGTGAAGCGGAGAGGACCGATTTCATCATGGTGCGTCCGGTCCGTGCCAGTCGAAGGGGATATGCTTACTCGCTTGGCCGGCCGGGATGTTTTGATCGAACCCAAATGCCTTCCAACGGCCCGCAACGCTTTTGCCCCAAGTCACGGGCGCGTCGGTGGGACCGACTTCGCTGCCGGGTGGATTGAAGCTCTGCAGCAGTTTGGTCGGATCGGAGGTCGGCCCCTTCATGGCCTGGCCACTCGCTTCGACCTTGTCATCGACGGTCACCCGCCAGTGTTCGAGCGTGCTCTCGATGTCGACTGAAATCTTCGCAAACTCGACACCCCTGAGCTCACGCACGTGCGTTGGTACGAACTGTGTCATCCAGCCGCCGGCCTGGCCGGTGAAAATTGCCGCCAAGGCCGCTCGCTGTGCATCGTCGGCGGCAGAGTCGAGGAATACGCCTGCATCCAGCCAAGCGCCGTCCCAAAGGTTGCCGGTGAAGTTTGCGAGCAGGACCACTTTCAGGCCTGCCATGGGTGTCGGACCGTAGTGACCCTCATTGATTCGGTACGCCCACAGCACTTCGCAATGATTGCCTGTGGGAGGTTGAGCGAACGTGCATGGGCACGGTGAGTTGCACGAACAGACGTCCAGCCATTCACCTGCAATTCGCCACTCTGGAGTTGCGACTGTTGCTACTTCGTTTGTCATCTCCTACCCCTTTCGTTTGGTGGTGAAACTTTTGACATGATGATTCGCAGGCGTGATAGTGTCTCGTGGCGATATCGACATAAACAGGGTGAATACCGACACATGACCAGACCTCTCACAATTGAAATCGGCATCGTCCTTTTTCCTGGCGTACAGCTTGCGGCCGTGCACGGTTTGATTGATCTATTCGGGGTTGCGGATCGCTTTGCGGCGCAGCACTACAAAGAGGCGGGCGTTTTCCTGCAGGTCAGCCAATGGCAGGTTGAGGGACCCAGTGGCACACCTGTCAGAGTCGGGGAGAAGGCGGGGGAGGCCGGCGGCTCTCCTACAGTGCTATTGATGCCACCTCGCTTGGGTACGCAAGTCTCGTCGCAGGAAGCTGCACCGTTTGTTGACTGGCTCCTCGGCCATCATCGCGCGGGCACAACGTTGTGTTCTGTCTGCGGAGGGGCTTTCCTGTTGGCTGAAACCGGTCTGCTGGCGGGGCGATCGGTCACCACGCACTGGGACCATGCCGACTTGTTTCGGCAAAGGTTTCCCGATGCGCATCTTGATATCGATCGGCTTGTCATTGATGACGGCGATATCATCAGCGCGGGGGGGCTGATGGCGTGGATTGATCTCGGTTTGAAGTTGGTCGACCGTTTTCTAGGGCCGGTCATCATGGCGGAAACCGCACATTATTTGCTGGTAGATCCGCCCGGCCGAGAGCAGCGCTACTACAGTGCTTTTTCTCCAAACCTGACTCATGGCGACGCCCCGGTTCTGAAAGTCCAGCATTGGCTACAGGCGACGGGTGCGAAAGATACGGCCCTTGCGTCGCTGGTTCTGCGCTCCGGCCTGGAAGAAAGAACGTTTTTGCGGCGTTTTCGCAAGGCCACAGGCTTCACCGCCATCGATTATTGTCAGAGGCTGCGAGTTGGCCGTGCCCGTGAGATGCTGCAATTCAGTACGTTGCCGATCGAGGCTATTGCGTGGGAAGTTGGTTACAGCGACCCCGGCGCGTTCCGCAAAATTTTCATCAGGGTTACTGGGTTGACCCCGGGCGAATACAGGCAGCGGTTTAGCGTCAATCGAATCTAACTTGAGCTCAATGCCTTAGACCTAAGTGCTTGGTCGGTATGTCATTCATCAATTTCGAAGGGAGCGCACTGGAGATCATTCGCAGATCTCCATAAGGTTCAGCAAATCTTCCGCGCACTCTTGCGCAGAAAGCGATTGAGACAGGCCGAGGCGCAGCGTTCCCCTGTAGTCATAAACATAGCTCGTGGTTGAGTGAGACAGTGTGTACGTCGATCCGCTGGTAATTTTCTCGTAGGCCACATTGAACTCTTTCGCGGTGGCGGCCGTTTCCTTCGGCGAGCCGTAAAGGGCAACAAATGACGGATCAAAGGATTTGACGTAGGCATCCAATATCGCTGGGGTATCCCGTTCGGGGTCTAAGGTGACAAATATGACCTGAAAACGCTCGCCGTCTTTGCCCATCATTTTTTTGATTTCTACCGCGCGAGCCAAGGCAGTGGGGACGATCGAAGGGGATTTGGTAAAGCCAAATATCACCATTGGCATCATGCCGCGAAAGCTTGAGAGCGACGTCTCATAGCCGTCGGTATCCGTTAACTTGAATGTGCGCCCAAGTATCTGATCACTCAGATCCTTGCCGTACTTGTACAGCGGCCTACCTCCAGAATCGCAGCCGGCCAGTAGGCTGAGACTCAATACTCCTAAGCCTGCAATAACCTTGCGGCGACTTACCAAAACACTCATTCGTCTAGCCTCGTTCGGTCACTGGCACGGTGTCGAAAAATGCCGCTCACTCGAATTTTGCTCCTTGAAAATGAAGTCGCCAGATGTTTAACGTGTCTTTCAGTTTGGCAATATTAACTATTTACAATGATTTGTGCCAATATGCGCCCATGACAAAGGTGGGAGCGGGCCGTGAAGAAAAAGACCAGTGCAACTCATCCAACTGTAGGTCGGACGCAAAAGCGAGTGGTGATTTTGGCCATGCCGCCCATAGATGCGCTCGACGTGGTTGGACCCGCAGATGTGTTCGCCTTTGCGAATAGTCTGTACGACAGGGAGGCTGCCCCCTACGTACTTGAGTTGGTTTGTTCGGATGCTAATGAACATCTGGAGAACAGCACCGGCTTCAAACTCACAGCGCACAGGACGCTTGCGCAAGAGCGCCTCGAAAACAAAGCAATCGACACGTTGATCGTGGCTGCGGGCTGGGAAGTAATGGGTCAGCTTGATGAGGCGGCTATCACATGGATTGGCTCGCAGTCCGAGACGGTGAGGCGCCTGTGTTCGATAAGTGTAGGTGCGTTCGCACTTGCCGAGGCAGGAGTCCTGGAGGGGCGCAAGGCCACGACGCATTGGCAGATGACGCGCGCGCTGGCTGAGCGCTATCCAAATGTACAGGTTGATCCAGATCTGATCTGGGTCAAAGACGGTAATGTGTACACGTCGGCTGGCACATCCGCCGGGATCGATCTTGCACTGGCATTGGTTGGCGAGGATTTAGGCGATGACGTCGCTTTGGACATTGCGAAAAACCTGCTCCTGTTCTTGCGGCGTCCTGGTGGACAGGCACAGTTCAGTGTCACCAGTCGGTCGCAGGATGTACCCGGTACGAATCTGGGTGAGCTATGCCAGTGGATCAGGGAAAATCTAAATTCGGAACTGTCAGTCGAAGCACTGGCCGGCAGGCTTTCCACAAGCATCAGGACGTTATTACGCATGTTCCAGCAAGAGCTGCAGACTTCGCCGGCAAAGTACGTCGAGGACGTTAGGGTGGAAGCAGCCTGCAGAGAACTTGAGCTTGGAGGGCAGTCGATATCAGAAGTCGCGCGTCGCTGTGGTTACCACAGTGTGGATGTCTTAAGGAATGCATTTGTGCGACGTCTTGGGGTTAGCCCAACGGAATACGCACAACGTTTCTCCCGAAATGGCGAGTTGACCTAAGCGTTGTAAATAGTCAGAGCTCTAGGGGGCTTGTATCTCTACCAGTTTCCCATCGCCGTTTATGTCAATGGTTTCAGCGTCGTCATTGGATTGCTCGGCAGTGCAGTCCAGCAGGTGATACTGCAATCCAGCCCACCCAAGTAGTTGCCGTACCATCTAACTTGATCTGCCGCTAGTCGATCAGACGCCCACGTTTCAGAGGTGTTTCGCGAGAGTCTTCGATCAGGGCTGAGGATGGTTTTAGCTTGTCCCCATATGAAAAAAATTGAATGGCGCTACGCAGCCCGCTCTTTTGGTGCGGGAGCAGTAGGCCAAGCACTGATCACCGACTGCAGAAACTGCTCGGATAACTCAGGCTTGTTCAACGCCCTGGCAATCAGCATAGCCCCTGCGATCGATGACAGGATGCGCAGCGATTCCAGATACTTCTCGTCATGGCTTTCCCCATCGACCAACGCCATCAACGTTTCGATCAAGCGTTCGACGCCTTTGGTGAAGGAAACACTGACGGTCCCACCCGTGCGGGCCACGTCGGCGCCCAGCGCGGGGATAGGGCAGCCCTCGGTCCAGTTATCAAGATGCGCTTGCGTCAAGTAACCCTTGATCAGTTCGGGAATGGATTTGGCGTTTTGCCAGTCCCGGATATTGGACTCGAACGTCCGACTGACGGCCTCTGAGGCTAGTTGTTCCTTGCCGCCCGGAAACTGTCCGTAGAAGCCGCCATGGGTCAGGCCCACGGAGCGCGACAGTTCACCAATACCGATGCCATCGATGCCCTTTTCCCGATACAGCCGGGACGCAGCCGTGAGGATCGCTTCTTTGTTCGCGGCGGCCTGGTCTTTTGTGACTTTCATGAGACTGCTCCTGTGGCCCAGTCGGTTGCACTTGGTAAAAGCGTCGCTGAGAGGCTGGTATTTATTATGATCGTCATATAAGGTCGCTGCAATGGCTTTGCCGAAACGACGCAAGTCTGGCGGATCCCGAGCCTGTGGCTCAAGTTGAAAATCTCTACGTGGACCGGACTCATGAATCGTAATGATCTGCGCAGTATCGATCTGAACCTGTTGGTGGTGTTCGAGGCGCTCATCCAGGAACGTAATCTCACCCGCGCCGCCAAGCAATTATCCTTGGGCCAGCCTGCGGTTAGCGCGGCGCTGGTGCGTTTGCGCAAGCTGTTCAACGACCCTTTGTTCGAGCGCATCGGTCGCCGGATGGTGCCCACCGAGCGAGCGTTGAATGCTGCGCAGGCGTTGGGGCCGGCGCTGGATTCCGTTTGTACCGTGCTCACCAATACCAAGGTTTAAGCGAGATCGATCCTTTTTTTACCCTTAAACATGGTGGTCATCATCATTGGTGATAGCCAACTTCACTCCGTTCAATTCGTCGCGACCTCGCGCGACGCCGAGAATCCGGAAATTCCCAAACCGTCTGGCGGACACTACCTATGGAACAGTCACTCAAACCTTTGCGTTATCCCCTTGCTGCACTGGCGCTGGTAGTGCTTACCGCGTGTGAACGCACACCCAATGCCGCCCAGGCGTCGGGTGCGCCGCACGTCACCGTGGCCAAGGTGCTGGAGCAGCCCATTACCGAATGGGATGAAGTCACCGCCCGCCTGGAAGCACCGGAAACCGTCGAGGTTCGTCCACGGGTTTCCGGCCAGATCGAACGTGTGGCCTTCACCGACGGCGTGCTGGTGAAGAAGGGCGATCTGCTGTTCCAGATCGATCCACGCCCGTTCGAGCACGAAGTGCATCGTATCGAGGCGCAGCTGCAACAGGCCCGCGCCACCCTGGTCCGCACCGGCAACGAAGCGCAAAGGGGCCAGCGCTTGTTGAGTAGCAACGCGATCTCCGCCGAGCTGGCCGACACCCGCACCACCACCGCCCAGGAAGCCCGGGCCGGGGTCGATGCCATTCAGGCGCAGTTGGACCTGGCGCGCTTGAACCTCAGTTTCACCCGCGTCACCGCACCGATCACTGGCCGGGTCAGCCGGGCGGAAATCACCGCCGGCAATATCGTGACCGCCGACACCACACCGCTGACCAGCGTGGTCTCCACCGACAAGGTCTACGCCTATTTCGATGCGGACGAACGCATGTTCCTCAAATACAGCCTGCTTTCCCGCCAGGGCCAGCGCGGTCAAGCCACGCCGGTGTACATGGGTTTGTCGAACGAGGAGGGCAACAGTCACCTCGGGCAGATGAACTTTGTCGACAACCAGGTCAATCCGAAAACCGGCACCATTCGTGGTCGCGCGGTGTTCGATAACGCTGACGGGCAGTACACCCCCGGTCTGTATGCGCGCTTGAAACTGGTGGGCAGCGCCGCCTATCCCGGCCTGCTGATCAAAGATGAAGCGGTGGGCACCGACCTCGGCAAAAAATTCGTGCTGGTGGTCGATCAGGACAACAAGGCCGTTTATCGCAACGTCGATTTGGGACCGAAACTTGAAGGCTTACGCATCGTGCGCAGCGGTCTGCAAAAAGACGATCGTATCGTCATCAACGGCCTGCAGCGTGTGCGGCCCGGCGCGGTGATCAGTCCTGAGGATGCGCCAATGGCGAGTCCTGAAGTCGTGTCGATCCTTGAGCAAAAACGTCAGGCGATTGAAGCCTCCCATCAGCCGGTTTCCACGCAATCACCTGCACTGGTGAAAGCGGAATCTGCCGCTGCGCCTCGCGGATAAGGAGCCTCGCCATGAAGTTTTCCCAGTTCTTTATTACGCGACCGATCTTCGCCGCAGTGCTGTCGCTGCTGATCCTGATTGCCGGCGCCATCTCGCTGTTCCAGTTGCCGATCAGCGAATACCCGGAAGTGGTGCCACCCACCGTGGTGGTTCACGCCAACTACCCCGGCGCCAACCCGAAAGTCATCGGCGAAACCGTGGCAGCTCCCTTGGAGCAAGCCATCACCGGGGTCGAGAACATGCTGTACATGTCCTCGCAATCCACGGCGGACGGCCGACTCACACTGACCGTGACCTTCGCCCTGGGCACTGATCTGGACAACGCCCAAGTTCAGGTGCAGAACCGTGTGACCCGCACCGAACCCAAGCTGCCCGAGGAAGTGACGCGTATCGGCATCACCGTCGACAAGGCGTCTCCCGAGCTGACGTTGCTGGTGCATTTGGTGTCGCCGGACAAGCGCTACGACATGCTCTACCTGTCGAACTACGCGATCCTTAACGTCAAGGATGAGCTGGCGCGGCTGGACGGTATTGGTGACGTGAAGATGTTCGGTATCGGCGATTACTCGCTGCGTATCTGGCTCGACCCGAACAAGACCGCTTCGCGCAACCTGACCGCCACCGATGTGGTCAACGCGGTGCGTGAGCAGAACCGTCAGGTCGCTGCCGGGCAACTGGGCTCGCCCCCGGCACCGAATGCCACGAGCTTCCAGATGTCGATCAACTCCCAAGGGCGGTTGGTCAGCGAAGAAGAGTTCGAGAACGTCATTATCCGCAGCGGTCCGGACGGCGAGATCACGCGCCTGAAAGACATCGCCCGGGTCGAGCTGGGTTCCAACCAGTATGCCTTGCGCGCCTTGCTCAATAACGAGGAAGCGGTGGCGATGCCGATCTTCCAGCGTCCGGGCTCGAATGCGATCGACATCTCCAACCAGGTGCGGGCGAAGATGGCGGAGCTGAAGAAGAGCTTCCCGGAAGGCATGGACTACGAGATCGTCTATGATCCGACGATCTTCGTGCGCAGTTCGATCGAGGCGGTGGTTCATACCTTGTTCGAAGCGCTAATCCTCGTGGTACTGGTGGTAATCCTGTTCCTGCAAACCTGGCGCGCCTCGATCATTCCGCTGGTTGCGGTGCCGGTGTCGTTGATCGGCACGTTTGCGGTGATGCACCTGTTCGGGTTCTCGTTAAATGCGCTGTCGCTGTTCGGTCTGGTCCTGGCAATCGGGATCGTGGTCGACGATGCGATCGTGGTGGTGGAGAACGTCGAACGAAACATCGAGTCAGGTCTTGAACCGGTCGAGGCGACCAAAAAAGCCATGGGCGAGGTCACCGGGCCGATCATCGCTACGGCGCTGGTGTTGTGTGCGGTGTTCGTCCCCGCAGCCTTTATTTCGGGTCTGACCGGGCAGTTTTACAAGCAGTTCGCCCTGACCATTGCCATCTCCACCGTGATCTCGGCGTTTAATTCCCTGACCTTGTCGCCGGCATTGGCCGCAGTGTTACTCAAGGCACACGGAGCGCCGAAAGACCGCTTCTCCAAAGTGCTGGATCGTCTGCTCGGTGGCTGGCTGTTCAAACCCTTCAACCGCTTCTTCGACAAGGCCAGCCATGGCTACGTGATTGCCGTGGCCAAGGTCATTCGGGGCAGCAGCGTGGCCTTGCTGGTCTATGCCGGCCTGATCGCAATGACGTACGTGGGCTTCAGCACCACGCCAACCGGCTTCGTGCCGACCCAGGACAAAAAGTACCTGGTGACCTTTGCGCAATTGCCGGACGCGGCGAGCCTTGATCGCACCGAGTCGGTGATCCGCCGCATGAGCACCATCGCCATGAACGAGCCGGGTTTCGACAGCGCCGTAGCGTTCCCGGGCCTGTCGATCAACGGCTTCACCAACAGCCCGAACGCCGGCATCGCGTTCATCGGCTTGCGGCCCTTCGACGAGCGCAAAGACCCGAGCCTGTCCGCCGGGGCGATTTCCGCCTCGCTCAACGCCAAGTTCGGTGGCATCCAGGACGCCTACATCGCGGTGTTCCCGCCGCCGCCGGTTCAAGGCTTAGGCACCATCGGTGGGTTCCGCCTGCAGATCGAGGACCGGGGCAACCTGGGTTACGAAGAGCTGTACAAAGAGACCATGAACATCATCGGCAAGAGCCGCAGTGTTCCGGAGCTGGCCAATTTGTTCACCAGCTACACCGTCAACGTGCCGCAGGTGGACGCTGCGATTGATCGGGAAAAAGCCAAGATCCATGGCGTGGCGATCAACGACATCTTCGACACGTTGCAGGTGTACCTGGGCTCGCTGTATGCCAACGACTTCAACCGCTTCGGCCGGACCTATCAGGTCAACGTGCAGGCCGAACAGCAGTTCCGTCAGGAGCCGGAACAGATCGGTCAGTTGAAAGTACGCAACAACAAAGGCGAGATGATTCCGCTAGCCACGTTCGTCAAGGTCAGCCCGACCTCCGGACCTGACCGCGTCTCCCACTACAACGGCTTCGTCACCGCGGAAATCAACGGCAGCGCCGCGCCGGGCTACAGCTCCGGCCAGGCCCAGGCAGCGATAGAAAAGTTGCTGAAAGAAGAACTGCCCAACGGCATGACCTACGAATGGACCGACCTGACCTACCAACAGATTCTGTCCGGCAACACCGCGCTGTTGGTGTTCCCGCTTTGCGTGCTGTTGGCGTTCCTGGTCCTGGCGGCGCTGTACGAGAGCTGGAGCCTGCCATTGGCGGTGATCCTGATTGTGCCGATGACCCTGCTGTCGGCGATTGCCGGGGTGATCATTTCCAAGGGCGACAACAACATCTTTACCCAGATCGGCCTGATCGTGCTGGTGGGCCTGGCGTGCAAGAACGCGATCCTAATCGTCGAGTTCGCCAAGGATAAACAGGAGCAGGGCATGTCGCCGCTGGACGCGGTGCTGGACGCTTGCCGCATGCGGTTGCGGCCGATTCTGATGACCTCGTTCGCCTTCATCATGGGTGTGATCCCGCTGGTGACGTCCACCGGTGCCGGTTCGGAAATGCGCCGGGCGATGGGGGTCGCGGTGTTCTCCGGCATGCTCGGCGTGACCTTCTTCGGGTTGCTGCTGACACCGGTGTTCTTCGTTCTGATCCGTCGCTCCATCGAGCGCAAAAACGCACGCAACCTCACCCAGCTTCACGCGGCAAACGCATTGAATCCGGAGGCACACTGATGAACACCCTGAAGCTTTTTTTACCCAGCCTTTTGGTCGTTGCGCTCGCCGCGTGTACCGTTGGCCCCGACTACAAAACCCCCGACACCGCGCCGGCCACTGTCGTATCGGTGCAAAGCGGTCACTACGATCAATCGCGGTTTGAAACGGTGTGGTGGCAGCAGTTCGATGACCCCACGCTCAACCAGTTGGTGAGCAAATCCCTGGAAGGCAACCGCGATCTGCGCGTCGCGTTTGCCCGCTGGAGAGCGGCCCGCGCGATTCGTGATGACGTCAGCAACGACAATTTGCCGGTGGTCACCAGCCGCGTCAGCAGTCAGCAGGGCAAAGGGCAAGTGCCCGGCCAGACCGAAAGCCGAGTCCATCAGGAGCGCTACGACCTGGGGCTGGACATGGCCTGGGAAGTCGACCTGTTTGGCCGCATCCAGCGTCAACTGGAATCCAGCGACGCCCAGGAAGATGCGGCGGCGGCCGACTTGTATCAACTTCGCGTGACCATGATCGCCGAGTTGGTCGATGCCTATGGCCAATTGCGAGGCGCGCAACTGCGGGAAAAAATCGCCCTGGCGAACCTGAAGAATCAGCAGGATTCGCGCGCGGTGACGGTCAGCCTGCGCGATGCTGGCGTGGGCAATGAACTCGACGTGGTGCGTGCCGACGCGCGCTTGGCGGCGGTCGAGGCCACGGTGCCGCAACTGCAAGCGGAGCAGGTGCGGCAGAAAAACCGCATCGCCACGCTGTTGGGAGAGCGTCCGAATACCTTGAGCGTGTCGTTGAGTCCCGCCGAGTTGCCGGCCATTGCCAAAGCGCTGCCGATCGGTGATCCCGCCGAACTGCTGCGCCGGCGCCCCGATGTGCTCGCCGCCGAGCGCCGGCTAGCGTCCGCCACGGCTGAAATCGGCGTGGCCACTGCCGACTTGTTCCCGCGGGTGAGCCTGAGCGGCTTCCTCGGCTTCACCGCCGGCCGTGGTTCACAGATTGGCTCCAGCGCCGCCCGGGCTTGGAGCTTGGGTCCGAGCATTACCTGGGCGGCATTTGACCTGGGCAGCGTGCGGGCGCGCATCCGTGGTGCTGACGCCAATGCCGAAGGCGCCCTGGCCACCTATGAGCAGCAAGTGCTGCTGGCGCTGGAAGAGTCGGAAAACGCCTTCAGCGACTACAACAAGCGCCAACAACGCTTGTTGTCGTTGATCAAACAGAGTGAGTCGAGCCGCGCCGCCGCTGACCTCGCGGCCATCCAGTACAAGGAAGGGACCGTGGATTATCTGGTGCTGTTGGACGCAGAACGCGAGCGGCTCAACGCCGAAGATGCCCAAGCTCTGGGTGAAACCGATCAGTACCGCGGCATCGTCGCGATCTATAAAGCGTTGGGAGGAGGGTGGAATAGCGGCGGTGGAAACGTCGCGGCGATTAACTGAACAGATCCTAAAAAAACCTTAGGAAATTCTGAGTATAAATCTTGCGCAATGCAGCGTAGTTAGAACAATCCGAACGGGCAACACATCTTGTTGACCCCGTTCACTTGAGGCGACTTTAGTCCCGCTGGACGGCTGGCTATGACTGTCTGATTCTATTCTTAATGAAAAGAATTCCGATCGAAGTGAAAAGTCATGCCAGTTTTAGGGTTACGGCCGTCGCGCGCTGCACGCGCTTTCACGGCAAAGGTACCAAAACCAACCAAGGTGACGTTCTCACCACTTTGCAACGCAGTGGATATGATGGTTGTGAGGGCTTCCAACGCGCGTCCGGCAGTGGACTTCGGGCGGTCGGTGGAGCTCGCTATGGCCTCGACGAGGTCGTTTTTATTTATGTATGGCTCCTTCTGCTGGCTGAATGGTGACGAGTAATCTACTCAGATAGTTCGGGCATATCCAGCACCAAACCGCTTTCCGGCCCTTTGCGGATGTAACGCTATTTGGGCTTCAAATCGATACTTACGTCCCGATTCCACGGGCCCGGTCAATGCGCTCAGCTACCTGAAAAGCCGCTTCCAACTCCGAGCAGCCGTTTTCCTGCATCAGTGTCCAGCGCTCGGCCTTTTCTTCGGGTTCCGTCATGGCCAGGGCGAGATAGAGACTGGGTGGCACGGCTCGAAACAGCGTCTCGAGCTTCTTCGACAGCACGACCCCTTCGGTGTATTTACCGGGTTCTTTGCTGGCGGACAGCAACAGGGCTTTTTGCGCCGGTGTGAGCTTCTTGAAGCGAGCAATCTCTTCGATTTCCGCCGGTGGCATGTTCAAACAAATCCACCACTCGATCATGTTGAGCATGGTTTGTGCGGCAGTGGGAAAGTCGGCAAGGTTCTGCGTCGCCAACCAGAACCAGGCACCGAGTTTGCGCCACATCTTCGTGCCCTTGACCACGAACGGCGCCAGCAGCGGGTTTTTGGTGATGATATGGCCCTCGTCTGTGACCATGATGATCGGTCGCCCCAAATACTGATCGCGCTCGGCAAGGTTGTTCACGGTGTTCATTAGGCTGATGTAGCTGATGGCCATCTGTGCCTCGTAGCCTTCGCGAGCGTAAGTGGCGAGATCGACAATGGTCACATCGCTCTCGGGCCAAGGCGTGCCCTCGCGATCGAACAGTTCGCCCTCGAAACCCTGGCAAAACAGGTCGATGGACTCGCCCATTTCCTGGGCACGCTCACGACGTTTTTCCGGTAAGTGCGGGTCAGCGGCGACGCGCAGTAAGGCGTCGCGCACGTTGCGGGTCAGTACCTGGCGGTCCGCTGCGACACAGGCCTGTGCCGCATCCAGAATGCACTCACGGATCAAGCTGCGATCGGCTCGACTCAGGCGCGCCTCTTCCTTGGCCTCGCCGCCGGTGATCATCAGACGGGCGGTGATTTCCAGTTCGCCGAGAACATCGCGTTGGTCTTCGCGACTGGCTACCGCCTCATCGTCCAGCTCATCGATCGACAGACTCGCCACCTGATCCGGTTGCTCGACCAAGCGCCAGGCATCCACAAAGGGCGCTAGGCTGACCGAGGCGCCAGGTTTCAACTGGACCTTGTTGACCGAGAGACCTCGCGTCGCGAAGTAGTCGCCCTGCAAGCCGAATGAGTTGCCGGCCTCGACGATAACCAGGCGTGGGCGGTACATGGCCATAACCTGCATCAGCAGGGTGACCAGGGTGGCCGACTTGCCGGCACCGGTGGGACCGAACAACAGCAGATGACCGTTCATGGCCCGGTCCAGGCGTGACAGAGGGTCGAAGCTCAGTGGCGAACCGCCGCGGTTGAACAGGGTGATGCCCGGGTGGCCGGTGCCGGTGCTGCGGCCCCACACCGGAACCAGGTTCGCCAGGTGCTGGGCGAACATCAGGCGGGTGTACCAGTTGCGCGTGTCGCGGGCCGGGTTGTAAGCCATTGGTAACCAACGCAGGTAACTGTTGCAGGCGGCGACTTCATCGCCTTCGCGTACCGGTTGTAGGCCCGCACCCAGCAGCGCGTTGGCCAGGCTGACGGAGCGCTGGTGCAATTGCTGTTCATCGTTACCGCGCAGGTAGAACGCCAGGGTGCCGCGGTACAGCTTGTGCTGGCGACCGATGATCGCACGAGCCTCTTCAACATCCTGACGAGTCTGGGTCGAGGCCAGGTTTTCACCGATGGCTTTTCGGGACAGGCGGTTCAACTGATCCTCGAGTACATCCTGTGGTTTGACCACTAAAGTCAGACTCATCACCGTACCTTCGGGTAACTGGTCGAACAGGGCATTCACCGCGTCGCCTTTGCGGGTTTCACCAGTGAGTTGGCCAATCAAGGGGGGGCGCCGCAGTTTGTCCACCACCATGACCCGATGGGGTTGACCATCGAAGTACCAGAGTCCGCGCTGCACATCTGAATGCGGCTCATTGAAAAACAGCCGCTCGGCGAAATCGTGATCGAAGGGCAGTTCCAGCGACTCGCCGTCGCCCGACTCCGGATAGGCCACACGGCGGTAGAACTCCTCGGGTGCTTCATCAGTGAGCCTGGGTGCTGGATTGAACCAGGGCACTAACCAGGCATACAGACCTCGGCCATCGACTCGCGTCGATTGCACTCCGCACGCCTGCAACGAAGCACCGATACGTGCGCAAGCCTGTTGCAGGGATTGCACCGGGGTGAGTCCCGTCTCTTCAGCGCCAGACTCGAGCCAGCGATAGACCACCAGGCGCACCCGGCGGTTATTGCCACGCCAGGGTAGGCGTGTCACCACCTTATCCTCAAACAGACCACCGGGCTTGGCGATGGCCTTTAGATGACGGCGGCTGAGCTCCAAATACGCCTCGGTGAAGACCGTGCCTCGTGCGCTGTCCTGAATGTAATCGGTGAGCCGGGTCAGGTAGGGTATGAAGTCGTTGTCGTCCTGGCAGAAAAACTGCGCCACCCACGGCGCTTGATCCAGCTCGTCAAAGCTGTCCTGCAGGGCATCCTCGAGGGCATCGCGGGCGGCCATCAACCAATCGGGTTCGCGCCCTTCGGTGCCGATGGGCAGTAACTCGAACACCGCACCCACCGAGCGATTGTCATCCAACAGAAAACACTGCTCGGTGTCGAGGTATTCGACCCAAGGCAGGTGATCGGTGAAGCTGGGGTGGTGCGCATAGAGTGCGGCGTGATCGGCCAAGGTGGCGCGAGGGCGCAATGGGTGGCGCCAGGCTTTCCACGTGGCAGTGCGGTTGCCCGCATCGCTGGTACGCACTACAAGTCTTCCTGACGTTCACCGGGCAATGCGTACTGCACCCGTTGGTAGAACGGAAAGACGGTCGAGTAACCGGGGATCGGTGCCTGCTCGGTACCACTCAAATGCGGATACACGTACAACACCAGATCGGGATTGGGCAGGCGCGGGAACAGGTTGCGGATCTCGTTCGCCGCTGTGCGCGTGTACGGTTCCTGGAGAGCCGCGGAGGCATCTGCCTGAGCCAGCGGGCGGCGTAACTGCTGCCGAGCCTCCAGCAGTTGCTGCTGAGTGCCTTGCGAACCGGCGCCGTTCCAGATGTCCAGCATGGTTTGCTCGCCATGGGGCAGCAGCGTGTCTTTGTCGGTGGAACACCCCGCCAGAACCCAGCAGAACACGCTAATCCAGGTCAGGCAGAGAGGCATGGTCTTTTTCATGGCGAACGCTCCGGCCCTTGGGCTCGTAGTCGATGGTGATCTCATGGTCGAGGTGCAGCGCGACCTGTGCGGCCGGTGGCACGTACACGGCAGCAAAGGCCTCGCCATACAGCTTGTTGACCCACTCGCGGATGTCGCTGACCCCACCACTGAGAATTGCATTCAGTGCGCTATTGCCACTGCTGCTGGTGACCCCGAGCGTACCGCTGCCAGAACTGATCACACGACTGTTTTTCTGCTCATCCCCGAGCAAGGCGGCGACACCGGCGCCGGCCGCCGTGATGAGGCTCTGGCTACCGAGGTATTGCTGAGCGTTCGAGCGGCGCTCGCCGGCGATGCAAGGAATGCCATACGGATCGGACAGGTAACCGAGTCCACCACGGATCTTGTCGGTGCTCGAGCTCTGGGCGGTGGTGGCATTGCGGGTGGCTACTGCCTTCGGCTGAGGCACTGTACGGATGGTGCCATCGGTAAACACAAAGGTGATTGACTCGACCTGTCCGCGTACGCAAGACAGGGTCCAGTCACCGGACGCCGTGCCGCTCATTACGGCCCCCGCGACGTCCGGCAGGTCGATGCCATTGGCGGTCAGGTTCTCAGGGCCGACCAGCACCTTGAAGGGATAGGGATCATTCACGGTGCCGTCCACCGGCACTCGGCCGATCAGCGCGGTCATGGCGACCGAGCCCATCAGCGTAGCGTTTTCGGGGATGGTGTAGACCGGCTTCGCGCCTTCGGTACGATCAACGGATCGCGTGAGGTCATGCTCACCCTGGGTGACTGCGCGCAACTGTTTCTGGCTGCGATCAATGGCGTTATCGTTCAAGCCTTCCAGTGAGTTGAAGGCAGTAGGCAGACTCAGTGCGGAGGCGGTCTTGGTTTTGCCTCGGGCGTTGGTGGACGGAGCATCCGAGGGTTCAATCCACTGCAGCGCATCATTGGCAGCATGCTGCCCTTCGAACTGAGCACCGTCGCCCGGCTCAAGCCCTAATCCGATTGGCATATCCTTGCCTTTGCCGGTCAGCCCCGACAACTGCTCCTGCAATTGCGTCAGCAGACCGCGAGCCTGGCGACTGTCTTGTTCCGCTTTGAGTCGGGCCTCATTGGCTTGTCGGCGGCCTTCATCAACTTGCTGGGTCACACTGCCAAGCGCGGTCTGGATGCGCGAATCAACACTGTTTTCCCGCTCGCGCAGGCGGTTGTTCTCCGTTTGCAGCGAATCGTTGTGTTTCTTCAGACCGAGCATGTCGCTGCGCATGGCCTTCACCTGGCCGACCAGGGTGGCGACTGTGTCGCGTGGGGTATCGCCTGCAATGCCGAGCGACTTGGCTTGCTCGGCGGATAACTGAAGGTTGCCTTGATCGACCGGCTTCTCTGGAGAGGAACTACTGCCCCCCGCGACCCAGGTTTTCAGGATGATCAACACCACGGCCAATAGCGCAGCCGGTACCAGCCATTTGAGCAAGGCGTTAGCTTTCATTGTCAGCACCTCGCGCAATGGGCGGGGGTAACAGCACCGCATGTTCGAGGCCGGCACCGCGGGTGACGAGGTAGGCAATCGTGGTGTCTTCAGCACTGCCGACAGGTCCGAGGAAAGCATGCTGGAAGGCCGCGGCGAACAACTTGGCCTGAAGCCGACGCGGATCGAGTTGCACCATCGCTGAACCACGGTTACGTAACTTCACCGCCGTTACCCAGTAATCACCGAGTCGCCAGGCGGCGATGGGCGTGCTGGACACGTTTTCGGTCGGCATGAGGGACGGCAGTTGGGTGCGCAGCGTGAGCGGGACGCGGCGTACACCGGGCAGGGACTCCACGGTGCGCAACGGCGCGTACAGGCTCTGTGCGGCGTAGCGCGTCAACGCGACCGGGATCGGCGTGCGTTCTGGAACAGCGGAGGTGCTCGATTCATCCTCGGTAGCTTGCACCGGAGCATTCTTGAGAATACGCACGGGCTCCAGTGGTTGATCGCCAGGGTTGGCCGCGACATCCAGCAGGATGATCTCGCCCGTCGCGACCGATTGCAGTTGTAATCGGGTCGGGGCAACGGCTTCCGACGCGCGCAGGTACAGCGTGCCGCCGGTGGATTGCACGCGCAGCTTGCCTGCCAGGGTTGAAGGCACACCGACTCGAACAGCCTCATCGACAAAAACCACCCGCTCCTGATTGATCACCAGCGGGACCGCGAGCGGTAGGCGTTCCCAGTGCATCAGCTCGACGGCCTGCGCTGCAGCTCCCCCTAGCATCAGTGCGACGGTGAGTCCCAGGGTCGACATCCGCTTCATGGCTCACCTCCAGGCAGGGAGATTTTTTGCGGAGTGCCCTGGTAGCAGTCCAGCGCCAGCCCCCACTTGTTGCGTTCTGGGTCCAGGTCGAAACGCACTACGCGTAATGGATAACGCACCACCACCCGCTTCACCGGTTCCGCGGCGTAATACTCATCGGCGTTGAGGTCGAGTTTGACGAGCCAGCTATCGCGATCTAGTTGCTTGACCCTAAGCTCCGGATCTTCGCTGTAACCTCGGCCCAGAATTTCGTAGACCCCACGCACTCGCTGGCGCAGCTCGCCGGCGGCCTTGCGGTACTCGTAGTCGCCGTCGAGGAAGGCCTTGCAGGCGGGCGTCAGGTAGGACTGCAAGCCATAGATGGCACGGCGATAATCCTGCTCGCCATCCGAGGGCCAGCGGTTGAGTTGGCCAAAGATGTACAGGGCAAAGGCATACACATTCTCCGAGGGGATATCCCACCACTTGCGGGTGCTGCCCGAGCGCAGATCCGGGGGGACATGCACGGTCAGCTCGGTCGGTGCCGAGCGCCAGCCGTACCAGAGTCCGGCACAGAGCAGGGCGAGGACCATTACTGCCAGACGCAGGCTGAAGATATGCGCCTGTTGGGCATCCACCTTGTTTCGAAATCGGCTCATGGCTGACACCGTGAATGGGAAAGGCGCAGACGACGTGAACGGCGAACCGTCCAGGCACCGGAGTGAAGGATCAAACTGCCGCGACCCAGGCGCCAACGGCTGGCGAGTATCCATTCGAGCTTGCGGTACAACCAGGTCTCGGGACGGGCCCGTTTGGCCCGACGCAGTAGCGTGCCACCGGCCAATAGCACCACGGCCATGCCTGTGATCGTGCTGGTTGGCGCCACGGCAATTGAGGCGGTGGCGATCGCCAGAGGAACACCCAGCACCAGGCCGACGAGTGCGCCGGCACCGAGCGCGACCCACATCTCATCATTGGTCAAACCACGCAATACGGTAGGATCGCGATTAAGTCGCTCGGGCAGAAAAACCAAGGTGCCGTCGGCAAGGCGTTCGATAGTGTCGTTCATGGCGACCTCACAGAATTGCGGCAGCCTTGGTCAGGAACCAGATGATGATCACCACCAACAGAGCACCGATGCCGACCACCGCGCCGAGGTCCTTCCAAGTCTTGCGTTGGTTCTGCACGTCGGCATAGACGGTCAGCGAGTGCCAAGCTACGCCGAGAAAAGCGAGCAGGGCGATCAGCAGGCCGAGCAGGATGCCGCCGTCGTAGGCGTAGTTTTTGATCGTCTCGATCAACCCGGAACCTTCACCGCGTGAAGGAGCTTCCATAGTCGGTAGTTCGGCTAAAGCCAGGCTTGGGCCGAGCACCAGCAGCAGACCGATCAAGCGTTGGCTCGTACGATCACGCAGGTTGTTTTTCAGGGGGACAAGGCACTTGAGCATGACGGCGATCTCCTGGTTTAGGAAAGGGTGAAGAACATCAGAACCAACAACGCGAGCAACACGCGTGCAGTGCTGCCACCGAAGGCGCCGAAGCGCACACTGCCTGTCGCCCATCCCCGGTAAGCGGTCCACATCACCCAGGTACACCAAAGCAAAGCCAGGACGAGAACCAGGGACAGCCACAGTGTCGAACTGCTCTGTGCCGAAAAGCCGGATGCGTTTTGGAACGCTGAAGTCTGAGCGTCAGTCATGCTCATGGCGAGGGCTCCGCAGGCGGAGTGTCAAGGCGATAATCACCGACCAGTTCAATGGGATCGCGGGGTTGCGCACGGGAAGGAAACAGATAGCCCTGCACACCTTGGCGGATGTGCTGAATGTCTTGGGAGAGGCGGGGGTAGTCGAAGCGATAGCGATCGTCTAGTTGAGACGCGCTGGCTGCCTCAGCTCGTGTCGCAAGGCGTTCGATAATGTCGAGCTGCTGCTGGATCAGGATGAGCTGTTCCTGCTCATGAGCCGATGCGGCATAGCCGCTGCCATGAGCGATGGCCAGTGAAAGGAGTAAAAAGCAGCGAAAGATGGTAGTTGGCATGATGCTGGCCCATATGGATCTGGGAGCAGAATCAAGTTAGAGGTCGAATTTTTCCGTAAGAAACCTGAGGTCTGATGAATCGCTTTTTCTGGGGAGGTACTGGAGATGTTTACTTACAGCTATGTGGTCCTTCGATCTTTGATGGAGAGAGTGGTTGAGGCTCTAGGGAAATTCCACTCTCGATGAGCTTCATTGATGACAATATCGTCACAACCCAAATTCCCATCACAGAATAGACGTGATGGATTTTGCTCACCTTCCCAGTGGCCTGCTTATCCGTATGACGGATACAAAGCGGCCCTGGAAGAAGCAAAAAAGGCAGGCATGAGCAGAAAAACGGATTGTTGAGGGAAGGTGCCACACCCCAAGCCTCGCCATGCGGGGCCGAGGACGTAGAAGGACGCCCATTTTCGCGTCCACGAAAACAGACAAGGAATTATCCACCTTTACACCATGTGTAAAGCCGGACTGAAAGGAAGCCTATGCACGACAAAACAATCGAAGCCGCTGCCGAGAAGGTGAAACCATGAAAACGGAAGCCCCGAACATGCAACTTGGCGCTGATATGTGGTGGGCGCTTTCCGATACTTTCCATCAGACCGCCGCCGATAACTCGATAACCACAGCTGCCGATAAAGCCCAGCTTTGGTTGGGGTTCATGACTGCGGCCGCTGGTGAAATGACGGGCGGCATTGGTGTCGAGCATACCCAGGCGCTGCTACATATGATTGCCATGGGTTGCGGCGATGCTGCCAAGATAGCCTTGACCAAGCATGAAGCTGAGCGTGCCCGCGCCAGGCCCACCCTGACTTGGTGAAGCCATGAGCCCAATATCCAAGCCGGAGTTGATCGAGCATTTAGTTGTCCTGGACGCAGCCAATGCGGCCTCCGGCGACCAAGTGCCGAATTAAGGGAAAAGCCGCCTAGGTTCTCCCCAAGCCTCGCCGTAAAACGCGGGGCTGAGTCAGTAAAGAGCGCCAATTTTCGCGTTCCGTGATCGAGGGAATGAAATGGACAGTGAAACGGATAGATTGCATTGCATGGCTATCCGGCATGAGTATCTGCGGTGTAAGGACGCCTTTGAACTCTTCGTCGCGCAAGGTGAGTCCATCGTCCTGCAGGGGCATAGTCATCAGCGAGCGTACCGGGCCTACAATGCCTATTCCAGCTTCATCCACCATCTGTATGAACTTTACATGGCCCTGTTTGCACGGGACCATCAAGTCGTGGACATCAAAAGTAGCCCTGGAATAAAAGCTTGGGTGAAAGACGAACAGGCCAAAAGGACTGGGGAGGAAAAGAGCAAAGTCGGTACTCATACGTACACTGATGCCGCACTGAATGAGCAGGTCTACCTCCAGGCCAATCAGTGGCTATCCTGCATCGACAGAGGCACCGTCTCTGCCAAGGTGTACCCGCGCTCCCAATTTGAACGCATGCTACCTGTCGATCAGGATTTCGGTCCCGCCTTTCGATCCATGCGGAACAAGATTGCCGGCCATGTAACTTATGAAAGGATTGAGCTGGTTAAGCTCACCGAGTTCTTCCAGAAGTACCATCCCTACCTTTGCATGCTTTACAGAAATGTTGGTGGCAGCTCATTCGGACGCTACCTTGATACTGTACCTGACTTCGGAGAGGTGACGAGCTTCTTGGAAACCTGCATCCCGCCTTACCCGAACACCAAAGCCGAGTAATCACGGAAAAGCAGCCAAATGAAAGCTATGACCAGATCGGATTTAATCGAATCAGTGCTTGCTGAAATGGATCGCGTCTGGGGCCCGGAGGGGTTCGGCGGTGAGAGTGAGGCATATGCGTGGCTGAAGGAGCACTTTGGGATATCGGAAGAGGAAGACCTGCAATGGCAGGACGTGCTTTCGGATTGGGCCGGCAGCCTAGACGTAGATCTGGAGGATCTAGACGAGGCCGAAAAAGAGCGTGTGATAGCGTTTCTTCAGGACGACCCATCCGTTACGACATTCCTTGAAGCTTTGCTCCAGAGATATAAAAGCTCTGCCGCCAGATATCCTGGTTAAGTTGAGGAAAGTCGCGACACCAACAGCCCCCAGCCGGGGCTATGTCTAGCGACATCAAGTAGGAAAAACAAAGAAACGCTATGCGTAATCTAATATGCAAAGTTTTTATCCCAACTGTCCAGTGGATCTCCAGGATGAGTGTGTTGTTGAAATTTCTGCCGAACAACTCATAGTCAAGTACGTGCATAAGGGGAAGCTCGTCGAGTACATCGGAGTGGCGGAGGGTGAAGGGCACTACCTAATCAAGGGGCGTGGTTTCGAAGCAGAGGCGACCCTCCACCATAATGGGGGGCAGGATCCTGGAAGGGAGCTGGAAACAAGACCAACAATATGGGATGTGGCGGATCTACCTTGACTCGGAAGATTGACCTGCCAATTGCTGAAGTTTTCCTGACGAACCTCTACTGATCTATTAACGGAAAAAGGACAACAGATATGGAAGATGTTCGGGCAGTCGAGTTGTACGCTGAATTCCGAAGGAGTTACCAGACAAAACGGGTAACCACCTCTGTTACGAGCCTGGTCTTAGCTGGCGATCAGACGTTGCCCGCATTCCCGATGATGATGTACCACCATGCGGTCTCAGGCATTCTCCGGGAGATCTGGAGAAGCACGAATGACTTCCAGCGTTGGATCAACATGCTCGCGGCCTGGGAGCCGATATACGATGCCTGCAATCAAGTTGAAAAGCTGATTATTCTAGGCGAACACATTGCGCCCATCGCCGCTCTGGTACTGGGCGCCCCACAAGCTCTGCGGGGCCGTATGATATTTGCGGCTGCAACCGGATGTGGTCATGCAAACTATCACTTGTCAGGCACTCGGCCTGATCTGCAATGGAATGGCTCTGGCCATCTGACAATGAGTGTTGCGTCGCGGATTGGCCAGCCATGGGCGAATTGGCGGCAATTGGCCCCCATCCTGGGCGAGTTGGGTAGAGGCTCAATCTCCGAAGACACGGATGACTACCGTAATCAACGGGAACATGGCCATCCCCGCAACATTGGAATGGGACTTACGGCTTCCGTATCCGTGACGGAGGATGCTGGCGGCCGAAGCTGGGGTTTCGGTTCCAAGGAAGCAATACCGCTTGAAACGGTCATTAATGTCGCAGTGGGTCAACATGCAGTTGTCGTCAGGGCCTACGAAGCGCTCTGCGACCTTGCACATGAACAATTTGAGGCCCTGATGGTGTTTGGCCGAACCAACACCGCCACGTAGCAGCACAAGAACGACCTTGGCAAACACAACTGAATCCACGGAAAAGCCGCTGCACCTCCAGTCCGCCATTGTCGCGGGCTAAGCCCGTAGAAAAGGGGCGCTTTTTGTTCCCGAGAATCGAGCAGGTAACGGCATGCCAGATAGTCACAAGATTGAAATCGCACCAGGTGGAACATTCCGGCGCCCTGCTGGACCATATGACCTAAAGACCAGGCTCCCGCGCTATGAGGTTGATGTTTTGGCTGTTGACGCTGATGCCGGCCGACAGGTTGTAGTTGATTCGGAGATTATGGGCCGCGTCGAAAATTACACCTGGATCTGGAAAATCACTAACAAATCGACCTGGCCCGTGTTCATCACACTCAAGAAAGATGGAATTCCACATGCCACATTCTAATCCGCTAGGGTACTGCCCGGATAAATGTTCTGGCGGCCGATCAGACCGCCAAATGATCGTTAATGACCGATTGTTGATTCAGTTTCCAGAGGAGGTACGTGCACGAATCACTGGGCACGGTGGAGCTAAGCGGTGCACATACTGCGGACGTGTTTACTTGTCGCCGCTTCCCGAAATCGGCGGCCGCCTAGGTTTCTGGGAAGCAGGGGTACATGGCACAAGCTGGGTCAAATAAGTAACCGGTTAGGAAAAGTGAAATGAGAATTGCGGACCCAATGGACGCTTTGGTCAGCCTTCAACGAGAAGTGCGCCGGGGTATGCCAACACAATCCGGCGACCTAAATCATTGGATTAAGGTCGTCCTCGATCAGCCCAATGGAGTAATACGTTACACCTATGCGCGGGTCGAGCACGGGCGCGTAAAGGCGATAGCGATTTTCGTCCTACATGAGCCCATTGGTGGCGTGCCGTGTTTCAACTTGGGTTATGCCGTACCAGAAGCCTACCGCAACCGTGGTTGGGCGTGTGAGATCGTCGAGCAGGGTATTCAGGAGTTGCGCCATGGCCTTGGTCGTCACGGAGCAAAGTCCTTCTATGTCGAGGCCGTTGTTGGCAAAGACAACTTCGCCTCCCTGCGAGTTGCTTCAAAGATAATCTCGGAAACTCCAATTGAAGGAACCGATTCTGAATCAGGCGAGCCGGTACTCGCTTACACGCGACTTGTAGAGTGCTGATCAAGGAAAAATCGCATGAGCCCATCGATTTTGGATGAACATCCATTGTTACTGGCACCTGTCATGCAGATGGTGGGAGCGTTTCCTCTATTTATTCTATGGGTAGTTGGCGACACCTGGGTCAGATGCGATGAAGGTAATTTTTCGATTGGTGCAGACGAGTCCGCTACTTTTGATCAAGTACGTGATCTGCTGCTAGACGCCAAAGGGGATGACTACCCTTGGGAAGAATACTGACCCCGGCTACTGACGATTGAGTGAAAGGAAAAGGGAAAGAACATGCCTACCCACGAATTGCTCAGAGGCGAATGGATCGCCGCAGGCTACAAATCAGATATGGGGAGCGCGATAGCCTGCCGTCCACCAGACGATCACTCGATGATTCGCCTGTACTACCTCACCAAGTTTGAGCACGCTGTCAGCAACATAGAAAATCGCCGTGTCAAGGTGTCTCGTTTTGCTGACCTGAATGATCCCTTTGAGCTTCTTGCCGCGAACTTCAAAGAACATAAGACGCGTAAGGTCATAAGAAACTGGAAGGATAAAAGCCATTCTCTTATGGGCTTACTGTGCTTCGCCGGAGACTGGTCAGAGCCAGTGATGTGGAGCCACTACGGCGAGAAGCACACAGGAGTTTGTTTGGGGTTCGATGTCAGCCGCAGCACGGTTCAGCAGGTCAGCTACAAGGACGATCGAATCCTCGCCGCATTAGGCAAAACGCAAACTCCAGATGAACTGAGCGAGGAACTGCAACAACAGTTGCTATGCACCAAATCCGGAGGATGGCGGTATGAGGAGGAATACCGTCGATTCGTAAATTTGAATGATGCATCAACTGATGGGGCGCGTCATTTCTGGCCAATCAGCGGCGATGTTCAACTGGCGGAGGTAATCCTTGGACCATTATGCGAGGAGCCTGTCGAATCGGTCAGGCAGAAGGTTAAATCGCATTTTCCCAACGCCGTTGTTTTTAAGGCCAGGCTGGCATTTCAGTCCTTTAAGATTGTGCCAGATGCTCGCACAGTTAAGAACTGGCGATCCGGCGACCATTAAGACGCTAACGAGTTAAGGGAAAAGCCGCTCCACCGCCAGCCCGCCAATGCGCGGGCTAAGCCCGTAGGAGAGGACTACTTTCGCGTCCACGTTTACAAGAGGATCAGCATTATGAGCACTGCTACCTGCCGCATCTGCGGGCTTCTTTATGTGTCATCTTTGGTAGAGGATCAAAAAACTCACGCTGCTATTCATAAAAAGCTAGCAAGCGGTTCACAGCCGCAGAAGGTTCGGGACTTTTCCAAAGCCTTTGGCTGGGCGGTAGCTCATAACGATGGCGGTCTTGAGCGAATGAAAGATCAGCATGACCCTGAACTCGGTAAGCTGGTAGTCGCATTTTCTTGGTGGAGTCGCGCTCTTTCGAATGGTGTCCAGGTGAAGGACTTTGACAGTTACATGGAGGCTCACCTTGCATTTGCCGATTCACTCGTCAGTGGTATAGACGTGGATAAAACCAGCGCAGCGATCAAAAAATGGGAAAGGTTCGCAGGCTGATCACCAGCTAGAGGAAACCACGGCTATGACCATGCGCACGTATGAATACTTTGCTTGCCCCAACGGCCACCAGGGCGAAGAGAAAACCACCGAGAACGATCAGCCATATTCGAAGTGCTGGGAGAGTATTTTGATCAAGGGCCTCAGAAACGGGCCAGATGGCAGCTATTTATGCGAAGTGTGCGGGTTGCTGATGTCTCGCGTCCCGAAGCCATCCGCATAGGAAACGACCATGTCATTCCCAAAGATCCACCAGCACAATTCACACGTCACGGCCGATCCGATCATGTCGGACTACGTTCGCGAGCAGTAGCAACGGCTTCATATCGAATGGCTTACTCATGTTCGACCACCAATGTAAGTCGATAACAGGTCGATACGGCCGAGTCCCAACTCGTAGCTGATTTGCACTCGGGCATCCTGATCTAGGCGTCGGTCGAGTTGGTAGCAACGGCCACCATTGATGGGCGCAAGATGATGAGTGCTCTGCTCATAGCGTTCGCACGCATAGGCGGCCCGAAGCTCGTGGAAGCCTTTGAGGTTGTGCGAATGGAGGATCTCTCGTGCGGGGCGGACGATTTGCCGTTGTAAATCGACATAGCTTTCGTTCGGTGCAAGCAGATTGCGGCTACCGTTGGGTGAAACCTGTTCGGCAAATTTCAGCGCGTCACGAATAGGATCATTTACCGTAATCCAACGAAGCGCCGACGCACGTGAGCGGCCACCTTGGATGCCATCTCGGATGTTGATTTTGCCGTAGTGTTCGGTCTCATGTTTTAGGCGCGGTAGGTCGGCCAAAATGGCCTCGCGCAAGCGCATGCCGGTGGCTCGCGCCAACTGAACGATGGCCGCCGCGCGCGGCATTTGGTGTTCGCAGAGCACGTCGACGATCCGCTTCACCTGCTCATGGTCTTGGCCTTGCGGCGTCGAGCGACGAACACTGGTACGCCGCATTCCCAAGGCCTTACTCGGGCTCGGCACCGCCACAGACTGATCGCCGCGAAGCGCCGCCATAGTCCGGTTCACGCTGGACAACCGGTTTTGCGCGGTGGCGATGCCGATAGCGCCTTGTTCAACTTGTTGGCGCAGATGCCCTGCGTAGTCCAGCAAGGTCTGCCGATCTACCTGCCGCGCATCGTTAAGCCCCGGCCCATCCTCCGAACGACACCAGCGGACAAACGCCTGCCAGCGATCACTGTGCGCCTTGACCGTGGCGTAATGCCCGCCGCCAAAAAGATCGCGCAAGGCTTGCGGTCCGGCATAACTCAGTTGTCGACCATAGCCAAAATTGCGCCCATCTCGTCTACCAACCAATGCCATGATCAAACTCCTCTCGAAGCCAAACACCTGTGAGGCTTGTCCACTAACGCGGGACTGGCGGCTCCTTACGACCGGGAACTTGGGCCTCTCATGAGCTGGCCTCCTGAACACTTCCGCAGATAAGCATTCGTGTCGCACTCAGAGATATTTTTTGAATGTCGCCGTCGTGATGGCCATGGCGACCCCGAGCATCACGGCGCAAGGCAGAAGTACCGCCATTGGGTTGAGCGAAAAGGGTAGGGACAGGTAAAGGATCCAGGGCACGATCAGCAGTGGGATGACCGCTCGCTTGGCCCGATGATAGACAAAGCTGCTTTCGCGCCCAGCGCCGAATTTACGCAGGTCGCGGCGCATCAAACCATCGATGAAGCCGGTGAACATGGCCAGCAGAAGCAGGGGGGTCGCCAAGACCAGAATGGTCAGACGCACCACGAAAGTGAAAGTGACATACACCGCCGCCAGTACAAAATCCTCGATGCTCACATACAGCTGATTGAGCCCGCTCCAGATACCTTTGTCCTGGCTCGACGCCCGCGCGTGCTGGGCGAAATCCGTAAAACCGGTCTTGACCAGTAACCACTGCTGGAGGAAATCCAGCCACTGGACAATCGTCTGTCCAGGCTGTTGGATAATCAGTGAGGATGTGAAGTGCTCACTGAGCCAGCCCAGTTCGCTGCTCAGCATCGCCTGACTGTGTCGCCAGCCTTGATCACCCCAGAACAGCAGCAGACCGGCCCACTCGATCAGAATCGAGAACAGCAACGAGGCGATCAGCAAACCGATGACGTGCAGGACCAGGTTAATCGCCGAGACGATTAGCCCTGGGCGCTGGATGGGTTGCGGTGGAGGGTTCTGAGCTGAAGTCATCCTTCTTGACTCCGCGAGATGCACTGCAGGGCCGACGGCGTCATGGGGCCTCCTGAGCAGGAACACTTGCATCCACCGCTGAAGAAGTGCGTGGAGGCGTAACCCGATCTGGATCGAAGTCGAGCGTCGGGCCGCCGCCACTTGCACTCCACCAGTGACCCGCCTGTTCGTTGTAGCTGGCGCGCATCTGCTGGGTGAGCTCCTGCAGATCCTTGGGCATCGCATCGTCGGGAGAGGGTCTGGGCAGTGGCATACGGACTTTCCAGAGTTGGCCACCGGCCTGGAAGGAGAACATTTGCCCCTTGGGCAAACTGACGATATGCGCGGGCTCGATCAACGGCACGCTGGTGCTACTGACCCGGTCCTGCGAGGACGAGGTGAAGTCCGTGTTGGCCTCCGGATCGGAGGTGTCGGTGGCCCCCGAGACCAGGGTTTTGGTCAGCACGTTGATCTTGGGCAACTGTTGGGTGAGCAGCTCAGCGGTGGCGGTTTCGCGCACCCGGAGCATCTGCAGGGTGTTGAAGTTGCCGATGACCTGGCCGGCTTTGGCTCGGTTGCCGATACGCGCTTCGATATCGCTGAGGGTTTGGGTGTAGGCGGTGACTTGGATACCGGCACCGCCGCCCTTGTTGATCAGCGGAATGAATTCATCGCCCATCAACTCGTTGAACTCATCGGCGTGCAGGTTGATCGGTAGCTTGTCGGGGCTGCTGCCTGCGATAGGCAAGCCATGGTCGATGCCATGCTTGTAGATGTGTCCGGCGACCGAGACCAGATCGGCGAACATGGAGTTGCCCACGGCAGCGGCGACCTCGGCATCGGTCAGTGCATCCAGGCCGATGTAGACGATGCCGCGTTTTCGGATGATCTGCATCCAGTCGAAGATCGGCCGCGGGTCATTCAGGTCGGTGTAGTTGGGGGCCAGCAGTTGGGCGGTCTTGCCGGTGGTGAGTTTCTCCAGCAGCGGCAGTAGCGAGGCCACGATTTTGTCGAAGTAAGTACGGTCATATCGTACCGCCGAACGCAGTCCGTCCATTACCGGATCAAATACCCGCTTCACCGCTAGGTACTGCTCGATGGCCACCACACGCTTTTCGCGCCCGATCATATGCCGGGGGATGTTCTTCTCGGTGAGCTTGCCTTCAAGCTGAACGATCACCTCCCACGCCTTCGGGTCGGTCTTGGCGAAAAACTGCTGGGCGTACTCGATGAACAGTGCGTCGATGTTGACCACATGCCGTTGGATCTGCAGGTAGTCCGGACGCCGGCCTAACTCGATCAGGGCACGGGCGATGATGTTGACGAAACGCCAGGCAAACTCACGAAAGGCCGCGGAGTTACCTTCGCCGCTGAGCTGCCCGGCGATGCGTGACGCCACTTCCGAGATACGCCCGAAGCGTCCCACGGCGTTGTAACGAGCGGAGATCTCCGGCCAGCCCAGATGGAAAACATAGAACTCCTTATCCCGACCAGCGCGCTTGGCTTCAACGTACATCCGTTTGAGCAAGTCGGCATCGCCCTTCGGATCGAAGACGATGACCACCTCATGTTCGATGCGATGAATGTCCTGGGTGATGTACACCTCGGCGAGTCGCGTCTTGCCGACACGGGTCGTGCCCAACACCAGGGTGTGTCCGACCCGTTCGCCCAGCGGCAGACTGACTTCCGTTTCGTCGGGCTCGACCCCATGCAGCAATGGTGAGCCGCCTACCGGGGGCAAAGGGCGCAGCGGATTGAAGGCGCTGTCCCAGGCGGTGACACGGGCCAGTGTCGAGAACGGAAACGGAGCATGTTCCAGGCGCCGTTCGAGTGCTCGGGCCAGGCGGTAACGGGTCGGTTGGTCGACATAATGAGCGACCGCCGGATCCTGAGCCTCGACCAAGCGCTGGGTGTGCAGGCGGGTCCAGCGAAAACCGCGGCCCATGAACAGACGTTTGCGGCTGACCGGAATCTGCCGACTGGTCAGCTCGTAGCGGGGCAGCCGGCGGATATTGCGCCGATAACGCAGCACTTCCCAGGCTTGGCGCAGTCGGATCAGACCGAACAGGGTATAGGCCAACGCCGCAACCAGACCGATCTCGGGTGACAGGGCCACGGCCCAGGGCGAGTACACGCACAGCACTGTAGCGGCGATGCAGATCGCTACGGTATACAGCTCCACCGCTGGCCGGAGCTTGGACTCCATTGCATGCTCGGCCATGGTCTGGACTCACTGTTCCAGTGAGGTGGCGGTGATCAAGACGGGGTAGTGCTCAATCTGCAGGCGGGTGGCGATGTCGTTGCCGTTGACCGGCAGAATGGTGATGCCCGGAGCGGCTGCTCGAATCCGGGCCAGGGTTTCAGCATCGGCCACTTCGACGGCGAGGCCGGCCGCACCCATTTCCTCCAGTTCAGCCGCGCGTTGACGCAACCAAACCAGTGATTGGGGATCCTCACCGACCAGGAAGAATGGCCGCAAACCCGGCATGTTCAGGGCGCGAGACGTGATCTGGCCGGGGCTCAGCCGAGAACTGCGGACGGGCAGTATCCAGGCTTCATCGGCAAACGTGGACAGGTCCGCATGCATGGCCCGATCAGGCAGGGTCTTGTTGTTTATGGGCGGCCTGGAAACCTGAAAGTGGGGGCGGGTGAAGTCGCTAGGCTGACCCCCGGCTACGGTCAATTGCGGCTGGGCGAACGGTGCCACGAGCAGGATGCAATAACAGGTAAGGGGTATTCGTTTCATGGTGGTGTGCCTTGTTCGACGGAAGTCAGCAGCCGTGCGAGTTGCCAGGAAAAGCCGGCGCGGTAGCGTGCGGCCGGCGCGCCTCCTGCCGGGCGGTGATAGCGTCCGGCCGCTGACACCCAATCACCGGTGGCGGCGTGATGCTCCTGCAACAGCGTGGCGGTCACGGCGAGGTTTCGGTAGGGGTCGAGGGCTTCGCAGGGGCTGGAAAAACGTTGTCCGTGATAACCCAGGTTGGTTTGGCCGAGTCCAGCATCGACCCGCTTGGCGTCATGTCGGGCGAGTGCCTGAAGCAAGGCGTGACAGGCGGCCTGGCGAGTGGCGAAGCGGTAGGATGTTCCGGCGATGTTCAGGGTCCACGGCCAGGGCAGCAGTCGACCACGGACGCGGATACCACTCTCCTGCAGGGCAATCGCGAACAGCACCGTAGAAGGGATGTCGGCGTCATGCGCCGCCAGTTGGTAGGCCGGAGGCGGAAGTTCGTCAGCCTGGACGGCGAGCACCGTCAGCAGGAGCGCAATACCGCTCAATCGAGGCGCTGCCATTGTCCATTCACCTGCTGGAACGTGGCGGGCAATGGTGCCGGGGCCCCCAGACTGAACCAGCGGCCACGGTCATGGTTCAGTGTGATCTTCCGGCGTTGAACCATGACCGGATCGATGTCCGCTTGCCGAGCCCAGCGACGGACGCGTTCATCCTCGCCTTGGCTGCCCACCAGGTAGATATCGAATGCCGTGTCACTGCTTTGCAGACGCTGCGCTTCGGCGGTGCACGCTGGGCAATGGTCCTCCACAAACAGAGCTTGGCGCAGCGCGACCGCCGAGTTGGCAGGGGCTGGGGATGCCATGCCCTGGATCGGCAGCAGTCCGGGAAACAGCTTGGCCCAGGCCGCGGTGTAAGCGTTTTGATAGGCCAACTCGCGCTCGGCGCGTTTGGCTTCCAGCGCTACTTGTAATTCGGCATAGCGCTGGCGCTCTTGATCGGTCTGGGCCTCGACCCCAAGTGCGGTCAACGGATCGAGGTTCGGGCTCCAGAAACCGCGTGGGCCGGCTTGGATCTGTTCGAAACGCGTCCACTCCTGCTCGGTCAACCCCCAGCTTGCCGCCTGTTCAGCGTGAGCGCGCTCCAGGGGAGCGGACTGCGTGTCCTGGATCCGTGATTGTGTCGCGACGGGGTTGCCCATCGCAGCGCCCGCGGTTAGGAGCGAAACGAGACAGACGACGGTGGGCACTAGCGCTCGGTTCATGATCGCTTCTCAAGGGAGTTGCACGGTCTGGTCTGGCTGAGCGGCCACCGCGAAGATGGCGGAGTTCGGCTCCAGTACTTTCAGGTGCCAGGCTCCGAGCTGCTCGCCGCTGTGCAGCAGCCGGACATCCGTGAGCGAGCGACTGTCAGGAGGAGCGACCGCCAGAAAACGCTCACCCCCGCGAGACTCGACACCCAACACCGAGAACGGTGGCGAGAGTGGGGCAGGCTTAGGGCGAGCGGCCTGTTTCGGCTTGGCTTCGGAAGACGTCGATGATGGAGTTGAGGGCTGGGTCTTGAGGTCCACGAGCTGTTGCTCGACATGCTCAAGGCGTGCACGTAGCGCTGTCACGTCCGTTGCTGTGGCGCGGGCTGCCAGACCGTCGCGCAGTTCCTGTATTTCTTGCGCCCACTGGTCCAGCATCGGATCGAGGGTATTGGCCTGTTGCTCACCGGAATCGACCATCTGCTTAAGGTCTTTCAGCGTGTACTGCAGTTTTTCCTGTGCATCCTTGAGCGCGTTTGAATCAAGTTGCAGGGTGTCCAGGGTTTGTCGGTATTGCGTGTTCATGTTCTGCAGTTCGGCCACGCGCTGATACTGGTTATACAAACTACCGCTCAGCCCGGCAATCGCTAGGCAAAGTAAGCCGACAATGAGAGTTTGAAACGTTGAGGCTTTCATGGACGCACCTCCAACTGATGCGACGAGCCTGGTGTGACCCGCACGATGCCGACATCAGCTTTCTGCCGTTCGAAGCAGACCGAACGGCTGACTTCATCGGTTGTGAGTTGCCAGGCGGGGCCAGCCAGCACTTGCAGCGCGCTGCGCAAAGAGATCGGGCCGAGCCGGTAATGGGCTGCGGGTAGAGGCCGGGTAAACAGCACCTTCACCGAAGTGGAAACTGGACAGAGCGAATAGCCCGAGCGCCGCAAGACGTGCTGCAACGCCTCCTGCACCGAAGGGCTCAGGCTGGACGGGATGCTCACTTCAATGATTTGCGCCAGAAGATCGCGTTGTTCTGTGGTGGGCTCGGTGCTGACCAGCGTATAGCGGCCATAGCGGAGTTCTGCCGGATGGCTTCCTTCGGCTGTACCCCTCGAAAGCTGGGCTCGATTGGAGCCACTGTCGATCTCTGGATGGGCCGGCAATGGGTTGGGGATTTGCGTGGTGCAGGCGCTCAATAAACCCAGCAGGCAGACAGGCGTGAATAAACGCTCCATGGAAAAAACCTCATGTCAGATTCAGTGCAGAACCTGACATAAGGTGAAGGAGCGATTCAGCGAGAAAGTTGATTCAAGACGGGTCGTGTTAAAGCCGAGCGCGTTGCTATTCATCAAAAATGACGAGCCCATCCAAGACGGCAGCGTCGGGGTCGAAGATCAACAATCGCACATCCGCCAATGCCGCGAGGTACAGCACCTTAATCAACGCTACTGGCGTACGGGCATCGAGTTGCTCTTGCCTCAGCGATGAGTAAGGACGGCCCTCGATCTTCACCAGGTTATCGTCGGTCCAGGGCGTGCCGATCAGCTTACATCCGACGCCATTGCAGTCTGTCAGGGCAAAAGGGTCGAACAGCAGACCGGTTGGTCTGGAGTCGAAATTGCCAGCCCGACTTTCCAAGTAGCGCAATGCTTCTTCAGTGAGGTGTGCGGTGCTGATTTCCCAGGCTCGACTGTAGTGTCCCGTTTCGAAGCTCAAGCGATGGACCATGGCTTGGGCTTCTTCAAGGGAGTACAGATCGCCGACGTGATGCTGCTGGTTGAGCACTTCGCCAATCACGGCGTATATCACTTGGCGCACCAGCCCGGTGGACTGGCAGCGTTCATCCAACCCCTCCGGAATGGATTGGCCTTCGCTGATCAAGGCGAAATCGTCATTGAACAGGCAGGGGAACAGTTGCAGCTCATGGTCGGGCAGATGGGCCTGTGAGTCGTGCACGGGGCGAAAGCAGGGAGGGCAGTCGTCTTCGTAGGTGATCAGTAGCAGCCGTTCGATATGCAGATTGTCGTAGCCGCGAGCAAATGGGTTTGAGCACGCCAGCAGGGCTGGGGCTAGGTGTGTGGGGTTCATGAGGGTTCTCCAGAATGAAAATGAACAAGGCGCCCGAAGGCGCCTGTGAGGGTTAAAGCCAGCCGCATTCGGCAAGGGAGAGCGGGCGGCCTTCACCCACGATGAAATGATCCAGTACGCGCACTTCGATCAAGGCCAAGGCCTCCTTCAGTCGTGCGGTCAAGAGGCGATCGGCCTGGCTGGGTTCGGTGCAACCGGAGGGGTGGTTGTGCACAAAAATGGCGGCTGCGGCGTTATGCGCGAGGGAGCGCTTAACGACTTGACGGGGGTAAACGCTGGCGCCATCAATGCTGCCGTGAAAGAGGACTTCGAACGCCAGCACGCGGTGCTGGGCATCGAGAAAAATCACACCGAAGACTTCATGCTCTTGTTGCACAAGGTGCAGTTTTAGGTATGAGGCCACGGCGCCAGGTGACGTCAGGTTAGGGCCGCGGGCGAACAGCCGACGATCTAGAATATGCAGTGCCTCGTCGATCACCTGGTTTTCTTGGCTGATTCGATCAGCCTCGAAATCCGAGGTTTCAATTAGTGTGAATTGGGTGTTCATGGTGGTACCTCCGAAGGGAACAATCAGGGGTACACGCCCGAGGGGAGTGGTGTCCCCTAGGTGGAAATAGAGTCGCGGGCATTAGCCGATGACGCGCTGTTTACAGCCGGGTGAATCGGTGACGTTGACCGTGTAGGGGTGAGCCACAACCGTCGCAGGGCAATGGGGAAAAGGCTTTTGTTCCCCGGCCGGTTTCGGGATCGAAGTCGGCACTGATGGGCATTAAGCGAACCAGTCCACGATGGATACCGGCGATGCGTTTCTCGATTTCATCCGTCGTGTAGTAGAGCGATAACGTGCTGTAGTCCTCGTAAGCCGCAGCGAACAAACAGTCGTCGCAAAGCCAGAAGGATTCCATGTGGATTCTCCTGTGCGGATTGAAGAAAAGGCGCTCGAGGGAGCGCCTTGATGTGGAACATCGTGGACTATTCAGGCGGACTGAACGGTACGGGTGGCATCACGGCGGGCCGTGCGGGGAGCAGCTGGAGATTCAGGTTCGACCCGAGTTTCTATTGGGTTTTCACTCTCCTCAACTTCGGCATCAGCCGATGATGGGGATGACTCACTGGTGGGCGCTTGCTCAGCAGGTGCTGTTGCTTCCTGCCTGGCGGGCGCTTTGTACTCGAATGTGCCGTCGACCTTGATCCAGTCGATGAACAGCAAACGACCTTTCAGACTGGCGCCTGGTTGACCTTGTTTATCGCCTTTCTCGTAGAGAAACGGATCGATCCACAGGTCGCCAATACGGAACGACAGCAAGACCTTTTTCTCGGCCTTGACGGCGTCCATATAGAGACGAATCAAGCGTTCAGCTTCACCCCCCGCGACTTTGCAGTCGAAGCGGGTGTACTCGACCGCATCGGAGGCACCGTGCAGGGCGGCGATATCGCAGGCCATGAATGGCTGGCCGCGGCGGACTTGGACTTCACGAACACGGTTGAGGTAACCGATACCGACGGTGTGCAGGTTGAAGTAAGTGGTCGCTTCTTGGGGTTGGTTGGCGTGGGCCATGGTGGTTCTCCTGCTTCAAGGGGAAACGGCGACGCACAACCCCTGACAGGGAAGTGAGCCCCGTCAGGGTGGGTAAGGTGAAGGCGAGCGTTGAACGACTTGGCACCGGCAAGCCGATGACGAGCAGAACTTTGCGTCTGGAGGAATAGCGGTGTAGCAGAGGAACGTCTGCGGTAGTGGTCCGCAAACCTTGGGGTAGTGGGCATTCATCACCGCTGAAGCGGTAACCGTGCGAGCCTCCGAACGCTGATCGCACTTGGGTAAACCACCACGAATGTGGCGTAGCCTTGAAGGTTCTGGCTACCTGGGCTGGGCTGTCAACGACAGCGAACCACGCCTTTTGTATAAGCCTGCCACAGGGGCGCGTCAAGACGCTGCAACCCAGTTTTTTACGGCCGGAATTCAGTGGAAAACTCTGGAATGAAGAACATGAAGAGTGGGCCTGGCTGGGTGCCAGGCGAGGAAGAGAAAAGCCACCTTTGACGGTCTAGCGCAGTCGACAAGCGCCTCGCAAAGATTGGTTTTAACTGCATTATGATTCGCCAACCGACCCTTGTCGTGGCCTGGGTCGGAACCTGCTGGCACGCATCCGCGCACAAAGGGTGCCCAGTGTTTCCCCGGCGGGCTCCGGGACTGAATACGATCGCCGAAGCGGATGACCGCTATTGCCAGGCAGAGGCAACAGTGGTCATCCGCCACCGCGATCAGGTCGAGCACAAAACGGGAACGAAATCCCCCAGAAGAAAAGGCCCCGAACTCTAGGAGTCCGACCGAGCTACCCGGAGCGAATCGGTCTTGGGTCGCCGTTGGCGATGATCCTGAGGCACTACAGCAGAGAGGGTGGGATGACGTCAAGGCAGAGTGCGTTGCCTTAAAGGTCGCCCCAATATTCAAGTTGATCTTCAATGGTGAGTCATGGGCGACGCACATCTTTGCTGATCGGCACAGTGCCCTTGCAGTCCGGGTAGTGGGAGCACGACCAGAACGGCCCTGATTTTCCCTTACGTCTGAGCATAGAGGCGTTGCAAATGGGGCAGGCCGGACCGGTTTCTACCGGTAACGCCAAGGTGAGCGCTCCGCAGTGTTCGACCAATTGCGCAATCCAACTCGCCTGCTTGGCGACGAATTCATCCAGAGTCAGACGTCCTGCTTCGATTTCGTCCAGGGCCTGCTCCCAGATCGCGGTCATACCCGGATCTGCGATTGCAGCGGGTACCGCCTCGATCAGGGTATGGGCCGCCGCGGAGGCCATCAAGGCGCGTTTTTTCTTTAGCAAATAACCGCGATCAATCAATCCCTTGATGATGCCGGCTCGCGTGGCTTCGGTACCGATACCGGTGGTGTCCCGAAGTTTCTGTTTCAGGCGGGGGTCGTTGACCAGTTTGGCCACGTTTTTCATCGCCTTGATCAGATCGCCCTCGGTCAGCGGTTTGGGAGCGGTGGTGCGCATGGACTTGAGTTCGACGTCGTCCACTACGCACCGCGTGCCCTGTTGTAAGACGGGTAATACTTGGGATTTTTGACTGGGCTCATCGTCCTCGGTGTTTTCGTAGAGCAAGCCTTTCCAACCTTGGACCAGGATCCGTTTGCCAACAGCGGTCAATCGCTCTACTCCGCACTCCAGTTCAACCTGAGTTCGATCAAACTCATGATGCGGAAGAAATTGCACAAGGTAGTGGCTACGGATCAGTTCATAGACATTGCGCTCTTGCTTAGACATTCGCACAAGGTTCGCCGGCTCGGTGGTGGGGATGATGCCGTGGTGCGCGGTGACCTTGGCATCGTTCCAAGCGCGGGAACGTAATGACCGATCGAGTTTTTCAAATGCGGGCTGTAGCGCGGGATCCGTTTTGAGCAGGGCATCGAGTACCGCGGGTACCTCATCGAACATACTCGCTGGCAAATAGCGGCAATCGCTGCGCGGGTAGGTAGTAGCTTTGTGGGTTTCATACAGGGCTTGGGCGATGTTTAGGGTTTCCTGAACACCGAGCCTCAGCTTGCGCGAGCAGACTTCTTGCAGTGTGCTCAGGTCGAAGGGCAGGGGCGGCGGTTCGCGGGAATGCTCAGTCTGCAGCGAGAGTACTGTGGCGGTCTTACCGTCAGTGAGCGTTTGGACCGCCTGACGGGCAAGCGCCTGTTGTAGGCAACGACCGGACTCATCTCGCCCTGAGCTGGGTGGTAACCACGATGCGATGAATTGTTGCCCCATTGAGGACAGGTGCACCTCCACTTCCCAGTAGGGCACCGAGACGAAGCTGGCAATCGCACGATCCCGATCGACCACCAGACGTAAAGTGGGTGTCTGGACGCGTCCCACTGACAGCACACCGTCGTAGCCCGCCCGTCGACCGAGGAGGGTAAACAAACGACTCAGGTTCATGCCGATCAGCCAGTCGGCGCGGCTGCGGGCGAGGGCTGAGTGATAGAGCGGGAAGGTCACCTGACCGGACTTCAGTGAGGACAGTGCTTTGCGAATCGACGTCTCGTTGAGTGCGGACAACCAGAGGCGCTGAACGGGGCCTCGATACTTGCAGAGCTCCAGTAACTCGCGGGCAATCATTTCACCTTCGCGGTCGGCGTCGGTCGCGATGACGACGGTGGCGGCTTCACTGAGTAGGCGTTTGATGACTTTGAACTGTGCCGCAGTTTTGGGTTTGACCTCGACCTTCCACTGCTCGGGAATGATCGGTAGCTGATCCAACGACCAATTCTTGTACTGAATGCCATAGGCTTCAGGTGGGGCCGTCTCCAGCAGATGGCCGATACACCAGGTGACGGTTGAGTCGGTGCCGATCAGGCAACCATCACCGCGCCGGGTGGTTCCGAGTACTTTGGCAATGTCTCGACCTTGAGAGGGTTTCTCGCAGAGGAATAGGCGCATAAAACTGCTCCGGATTGGGTCCAAAGCAGCGTTGTTGGAAACAGTAGGTGTGGGATATGAGAAACCTGAATTTCAGGTCTTCCATATTAAGTGAACGGGGCAACAGTTGAAGGGGAAAAGCGTGAGCATGGTGCGAGAATACGGATAAAGCTCGTGTAGTCGATACGGCTGGTTTCGCATCAGGTGTGCACTAGCCCCCCCCTTGATGGCTAAAAGGGGGGCGTAAGACTCTACGAGCTCTTCTGTATTGCGATAGTTTGGCTGTTTATTGTCCATTTGAGCCAGGTTTGTGCGCAAACGATTAGTAGATTTGCAGTGCAGTGCAATCCTTAACGTTGTCCAGATTTTTTGTCTTGATAGGTATGGTACGGTACGATACCGTACATTGTGTGATCCTGGGAATCGTATTCGAAGCGCCGGATCTCCATCAAAAAACTTTGACCGGGAGGATCAGAACCTCATGCTCAGAATTGCCTTGATCGTTGGATCGACTCGTCCCAACCGCTTTGCCGATAAACCGGTGGAATGGCTTGTCGAAGGCGCGAAAGCGCGCACTGACGTCCAACTCGATGTACTCGATCTGCGAGAGGCGGATTTACCCTTTTTCGAGGAGTCCATTCCTCCGTCGATGCTTGGGGGAGTCTATTCCCATCCTAAGGCTGAGGCCTGGCGGCGTCGTATTGGTGAATATGATGGCTATATCGCCACTGTTGCTGAGTACAACCACGGCCCGACCGGAGTCCTGAAGAACGCGCTTGACAGCGCCTTCCTTGAATGGAATCGCAAGCCTATTGGCTTTGTCGGCTATGGTGGAGTCGGGGGCGCGCGCGCCATCGAGCAGCTTCGCGGTATCGCCGTCGAAATGCAGATGGCGCCACTCAAACACGAGGTAAATATTGCCCGTGAGCCGTTCATGGGTGTTTTGACGCAAAGCAAGACACTGAACGACTATGACTATCTTATTCAAAGCCGTACCGATCTCTTTGACAATCTAGTCTGGTGGGCCGAGGCGCTCAAAGTTGCCCGAACTAAATTACGGTTGGTGCAATGACTATGGACGCACATCGCACCAAACACGGGGCTGCGAGAGTACGCTCGCTGACCGACGCGGCGGCCGATATGTTCCTGGATCAGGGCTATGAGGCTGTGTCACTGGACGCTCTCATTGCTCGGGTTGGAGGCTCACGGCGTAACATCTACAGCCACTTCGGCGGCAAGGAAGGCCTGTTTATAGAGGTCGTTACCCGGTTATGTGCTGATCTCGCCCTCCCGCTTGAAGGGCTGGAGATCACTAGCGAAGGCGTGAAAGATACCCTCACCATCTTCGGGAGCCGCCTCCTTGAGATCGTCTTGCAGTCGCGCACCCTAGCTCTGCATCGTCTGATGATTGCTGAAGGTCAGCGGTTTCCCGAGCTGGCTCAAGCGATCTGGCAGGCTGGGCATGACAATGCCGCGCGGATCCTTATCCCCTGGATCGAGCATAAGCAATCCAATAAGCAGCTGCGGGCCGATCTGCCGGCTAAAGACCTTGCTGGGCAATTTGTGAGCCTAGTGGTCACTGAGCCGCAACTGCGCGTTCTCGTCGGTTTCATTCCTGGCCCATGTCGATCAACAGAGAACGCTCAAATCGTTGAGCGGGCGGTCGCGCTGTTCCTGAGCGGCGCCCTCATTCAGAAAGGTGGTATCAATGCGTAAATTCTCTTGGAGGCCGATTCTGGCCTGGACGCTCGCCGCTTTTTTCCTCGTCGGAGCCATAGGTAACATCTTTGTTTCGGAATCGATCGCTGAAGACTATCTGCGTTGGGGGTACCCGGACTGGTTCCACTTTGTGACTGGAGCACTGGAACTCACCACGGCTGTTCTGCTGGCTGTTGCGGCTACGCGTCTTTGGGGGGCAGCGCTTGGCTGCGTCGCCATGTTTGCGGCAGCAGCCACCGTCATTGTTCACGGTGAGTACGCCCATGCGATTCCTCCTGTAGTCGTGCTGGCGTTGTCGGCTGTTGTTGGTTGGACAGCATGGCGGCTCCGCTCATCTACTTCGGCATGATTTCCCCGTTATAGACGATGGAAAACGGCATGCTTTTGGCGTTTTCCATCGGGTTCTCTATCAGATGGTTTCCGCTTGTGAATTTGTGAGGTAATTCGCATGTCAGCACCCCTTCCATCGCGCCTACTCGTCACTCGTGCCAGTGGCTATATCGGTCGACGTACCGTGGAATTGTTGCTGGAGGCGGGAGCTGAAAACCTCATCGCCGCCAGCCGTTATCCGGAGATGCTTTCAGACCTTGCCTCGCGTGGGGCCGAGATACGCAAAGCCGATTTCGATGATCCGGCTACTCTTGATCTGGAATTCGCTGGCGTAGAGCGTCTGCACGGACGCGCTCGGAGTGCCCGGCAAGCGTCAGCGCCAGCACAGGGCAGCAGTGGATGCCGCTGTTAAGGCCGGAGTCGGACATATTATCTACACCTCTATGTCCAGTCCCGAGCCAGGTTCGCTTATGCCCTTTGCGCCGGATCATTATGAGACCGAGCGGGCCCTCGAAAGGAGTGGGGTTCCGTTCACCGTCCTGCGCGTGAATTGTTACGCGGATAATATCTTCTCTTGGTTGCCGCAGGCCCTATCCTCGGGGCAGTGGTTTACTTCGTCGGGTGAGGGATGTGCTGGATATGTGACTCGCGATGAGGCTGCCGCAGCCGCGGCTGTTCTTTCATTCGATGCTATACACAGCTGTCGCGTTGACGTTACGGGGCCAGAAGCACTATCGGCGACGGCGGTCGCGGGCATTGTGAATGAGGTCTTTGACTCTCCGATTCAGGTCATCTCGGTGAGCGACGAACAGCTCGCTGAGGGCCTGCCGGCTGCCGGTCTCCCCGCATCACTTGTCGAGTTGCTCGTCGCGATGGATGCCACTACTCGCACTGGAGGAGTCGATATTGTCAGCAACCTCATGTCCTTTGAATAAGCTGTTATCGCCGAGCATGCTAATGCTGCAAAGAAAACTGATCCGTCGTCTGGATATGATCACCTTGCAACTCTTCGTTGCCATCCAGGAGGAGGGTACGCTAACGCGTGCGGCGGCCCGTGAGGCGATTGCAGTGTCGGCGGCGAGCAAGCGATTGATGGAGTTGGAGGAGGTGCTGGGTATCAGTCTGTTCGTGCGCCAGGCCAAGGGCATGACCCTGACGCCTGCTGGCGAAACCCTGTTGCACCATGCGCGGCAAATGTTGCTCAACGTCGAGAAAATAGGCCTTGAGTTGGGTGAGCACGTGCAAGGTATGCGCGGATATGTGCGGATGCTGGCTAATCTTTCGGCGATCATTCAGTTTTTGCCGGAAGATCTGCGGGACTTCTCCAAGCAGCATCCGCAAGTCAAAACGGACCTTGAAGAACGCCCCAGCAACGGAGTGATTCAGGGTGTACTGGATGGCGTGGCGGACCTTGGCATTTGTTCCGGTGACACCGATAGGAAAGGGCTGCACAGCGTACCGTATCAATACGACAAATTGGTGGTGCTGATGCGTCCGGATCATCCGTTGGCCATTGAGCAAGAATTGGCGTTTGCCGACACGCTGGGCAGCGATTACGTCGGCCTGCATGCGGGTAGTTCGATCAATATGCGCACTCACGCGGCAGCGCGGGCAGCGGGTGAGGTGTTGCGCCTGCGGATTCATGTGCCGGGGTTTGACGCCATGTGCCGCATGGTCCAGGCCAATATGGGCATCGGTATTCTGCCGCAGCGGGCCTATGAGCTGTTCGGCCGGGCGCTGGGTTTGCACGCGGTGCCACTCAACGATGACTGGTCGGCACGCACGCTGATTCTGGTGGTGCGTGATGAAAAATCGCTGTCACCGGTGAGCCGAATGTTGTTTGAGTGTTTACGGGGGGAGCAAGGTTGAGATTTGTTGGTACCTGTAAAAAGGCCTTCGCGGGTAAGCTCGCGAAGGCCTTCCTGAGGTCGCAAAAACTTTACGAACCTCCTTCGCATTTCACGAACGCTCAGTTTCCAACTGAAGGTTGGATTCCACGGGCATCGGTCCTCTAGTCTTGGCACACATTCCAAGAATAAGAGGTATCCCGATGACTACCCCGCTGAGCGGAATCAAGGTGATCGAGATCGGCACACTGATTGCCGCGCCGTTCGCCGCACGCGTGCTGGCCGAGTTCGGTGCCGAGGTGATCAAGATCGAAGCTATCGGCCAGGGCGACCCGCTTCGCAAGTGGCGAAAGCTGCACGAAGGCACGTCCCTGTGGTGGTACCTGCAATCGCGGAACAAAAAATCCCTCGCCCTGAATCTGAAATCCCCCGAAGGCATCGAACTGGTCAAGCAACTCGCCAGCAGCGCCGACGTATTGATCGAAAACCTGCGCCCCGGTGCCCTGGAAAAACTCGGGCTGGGCTGGGACGTGCTGCATGCCCTCAATCCCAACCTGACGCTGGTGCGTATTTCCGGTTATGGCCAGACCGGCCCGTATCGCGACCGCCCTGGTTTTGGTGCGATCGGTGAGGCCATGGGCGGCATTCGCTACACCACCGGTACACCGGGTTCGCCACCGGCGAGGGTCGGTGTCAGTCTCGGTGATTCGCTGGCGTCCCTGCATGCGGTGATCGGCGCCTTGATGTCCTTGCTGCGGGTCAAGACCGGGCAGGGCGAAGGGCAGGTGGTCGACGTATCCCTGGCCGAAAGTGTGTTCAACCTGATGGAAAGCCTGGTGCCGGAATACGACATGCTTGGCCATGTCCGCGAGCGCAGCGGCGGTGCCTTGCCGGGCATTGCGCCGTCCAACACCTACCTGACCGCCGATGGCGCGTACGTGGTGATTGCCGGCAATAGCGACCCGATCTACAAGCGTCTGATGGAAGTCATCGGCCGTGTCGACCTGGCCGAAGCACCGGAATTCGCCCACAACGATGGCCGCGCCGCCAAGAGTGGATTACTCGACGCGGCGATCACCCACTGGACCAGCAGTTTGCCGATCGAGCAGGTGCTGGCCACCTTGCAGGACGCCGAAGTCCCCGCCGGACGCATCTACTCGGCGGCCGACATCGTTGCCGACCCGCACTACCAGGCGCGGGACATGCTGCTCAGTGCTGAACTGCCCGGAGGCGTGAAGGTGAAGATGCCCGGTATCGTGCCGAAACTGTCCGAGACGCCGGGCGGCGTAAACTGGTCGGGACCGACTTTGGGTCAGCACACCGATGGAATTCTGGCTGAGCTTGGCCTCACCGGCCAGGACATCGAACGGTTGAAAGCCGAAGGGGTGGTGCAATGATCCGCGACTTTTCCGAGACTCTGATCGTTCAGGAAGTCTCCCCCCGCGACGGCTTGCAGATCGAGCCGACCTGGGTCGAAACCGCCGACAAAATTACGTTGATCAATCAGCTATCACTGGCCGGTTTCAGCCGGATCGAAGCGGGCTCATTTGTCTCGCCCAAAGCCATTCCGGCCCTGCGCGACGGCGAGCAAGTGTTCCAGGGCATTGCCCGGCAGCCGGGTGTGATCTATGTGGCGCTGATCCCCAACCTCAAAGGCGCGCAACGAGCGCTGGAGGCCAAAGCAGATGAACTGAACCTGGTGATGTCCGCCAGCCAGACCCACAATTTGGCAAACATGCGCATGAGTTGCGAGCGTTCGCTGGCGGCATTCGGTGATGTGGTCGAGTTTGTCAGCGGCTCATCAGTGAGGCTCAACGCGAGCATCGCCACCACCTTCGGTTGCCCGTTCGAAGGCATGATTGATGAAGACCGTGTGCTACAGATTGTCGACGCCTATCTGGAACTCGGCATGCAAGGCATTACCCTCGCCGACACCACCGGCATGGCCAATCCGCGACAGGTTGATCGACTGGTGCGGCGGGTATTGCAGCGCGTGCCCTCGGCCGATCTGACCCTGCATTTTCATAACACCCGCGGCCTCGGCTTGTGCAACGTGCTGGCCGCCTATGAGGCCGGCGCGCGGCGTTTCGATGCGGCGCTGGGCGGGCTCGGCGGTTGTCCGTTTGCGCCGGGCGCCTCGGGGAATATCTGTACCGAGGACCTGGTCAACCTGTGCGATGAAATGGGTATCCACACTGGTATCGATCTGCCGCTGCTCCTGCGATTGTCCCGAGGATTGCCCGCGCTGTTGGGCCATGAACTACCGGGCCAGGTGGCCAAGGCCGGACGCAACTGCGACCTGCATTCGGCGCCGGACACCCTGGCAACGCTTTAGCACCTCAACCAGACAACAAAAACAATCTGACAACTACAGGGCGTGGTGTCGGGTGGCTCCGAGTACTTTGGTAATGTCCTTGTCCAGGGGCGTTATTTAGCAGAAAAATATAGCTCTTAAGCCAGCCGAAAGTGTGTAGAAGGCAGAGAAGAGATAAGTCACCTGACTGCCCATGCAATACGTTGCTGGGCGTCCAAGTTCATCACACTTTTCCAACGTGTATTTCGATGGAAAAGTAATGGTACGGAATCCAGCTGTCCGAGCCTCGACTCTAGCCTCCCTTGTTCACGTAGGTGTATGACCTCTGTTGAGGAGCTTCGCGTTAGGGGGCAATCCCATGCTGTAGTGGCTTATGATCTTCTGCGCCTTATGGGTTTCGATTCTGGTGAACTAGCCTGTGCTGGACTTTGCCCATTGTGTTTTTCGGGAGGCGCTTGTTCACTAGATCGCTCCCGCATGGCCACGCTTTGCACTCGGTGAGGGAGGATGCCAACTCGACGGGCCTCGATCTTGAAGGTCACTCGCGCATTGTCTTCGCTGTCCTCCCACTCATCGCGCACGGTGCGGCCTTCGACCAGCACACGCATGCCTTTCTGGTATAGCGTGCTCCAGTGTTCAGCCTCACGGTGCCAGAGCTCAACCGGTGCCCAATAGCCGCCTCGATCTTCATAGCTGCCATCGCGTGGCACAGGGTTGTCGAAGTACACATTCAGTCGCAGCAAACGCCGTGGCTCGTCATTGCCTGATGGAAATTCCTGGAACTCTGGCGCACTGCCGATATTGCCTTCGCCGACAAAAAAAGTACTCATCCTGATACCACCACTGCGGTTGTGAGTTGGCGCAGTAACCGATCGGCATTGGCCATTTTGATCGCGCAGGTCGATGCCTGGCGGTAGAACGAATGCACCACGCTCATCTGCAGGTTGAGTGCAATGCGCTCGCGTTCGAAACGGTGCAATCCCTCGCGTACGGCCTGCGGCAGGGTTTTGCTGCTGACCTGGCGTTCCCAGACTGCAACCCCCATACGGGCGAAGTCACGGGTACGCCAACGCAAAAAGCTGCTGCCAGCGCTGGTGTTCTGCAGCACCAATCGAATATCCAGCAGTGAGTACGGGGGATGTCCGGCCTGCTGCACCACAGCCTCCATCAGGTGACATAATTGCGCCTCGATTTCCCTCGCCACCTGCGCCAGTTGCTCCAACTCCCCCTTACCCTTAAAGGGCTTTAAAAGGCCTTTTAGGGAGGCTGCGTGTTCGAGCTGTCGATAGGCATCTGGTGTCAACACTTCGAAAGGCATTGGTTGAGTCGGGATCATGGGATTCATGCTTCGTCCTCCGGCAAATCCACTGTCGCAGATGGCTCTCCCGCTTCCTCTGCCAACGCGTCAACGTCATCCACTGCCACAGCACCACGACGAATGATTGGCGGCGCGAACTGGGAGCGACGATGACCCTCAAGGATGTCCATGGGGGGCAAACCCATTTTATCGATGGCCGCCAGGGCACGGGCGTTGTTCGCCGCCATGTCATCACGCGTGACGCCGGCATGCCGATAGCGCTGTGCCTGACCGAACAGGCTGCGCAGCAAATGGGCGCCGTCGTCGATCCAGGCTTCCATGTCGATGCGGCCGATCAGGGCGGCGTGGTGGGCCAATAGGGTCCGGCGCACCAGGGTGTCGTAGTCGGTCAGCAGGTAGACCGCCAGAAAACCCAGCTGGCTGCCGATGTACAACGGCAAGGTGACGGGGTGGATGTTGAGGTTGTCGCCCATGTCGATCTGTGTCGGCAGGTCCTGTCTGATCCGATCCAGCTGTTGGGTCAATTCCAGCATCCCAGCCTTGGCCTGCATCAGTTTTTCTTCGAGTTGCACCATGGCCCAGTCGGCATACGGATCGTCCTGGGCTGCGGTTTGTTTGATCAGGTTGGTGACACTGATGTAGCCGGCCATGCCCATGATCGAGTGGACGCCTTCGCGTGCGGCTCGACCTTGCCAGATACGGGCGGCGTGGTGAGTGTGCAGGGTCAGGGTGATGCTGCTGCGCAATGAACCCAGGTTGAGTTGATAGTGATCGGCCACGGTGTTGTCCTCGCATAAGCTTGGACGGGAATGTTGCGACACATGAGGGTCAAGGGCAGCCAAAAAGCTGAATGCGGTCTGTTCGGTTTGGTTTGAGAGGGTTAATTTCGGAGACGTTCGCGAGTGACACCGGTGGCATCATTTCCATGGATGGCGATAGCCGTATCGGTTGGGTGGCGCAGGTTCACCCCCTCGCGATCTCACAGTAGAACTCAGTAGATTTGATGCCACTGGCATCAAATCTACTGATGTCCAGGGCGTTTGCTGCGCAGTTGGCGTAGCTCATTCAGGCACGCTTGGGCGAGGGCGGAAGCGGGTTCGCCCTGTTGTCGGGACGGGCGTGACGGTGCTGTTGGGGGCGGTTCTGCGTCGGGTGAGGGCTCTGTCTGACCTGCCCAAGGACGAAAGTCGCCTTTCAGTGCGCGCTGGATCAGGCCCATCAGATACGCCGCTGGCTTGCGGATACCGCCGGCCGCACAGCGTGCACCGGCTTCATTGAGCACTGCCTGCCTATCTGCCAAATGGAGTTTGTTCAACGCCACGGCGATAGCCTGACGCTCGCTTGGACTCAGGTGCAGCGGATCGGGCCAGAGCAGGTTATCCACTGCTGGGGCCACGCGCGGTACAGTACAAGTACTTTCTTTTAATACAGTACAGGCGGCGTTCGGATTCCGAACGCCGCTGGAAACACTGGCGTTCAAGCCCTGTTCGGAATCCGAACGAGGGCCTGCACGATTCCGAACGAGGTGACCTTCCCCCAGTTCGGAATCGTGCATAGTGGCATCGGTTGCCTGATCCAATCCTTGCTGCATCCAGTGTTCGCCCCAACTGTCGAGCCGCGTGGGTAGCTGACCTAAATCGATACGGGTGTCCTGGTGAATTTCTTCCAGAACATGCTGAGCGACAATGCGCACAGCCTTCGTCGCATGACCGAGGGCATGTCCGACTAGTTCCAGGTAATCCTGATCCAGCTCCATGGCTTCGGCGGGGGTTAACGGTTCATCGTGCAGGACGTATAGAGAACCTTGTAGGCGCCCGCTGAGCTGATCGCGACCACGACTCACCAAGCTGAGCCAGCGTGTCAGCCTGAGCATCGTCAAGACGCGAGCGATGGTTTCACGGGAGGCTGACGTGCCATAGGGCACGCTTGATAGGTAAGGCTGCAAATCCTCATAGCGCGGCGTGACCACGCCCTGGCCCTGTAGCAAGAGTCGAAACACTTGCCAGGCATTACGTTCCAATGGCGTCAGCCGATGATCCAAGAGCAGCCGACGTGGCACGACTTCGAGTGATTGGCCACTGAACAGAAAGCCAGCCTGCAGAGTCTGGTTGGAAGGTTGTTGGGTGGTAGGGCATGCGGGCCAGCGTTCACTCAACTGCTGGGTGCATTGCTGCAGGACACGCTGCCAGCGACTGGAAGGGGTGTTCATGTTCCATTGCTGTACTGGTCGATCTGCTGCCAGACGATGGTCAAGCTGATTTGTTGCTCCTCCGCCAGCATCATCATGGCGTCGAGCTGATCCTCGGTATCGTCCTGAACGCGTAGCTGGCACCAACGCTGCCAGAGCGCATGCTCCTGCGCTTCGCTCAAATGCTGAGGGCGGCCCTTACGAGTTTCTATCTTGAGTAGACGCCGGCGCAGGGCGGTTTCCGAATGTGCCAAGCCGAAGCACTGGTACATGATGCTGCTGCTGGCACCCAGCTTGAGCGCTCGGTTGATCAGGCGCTCGTTCTGCTCGTCACGGTCGGCTTGCTCGATCAACCGATGCAGCACCGGTGAGTCAATCTTGACCTCAACCCAGGGTACGGAGGCATGGGCCAGGCGCGACAGGGTGGTGGGCGGTAAGGATTGCAGCAGGTAGATGTCGTCCTCACCTAGTCCGAGTGCCTTGCAGCGTTGTAGATTACCCAGGCGCAGCTCATGCAGCACTTGAGTCAGCATGGCCTGGTTGAGCACATGGAAGGACAGGCTCATGGCAGCTCCTTCGGTGAATCAGCTTCAGGGGTAAGCGTTAGGTCGATCAGGCGACGGGCCAGGCGGATCAGACGATACAGTTTGAGTAAAAGACTGTCGGGCAGCCGTTCCAGTCCCACATCCACGGCGGGACGATCGGTCAGCGGGAGTTGATAGATCCCCAGCAATAGCTGGCCGAACAGGGCTGAGGGCAGTTGCTTGCGATCCTCCCAGTTCACGTCGTCTTGAGCACGCAGCAGGGCCATGAGCAATAAGTGAACGCCGGTCGCGCGAGGTGCTGCGAGATCAAGTCGCTCGATGTTCAGGGCGAAACCCAAGCCAAGCTCCTGATCGATGATGCTCTCGGGGTGTCCGGCATAGGCCGCCATTTCCCGCGCCAGTCCGGCGATGGCTGAACGCAGTTGTTCGGGGCTATCCAGTGTTGGTGCGATGGTCCAGATGTCGTCGATCGTACAGGTTTCGACGGTCGGTGTTACTTCAGTGGCAGTGTTGCGATCGATTTGTTCGCGAATCTGTTGAACGCGTGACGGAGGGCTGACCGATGGGGTGACATTCGTTTCGTGCGGTGTGAGCAGCTCCTCTCTCGTTGGTTCGGTCTGGGTTCTGGGCTCAGTTGATTTGGAATGGGACTCGGAGGAGGGAGGCCCTGCCGCAGCTTCATCAACGCTCAGCAGATTCCTGTTCTCCGAGGGCGTGGTGACGACAACGCCAGGCGTCGAGATGACCCGTTGGGTGTCGCTCAGTTCCAGGGCCAACATACGGTAGGACTGTCCGAGCAAGCGGCTCATGCGTTCGAGCAGTTCATCCTGGATCTGCTCAAGATCGAAGGACTCGGGTTCGGCATCGAAGTAACCCAGGGTATCGAGCCAAAATTCGGCGAACGCAATGGTGGCGGTTGGATAACGGTTCCAGGTTCGTTCAGCCTGGCTACGCAGAGTGATCAGGCGTTCGATCTGGGGTTTACCCAATCCGGCATACAGGGTTTGTGGAATGGCGGGCAACAAGTGTTCGAGGGTGTCGAGCATCCGGCTGATGTGCGATTGCGAAATCGGATAGCCTCCAGCGGCAAGACGTCGAGCTAGCTCACGTTGTGAGAGCACAGCTCCATCTGCTTCGAGCATGGTTTTGAGTTTGGCTACCGCCAGAGCCCGTTCGATGAAAGTGAGTTGGCCGTGCAGATCGCTTTCAGCCAGATGACCGAGTAGGGCGGTGATTTCATTGCTCCAAGGTCGGAACAGGCAATGAATCCGAAAGAAGCGCTCGTCACGGGTTTCCTGCCACAGCTCGCCGAGAATCGCCAAGCGCGTATTACCACCGTTGCGGATGATGAAATAGGTTTCTCCCGGGCGGCGGGTAATCGGCGGTGGTTGATCCAACCCGCGTTCACGGATGGACGCCTTGATATCGTCATACAGCGGATTACGGATGAAGCGCGGGTTGTGTTCGTAGGGTCGTAACTGCTCCAGCGTGACCAGCATAGGCGTATCGATGAGTGGATCGGACAGCCGCTCCAGTTCTGGACCCCGAGGGAAGTGGTTCTGGTGCAGTTTGTCGGTGATCTGCTCCTGACTGAGCTTTTTCATTTGAACAACCTCAGTTAACGCTGGTTGCACAAATGGTCACCGACCTCGAACTTGACGAGCTCGGCAGTGCCCGAACCTTCGAAATGCCGGGACAGTTCTGCGAGGAGCCACCCCATGGCCGAGCGCCCACCCTGCAGACGAAAGACCACGGTGCAGTACTCCTCGCAAGGTGGGTGGTGTGGTCGAATGGATGGTTGAAGGATGATGGGGAGTTGATCCAACATCAAAAGACTCCTTGCCAAACACAGTTGGCCTCAAGGTCGATCAAACAAAATGACTTGGCGAGAAATACCGGCTTGGGGATTCGTCTCATCGAACCTCCGCGTATCTGCTCACCGTAGAGATCGCTTCGCGCCATTCCGGAAACAACTCGATGGCCAGCGCTTGCATGGTTTCCAAAGGTGAGGGCGAGCGTCGTTCACGTGACTGGCGAGTCTCGATTCGGTGGACCGGTAGGCCAAGGGAGGCGGCATTGAGATAAGCCACTCGGTCTGGAACTACGGTTTCTAGAGCCGAGATGTTGGTAGCCCCTGCGAAGGTCTCGCGCAGGCCACGGATGATCATTCGGGTGTCTACCTGGATGCTATTTACCTGGTTGAGCAGCAGTCGCAACGGTGGTGGTGTAATGCCCAGGTGACGGAATGGTTCGAGCTCACTGAACAGCCTCAAGGTCCCGCGGCGCAGTTCGCGGGCGGCGAGCATTTCCGGCGTGATGGGGGAGAGGGCAAGATCGGAGGCAAGGACGGCCATCTCCAGCAGCACGCTACGTGCGCCCTGGGTGTCGATCAAAAACAAGTCATAACTGGGGCGGAAGTTGTCGAGTAAATTGCGCAGCCGTAATCGCCCGTCAGGGGCGTGTAGCAGCAATGTACTGAGTTGGCCTTGATCGTCGTTGGAGATGATCAGATCGAGTCCGGTGATCACTGTCCTGGAAATCATCTGGGCAGGTGCTGTTAGATTGAGTGCTATCAGCTCGTACGCACCAGCAACAGCTTTCTGGCTCAAGGCGTAATAGCTAGAGAGGGTGGGTTGGCTATCTAAATCGAGCAGCAGGACGCGTAGACCAGCATCCGCCAGCAGACCGCCGAGATTGGCGGCTACTGTGGTTTTGCCTACTCCACCTTTGGTGGAAACCACCGAGACCACACGCATGGCATCAGACCTGTTGGCCTAAACGCTCGATGATCCACCGTTCGATCTCCACTGAGTCCCAGCCTACGGCACGCAATCCAATGCGTTTGGCTTGAGGGAATTTGCCTTCCTTCATCAAGTTGTAGATATGCGCACGCTTGAAGCCGGTTTTACGCTCCACCTCCTCACGCCGCATGATGTGACGTTCGAGCGGTGGTTGGAGTAGGTCTGCAATAGGTGAGAGCTGGTTGGACATGATGGTCACTCCTGGCGCCGATTGGCGCGTTCTGGGAAGTGACCTGAATTGAATAGCAGAAATGGGAATGAGTCATTGCACCGCAAGTGGGGCGATTGCAGCGCAATACGACTCAGCGCTTGGAGAGGCTGCGCTTGGCAGCGGCGAATTTCTCATCCAGGGTGCGCTTGGAAATACCAGGCAGGTTTTTATGGTGAGCGGTCAGTGCGTCGACAATGGCGGCTTGGGACCGGAAAACAGAATGAGGTTTCCCAGAGGGGGAGTGATCTAGAAACAGACTGACCATTGCGCCGATAATGTGGAGGTAAGCGGTTTCGCTCCGGTCGCTGACCTTGCTATTGGTCTTGATCAGGTGATGGATGTTCTCCTTTTCCAGCCCGACAGCTTCAAGTTCATTCAGCAATTGTTGATAAGCTGTTTCTATATCCTTTATCTGTAGCTGCAAGGCATCCCGGTCGGCTTGTAAGGCCAGGTAGATACCGATACTGATATCTCCTTGTTGATCGAGTGATTGTTCGAAAAGAAAAGCTGGCCTCTGATCAGGGTAGTAGCGCGACATCCAAAATCTGAGGTCAGTATGGCGGACGGTTAGCTGACTGTGATCGACGGTGGTGCCAATGGCGACAGGCATACCCAGGCAGCCGTAGGTCAGTTCACCATGTTGAATAGCATCGAGAATCTTCTCGGCATTGGTATTTAGGCATGGCCATTGTGGGAACGCTGTGTTGAGCAGCTTTGGGTTGCGCCATGCTACCTCAAGAATTTCCGTTTCGTAGGCCATTAAATTGCACCAACGCAACGCTGCTTCAATGGGGCGATAGAACAGTTTGGCGTATGGGTTGCAACTTTGGACAGCATACATGCTGGAAGTCTCCTTGAAATGCGGGTGATGTCTTGACTATTTGGGATGCGCTCAACCTTATCGATTGCTCCAACCGTTTAACGTCGATGGGCAAGCACCCTCGGCGAGAGATGTTGCACGGCAGCGAGTGGCCGTGACTGAAGCGATTCTGCCGCCCCTTCTGCACTGATATCGATCCCTCGCCGACCCCAAGACGAGTGAGCCGCACTCTGCACGTTCTGGAACTGATATTCATCCTTCTGAGGGGGGCTGCTCCTTGCTTTTTCGATCCTCTGTATCTGCTTATTAAACATTTGATAATTTGACATTTGTCAGGAATATATGGATAAATGTTTGTTATATTTAATAGGTATAACAATTAAAGAATAACACAGGAGAAGCCTATGACCCATTCCAATTCCCCAGCCCTGGCGGCCTTGACGCTGGAGCAGAATCAAACCGACGCGCAAGAAATGGTCGAATGGCGTGAGGCTCTGCTATCGCTGATAGAGAATGCGGGGCCGGAGCGTGCGCGGGAAATCCTCGACATGCTCACGACCATTGCTCGCGATCCTGCCATTGGTTGGCATCCCGTCCACGGAACGCCTTACATCAACACTATCCCGGTAGAGCAACAGCCAGCATTTCCCGGTGATTTGGCTATCGAGGAGCGGCTAGCGGCAATCATGCGCTGGAACGCGCTGGCGATGGTGGTACGGGCTAACCAGGCTTATGGCGAACTGGGCGGACACATCGCCAGCTATGCGAGTGCTGCGGATCTTTTCGAAGTCGGCTTCAATCATTTCTTCCGCGCCAGCAATGGCACGCTCGGCGGCGATCTGGTGTTCTATCAACCGCACTCGTCCCCTGGGGTCTATGCCCGTGCCTTTCTGGAAGGGCGCCTGAGCGAACATAACCTTGAGCATTACCGCCAGGAAATCACCGCACGGCGTAGCGGCATTCAGGGGCTTTCCAGCTATCCGCATCCCTGGCTGATGCCTGACTTCTGGCAATTCCCCACCGGCTCCATGGGCATTGGGCCGATCAGCTCGATCTACCAGGCGCGGTTCATGCGCTACCTGCAGCACCGTGGTTTGCAGGACACCACCGGGCGGACCGTGTGGGGGGTATTCGGCGATGGTGAGATGGACGAGCCGGAGAGCATGTCGGCACTGACCCTGGCTGCCCGTGAAGGCCTGGACAATCTGACCTGGGTGGTCAATTGCAATCTGCAGCGCCTGGACGGTCCTGTGCGTGGCAACGGCCGCATCATTGACGAACTGGAGGCTTTGTTCAGCGGTGCCGGCTGGAATGTCATCAAGCTGGTCTGGGGGTCGGATTGGGACGGTCTGTTTGCCCGCGACAAGGACGGTACGCTGGTGCGGACCTTGTCGCAGACGGTGGACGGTCAGTTCCAGACCTTTGCCGCAAAGGATGGGCGTTATAACCGCGACCATTTCTTTGGCCAGAACGAGGCGTTGGCCCAGCTCGCCCAAGGTCTTACTGACGAGCAGATCGATCGCCTCAAGCGTGGCGGGCATGACATGGTGAAAATCTTCGCCGCCTACCAGGCTGCGACGCTGCACAGTGGTCGCCCGACCGTGATTCTGGCTCAGACAAAGAAGGGCTACGGCATGGGCGAGGCAGGGCAAGGCAAGATGACCACCCATCAGCAGAAGAAGCTGGATCGGGACGCGCTGATCGCGATCCGTAACCGCTCCAATCTTCCGCTTTCGGACGAGCAGGTCGAGTCTCTGAGTTTCTACAAGCCTGCCGATGACAGTGCGGAAATGCGCTATTTACATGAGCGACGCCAGGCGCTCGGTGGTTACATGCCAACCCGCAGCACCACTGCGGCGGTCGTGCCAGTGCCTGACTTGAAGGGCTACGGTGGTTTCGCGACCCAGGCCGAAGGCAAGGAAATGTCCACCACCATGGCCTTCGTGCGCATGCTCGGCAACCTGCTCAAGGACAAGCAGCTGGGGCCGCGGGTGGTGCCGATTGTCGCTGACGAAGCACGCACCTTTGGCATGGCTAACCTGTTCAAGCAGATCGGCATCTATTCGAGTGTCGGTCAGCGTTATGAACCGGAAGATATCGGTTCGATTCTCAGTTATCGCGAAGCCATGGATGGGCAGATTCTTGAGGAGGGCATCAGCGAGGCGGGGGCCATCAGTTCCTGGGTTGCAGCGGCCACCAGCTATTCGGCGCATGGTCTGGCCATGCTGCCGTTCTATATCTACTACTCGATGTTCGGCTTCCAGCGTGTTGGTGATTTGATCTGGGCCGCCGCCGATCAGCGGGCTCGCGGTTTTCTCCTCGGTGCTACAGCCGGCCGGACCACGTTGGGCGGCGAGGGGCTGCAGCACCAGGATGGCAGCAGTCACCTGATTGCTTCGATGGTGCCCAACTGTCGCGCCTACGACCCGGCCTTCGCTGGTGAGTTCGCGGTGATCCTTGATCATGGGATGCGACAGATGCTGGAACGTCAGGTTGACGAGTTCTATTACGTGACCTTGATGAATGAGAATTACGCGCAGCCGACGCTACCGGAAGGTGTCGAGTCAGACATCATCAAAGGCATGTACCGTTATGGCGCACAGCCGGTGGACAGTTCGCGCGGGAGCGTGCGACTACTCGGTTCGGGAACAATTTTGCTTGAAGTGATCGCTGCCGCTGAGCTGCTGGCTCAAGACTGGAACATCGAAAGCGAAATCTGGAGTGTGACCAGTTTCAGTGAGCTGGCTCGCGATGCTCGCGAAGTCGAGCGCTGGAATCGCCTGCACCCGCAGCAGGGGGCCAAACAGAGTCACGTCGGCAAGTGCTTGCCGGTGGGGGTGCCGGTGATCGCCGCGACTGACTACGTGCGTGCCTTGCCAAATCTAATTGGCGCCTATGTCGAGGCGCGTTATATCGCCCTAGGCACTGACGGATTCGGCCGTAGCGATACGCGCGCGGCCCTGCGCAATTTCTTCGAAGTGGATCGGCACCAGATCGCGCTGAGTGCGCTCGCATCGCTGGTGCAGGAAGGCAAGCTCAAGCCTGAGGTCTGTGCCCAAGCTATCGAGCGTTATGGCATCGATGCCGACTCGGTCGCGCCCTGGGAGTGCTAAGTACGGCACCAAGGCTGCTTGTTCCGCGCGGCGCCGCCAGGTGCCGCCGATCATCTTGTTCGGGCTGACTGGGTTCAGTCCGGCTTACTTCGTCAGGAGTTTAGGCATGAGTACACTGCAGGAGATTCGGGTTCCCGACATCGGTGATTACAAGGAAGTGGACATCATCGAAGTGCTGGTCAGTCCCGGCGAATCGGTCGTCGATGGGCAGAGCCTGGTCGTCGTCGAGACCGACAAGGCCTCGATAGAGATACCCGCCGCGCAGGCTGGTGTAATCAAGACGTTGAATGTCGTGGTGGGCGACAAGATCAGTGAAGGGTCGCTGATTGCGATGATGGAGGTGGCTCCAGCACCCGGCATGGCGATCCCGGTCACCGCCCCCTTGCCTGAGCCAGCGCCGGCAGCTGTTACGCTGTCTGTAGAACCACCGGCTCAGCCTGTAGAGCGTGCGCCCGTCGTGGTTTCGCCACTCGCACAGGAATTGACTGAGGCCAAGGGCGAGCTGCCCTTTGCATCGCCTTCAATCCGTAAGCTGGCTCGCGAACTGGGTGTCCCTCTGGCCGAGATTCGCGGTACAGGCGTTCGAGGTCGAATTTCCCGGGCGGATGTCGAGAGTTTCATCAAACGCGTCATGACCGGGCAGGCTCAGACTGAAGCCCAGAAAGCCAACACACCTGCTGCAGGTGGCGGTTTATCTGGCCTGCTGCCTTGGCCGCAGGTGGACTTTGCCAAGTTCGGTCCGGTCGAGCGCCAGGATCTCTCACGCATCAAGAAAATCAGCGGCGCGAACCTGCACCGTAACTGGGTGATGATCCCTCACGTCACCAACCATGACGATGCCGACATTACAGAGTTGGAAGCCTTCCGCGTACAGCTCAACAAAGAGTACGAGAAGGCTGGGGTGAAGGTCACGTTGCTGGCCTTACTGATGAAAGCTTGCGCAGTGGCCCTGAAGAAATTTCCGGGATTCAACGCCAGTCTGGATGGCGAACAAATCGTACTCAAGCAGTACTTCCATATTGGCTTTGCCGCCGACACCCCAAACGGTCTGGTAGTACCCGTAATCCGCGACGTCGACCAGAAAGGGGTGATTGCCATCGCAAGGGAGATGGCTGAGTTGTCGGCCAAGGCGCGTGACGGCAAATTGGGACCAGCTGAGATGAGCGGCGGTTGCTTCTCGATCTCATCGCTTGGCGGTATCGGTGGCACTTATTTCACGCCCATCATCAACGCACCGGAAGTTGCAATCCTCGGTGTCGGGAAGAGCGCTACCAAGCTGGTTTGGAATGGCAAGGAAGGTGTGCCTCGCTTGATCTTGCCTCTGAGTCTCAGTTGGGATCACCGGGTAATTGACGGGGCCGCAGCCGGACGTTTCAACGCTTTTCTGGCTCAATTGTTGGCGGACTTCCGGCGCTTGATGCTGTAAGGGAAGGGGTGTAAGACGTTAGAGGGAGGGCTTGATAATGCACGCTCCCTCATTACCTACTTAGGTAAAGAAAAGCAACGCAGCTGTGAGCTGCGTTGCGATACCAATTGTTCAGGGCAAGCTTGCGAGCAGCCTCTCCCGGAGAGCGGTTAGCTTCCAAAGCGTATGAAGCTCGCCTGTGCCTCGGGGCTACTGGTCATCTCCATAAAGAGGCTATTCGCGGCGATATCAGCACCTTCGTCCGCACACTGTGACGCGAAATAGCGCTTCACCGCTTCGGATTGTCGACGTGGCAAGGCGGCAAGCTGGCTGGCAATCTTCAAAGCTGTATCGCGAACTTCGCTTGCGCTGTCGACCAGAATATCCGCCAGTCCGAGACGATGAGCCTCTGCGCCCGTAAGCGTCTCTATCCCCCAGGACAGCCGCCGCGCAGCCGGCATCCCGATTCGACTGCCGACCGACGCAAGGCCCCACGCGGGGAACAGCCCAATTGGTACTTCTGGCAGGCTCCATCGCGAGGCCGCGTCGGTGACGACGATGTCGCAGGATGTGGCAAGGGTGAGGCCTCCACCGACGGCAAAGCCATGAACTGCTGAAACCACCGGTTTAGCACACTGTCCGATCATCCTGGCGAGGCGACCTGATTCTGCTTCAAAAGAACGTCTTTGAGCTGGGGTCATGGATGTCAGGCCGCCAAGGTCACTGCCGGCGCAAAAGCCTCTGCCTTCACCAACGAGCAGGATTGCACCGACGCTGGCATCCTCGTTGATGTCCGCTAAAGCCTCGGTCAGGCTGGCGACAAGCGCACTGGACATTGCATTGCGTTGCATCGGTCGATTAAGGGTAAGGATCTCAATCTCCCCTTGCCTTTGGCGTAGGACAGGCGTTATCGGATGGGCGGCTGGAGTCGAAGGTTGCATGATGATTTCTCCTGAAAAGTTTGATGATTAAGGTCGGTAGGTCACGGGTATTGCGGCGAAAAAAAGGCTGCTTAATACCGGCTATTTCGTAGTAGCGACAGGTGCTATCCAGGAGAGCGCCGTATGTCTAGATTGACTCGGTAGCCCTCTGCCGGGGTTATATTGACATCCCTGCAAAATAGATCTAATTTGCGTTCTATGCAATGTCATGTGCTGGCTACTGGCGCGGATGTTCTACTCACTATAAAAATAAAATGGAGACAAGAAGTGACTCTACTCGCGAAGGGCCGCGTGGCAGTGCATCAGCCTGTTACACGCGTTGAACTTGTCTGCCTCATCACTGCGCTGGAGGGTGTCAAATGAGTTTCTCTGTACGCTTGATGCCCAGTGAACTCTCCTTCTCCGTGGGTGAGGGCGAAACGATCCATGCGGCAGCCGCCGCTGCGGGGATAGGGTTGCCCTATAGCTGTAAGAAGGGCGTTTGTCGCACGTGCCGTGCTCGGGTGATTGAGGGCGAGGTGCGGCACAAACACTCGTCACTGTCTGCTGAAGATCTTGCCGCCGGTTATGCGCTGTTGTGCCAGTCGGTGCCCGTCACTGACGTGGTGGTTGAAGCGAAGCCTTTGCCGGTAGTTGCCAAGTCCGATATAGCGAAGGCGCTAGTGGCTGATATGCGGCTGGCTGCCCCCGATGTGATGATCGTTTCGTTGCGACTGCCGCCTCGCAAGGGGCTTCAATTTAATGGCGGGCAGTATGTCGATATCCTGCTTCCCGATGGCGCTCGTCGTAGCTATTCGCTGGCAACTGCGGCACGGGCGGAGGGGAACTGGGAGTTGGAGTTGCATATCCGGCACAGTCCCGGCGGACTCTTTAGCGATCATGTGTTTAGCAATATGAAGGCGCGTGAGTTACTCACCATCTGCGGGCCACTGGGCACGTTCTTCCTGCGCGAAGACAGCAGTAAGCCCATTATCCTCGTTGCCAGTGGTACCGGTTACGCACCCATTCGCTCGATGCTCCAATATGCCTTCGAGGCAATGCCAAACCGCGACATCCATCTCTATTGGGGCGGGCGAACCAGAGCGGATCTGTATTTGGCTGATGAGCCTGCGCAGTGGGATGCTCAGCACGAACGTTTCCACTTCATTCCGGTTCTGTCCGATCCAGCTCCGCGAGATGCCTGGCAGGGGCGAACCGGCTTTGTTCATCAGGCGGTTATGGCCGACTACCCTGATCTGTCATCCATGCAGGTTTATGCTTGTGGGGCGCCGATCATGGTCAATTCCGCCCGCCGCGATTTCGTTGAAACTTGTGGCCTGCCAGCCGACGAGTTCTTTGCAGACTTGTTTCTCACGCAAGCCGATTTTGTCGAGAATGAAAGCGTCGCGGCAAGCTGAGACCGCCTTCCAATCATTACAACAACAGCCGAGGAAATGTCATGAACGCAAACGCAGAGACGCCAACCTGGGAAAAGAGATCGGTGGCCAATCCGGTCATCAAATCGATGCTTCTAACCCATGGCACAGCTGAAAGTTACGATATTGAAAAGAGCCGTCAGTTTTACGAAGAATTTCTTGGGCTGAGCTGCGTCAGAATCTCGCCCGAAAGCGTCATTTTTACTATCGGCGTACGGTTTCACGTAGTCGTGCTCGCACTTGGTGAAGAAATTCGCCCAATGGGCTTGGCCAATCACTGGGGTATTCAGGTTGAAACCAAGGAGGAGGTCGATCATGCCTATCGTGCCTGTCTCGAGCTGAAGGACAAGTACGGAATCCGGGAGACTGTTGAGCCCATGGAACAGGTGTGGGGCGCCTATAGTTTCTTCTTCCAGGATCTCGATCATAACTGGTGGGAAATCGAATACTACCCTGGCAATCTGACCGATGATTTCTTCGCCTTCGGCGATATGGTCTGACGCATTGTTGAGAGCGATGGGTGTCGACCAAATGATGCATAAGTGGTCGCGCCCAGCGCAGGGGCAGTGCGTATTTTCTTTTGTGATGCGGCTTGCAGGCCTCTTATGGGGACTCCTGAGTAGCGACCGTATTCTGTTCCTCTCCACGTTCTTGATACGTTACTGCTGGAGTCGTCACCGTTACTGGTGCTGCTGCGATTCTGGCAATCGTTGCATCAGGCCTCGTCCCTTATGATGCCTGTTTTGATTCTGATGAATCGGCGGCCATCACCTGCCTTATCCTCAATCCAGATTTTTTGCTTTCAGGCTTGGGGTTGTTGACCCGATTTCGGGGCGACGGGGACTACTCCCGTATTGATTTTTTGGGCTTGCAGCTTCGATTCTTGATGATCGGCGTTAGTATCACACGCAGTCGCGCAGATAGGGTTCTGAACAGGTTTGTGAGCTGAGGTAAGGGGGCAACGCCAAGACCTTTTGCCTGGTTCCGGCGCTGCCTCCCATTATCGATTAAGCCTCCCGCTCAAGCTTCGTTATGGCCCTACACAAACGGCCAGCGTGAAGGAACTTTATGGCCAGAGCGTGCGACGAGTTGCTCTGCCGCAGCGCGAAGATCATTGATGAGTTTGTCTTCGGAGATGAAGGTCGGCGATCCGTTCTCGATCTTGATCTGGCCATCGACAATCACTGTTTCAACGCTACGACCATCGGCGTTGTACACCAACGAATTGATTGGATTGATGAGTGGTTGCCACTCCAGTGAGTTGGTATTGAGTATGACAATGTCGGCTTTTTTTCCTACTTCAAGGGAGCCAATTTCGTGATCAAGGCCTATTGCCTTGGCGCCCTGGATGGTTGCCATTTCAAGAGCGGTTTCCGCATGGATCATTGCAGTGCTTTCGCGCGCATCCTTATAAATGCCGGCTGTCAGACACATCACGCGCATCATATCCACCGAGCCGAAATCGGCACTGTCGGTCCCCAAACCTACCACCACGCCCTGTTTGAGCATCTCGGGTAATTTGCCATGTTGGGTTGTGCCATAACCGCAGCGTAGAGATGTTGTCGGGCACATGACCACACGGGTTTCCGTGCGCGCAAGAATATCGATTTCCGCCTGATCCAGCAAAATGCCATGACCCAACACCACATTGGGGCCAACAACACCAAGCTTCTCAAGATACTGGATGGGCCGCATATTGTGGTCGCGCAAAGCCCTCTGGATATGGCGTGGTCGTGCAGACTGGTGGAAGGTCATTCCGACGCCATAATCGTCGGCTATCTTTTTTGCCGCCGTGGCGAATTCAGGCGAGCAGTCTGAAGATGCATAGGCCAACATCACCCAGGCGCTGACTCGACCGTCGCAACGACCGTGATAGGTTTTGATGATCTTCTTGAGTTCTGCGAGCGCATCAGGCGTGGACTGGACGTTGATATGGATTTCATTCGCGGTATCGGTGACGTTGCGTCCCATGATGACTCGTGCACCAGCCGCTTCATATGCCTGAAAGGCTGTTTCATGTCGTTGCGAATCGCTGGGGTTCAGGACTGTGGTGGTGCCATTCTTGAGATGTTCGGTCAGGCTGGCCAGCGTAGCGATGTATTCCTCATCTTCAGACATCACATTGCGCACCGCGCAGGATTCTTCGACATAGGTGGATGTTAATTCGTCGAGAAACAATCCACGCATGATCTGCGGATATAAATGGTCATGCGCATTAACAAAACCGGGCGTTACGATCCTGCCGCGAGCATCGATGACCCGATCCGCGGTGACGTCGGCCAACTCGGCTTTCGTTCCCACTCGCGTGATTCGGCTCCCCTCTATAAGGATGGATCCTCCACGAATAATGCGGCGTTGGGGATCCATCGTGAATAGGTAGTCAGCATTGTCTATCTTGATTGAGCGCGTAGGCATGTGATGATCCTCACTTTGAGAGGCGTTCCCGCGGGGTGAAGCCTGGGTAACACCGGGTCGACAAACCGAAAGGCGGTGGATTGCATTGGATTGCTACCATCATCACCCTTCGGGTAGGTGTCATCCTCGTGGCTGCGTGTCTGTCCTGTCTGCATATGACTTTACTATCGGCCGACCCGGCTTCGACTCACCGTGCTCGAGGGTAAGCCGGTTTAGCGACTCCTGATCAATGACCAGGATACGAGAACGCTCGAGTCGAATGACCTGCATTTCCTGCAGTCTATGCAAGGCTGAGGCGACAGTGACGCGTGTTTTTCCGGCGATCTGCGCCAGTCTTTCCTGACTGAGGGGGATGGTGCCGTTGTGATCGCTGTGCTCCATCAGGATTATCGCAATGAGAGTGAGGGAGTCGCTGAATGCAATCCGTTCAAGCTCTCTCAAAAGAAGCGATGTGTTTTCTGCACTGTGTTGCATGAGCTCCAGGATCAGTGATGGATCACGGTTGACTGCTGCAATGATGCTTGACCCTGAAATATAGCCGATCGTGCACTTGGTCAGCGCGACAGCAACGAGGTTTGTCGTGATGCTGATCCCGCCCAAGGCCGATTGTTCGCCAAAAAGGCAACCAGTGTGCAACACCATCAGCGAGCGTACTCGGCCGTCCGGCGAGAGCATAACCACTTGAACTGATCCTTCGATGATGCCTAAGGCATGATCTTTTTCAGGCAAGACTATCTGGCGATCGGGTCGATATTGTTTCACGGTGTCAATTGAGAACCGGTCGAGCCATTGCGACTTGAGCGGGTAAGTGTGCATGGGTCGTTTTCCTGCGCGAGGGACGTAATTGACAAAATTAATTTTCGCACATAAATTGACAGGGTAGTAAATATTGTTCATGTTGAGACGTGCGTAAATCATGGGTCAACGCTACGCCACATTAAATAAAAATAAAAAGGTGAATGTGATGGAATCGAATGCAGTGTTCGGAACCAGTTCGACAGCGGCAGATGTCGTGCGTGGTCGTGACCTTTCGGGCGTTGTTGCGATTGTCACGGGTGGTGCCGCAGGCATCGGCATTGAAACAGTAAGGGCCTTGGCCAGTGTGGGCGCTGACGTGATGATCGCCGTGCGCAATCCAGCGACAGGTGAGTTCGCAGCAGCGACCATCAATTCGGAGTTAGGTCGGGCAGCAGTCAGTACCGGGCTCCTCGATCTGGCAGATCTGGCGTCCGTTCGTGCTTTCGCATCCGCTTGGGGCGACCGCCCGTTGAATCTTCTAATCAACAATGCAGGGATTATGGCGGGGCCGTTGGCGCGGACAGCGGACGGCTTTGAAGTTAACGTCGGGATCAATCATCTCGGTCATTTTCTGCTGTTCCAGCTGCTGCGTCCCAATCTTGAGCTTGGAGCGCCTTCACGAGTCATTCAACTCTCGTCGGGCGCGCATTTGCGTTGGCCGTTTGACTTCGATGACTGGAATTTCCTGTCCCAACCCTATGATCCGACGGCAGCCTACGGGCGTAGCAAGACAGCGACGGCCCTGGCGGCCGTTGCTATCAGCGATCGCTACGAATCTCGTGGTATCAACTCCTATTCGGTGATGCCAGGTGTCATCCGAACCGGCTTGTTCAAAGATATGGATGAAAAAGCTGAAGCGGAGTTGATGGCGCGCGTGGGATCAATGCTAAAGACCCCACAACAAGGCGCCGCGACGACGGTCTGGGCGGCGCTTGCGCCGGAGCTCGAAGGGCGCGGCGGACTTTATCTTGAAAATTGTGCTATCGCTGGCACTCCAACGTTTTCGCCGCCGTCTGGCGTTGGAACGCATGCGCAGGATCTCGATGCGGCGCAACGGCTTTGGGCGATATCGAGCGAGGCAGTCCATGGCTAATCCGGCGCGTTGGTCTGAGGAAATGGTGACGTCTGTCGTGGATGGACATGGCAATGAGGGGGTGGTTTCTCCCGAACGGCTGCGCCAGATCCCGATTGCCTGTCGGCATGAGGTCGCAGAAGGTACGCCGATCCCAACCATAGGTAAGGATGGCGAGTCAGTCATCATCATTATCCTTGAGGGGGGCGCCCGTTCAATCTTGCGCGGTCGTGATGGACGCGAGCATCTTCTGGGATTTCTCGGACCGGGCAGTCTTATCGGTGAACAAATAGCTATTGGGCGCACCCGGTTTGACAGCGACCTGGTCTGTATAGCGGACTCCAATTGTATCGTTGGCGAGATATCTCCTTCCAGTCTCATGGCTGCGATACGCGCCCATCCGGACCTGATACCGGCACTTTTGCACGTTATCAGCCGCAAGACCGCGACCTTGTTGCGTGACATCGAGCGTGGTGCTTTTGCTACCAGTGCGGCACAAACCGCTGCGCTTCTGCTCAAGCTTGCTGACGACAACGGCTATGTTCACGTCAGTCAGGCGCGTTTGGCGCAATTCGCGGGCAAGACTCGGATGACCATCAGCACGCAACTCAGGCGATTGGCACGGCGCGGAACCATCGCCCAGGAACGTGCCTGTATACGCTTGGTTGATTCGGCATTTCTCGAAAAAGTGAGCGACCAGCGATGATCATGGCATTTTCGAAACTACAACAAATCATATGCAGATGCCGGGCGGGATCGCGTATGGGCTCGAGTCTAAATAGTCTGTGCGCGGGGCTTCTCGCGTGCCTGTCGGCCAGCGCGACAAGTGCTCGCCATAACAATAAGGGAGAAGCGAAATGAGTTATATATTGGCCGCCGACACGGGGGGAACATTTACCGATCTGGCTGCTTACGACAGCGAGAGCGGCCGTGTCATCTACACCAAGAGCCTCACCAATTATGGTGATCTCGTGGAAGGGCTGATGAGCTGCGTGACGAAGGCCGGAATTGATCTTGCCAAGGCCGAAACTGTTAAATTCGGTACGACCTTGGTGATCAACACGTTTGTACAACGTAACGGTGCCAAGACTGCCCTGGTGACGACCAAGGGCTTTCGTGATGTCATGGAGCTGGGCCGGGGCAACAGACCGGTTCCTTTCGACCTGCGTTTTGCACGCGAAGCGTCTTTGATCGGGCGAGATCTGCGGTTCGGCATCGACGAGCGCATGTCGGCTGCAGGTGAGATCCTGCAACCGCTTGACCTGGTGGAGCTGGAAAGCCTCGCGACGTGTCTGCGCGAGCTCGGCGTCGAATCGGTTGCCGTATCCTTTCTCAACTCCTACATCAATGACGAGCACGAACGCATTGCCGTCGAGCAATTGCGCAAGTTTCTCCCCGACGTCTATGTCAGCGCCGGTACCGAATTGAGCCGCGAGTGGTACGAGTACGAGCGAACCTCTACCGTTGTGGCCAATGCTTATGTTGGGCCAAAGCTCGAAGACTATGTCGAGCGTCTGAATGAGCGACTGTCATTGGAAGGCTTCAAAGATAGCTTCTTCCTGATGGCATCGAACGGTGGTGTTTTCTCGGCCGAGCGAGCTCAGCAGCAGCCGGTGATGCTCGTCGAGTCGGGGCCGGTCGGAGGATGCATCGGTGCGGGTGTATACGCCGAGGCTTTGGGTCTGGAAAGGGTCATCGCGTTTGACATGGGAGGGACCACCGCGAAGTGTGCTCTGCTCGAAAATGGCCGCTTTGAGGTCAAGTCACCGTATTACGTGGGTGGTTATGAGCGAGGATTTCCGGTCCGTGGCGGTGTTCTGGACATCGTAGAAGTGGGTACCGGCGGTGGTTCGATTGCGTCTGTCGATCGCCATGGCGGTATGCATGTCGGTCCACGCAGCGCCGGCTCTACCCCGGGGCCAGTTTGCTATGGCCGCGGCGGTGTCGAGCCGACGATAACTGACGCCAATCTGGTGCTCGGTCGAATTGCCGCATCGTCGTTCCTGGGTGGCGAGATGACGCTCGACGAGGCGGGAGCGCGAAGTGCGATTGAGAAAGTCGCCACCGCACTGGGTTTTTCCGGCGACGCCGGAACGGATGAAACCGCACAAGGCATATTGTCTCTAGGGGCGCTGACGATGGCGTCTGCAATCAAGCAGATTACCGTCGAGCGGGGTATCGATCCGCGCGACCTGTCGATGATCGCCTTTGGCGGGGGTGGGCCACTGCATACCGCCGCTCTTGCTCGGGAGTTGGGTGTACCGCACCTGATCATTCCGCCGGAGCCAGGCAATTTCTCCGCACTGGGCATGATCCTCGCCGACGCTCGTGTCGATGACACGCGCACCTTCCTCAAATCTCTGGATCAAGACGCCGTTCCTTTGTTCACTGCAGGTTTCGAGGAAATGGAACAACGGGTCGGTGGCGAGATGGCGCGTGATCTTGGCGTCTCCAGTATCCGCTTCGAACGTCAGGTCGAGCTTAGCTTCAAAGGGCAGAAGCACACCGTGCGCGTTCCGGTGGGTACCGATCCCGATACGGCAAGCGTTCGCGAGACGTTCGAGACGATCTATAAACGCCGCTATGGCCACGTCGAGGTCAACTCGCCGATACAGATCGTCAACCTGGTTCTGACGGCGGCTGCGACGATCAAGCGTCCTCGACTCGAGGAGCTCAGTCCGTCGGTCGGGGAGGGCAATTCCAATCCGAGTGGCGAAAGGTCGGTGTATTTCGCCGAACGCGGTGGGCGCATCAGCACGCCAATTTATCAGCGTCGAAATCTTCAGCTTGGGTTCTCTGCCACTGGTCCCGCGATCATCGAAGAATATGGCTCAACCACCGTCGTTGGTCCCGATGACCGATTTGAGGTTGGTCAGCTCGGTGAAATCCATATCCGTTTCAATTGAAGGAGCCCACTATGAATCAGGCCGAATCGCTTCCGCGTGATCACGCGGCCAGTGCTGCCAATGCTACGTCGATCAACCCGATAACGGCGGAATTCATTCGCCACAGTCTGCTGTCGATCCCCAAGCAGATTGAACTGAATATCACGCGCACGGCATACAGCCCACTTGTCTATGAATATAAGGATTACGCGGTCGGTATCGTGGATCCGGAAGGTCGACTGATCTCTGAATCAGGCGGTGGCATTCCGTTGTTCGTTGCCGATGCCCTCGGCGTGGGCGTGCGGGACGGCCTGCTTATTCATGGTCGAGAGGGTATCAAGCCGGGCGATGTCCTCATCTCGAACCATTCCGGGACGCTAGGTCAGCATCTCAACAATGTGATCATGTATACACCGATCTTCATGGACGATGGCCAGCTCGCCGGGTTTATGGCGATCATCATGCACTGGCTCGACATTGGTGGTTGGGCGGTAGGCTCCGCTGCTCCAATCGGTACCACCAGTATCTTCCAGGAAGGGATTCAGTTCCGCAGCATCAAGTTATGGTCCGAAGGCAAGCGCGTCGAGGACGTCTACCGCATTATCGAGTCAAACAGCCGCTTTCCACGAATGCTGCTGGGCGATATTGAATCGCAGCTCGCTGGCTGTCTTCTGGGTCGCGACATGATTCGCGAGCTAGTGGAAAAACATACACTGAATACATTCCGTAGCGCGATCGACCTCATCTGGAGTCGATCGGAGGCGGCAGCGCGCGAAGCGATTACCGCGATTCCTGACGGCGTTTACGAGGCGAGCTCCTTCCTCGACGATGATGGTCACGACTTCGGTAAACCGGTCGAGATTAAGGTTATCGTGCGCGTCTCGGGCGATGAAATGACCGTCGATTTCTCTGGGGTGGCTGACCAGGTGACCGGCTCAATCAACTCCGGGCGCTTCGGTGGCGCGACCACGGCGGCGCGCATAGCCTTCAAGTTTCTCTGTGCGCCTCACGAGCCTTCGAACGACGGTAGCTACCGCCCTCTGCACGTGGATATCCCGGACGGAAAGTTCCTGAGCGCGAACGGACAGGCTGCCATGAGCATGTACAGTCCTCCTCTTCCAACGGTGATCGACACCATTCTGCGGGCGATGGTGCCGGCGATGCCGCACCATGTAGCGGGAGGGCATCACGCTAATTTCGGGGCGCATGTTTTCGAAGGACGTCATCCGGAGACCGGCGAGCTCTATCTGGCGATTACCGGCAATCACGGAGGGTGGGGCGCATCGGCTGGACATGATGGTCCCGGCCCGTACAAGACGATGTCCCATGGCGATACGCTGGATGTGCCGATCGAAGCGCTTGAGCAGCTCTATCCCTTGCGATTCGAGCATTATGAGGTTCGCCCTGATTCGGGAGGGGCCGGTGAGTATCGTGGTGGTGTCGGGCTGGAGAAGCTGATCAGGACGCTGGCGCCCACTTCAGTTCAACTCAATTTCGAGCGCAGCGGATGTGCACCCTGGGGGATCCTGGGTGGCAAAGACGCGGCCGTGCCGGAGACCTATGTTGAGTGGCAGGGCGCAGAAAGGCAGTCAGTCATGAAGGCGAACCTGGACTTGCGTGCTGGGGATGCACTTCGGGTGTTGAGTTCGGGTGGGGGCGGATATGGCGATCCGCTGAAACGCGATCTTGAGCGAGTGGCCCGCGACGTACGGCAAGGCTATGTCTCAGTCGATAGCGCACGCGAAGATTATGGCGTGGTCATTGATGCTGCAGGATCTGTCGATTTGACGGCCTCGCAGATGTTGCGGTTATCTCGATTAGGTCATCAACCATGGGTTGTTTGTTGAGAGACTAATCTTCTAAGGCACTCTGTTGAAAGTGCATCGAAGATGCGTGGCGAGGATAAACTCGCCGCGCTCGCTCTCGACTGAAAATGATTTCACCTTGTTCGGTTGTAACTGTGTGCTTGCGGTGCCTTGAGGCGCCAAAGCCGATCATATATTGCGCGGCCCCAAGATATGGGCGCCGCGCTTTTTTTTGCTCAGTCTGTTGGGTTGTGGAGGTTTTTATACAACCCCGGGGCTGGGGGCTGTACGCAAAAGGCGTCAACCTATTCCGCTTGATGGGAAGTGTTGTTCAGCCTTGACTTACGCTGTGGTGCACTCAGCCATGTACTCTTCCAATGCCGTCCGAACTTCGGCCGGAAGTGGTAGGGCGCGGCGCTCATCAACAGCAATGCAGATTGGAACGAAGAGGCACCGAAACGCCACTTCTCCATCGAGGCGCAATCCGGTGATCGTCAGTTCGAAAGTGCGGGAACGGATGGCCGAAACCTCCACACGCATATCGAAGAGTTCGTGCGGAGTCAGACTCTTCTCGAATTCGAAGGACAGTGCGCGTAGCGGATACCCGAAGCTCTTGTCTGCCCGCCTTGCAATGAAAGCTTTGCCGAACACATCATCAAAAAAAAAGGCGGCGGCAGCAACCGCATACTCCGCAAATCGCGGTGTATAAACCACTTGAGCTGGATCGCAATCACCCCATCGTACTTGCCGTCGTACGATAATGGGGCGCCTGTGGATCAGGGCTTCGGAGGCTTCGATAATCTGCTCTGGCGTGAATGTATTTCGGTCCATTGGTTGTTCCTTTTCAAGGCTGAAAAACCACTGTCGCGTCATGCAGCAGGCCACTGGCGTATCTCAATGGCCCATGAACGCCTCGATTAAACGTCGCCAACATTTGATTAAGCGGTAAACCCGTGCTGCAGCTCGCCAATGTGCTCTATCCATAGGCGCAACTGCTGGCCTGGCTTCAGAAAGATATTGCAGCCCATTCCGACGCCGTCGGGTGTTCCGGTCATGATTACATCACCTGGATTTAGCGTCACACGCGCAGAGAGCTCGGCGATCTGTTCGGCGATGTTGAAGATCATGTGCCGTGTCGAGGAGTCCTGTCGGATGACTTCGTCCACCCACAGTTTCATCGACAGATTCATCGGGTCGGGGATATCCGACGCGGGGGTGATCCAGGGGCCCATTGGACAGGCGCCATCGAAGTTCTTCGACCCGATCCAGTCATGGTAAAACGGCGAATCAGGTGGTGTTCCCTTGCGGAAAACAAAATCTCGCGCCGACAGGTCGTTGACGATTGTGTAACCGGCAACATATTCCATGGCGCTCTCAATCGGTACATTCTTGGCTTTTTTGCCGATAACGACCGCGAGCTCGATTTCCCAGTCGACTTTGGCCGAGTGAGCGGGTAGGGGAAGAACAGTGCCCGGCCCGACGACGCCACTGCGCGAGGCTTTGATAAAATGCCAGGGTCGCTCTCCAGCCTGCTTGGCATTCGGTCCGGCTTCCACCACACCTTGCCTGACCATCTCATCTATATGATCCTGATAATTTGCTCCGGCCGCAAAAATCTGGCCGGGATACAGAATCGGGGCATGCAGGGTGACGGAGGCCAGGGGTACACCTTCGGCGGCGGCGGCGGGGGCTGTGGCTGAGACTGCGGTAAGGATGGCCTCGGCATGTTCCCAGTCTTCAAGGATTCCGAGAACCGTCGCATAGTGCGCTTTGCCTGTGAGGTGCTCGACGTCGTGAACGATATCCCCGATCAACAGGCCGGCTCTTATCTTGTTTTCTTCGGATGCAAACGACAGAAGTTTGTACGACATGATTCCTCCAGAGCGGTGCCATAAACGGGCTATTCGACAACGTGGTGGTGTCGAATAAGTAAACCGGCGTCATACCACGACGCAGATATTGCATCGCTCACATTCGCTCGATTGTCATCGCAATCCCTTGGCCACCACCAATACACAAGGTGATCAAACCATAGCGGCCGCCCGTTCGTGCCAATTCATATAATGCCTTGACCGTCAGAATTACCCCAGTGGCGCCGACTGGGTGCCCGAGTGATATGCCGGACCCGTTTGGATTGACCTTCTCCGGATCGAACCCAAGTGTCTGCGCGACGGCGCAAGCCTGCGCCGCAAATGCTTCGTTGGACTCGATAACGTCGATCTGATCGAGGGTGAGTCCAGAGCGGGCTAGTGCAATAGGAACCGCCTTGACCGGTCCGATGCCCATGAGGTGCGGCTCGACACCTGCGTGACCCCAACCAAGAATTTTTGCCAGCGGCTTGAGGTTGTGTTCATCGACGGCCCGTTGAGAGGCAAGGACAACGGCTGCTGCGCCATCGTTGATGCCGGAGGCGTTTCCAGCCGTCACCGTACCGTCGCTTTTGAATATGGGGCGAAGGGCTGTAAGACTCTCGACAGTTGTGTCTTGGCGAACATGCTCATCGGTATCAAACAGGCGCGTGCCGTTCCGATCCTTGACCTCGACAGGGAGGATTTGGCTGGTGAAATATCCTCCTGCCTGGGCTGCTGCTGCTCGTTTGTGGCTTTGGGCGGCAGCAAAGTCCTGTGCCTGGCGAGTGATGCCATAGTCCCGTGCAATGTTTTCGGCGGTGATTCCCATATGAAAGCCTTCAAAGGGGTCACTGAGGACCGCGATGAGCGCATCAGTCATGGTCATGTCGCCCATCTTCTGGCCGAAACGTGCGGCCGTCACATGATGGGGTGAGCGGCTCATCGATTCGGCACCTCCAGCCACTACGATGTCGCATTCGCCCAGGGCGATCATTTGTGCGCCTGAAATAATGGCCTGCACCCCTGATCCGCATAACCTGTTGAGCGTCAGTGCCGATGCTTCTACGGGAATGCCTGCGTGAACGGCGGCGACGCGGGCAAGAAACGCGTCCTGGGGAATGGTCTGAACAACCTGGCCGAGCACTACATGTTGTACGTCGCTCGGGTTCAGCATCGCACGCCGGATGGCTTCGGCGATCACCAGTGCGCCGGTGCGCGCCGGCGGAATATCTTTCAAGCTTCCTCCAAAACTGCCTATAGCCGTACGCGCTCCTGAAACGATAAAGACGGATTCCATAATTTGTTGTTCCTCTTATTGTTATTTAACCGAGCGGGTTCAGGCGTTGGCCGAAAATAGCTCTTCGAAAAAAAACTTCATGGCAGTCCACGACCGAAGGTCAGCAGCCGGTTGGTACGCCATACCTTGTTCAGGCAAATTCACGCTAGGATTTGTGAATGCATGCGCGGTTGCGCCGTATGCATGTATCTGCCAGTCGGCGCGGGCTGTACTTAGCTCGGTTGCGAGTGCGGCAACATCGTCAGGTGAGGCCAGGGGATCGTCCCAACCATGCAACACCAGGATCTTGGCCGAGACAGGCTTAGCTGTGTCGTACGGAGGTGGGTCGAACACCCCGTGGAAGCTGACCACGCCGGAAATATCGCTCCCTGTGCGGGCCAAATCGAGCACGCATTTACCTCCGAGGCAAAAACCAATTGCGCCAGTTTTATCTGGGTCGACCCTCTCCAGTCCTCGTAATGTGGACAGCGCGGCGGTCATGCGTCGTTGCAGCATTGGGCGATCATCGTTGAGTTCGCCCATAAGCTCCGTTGCCTGCTCGAGCGTTTCACCGCGACGCCCGCGGCCGTAGATATCAATCGCAAACCCAACGTAGCCCAAGCCGGCAAGCGCGATAGCCTTGTCTGTTTCGAATTGCGATTGCCCTAGAAAGCCGGGTGCTACGAGTACCCCTGGTCGTTTGCCCTGGAGCGAATCATCCCAGGCCACGACGCCCTCGAACGGGCCGCCCGGTCCCTCATAAATCAAAAATTCTGATCTGATCGTCATAGCTGCTCCGGTCAAGATAAATGCCTGAAATGCAAGGCGACCATTAAGGTTGCTGCCTGGCCTGATCATTCCCGCCGCATCTAAAGGACGTGAAGATCACTGATCTACTTTTAAATTTATATGACAGTTAATATTGCTCTGTCAATGACCCCTCCCAGTATGAGGGTTGCGGCGGCCGGACTCTCGATGAAAGGCCGGGCTTTCTCAGTTGGCATGTGCTGCAGGTATGCAATCTATTTGGAGGAGGTCGGTCTTTACTGGTATGGTTGCAGGGAATATAAATTAATATAGTTGATAATAAATGCTTCGGCAGCTAAGTTGTCGGTATGAGCGAATTCCTTTTTTCCCTTTCTCACGATCAGTCCATTCCGTACTGGGGCGATGCCAGTGGGACGCGGTGTGACAATGCCTACTTCCTGGTCAGGTTGGTCTTGAGTTCGCTAAACCGGCTGGTGGACCAGGAAATGGCGCCGCTGGGCCTGACTGCCGGCCAGTGGCGCCCGATCATCATGGTTTGGAGTGGGCGTGCCGGCACGGCTGGTGAGTTGGCCATGCTGAACAATGTGAATACCGGTGCCATGACGCGCACGCTCGACCGGCTTGAAGCCAAAGGGCTGCTACGCCGTCTACGCAGCAATGAAGATCGTCGGGTAATCAAGATCGAGCTGACCGAGGCTGGGTCGGACACCGCGAAGAGAATTCCAGCAAGCATGGGGCGCGTGCTGGATCAGCACTTGCGCGGTTTCACGGCAGACGAAGAAAGCCTTTTCAAGGACTTTATGTGGCGCATGCTGGCTAATGGATCGACTTCCAGTGGTGGGGTAGACGCTGTTGATTGATGTGCTCTATGCCAACAATGCGTCAATGGTGATGCGTCGGATGGTCCAATTTTCGGTCGGTATGTCCCAGTGCAAGGTTTCGATGTTTCAGCTGCTCAATGAGCGACGTTTTTCAGCTTGTCATTTCATTGTGTGGAGCGCGAAGCGTGCTGTTTGGTTGCGTTAATTGATGGCTCAGGATAATTAATCGTGGTGTAATATTTAGCCCCCGCGGTTGGAAGATTGTGCCGCTGGGAGGGAGCAACGATTAGCCATTCAGTGGGAGTATGTTAATTATGGCGCGGAAAGCATCAGAAGAGACGAAAAGTCAGGCTGCGACTGAAACCAAAAAGTTGCGGGCGGCTTCTACAAAGGCGATCGTGGCAAAAACGGGTCGCGGGCGTGGTCGCCCCACAGGTGCCGACACCAGTTTCCTTGATAAAAAAACGATCGTCACTGTCGCTCTCCAGTTGACGAAAACTGCTCCCTTGCAAGATGTTTCTATCGTCAAAGTAGCGAAGGAGCTTGGTGTCACGCCAGCCCTCATTCACTATTATTTGGGGGGGCGCGATCCGCTCACTTCTGGCGTGATGAACATGTTCTATAAAGAGTTGGTGGCGTCTTGGCCACCAGAGCAGGGCGGTTGGAGGCACAACATCGAAGTCACTGCCGAAGCCATGTATCGGACGTATATCAGATATCCGGGCGTGGCCGCCTACGTGATTTCGCACAATCGGTATCGGTTGTTCCAGGAAGTTGCTGAGGGTGAAACTGATTACGGTGTGATTGTATTCGAGAAAATGCTTTCGACTGTGCGGGGTATGGGGTTCGATGCAGCGCGAACCTCAATGTATGCGCATCTTATCGTGGACTTCATCATCGGTAACGCGCATGCAACTGTACGGCACCGGTGGCCGGGGGAGCATAAGGAGTTTCTCGACAATAAACTTGCAGCCCTTGATCCGAAAGAGTTTCCAACCGTTGACTTCGTTCGGGAAAGTTATACAACGCTCAATGCGTTAACTACATTCTCTGCTGGTTTGAATTTGTTGTTCGATGCGCTCGAGCTTGCGCTTAATCGTATGAATCTCGGCGATGCCTTGCTCCCGGTGGACGGTCACGTTACAAACGAGGCACCAGCCGCAATTAAGCGGCCAGCCCTAAGTCGCAAATCCTCGGTATGAACCTGGAGTGCGGATGTTGAATGTCGCAGGCTAGACCTTCGAGCAAAAGGACGGGAAGCCTGCAAGTTACGTTGGATGAGTTTTACCGTCTTCTCTGATGGGGGCAGCATGTCCCCGTCTATGCATTCGCCGACCTTCCTACTGTGCTCGATCACTCTTCGGCAAGACCGTTGACGCGCTCCGAATCTTGCGCCTGACGCGCCTTCGGCTAACTGCTCGGGGTTCCGAAAGCGTAAGCAAACACGAATGTCGCAGAGGTCTGAAGTGATCATGAGCACGAATCGTCCGCAAGATCTGACCAGCGAAGCTATCGATATTGATGCATTTCAAGGACTGCCCGCGCCGCGTCGGCAATGGGCAGCTGCCACCTTGCTCACGGCGATCAGTTTGGCGGTGATGGATGCGATGATCGCCAACGTTGCGCTTCCTACCATTGCCACAGAATTGAACGCCTCCAGTGCGTCCGCTGTGTGGGTGATCAACGCCTACAACCTCACGTTAGTGGTTCTGTTGTTGCCGTTCTCGGCGATGGCTGAGCGAATTGGCTTTCGTCGCATGTTTGGTTTCGGCCTGATTTTGTTCACCCTGGCGTCACTGGGGTGCGCGCTGGCGTACTCGCTGAACACACTCATCGGCGCACGGATCTTTCAAGGGGTAGGTGCGTCATGCCTGATGAGTCTGGTTGGCGGTCTGACGCGTAATATCTATCCGCTGGACAAGCTTGGGCGAGGCTTGAGCTGGAATGCGCTCACGGTGGGGGTGATGTCGGTGCTGGGGCCCACCGTGGGCTCCGCTATTCTCGCGGTAGGCACTTGGCCCTGGATCTTTGCAGTGAATGTTCCAATCGGTATCGTGGCCATGTTCGGTCTGCGGTATCTGCCTGATGTGCCTTGCGGTGTGGCATCGTTTGATGGGATTAGCGCCTTGCTCAGCATGGTAACGCTGGGTGCGTTTGTCAGTGGCGTGGGGTATCTGGGTGAGAGTCTCCCGTATGCATTTAGTCTGCTGTCGATTTCAGCTTGCGCCGGGCTGCTGCTGTATCGACGTGTGCGTCACCACCCGGCGCCGCTGGTTCCCATTGATCTGCTGCGCATTCGGCCGGTGGCCTATGCGGTAGGCGCAGCCACCTTTACGCTCACCGCACAAATGTCGGCTTTTGTTGCTCTGCCGTTCTACTTCCAGGAAGTGCTGCATCGTTCGTATCTGGAAGTGGGCATGCTAATGGGGGCGTGGCCGTTGGGTTCCGTGTTGGTGGCACCGATCGCAGGCCGGTTCTCCGATAGATATTCGCCAGCTCTGTTAGGTGGGGGCGGGGCATTAGGCATGGTGGCCGGCTTGTCATGGGTGGCGGCTTTGCCGCAAGGCTCGTCCAATCTTCTCATCATGATCGGGATGTTGGTTGCGGGGCTGAGCTTCGGCTTCTTCCAGGCCGCCAATGGTCGTGCAATTCTTTCAAACTCGCCACGTATTCGCAGTGGTGCTGCCGGTGGCTTGCAGGCCGTCACTCGAGTGTTTGGCCAGAGCCTGGGCGGTGCGCTGGTGGCGATCGCTTTTAGCGTGGCGGGCGCTGACGGCCCAATGACTGGTGTGGCAATGGCCGTCATCTGCGCCGCGCTTGCCATCGTCGTCAACCTGGTGCGATTCATTAAGGCCCGGTCCGTCGGCTAGCATGAATTTAGTACCGCCCAGGCTGACTCAATCAAAACTCCGCAGGGATGGTGGGGAGCCACGGCTGGCTCTCTCGGCGTGCCGCTTCGAATGCTGCAATCCTGTCTTCGAAAGTCAAAGTGTTGCCGATGTCGTCCAGACCTTCGAGCAGGGCGCGCTTGCGCGCTGGGTCGATGGCGAAGCGAAAGATGCGTCCGTCGGCCAGCTGTACAGTCTGTTCCAGCAGATCGATATCGGTCCGCGCCAGTTCAGGGTCGCTGACTGACTCGAGCAGGGCGTCGACCTGGTCGCGAGGGAGTACGACCGGCAGGATGCCGTTCTTGAAGCAATTGTTATAGAAAATATCGGCGAAACTAGGCGCGATGATGCAGCGAATTCCAAAATCGAGCAGTGCCCAGGGCGCGTGTTCGCGACTGGAGCCGCAGCCGAAATTATCGAGCGCCACGAGGATTTCGGCTCCCAGCCAAGGGGCGCGATTCAAGACGAATGTCGGATCTTCGCGAAGCACTGCGAACAATCCTTCGGCCAGGCCCTCGCGGCGGATTGTCTTGAGAAAGCGGGCGGGCAGAATCTTGTCTGTGTCGATATTGGCCAGCGGCAGCGCAGCCGCCACCCCGGCAATGTGTTGGAACGGTTTCATGAGGAAAACTCCCGAGCGTCAACGATGTGGCCGGCGATTGCTGCTGCAGCCGCCATGGCAGGTGACATCAAGTGCGTGCGTCCACCAGGACCTTGTCGTCCCTCGAAGTTGCGATTGGAGGTGGAGGCGCAACGCTCGCCCGGCGCGAGGCGGTCGGGATTCATGCCCAGACACATTGAGCAGCCGGCATCTCGCCATTCAAAACCGGCGTCCGTGAACAGTCGATCGAGTCCTTCCGCCTCGGCCTGTGCCTTCACCTTGCCCGAGCCTGGCACAACCAGGGCGCGCACGTGCGCAGACACCCGCCTGCCATCGACAACCGCGGCGGCGGCGCGCAAATCCTCAATGCGCCCATTTGTGCAGCTCCCGATGAATACGACATCGATGGGCAGACCTTTCAAGGTCAGGCCTGGTGTCAACGCCATATAGGCGAGCATCGTTTCCATTTGGCGCCGCCGGTCAGGGTCGGTGCAATTCGCCGGGTCGGGGACTCGGCCATTGATGGTGGTGACGGCTTCTGGGCTGGTGCCCCAGGTCACCATCGGTGCAATGTCGGTGGCATCAAGGGAGATGGTCTGGTCGAATGATGCGCCGGGATCGGAGTGCAACGTCTGCCAATAGGTTTTGGCTGCTTCGAACGCGGCGCCTTGCGGTGCTAATGGCAGGTCTCGCAGCCAGGCGAAGGTTTTTTCGTCGGGGGCGATCATGCCTGCGCGAGCGCCGGCCTCGATAGACATGTTGCAAACGGTCATGCGTCCAGCCATATCGAGCGCTTCGATCGCTTCGCCCGCATATTCGATGATATGACCCGTCGCGCCGTCGGTGCCGATCCGGCCGATGATAGCGAGAATCAGGTCCTTCGCCGAGACGCCGGTGCGGAGGTGCCCATCGATGCGTATCAGCATTGATTTGGCCGGCTGCTGGATCAGTGTCTGGGTAGCGAGCACATGCTCGGCTTCTGATGTGCCAATGCCGAAAGCAAGTGCGCCGAAGGCACCATGCGTCGAGGTGTGGCTGTCACCGCATACGATCGTGGTGCCCGGTAGCGTCAGGCCCAGTTCCGGTCCGATGATATGGACGATGCCCTGCTGGCGACTGAGTAGTGGTACATAAGGCACATTGAAGGCGGCTACATTTCGTTCGAGCGTTTCGACCTGCAGTCGACTGTCTGGTTCGGCGATCGCCGCCACGCCCCCGGCACGGCCTTCTGTGGGTACGTTGTGGTCGGCTACTGCAATGGTTGCATCCGGCTGGCGCACGCGCCGTTCGGCCTGCCGCAGGCCCTCGAACGCCTGTGGGCTGGTGACCTCGTTTACCAGATGCCGGTCGATGTAGAGCAGCACCGCACCATCACCCATCGCCGCGACGACATGAGCATCCCAGACCTTTTGGACTAACGTACGGGGGGCGGTCATTCGGCGGCCACCTTTCCAGTGGCGCAGTTGTGTGCGATCAGCAATCTAATTCGAGATCCGGATTCGGCCGGTACGACGTATTGTGAGCTCATAGTTCTCTTTCCGTGTCAGGGGTCGCGGTTTCATCAGGAACAGTCCGAGAAGACTGTCCGGCACGTTATTGTTGTTCTGGCTTTTGTCCGGTTGAGGGCTGAGGTCTTGTATCTCGCGGACCATTCATGGGGTGTCACTCTCCAGTCCGAACCACGATGCGACCACGCACCTGTCCTTGCAAAATGGACTTCGCAGGGGATAGCACATTCGCCAGTGAAACCTCCTGCACCAGGCTGTCGGGCAGTCCATTCGGAAACAGGCTGGCCAGACGGGACCAGACGCGCTGTCGATCCTCAATCGGGCAGCGCACAGACTCAATGCCGATAACAGTTATCCCGCGCAAGATGAGCGGCAAGATGGTTGTCGGCAGGTCGGTACCTCCCGCAAGTCCGCAAACTGCAACTGCGCCTCGGTTACATACACCTGCCATCGCAGATGCAAGAGTGTGGCTTCCTATCGTGTCGATCACGCCACCCCAGCGTTCGGATAGCAACGGTTTGGAGAGGGTGGCCAATACATCGCGGGCGATAATGCTCTCTGCGCCCAGGTCCTTGAGATAGGCTTCCTGCTCAGGACGCCCCGTTGAGGCCACCACGCGATAGCCAAGCTGCGCCAGCATGAGCACTGCTACGCTGCCGACGCCGCCTGAGGCTCCGGTGACCAGAATCTCGCGCTTTCTATCGACCTCATGGTTCTCAAGGGCATTGACTGCTAACCCTGCCGTAAGTCCTGCGGTGCCATAGCTCATAGCCTGTTTAGTTGTCATTCCGGCGGGTAAGGCGACAAGCCATTCACTTTTGACCGAAGCCTTCTCGGCGAAGCCGCCCCACCATGTCTCGCCAACACCCCAGCCTGTCAGGATGACCTTGTCGCCTGGATTGAACAGTGGCGACGCTGATTCCTCAACAGTGCCGGCGAAGTCGATTCCGGGGACCATGGGGAAGCTGCGTACGACCTTGCCCATCCCTGTAATGGCGAGTCCGTCCTTGTAATTGAGGCTCGAATATTCGACCGCGATGCGCACGTCACCGTTTGGCAGGTCGTCAATGGAAAGGGGTTCCATCGTCGCCACTGTGCCGCTCTCGTCCTGGCGCAGAACCAGGGCGTTAAACGAACTTTTTGTCATGGTTATCTGTGATTTCGATTGGTTGGATTTGAATTCAGGTTCGTCGTGCCACGGCCGGTGGTGGTCGGGTGCGTGTTTCGAGCTTAGGTGTGATTAATTGGGGTGTCAATAAATTATAAATATCGACCTGTTAGAGGATCTCAAAGTCGATAGATGATTGATCTGAGAGCGACATTCGATAGATCGATTAAGTTGAAAGTGCCCGGTTTATAAGGGCCTTATCCGTCAGCAAGGCGGCAGGCTCTTGCAGTGGAGGCGGTCGGTGAAAAGGCATCGGATAAAAATGATTGACCTATTAATTATAGTTCGGTAGGTTTGATGGTGTGTGGCGCTAAATGGCTGTGGATGCTCATCGGAATGCCCAGTCGTCAGGTTGCTGTGACGACACCGGCAGTCAATGAGTATGAGGGTGTATACCGGTCATTTGGGTGCGACGGAAAGGCTATCTGTATGCAAATTAAGATAGATAATAAATATAATAGAACTTGATTGAGAAGGTGCAGGAATGACCGGCACGAAGAATGATAATCCGACACTCGAGCGGCAGGTGACAGCGGGGCTTCGCGGTGCGTCCTGGAATCCGGCGTTACTGCCAAGTGATATGCGTACAGTGGTCTATCCAGGCGTGACCTTCGACGGCGCACCGGTCATGGGGTACTTGCATGCCTGTGGCGGTGAGCGCACCGTCGTATACATCATGCATCCTCGCGAACTACTGGTTTCGCATTACCTGGTACCCGGTCTGGTTTCAGCGGGCTATGCGTGCTGGGTGCAAGCGCCGCGCTCGACCGGAAACGATATACGTCTGGAGCACGAACTGGCGCTGCACGACGTCGCCTCGGGTATGAATAAGCTACGCGAGTTGGGTTTCGAGAAGATCGTGATGCTCGGCAACTCCGGTGGTGCAAGTCTCTTTGCCTACTATAATCAGCAGTCACAGCTCAGTGGCGATCAGCGCGTTGCCCACACGCCCGGTGGGCGGCCGACCAAGTTGGCCGAAGCGTCCATGCCTATCGCGGATGGCTTTGTTTTCGTCGCGCCGCACCCGGGGCAGGGGCGATTGCTGATGAATATGATCGATCCCTCGTTGACCGATGAGAACGATCCTTTTTCGGTCGATGCTTCACTTGATCCGTTTAATGTTGCAAACGGCTACAGCGATGGAAAAGCGGGCGGCGCTCACTATCCCCACGAATTCGTTGAGCGATATCGCGCTGCGCAGTGTGCTCGTATCGCTCGGATCGATGCGGCGGCTATCGGCAGTATCGGCAGTCGTATGGCGGAGAAGAAGAAGATCGCCGATGGCCGCGGAGGTGATGCCTTAAGAGCTGCCTTTTCTGGTGTGTTCACGGTCTGGCGCACCGATGCTGACCTACGTTGCTTTGACCTGTCGTTGGATTCTTCGGATCGCCGATGGGGCAGCGTGTGGGGGGCGAATCCTGCTGTGTCCAATATGGGTAGCGTTAGTTTCGCGCGGGTGTGTACACCGGAGAGCTGGCTTTCGACATGGTCTGCATTGACCTCGCGTGCCTCATTCGAATTGTGTGGCAACTCGATCAATCAGCCCACATTCGTCGTGTACTACACAGGTGATAACAGCGTCTTTCCCGGTGATGCCGCGAGTATTTTTGCGAGCATTGCAACCAGCGATAAGCAGCGTATCGATATCCGCGGAAACCATCATGGTCAGTCACTGCGTCTTGACGAGCGCAATGGCCAGGAGGTTGCAGCGGAGCATGTGATTGAATGGCTCGCGCCACGCTTTCCTGCCACTGCGGTTCAGTTGAAAAGCCCTTCCCGCAAGGAGGCATTATCATGATCGGCGTCCGTGATCCCTTGCCCGGAGTTGTCTATCCGCCGCTTGACCATCTGCGAACTTATGTCGAAAGCGGTGAACTGTCCGAGACCAGTCTCATTGAAGCTCTGATGGCTTCGTTCGCGGACAATGCCGGTGCGCCGGCCCTATGTACTACCGATGGCATCATTAGTTACGCCGAGTTTGATGAGCGAACCGATCGGTTTGCCGCCGCGCTGCTTGACATGGGGCTCATGCCGCTTGATCGGGTGCTATTTCAGGCGAATAACTCGCCCGACCTCATCATTGCACTCATTTCCTGCCTTAAGGCCGGGTTGATCCCCACCTGCACGCTGGCGGCCCATCGCGAGCGCGAGATCTCCTATCTCGGCCGTCATGTCGATGCGAAGGCGTTCATCGTGCAGGGCGATGACGTGAAGTTCGATCTGGAGGCGTTTGCGCTGAAGATGCAGCCGCAGATTCCGACTGTTCGCCACGTCATCTCCTTCCGAGGGCGGCCGCGCGATGGCGTCACTCGGATGGAAGATCTGATTGCTAAAACCGATGCGGCGAAGGCCTACGCTGCGGTCAGGGCGGTACCTAGAGATGCTTATCAGGTTGCCGTCTTTCAGTTGTCGGGGGGCACGACCGGCGTTCCCAAGGTTATTCCCCGGATGCAGAACGACTATTTGCTTAACGCGACCCTGACCATCGAGGCGATAGGCTATCGGCACGACGATGTAATGTTTATGCCGATGCCGATGATGCATAACGCCTGCATGATTTGTTTCACCATGCCTGTCCTGTTAGCCGGTGCTGCATTCGTAATTCCTGAAGATCTGACGCCAGAGTCCTGGGCTGCCGCCTTCAAACGCACACCACCCACCTATATCGGCGTGATCCGCCCGCTTTTACCGCGGCTTGAAGCTGCATTCGATCTTGAGCCTGCTGCGCTCGGGCATGTGCGCGCGTTCTGGTCGGCTGATTCTGCCCGCATGTTGCGGGAGAAATATGGTCGTCCAACTTACGCCATGTTCGGAATGTCCGAAGGCATGAATATGTACTGTCGCCCTGATGACTCTGAAGAGGCGCGCGACTGGACGGTCGGCAGGCCTCTTTCCAGCTTTGACGAAGTACGGCTTGTTGTGCCGGGGACGATGGACGAGGTCGCCGATGGCGAGATCGGTGAAATGATTTGCCGTGGGCCATATACGGTATCGGGTTACTTCAATGCTCCCGAGCGAAACCGAGAGGCATTCACGCCCGATGGTTTCTACAAGCCAGGCGATTTGCTGGTTCGCCGTGTTATCGACGGCAAGCACTATTACGCCTTTGCCGGGCGGCTCAAGGATGTTGTCGATCGCGGAAGCGAGAAAATCAACTGTGAGGAGGTCGAGCTCGCAGTTTCAACTCATGTCGCAGTTGCGGGATGCGCTGTCGTGGGAATGCCTGACCCCATCCTGGGTGAGCGGGTCTGCGTTTATGTCGTGCTCCGAAGTGGACATCAGGCACCAAGCGTCAGCGATTTCCAGGGGCACATGGAGGCGCTGGGCCTGGCCAAGTTCAAATGGCCTGAACGAGTCGTGACGATCGACGCGCTCCCGCTTACCAAGGTCGGAAAGCTCGACAAGGCTGCGTTGCGAATAGACATCGCGAAACGGCTCGAACAGCCCGACGTGGTTACTAACTAGTTAGCCAGACAGGAAATGCCATGACTACGCAACTGCTACTCAATGGTGTCCATCATACCGCCCGACCCACCTGGAAGCTGCGGGAGACACTCGAATTTTATCGCGATGTTATTGGGCTGCCGCTTCTCCATTGTGTTTCGGCACGAGGCTGGGGGCCATCGGAGCATCCCGACTTTCTGCATTTTTTCTTTGACAGCGGTAATGGCAGCACCATCGCATTTTTCTACTATCTGGGGGACGAGCAACCCGATCATCTCGTTCACCGCCCGGAATATGACAATGATGCAATCCATACCGCTTGGCGAGTGGAGACGCGAGAGGAGCTAATGGCGTGGCGCCGATTGCTCGAGTCTCGAGGCGTGGATGTTTTGTACCAGATTGAGCACGAAGTGGTGGAGTCGATCTATTTTCGTGATCCGAACGGCTATTACCTCGAGATCGGACGACCGGTTCGACCCTTCCAGTCGCTCGATATTTCGGACGCAGAACTGACGCTCGCAGCGGCTATCGCGGTTGAAGCGGAGTGCACGGGTCTGGGGGGGCGGTTGAAGGAAATCGAAAGTGTCTGGAAGGCCAAGGGCGCCATGCTCGATGCACAAATGGAGAGAGCCGAATAATGGTCAGAATCTTCGTGCCGGACATTCCTGAATTCATGCCGCTAATCAACGGAGCACTTAAGGTCGGAAATTGCACCGTGCGTGAGCCTGAGAATGGATATTGGCGGATCGAGTCGGCTGATCAGATCCACTTTGAGCGCCGGGCACTCGGACTAGGTCCGGCGCTCTGGAACAGTGCTCTAACAGGCGGCTTTTGTGGTCGCATCCTGGAGTATGGACGCGACACTATGCGCATCGTAAATGAGGTATCGGAGTCATGAAGATCGTGGTCTATGGAGGTGGTCCATCCGGGCTGTATTTCGCGCTTCTGGCTCGTAAAAGACTCGGTGCGGATGTGACGGTTTATGAGCAGAATCCTCGCGACGCTACCTATGGTTTCGGCATCGTGCTGGCCGACCGAGGCATGGATCGCATGAAGCAGGCTGACCTGGAGTCTTATGAAGAGATCATGCGGTCCTGCTTTATCTCGCGGCACCGCGTGGTGATGCACAAGGGCGAGGAGATCTTTATCGAGGGCGGTGGTTACGGTGCGGCGATTGCGCGCTTACGGTTGCTGCAGATCCTTCAGGATTGTGCTGAGCGTGCAGGTGTGATTGTCAACTACGGGAGTCGGATGGAGGCGCGAGATTTGCCCGAAGCCGACTTGATTGTCGGTGGTGATGGCGTCAACTCGGCACTTCGCAATGGCTTTTTGGAGGATTTCGGAGCAACCACCTATTCGTTAACCAACAAGCTTGCGTGGTATGGCACCGAAGCCGCATTTCCTTATCCGGTTCTCAGCTTCAAGACGACCGAGCTGGGGCATTTCTGGGCGGTGGGCTATTCCTATACGGAAAAGATGAGCACGTTTGTCGCGGAGTGCGATGCCGAGACTTGGGAGAGATCCGGTCTTAGCCAGATGACCGAACAGGAAAGTGCACGGTTTACCGAGAAAATGTTCGCGAAGGAGTTGAAGGGGTTGTCGCTGATCTGCAACAAGTCAATGTGGCATAGCCTCCCTGTCACCCGGGTACGTAACTGGTCGGTCGGTAATAAGGTGTTGATCGGCGATGCTCTGCATAGTGCGCATCCCAGCATCGGTTCCGGTACTCGTATCGCTATGGAGGATGCCATTGCTCTGGTCTCCTCGCTGGAGAGTAATGCGGACGTTGCTTCGGCACTCGCAGCCTTCCGTAAAGAGCGCGAGCCCGCAAAACAGAAACTGGTCAGTGCGGCGGAAAAAAGCTTTACATGGTATGAGCATGTCGTGTCGAAGCTCGATCTCAGTCCGATAGCGCTTGTTTTTGACTACATGAAGCGCACCGGACGGGTGGATGAGCAGCGCTTGAACAATGAGTTCCCTCATTTTATGGACCGCTATCGCCAAGAATGGCGCGCCTCTCTGGCGGCATCCGAGGATGTGACCGAGCAGCAATCAGGAAGCATCGTCCATTAAGTCATCTGAAATCAGAGTGTCTACCACTGAACGTGGGTAGGTCCGATCCCTTGGTAAAGGAGAATACGATGTTGCTGATAGTTGGCGAGGTCCGTTTGCCGGTCGGCAGGGTCCAGGCAGCAAAGCCTGCAATGGAGCAGGTGATTGCAGCAAGTCGGGAGGAGGCTGGGTGCCTGGACTATACGTATGCTGAGGATGTCCTTGATCCTGGGCTTATTCGGGTCAAGGAAACCTGGTTGAGCAAAGCTGCATTCGATGAACACTCGGCGTCATCCCATATGGCGCAGTGGCGATCGAGTGAGGCTGCAGGCTGGATTACCCATCGAAAATTCCAAATATTCGAGATTGGCGATCCTTTGTCTTTTTGATTCCAGTAGCCGTTTAATCGGCGGCCGCCATAGAGTCGTCAGCGTGTCCAAACAGCACGAGCCCAGGTTTCTTGCCAAAGTCACCTAGTAATCGGGCGGCCGTCCGATTGCTTACCCAGTGATGCCAATTCAGGCGCGCATAACGTTTCATGCCGTGCAATGTGCGCGGTTTCGGTCGAAATAATCTCCCCGTCCGTTTACCGCTACTCGTAGTGGTGGACGGGTGTGGATGTCGACTTCGTCCCTCACGTTACGCAAACGGGTCCAATTCCAGGTTGGGTTTTTCCTATGAGCCTGAGTTTTTTTTGCGGGAGGTATCCCGCTCGTTGGGTGCATCGAGATTGCCTCGATTTCCTTCAACCAAGGATGAGGATTTGAGCCGGCGTTTACTGGAAGTCAGCATCCTGAAATTGAGTTTATTTGACTGGGGTATCAACTAAATAATGTCGAGGTGGAGGAATGACTCCATTACGCCTGGTTTAGGCTAGTTATGTGGTGTTCAGCGAGCTGGATCCAAATTTTTACCTTGTGATGAATCATTTCAAGATGAACTCGATGAATGCCTTGCCTAGATAATATTGACATCCCTAAAAAATAGATCTAGCTTGTCTCTATGCAATGTCATGCGCTGGTTAGCAGACGCTGATGTGCTGCTCATAATAAAAATAAGATGGAGGCGAAAAGTGACTCTATTCGTGAAGTGCCATGTAGCCGTGCGTAAACCTGTTACACACGTCAAAATTGCCTATCCCGTGACCGCGTGGTCGCGCAGCAACGCCAATCTCTTTCTATTGTCCATCGCGCAGCACGCGCCTGCTGTAGCGGGATCCCCTGCTCAGCAGAGTTCCTTCATCCGCATTAAGCCCCGAGACCAATCCTTCTCCGTTGCACGGGCGAGGGTCGCCGGTTTCTCGAGTGCCTGGTCTTACGTATCACAAGCTTTGCACTGGTGCGAAGCGGGCCCTGTAGCTGCGGCCCGCTAATCCCGAACGGTTTTTATAGCGGCGATTGACCGTTGGGAATCCGATCGGTCCTTTGAGATAAGAAAAATAATAAGAGGGTGGCAACGATGGCTCGAAAAAAAGGTTCGGCCTACTGCGGTAGGTACGTCAAACAGACGATCTCAGTGTTGGCATGCTGCGGGCTGCCGTTTGCCGCATCGGCGTTTCAGCTGAATCTTGAAGATCCCGACTGGACTGCCCGGTGGGATAACACCCTTCGTTACAACGTGGGCATGCGGGCTCAAAAGCAGGACCAGAAGCTACTTAACAACGCGAGCTACGACGATTCCGATTCAAAGTTCGATCGAGGTGACGTGGTCACAAATCGTATCGATGTGTTGAGTGAATTCGACTTCAAGTACAAAAAACGGTATGGCGGGCGCGTCAGTGCAGCTGGTTGGTACGACGACGCCTACAGGGATACCGATGTGAAGTCCAACTCGGCGTTCTCGGTGCCAGGCCAAGGGAATACCAGTACAGCCTATCCGAACGCTCGGTATTCCTCATACACCAAACGTTGGAATCGCGGCCCGTCCGGGGAGCTTCTCGATGCGTTTGTGTTTGGCCGTTTCGATGTTGGGAGCGTGCCAGTGGATGGGCGATTGGGTCGTCATAACCTCTATTGGGGTGAATCGATTTTCTCATTCGTGCATGGCGTTTCTTACTCCCAGGGGCCGGTGGATCTTCGCAAGCTCGCCACCACACCGGGTATAGAGGCAAAAGAACTTTACTTGCCGCAGAACCAAATCTCTGGCGAAGCCCAATTGGCTGACAATTTCAGTGTGGGTGGGCAGTACTTCTTCGAATGGGATCCGTCGAGGTTACCTGATGGCGGGACCTATTTGGGCGCGGTCGACTTTTCCTCATTGGGCGGCAATACCTATGTGGTCAATCCTGCCGCGGCGGGGGCGACTGCATCCGCGTTCGGCCTGCCTGCCGGCTCAATCGCTCCAGTTCCTTTTCTAGGTGTACAAGACCGGCCCAAGAACAGTGGCGACTGGGGCGTCAAGGCAACCTGGCGTCCCGAGGTGTTGGACGGTGCACTCGGGTTCTACTACCGCGAGTATACCGATCGCTTCCCGCAGTACGTGTTAGGTGGCTTCCAGGAGTCGGGCCTTCCAACTGATTTGCGGTTGTCTTACCTGCGAAAAGCGAAGCTTGTAGGGGTCAGCCTCAGTAAGGAAGTTGGCGGTCTGAGTGTGGGGGCCGAAATGGTTTACCGCATGGACACTGGCTTGCTCAACGGCGGTTCAACGCTGGTTGGCGATGAGCCACGTGGTGACACTTTTCACGCCCTGGTTAACGTATTGGGGCTGATGCCCGGCAATGCCGCTTTCGACAGCGCCAGCTACGTGGCCGAGCTGACCTACAGTCGACTGCAAAAAGTGACGAGTAACAAAGAAAACTTCAGCGGCGTTGGCTATGGCGGTTGCCCGACCAACGACAAATGGGACGGTTGCGCAACACGTGACGCCTGGGGATTGGCACTGGCCTTTACGCCGACGTGGTACCAGGTTTTTCCCGGTATCGATCTCAAGGCACCGCTGTTTCTGCAGACGGGTTTGAAGGGGAATTCACCGGTGCCTTTCGGGGGCAATCAGGGGGCAGGCTCTTACAGCATCGGCCTGACCGCGGACGTGCGCAGCAAGTACAGCGTCAGCCTTCAGTACAACGGTTATCTGCTTAAGACCAAGGAAGGTGTTGTCAATGGTTTGCCAGCGGTGAGTTCAGTCAATGGCGTCGGTAACACCTTCGACGATCGTGGCTGGGTTTCACTCACCCTGAAAACCACATTCTGAGTCGCAGAGGAGGTATTGATATGAAAAAGTTCATTTTACCGTTCGCCTGGGGGCTGTGGATTGCATCCGCAAGCGTTGCCCAAGCGGCTGTGCCGGCTGATGAAGCCAAACAACTTGGCAGCGCACTCACGCCGTGGGGCGCGGAGGTAGCAGGTAACAAGGATGGCAGCATCCCTGCCTATACCGGCGGCCTGAAAAAGTCGCCTGCGGAATTTAAGGAGGGCAGTGGGATTTATCCAGATCCGTATAAAGACGATAAACCACTGTTCTCGATCACTTCCAAGAACATGGCGCAATACGCCGACAAGCTGACCGAGGGCCAGAAGGCGCTGCTCACACGTTATCCCGACTATAAAATGGACGTTTATCCGACTCGCCGGTCCGTGGCAATGCCACAAACGGTGCTCGATGCATCCGTCAAGAACGCCACACGCACGCAGACGACTGGTAACGGCGTTGGTATCACTGGCGCCGAAGGGGGGACACCATTCCCAATACCCAAAACTGGCCACGAGGTGATGTGGAACCACCTTCTGGCTTACGGGGGCGATGTTGCGGAGTTCACCTCCAGCAATTTCTACGTTGACCAGTCCGGTCGCAAGACCAGTACCGGGAACTCGGAAATGCGCTACGAGTATCCTTACTATCAGCCAGAGAATCCGGATCGAAGCACCTATTACCTCAAGCAAAACACCAGTGCGCTAGAACCTGCGGCGCTGGCAGGGCAACAGTTCGTGATTCTCGATCCGCTTGACTTCACCACCGGTGATCGCCGTGCCTGGCAGTATGTGCCTGGGCAACGTCGAGTCAAAGTGGCTCCGGAGCTGGCTTATGACACCCCGTTTCCAGCAGGTGCCGGTATGGTCACGCTGGATGATGTTGGGGTGTTTTCGGGGCGTATGGACCGTTACGACTTCAAGCTGATTGGCAAGAAAGAGGTGTATATCCCCTATAACCTCTACAAGCTTTATGGGGCGTTGCAGTCCAATAGTTTTGAGAAAGGGATGGAGGCTGTTGGATCACCCAAGTTTGTGAACCCCGAGTATATGCGCTGGGAATTGCACCGTGTTTGGGTAGTAGAAGCCACCTTGTTGCCAGGCAAGCGCCATCTCTATTCGAAGCGGGTTTTCTACTGGGATGAGGACAATGCGGGCGCTGGTATGTCCGATCAATACGACAACGCCGGCAAGTTGCTGCGGGTCAACCTGACCATGTCGATCCAGCTCTATGACAAAGTTATTCCGTATGCGATCCCATGGCTGGTTTATGACCTTTCCAACAACGTCTATGTCATGTGCGGCATGCCGAGCAACGGACCGATCAAGGCAGGATTGAAAGGGCCTATGGCGGCGGATACCTGGAGCAAGGGTGACTGGTCTCCTGATGCAATCGCTGCGCGAGGAGTCCGTTAACCATGATGGGTGAATGCACGATAGCGTGCCAATCGATGGCAGGGCCGAAAGGCGCAGGAATTGTCTCCTGGCTGACGAGGAAGTTTCCGACCTTCGTGTGGTGTGCTCTGTGGGTATTTGTGTTGCCGCTGGGTGCCGCGAGCGGTGGGCAGACGGTGCTCGAGCCAGTACAGGTTCCTGCAGTGAGCAGTCGCTTGGCCGCGGCAGCTCCGATAATCGCGGTGGCTACCGCCGGAACTCGAATCGTCGGGGTCGGCGTTCGGGGCCATATCGTGTATTCGGATAACCAGGGTCTGGAGTGGACGCAGGCACAAGTGCCGGTGAGTGTGGATTTGGTCAGCGTCCAGTTTCCGACTCCGCAGGTCGGTTGGGCCACGGGTCATGACGGCGTTGTGCTCAAAAGCATTGACGCCGGGAGTACCTGGCAGTTGGTGCTGGAGGGGCGGCGCGCGGCGCAACTCATGCTCGATTATTATGCGGCGCAGCCCGCTGACGATCCCCGCATGCAGGCTGCGCTCGCAGAGTCCCGGCGCTTTGTGAAGGAGCAGGGGGCCCGGCCCTTCCTTGATGTCTGGTTCAGCGATGCAAATGAAGGATTCATTGTTGGCGCATGGGGGCTGGTGCTGCACACCACGGACGCCGGAGCGACGTGGACACCTTGGCTGCATCTGGTCGACAACCCTGGTGCTGGGCATCTTTATGCGATTCGTTCCATAGGATCGGAGTTTTGGATCGCCGGCGATCAAGGCTTGTTGTTGAAGCTGGACTCTGCCAGTGGGCGCTTCATCAGCACTCAGCCACCGGAAGGCGGAAGCCTGTTTGGTGTGATCGGCACGCCAGACTTTGTGTTGGCTTATGGTCTGCTGGGTCGGGCCATTGTGTCGCGCGATGGTGGCAAAACGTGGGATCAATCATCCGGCCTTGGTTCGTCTTCGGTGACAGGGGGCGCTGTGCTTGTCGACGGGCGGGTAGTGCTGGTTGATGGCGGTGCCGGTCTGTGGGTCAGCGACGACAACGGCCGCAATTTTTCCGCGTGGCACATAGGCGCTGCGCGACCGTATACCGGAGTTGTCGATGCTGGTGGCAAGACCTTGGTCTTGGCCGGTCTTGGCGGCGTGCGCGCGCTTAGCAGCGTTACTCCTTGAATAGGCCTTTACAGACATGACTGCCGATATAAACCTCAATGCTATGCCTGTGGTGAAGCGGATTGAAGACTTTGACACTCAGTCAGGAAATTGGCTTGAGCGACTGATCTTTAACAATCGCATTCCGGTGCTGCTGCTTTGCCTCGTGATCTCGATCTTGCTCGGCTGGCAGGCACTGCATTTGCGTGTGAATGCCAGTTATGAACAGATGCTTCCCCAGTCGCATCCCTACATGCAGAACTACCTGGCTCACCTGCGGGATCTGAGTGCGCTGGGCAATACCGTGCGCATCTCCGTGGAGAACACCGATGGCGATATCTTTGATCCGGCCTACCTGGAAGTGTTGGCCAAGGTGACAGATCAAGCCATGGTCACCAAGGGCGTCAACCGCGGCTGGGTAAAGTCGCTTTGGTTACCTACGGTACGTTGGACAGATGTGATTGCGGAAGGCTATGCCGGTGGACCGGTGATGCCGGATGGTTTCGACGGCTCACCCTTGATGATCGAGAAACTTCGGCTCAACGTGCAGCGTGCCAACCTCGTTGGCCAACTCGTGTCACCTGACCTTAAGTCGAGCATGATTGTGATACCGATGCTGGACTATGATCCTGACACCGGAGAGCCGCTCAACTATGAGGAATTTGGTCGGACGGGGATTCAGGCTTTGCTTGCACTTCAGACCGACAAAATCAAGATTCATGCAGTTGGCTTCTCCGTGCTGATGGTCGAACTTATCCAGGGCCTCTATAAGGTCATGGTGTTTTTCGGGGCTGCGGTGGCCATCGCCGGGGTGATCATCTATTCCTATAGTCGCTGTCTGCGCAGCACTTTCGTACTCGTCGGGGTATCGGTGCTTGGCGTGGTCTGGCTGTTGGGATTGATTGGGTTGCTCGGGCGCGAGTTGAATCCTTATTCGATTCTGGTGCCGTTTTTGATCTTTGCCATTGGCATCAGTCATGGCGCACAGAAGATGAACGGGATCGCCCAGGACGTTGCTCGCGGTACGCACCGATACGTTGCGGCGCGTTATACGTTTCGCCGCCTGTTTCTGGCCGGCCTGACTGCGTTGTTGACCAATATCCTGGGCTTTGCAGTGCTGATGGTGGTGGATATTCCGGTCATTCGGGAGATGGCCTTTATCACCAGTGTTGGCGTAACGATATTGATTTTAACCAAGTTGGTGTTGATCCCTGTTGCCTTCTCCTACATCGGTGTGAATCACCATGCAGCGATGCGCCGCCTGGCTCTGGATTCAGAGCAAGCGTCTGGACAAGGCTTGAAAGGGTTGGGGTTGGCCACCCTCACTCGCTTCACCGAGCGGCGCTGGGCTATAGCGGCCCTTGTGGTAGCGGCGGTGCTGGCCGGTTCAAGCTGGCTGATCAGTCGCGACTTGAAGGTTGGGGATTTAGATGCGGGAGCCCCCGAGCTATGGCCCGACTCGATTTACAACCGGGATGTCGACTTCGTGAACCGAAACTTTGGTTTATCGAGCGACCAGTTTGCAGTGATAGTCAAAACATCAAAGAACGGTGGTCAGGAGTACAGCACTCTCGTAGAAATGGATCGTCTCGGCTGGCTGTTGCAACAAGACCCGGACGTGCAGGGTGTGTCCTCGATTGCAGCGGATGTCCCGTTCGTCAACATGGGCCAGTTTGAAGCCAATCCTAAATGGCTCACCATTCCACGTAATAGCAACGCTGGCGTGGCGGTCTACAACATCTATACGCAACGCGGTCTTGAGTTGGTAAATGCCGATTACTCGGTTATGCCGGTTATTGCCTATCTGACGAACCATAAGGCTGAAACACTGGCCCGTATGCTGAAAATCGTCGAAGACTTCGCGCGGGCACATGACTCCGACAAAATACAGTTCCTGCCAATAGCAGGTACCGCCGGCGTCGAGGCTGTTACCAATACAGTAGTGCGCAAAGCGCATAGCGAAATGCTGTTATTGCTCTATAGCGCCGTGGCGTTGCTATGTTTTGTCACATTCCGCAACTGGCGAGCAGTGATCGTCGCACTCATTCCGCTGCTTATTACCGCAGTGGTTTGTGAGGCGTTGATGGTCAAGGCCGGTATCGGTTTGAAAGTGGCGACGCTACCCGTGCATGCACTCGGTGTTGGGGTTGGCGTCGACTACGCCCTCTACCTTCTTAGCGTGCAACTCGTCATGCAGCGTCAAGGTGCAACCCTGGCGCAGGCGTATGGTGCAGCTGTAGGCTTTACCGGGAGAGTGGTTGCGTTAATTGGTATAACAATGGCTGCAGGGGTGATTACCTGGATGTGGTCTCCGATCAAGTTTCAGGCTGATATGGGGCTTTTGTTAGCGTTCATGTTCGTCTGGAACATGATCGGGGCTTTAGTGCTGATTCCAGCGCTGTCATATTTTTTGTTGCGGCGCGTCCGGCCAGTAGGTCCAATCCAGTTAAAGCCCCCGTCGCCGCATTGGATATAAGGTTCTGTAACGGTTTGACAATCAGGAAGTGTGATCAATCAGAGTAGAGTTTCGGCCTTCCTCCTGACGCATCCGAGTCTGCGGTGGAGGAGGCTGTAACGCCTTGCGAGCCCATTGCCCAGGAGCTAGTGAGACGTATCAACCCGGTGAGCGGGGTGCGCCTGATGGCCTGGGATCAGTACCTCCATGGCGCAGCAATATACCCTTCTCATCTCAGCGCTTCGGCTGAAGGCGTCCACAATAATCTTCATCGAGCCAGTCGAGCAATCTGCTCCGCTTGCGAATCTTGTCGCGTGCCTCAACGGCATGTCGCCCCTCTGTCTGGAGTCAGGTACCAATGCCAGCATGTGTGTGGCTGATTGATTCAAAACACTGCAATTTGGATAGGCAACAGCTTTTGGATGGGGAGGAGGGTGCGACGATGACGGATCGGGCACAGATTGTTGAAAAAAGAAGGGGGCGCCCATGATCTGTCTAATTTGTGCAGGACCCGCCGAGCGCATTATGTGTGATGGTGATTGGGAGGAACGAGACTGTCCATCCTGTGGGCATTACCGGGTTTCTGATGCCCTCGTATTAACCTTGATGGAGCAGGGGCAGATTTTCGATGTGAGCAAAATGAGGGTTTGGCTTGCAGGCAAGCGCAGGGATGGCGGGATACCTTCCATTGAGATCCATGAAGCGCTGCTGATGCCATAAGCCAGCGCTTCCTGCTGTGTAGGCTTGTCACCAATGGATGAAAGTGCCGCCCCACAGAGCGCATGCCTAACCAGGGATCACCGACCTGGAAAATGCCCGTGAACTGTTCAACCAGGCGATAGGCTAGCGCTGTCGGTGAAGTTTTTCAGATGCGAAACGCGCTGATCAGTTGTTTGAGCTGGAGCACCTGCGATGAGAGTTGTCGACTGGCATGTTCAGTCTGACAAGTACCTTCGGCGGTACGTTCGCCAGCACGGTTGATCTCCACGATGTTCTGATCGATATCATGGGCCACGGCCGTCTGCTGCTTTACTGCCGCGGCGATTTGCTGGTTCTGATCGACGATCATCCCCATCGCGCCAAGAATATTCTCCAGGGCCTGCTGGACTTTCTCCGACTGGCTGACTGTGCCGTTGGCCATCTGATGGCTGACGTTCATGGCCTTCACTGCCGCGCCCACACCACCCTGAATCCTGGAAATCATCTGCTCGATTTCTTCCGTGGACTGCCGAGTACGCTTGGCCAGTGTTCGCACCTCATCAGCCACTACAGCGAAACCACGACCCTGCTCACCCGCGCGGGCGGCCTCGATCGCCGCATTCAGCGCCAGTAGATTGGTTTGCTCGGCAATATTCTTGATCACCTCGAGCACAAGGCTGATGGACTGGCTATCGCTGGCCAGTTGATTGATCACCAATACTGACTGATCTATCTCGCAGGCCAGCTGGGCAATACTGCCTTGCTGGGACTGCACCAGCCCGCGTCCACTGACCGTTTCTTCATTGACACTGTGGGCGCTGCTGACCGCTGCGCCAGCGCTACGCGCCACTTCCTGTGCGGTGGCTGCCATCTGGTTCATGGCCGTGGCAACTTGCTCGATCTGGCGGCGCTGCCCGGCGACGGCCTGATTGCTCACCGCGGAAATTGACTCCACTTGTGCCGCTTGCTGCTCGACTTCGATGACTGTCTTGCTGACCAGCTCGATCAGGTCATGAATCTTCGCCACTGTGCCATTGAATACCTGCCCCAATTCCCCCAGTTCATCATGGCTCTGGGCGGTGAAACTCACGGTCATGTCCCCGGCTGCGACCTGGTTCATCACTTCACCCAATCTTTTCAGGGTGGTGCGCGTCGAGACATAGAATCCACCATAGAGGTAGACGATCAGCAGGAATACGCTGACCAGGGCGGCGACCAGTAGCAGCATATGCAGACGATTCTGCTCCAGGCGTTGCTGCAGCTCCTGGTCGAGGAAGGCCAGGGTTGCATCATTCAGTTGGTAGGTTTTCTCCATCAAACCTGTGACTTGGTCATAAAACGCTTGCCATGGTGTATCCAGAGTGTCGGCCATGACCACCTGTTTTTCGAACAATCCAGTGCTCTGCTTGAGTGTCGCCTGGCTGCCGCTGGCCAGTTGATTCAGGGCGTCACGGGCGGACTTGCTAGCCCCCAAAGCATCCTGCAATCTCAAATCATATTCGCCTTGTAGCTTCTCTAGTTGCTGGAGCAGTTCATCGAAACGGCTGCTGGCTGACGAAAGGAGAAAGCCCTGACCTAAAGAGGAGGCCCCCATCGCCCGGCCTTTGCCGATGGTCTGAGTGATAAGTGGCGTAGCACTGGTAATCAAATCACTCATCTGGCGCACTTCGCTCTTGCTGTCTTGGTTGAGCCTGGCCTGGCTGGCGATGATCTTGCTCAATATCTGCGCACTACCGAGCAGCTTTTCGATCTGCGTACTTCTACTCAGCAAGGACTTATCGACCTGCTGCGCCTGAAACGCCGCAACCATTTCGTCGCGTTTGCCATTAAAGGTGGCGATTTGCTCCGGATCGACGCTGACCGCCGTCAGGCCTTGCAGGTGATTCAAAATGGTCTGTTCGAGGCTACTGATTTTCGATTCAATATCACCGGCCTTGCCCAACTGCCCCAGATTTGCATTGATTTCGACCAGATTGCCCAGGGTTTCCAGGTCTCTGCGCAAGGTCAGGCTGGCACTCAGCAGGTCGAGACTTTGCAGTTCAACACGAGTGCTCAGGAACTCAGCGTAAGAATCGCGGACCAGGTAAAAACTGATCACCAGCATGGGTACGAAAAACAGAATACTGATCAGGCTGAACTTCATACCAAAGCTCAGGCGATTCATCAGCTCGATGGCCGGATACAGCAGGCGCTTCACAAGACGTCTCCCTTTCATTTTTATTTTTATGAGCTGTCGTCAGACAGGGCGTATCAGCATTTTTCTGTCTGCTGAAATTCCTGTTAAATTTATATACCAGTTAATTTGATCTGGTCAATAATCTTCGATAGGGTTTGGCGTAAGGCAGGTCTGTAATATTGGCTTTTTTGGCAGAGGGTCGATCGTCGGTTAGTAACCAAGAGACCCTTTAATACTGATATCAGTATCAATAAATTCAGAACCGCTCATCTCAACGTTTACCAGCCCATCATTCACCACGGAAAATCATCTATGAAGCCGTCCATCAGTGACATCGTTGAAGTCAACCAGCTTTTATCCCTTTGGGGTCACCTCGTTGACAGGCGCGCATGGCACCGTTTTGATGAGGTGCTTACCGACGATGCGCTCTATGACTGCAGCATCTTCGGATATACACCTGTTTCGGGTATTGACGCGATTCGAGGGATGTTTGATCAGGAAGGCCATGCTCGGGCGCATCACACGACCAATGTGTATGTGCAAGATGGGCTAGGAGACGAACTCATCGCGGAGTCCAAAGGTCTGGGGCTGCTGGCTAATGGGGCAGTCGCAAGCGTTACCTTCCTGGACCAGCTTCGGCCAACCCTGGCGGGTTGGCGTCTAGCGAGTCGCGTGCTGAAAATCGAACCTGTGTCCGGTTCAGATGACTGATTCGGTCATTGCGGATTGCGACAGGAAGTCGCCCCATCACCACTGACGGGGCGCTGCTGTTCCAGCTACTCAGCCGTGGGTCGGTTTTACAGTGCTAAGCATGCTCAGGACATTGTCGTACGTGCCATTGGCCTCTGCGTAGCGCACGAACCTGGCGCGCTCTACGATAATCTCGTGCGCCCCCGGGTCGGCATGCAGGAGAGTCATGGTTTCGGAGAGGAAGTCCTCCAGCGGCATGGACTGTTCATCGTCCTGCTGGCCAAACAAAGTCGTTCGCACACCCGGCGGCGCTACTTCGATTACCCTGACAGACGCGTCGACGAGTTGGACGCGCAGGCTCTCGGTGAAAGAGTGGATCGCAGCCTTGGTTGCGTTGTAGGTGGGGGTGGCCGGTAGCGGGACGAACGCCAGCGCAGACGTGACGTTCATGATGACTGCGTCGGCTTTGCCCACCAGTTGCGGCAAGAAGGCATACACCATCCGAATCGTGCCGAGCAGGTTTATGGTGACTGTATCTTCGGCAATCTGCTGGCAGCTGGGGTCACGGAGGTTTTCCCCCAGCATGATGCCCGCGTTGTTTACCAAGACGTTCAGTTCAGGGTAGTTGGCAGCCACCGTTTCGCTCGCATGGGTGATTGAAGCGGGGTCTGCTACATCGAGTACGATCGCTTCGATGCCCGGGTGATCGGTCGTAATTTGGTCGAGCAGCTCTTCACGTCGGCCGGCGACGATTACCTTATTGCCCGCCTCATGAAAGCGCAGCGCCAAGCCAAGCCCTATGCCTGAGGTACCGCCGGTGATCAGGATCGTGTTGCCTGTGGTCTTCATGAAATGATTTCCTGTGCATTGTGGTTACAATAACCAAAAGCGGACAGATATCCGTTTTACCGAAGCCTAGCGGACAGCTGTCCGTTTCGCAAGAGCATCCCGTTTGGGAAGGAGGACGAGTGCCGCAGCAGATGGACACACCGTTGCGTTCGGACGCGCTACAGAATCGTGAACGTATCTTGAAAGTGGCGATCACCGAGTTGACGCGTTCGGCGGACGTACCGCTGAGCGCAATCGCTAAGAAGGCGGGTGTCGGGCAGGCTACCTTTTACCGCAACTTCCCCAACCGAGAGGCCTTGATAATGGAGGTCTACCGCTACGAGATGGAGCAGGTCGCTGATCTCGCAGCCCACTTGCTCCAGACCTGTCCGCCGGACCAGGCCCTGCGGGAGTGGATGGATCGCCTTGCCCAATACGCCTTGACCAAGGCTGGCCTGGCGGATGCAATCCGTCAGGCCGCCAGCGCACGAGACTGCCCAGGGAAATCGGGTTATGCCCCGGTGGCCGCTGCGGCCCAACTCCTGCTCGGCGTTAACGAGGAGGCCGGTACCATTCGCCCGGGAGTTACCACGGACGACTTCTTTCTGGCCATCGCCGGCATTTGGCAGATCGATTCCGGTGGAGACTGGCAACCACGCCTCACCCGGCTCATGGACCTCGTCATGGACGGATTGCGCGCGGGCGCACCCGCACGCGTTCCCTAGCTTGGCCAAGAGGGGCTTGCTCCGCCTGGATCCAGATGGGTGTTGGCCGAACGATTACGCAAGAAGAGAAAACGAATAGGAGGTATCGATTGCCAGCCCCATACTAAAGTCCGGCCAACTTACTGGGTATTTGAGTTCGATTGTTGGCTTTGTTTTGACGAAGCCTTTCTACCTAAAACGTACCAGGGCCAGGCGTTGGCTCCGGCTACCACAGCCAATAGTATCCAACCTTCCAAGAGCTTTTCATTGGTGTTTAAACTTCCGTGTACTTCGATAATTTCGCATGCTTCGTATAGTTTCAAAATTATTTACTCCTGACAAATGGATAGGTGATTTTCACTTGTATTACTAAGTGCTAATGGTAGAAAGAGCTGCCCTGTTTCTTGGCAGTATTCTGATTTAAATAAGCCACGGTTATTTTCGGGTGTTGCGCCGCAGGCCAATAAGGAACGGATATATTGTTCGCATCTCTTTCGGTTTACAAAATATTGATAGGGTACGTGAGGATCACACGATTCTCATCGTAATCAGAGTTGTTGAAGTCACGACGCACGCTTGCATTGCGCCAGCGTACGGCCAGGTTCTTGGCGGGGCCACTCTGGATTACATAACCAAGTTCCGTTTCGCGAACCCATTCAGAGCCGTTATCGATCTTTTGCAGCCTGACATCCTCACCACGAACGTAACGGGTCATCAACGAAAGCCCCGGCAGTCCGTATCCTGCAAAGTTTAGGTCGTAGCGCAATTGCCAAGACTTTTCCCTGGGGTTGTCGAACGCATGGTTAAATGTATTGTTCGCCAGGTAGATGCCCCCCGTACCGGAAATCCGCATCCATCCGGTGTCACCGCTGACTTGTTGAAGACCAATACTGAAAGTGTGCTCATACACCCCTAAACCAATCATCAGCGAAGCCGTGCGGTTATCCAGTCGTCCCGCTTTGGCGCTGCCATCATCCTTGCCCCAAAAATAGCCGATGTTTGTATTTAGTGTGGCCGATGTCGATAGCTGCCAGCGTTGGTTAAGTCCAACGTATTGCTGTTGATAGATGTCTTCGAGTTGTCCTGACCAAAGGCGAATCGTGGTGTTCTTGGACTCAGAGCGATAATCCCCTCCCAGATAGTTGAAAGCGTCACTGTGGGCGCTGCCGAAGGCCAAGTCCTCCATGGAGGAGTCGTTACGCAAGCTGCTTTTGTTGAGTTGGCCTGCATAGAGCGTCCAATGTTTTATATCTTGTGAGGATAATTGAGCGCCTTCGAAGGTTTGCGGCAATGCGCGGAAGTCGTCGGCGGTCACGATCGGCAGATTTGGCATCCATTCGCCGACCTTCAGTTCCGTTGCGCCAAGTCGCGCCTTGAGCGCTACCCCGAGCCGGCCGAAATTGTCTGCCGGTTCTCCATCTCTATCCTTGGGTAGCAATAATGCGCCGTAACGGCCGGCACCACCGTCCAGTTTCACGGCGTATTTGCCAAGCACGTCGACTCCGACGCCAATAGTGCCGGAGGTAAAGCCAGAGCGAAGATCGAAGATGAAGCTTTGCGTCCATTCTCGGGCCTTATCCTGCGGATAGTTCGGCGCTGTGAAAGTGCGTTCAAAAAAGAAGTTTCTGAGTGTCAGGTTTGCAGTGCTGTCTTCGACTAAACCCTGAGCAAAGCTGCTCGGTTGCAACAGCATGGTTGACACGAGGAGTGCGCCCGTTACATGTAATGCTTTTGAATTCAAGACCATGATTTTCCCCTGTTGTTTTTATTGAAGGGCACAAGCGATCTGCAATTCCCTTGGGAGACAATTCTGCGAATTGCTCGTCTGGGGGAACTGATCGACTATTGGGTCAGGTATCTCAATGGGTACGAGCGTAGAGACAGGGCTTCGCAGTAGCGGAGCCCTATTTTGATATGAGCGTCCGGACGGGAGACACTAAAGTGCCGCGCCGTCCGTTGGATCAGATCAGGCCGGCGGAGCGCAGTGCATCGGCGATTTCGCGGTCAGCACCTTCTGCGAGCGGCAGCAGCGGCGAACGGACAGTTGCGTGATCCAGGATGCCGCGAGCAACCAAGCCATGCTTCAGTGCCACGGTGCCTTCCATGTGGGAACCGCGGTGGTAGACGTTGCGTGTCACCGGCAGCAGTTTGTCGTGGATGGCGCGAGCAGCTGGGTAATCCTTACGTTTGCCTGCAGCGATCAGCTCGATCAGCGGTTCTGGGGTCAGACCGCCGTAGCCAACCAGGGCACCATCCACATCGAACATGGTGTGCAGCAGGTATTCGTCGTGGCAGGTGAGGATCTGCAGGTCCGGTACTTCCTTGCGGATTACCGGAATCTCTGTGTCCCAGCGACGCATGTTGCGCACGCCATTCTTCATTGCGAACACGCCCGGCTGTTTGGCGATTTCCAGTTGGGTTTCCAGGTCATAAGTGGCCTTGGTGACATCCGGGTACTGGAACAGGATCAGCGGCAAGCCGCTGTGCTCGTAGATCGCACGGTAGCGATCCTGCGCTGCGCCTTTCTGGTAGCCAAAGCGCAACCAACCGTGAGACGGATAAACCAAGCCTGCTGCAGCACCATTATCTACGGCGCGCTTGGCCTCCTCGGCAGCCACTTGAGTACCTTCTCCGGTAATGCCAGCGATCACGGGAAGACGGCCCTCGCACGACTCGTTGAAGGCTCGGATGACTTGGGCCTGTTCCGCCTGGGTCAGGAATGTTCCTTCCCCCGCATGGCCGAGAACCACCAGGCCTTTGACTCCGTCGAAGCTGCCCAGCCAGGACCCCAGTTTTTGGATCGCGTCGTAATCGACCTTGCCATCGCGAGTAAACGGGGTGACAGGAGCCGGTACCAGGCCTTTGAGATCGATCGTATTATTAGTGCTCATTTTATTTCCTCTGTTTACAAAGTTTCCGCAGCTAACGCGTGCAGTGGCGCAAAAAACACTAATGAGTATTTTTTGAGGTTAATTGGGAGGATCAGACTTGCAGTTTTTATGGCGCGACAAGTGTCCGTAGTTACGGAGACAGTTCTTCTAGAATTCGACCTTTTGTTTCAATCGCAAACAACGCTGTAATACATCCGGTAACTACCAGTACTGCCGCAAATACACCGAATACGTAATGCACCCCGGCACCGGATACCGCAAGTCCTACCACGAGCGGCCCGGCGGCCGATCCAAGACGCAGCCACGCGCTTCCCAGTCCTGTGCCAAGGGCCCGCAGGCGAGTGGGATAGAGTTCGGCTGAGTACAGGTAAAGAGAGAAGGTGACTGTTTGCACCAAGGCATACCCCAAGCCCGCCAGCATCAGGATCTGTAATGGGGTGGTCGCCCCGGTAAGCGCGAGGCAGGACAATGGAACAGCCGCCAGAAACAACGCTCCGATATACCAGCGGCGTCGGCCGATCTTGTCGATCAGGAGTGCACAGATGACGGCCGCGACAACGCCACCGGCCGATGTAATGAAGCCATAGGCGAGACTGGTGTCCAGAGACAGGTTGAAGTGTTGACGATAGAGGGTTGGCAGCCAGGTGATCAAGCCGTTGGCTACCATGTAGGCGCCGAACCACATGGACCAGATGACCATTGACCGCTTGAAGTACATGCCTCGGAACAGTTCTCGCCAGCCCTGAGTGCTCTTTTGCGCCTGAATTTGTGGAACCTCGACGGGGGGCGCCAGTTTCTTTCCAGTCTTAAGTGCGCTGTTTTCCAGGCGAGTAACGATACGATCAGCCTCATCGAGCCTGCCTTTGGAGGCCAGCCAGCGTGGTGACTCAAACAGAAAGAACCGTAGCGGAATCAACAGTGTCGCGGGCACCAACCCTACCGCGAACATCGCTTTCCAGCCGTAGATTGGGACTAGCAGATAGCCGATTATTCCCGCGCCTACTAGTCCGAGCAGGAACATCACCTCATAAAGCAGGAAGAATCTACCGCGCTTCTTCGAACTGATGAGTTCGTTCACATAAGCACTGGCTACCGGTACTTCACCCCCCGTGCCGATACCCTGGAGGAAACGGAATGCCATCATGGCAGCCGCCCCCGATGCGAAAAGGCAAGCAATGTCCATCGCAACAAACAAGAGAATGGTGAAGGTAAGTACCTTCATCCGTCCGATACGTTCAGCTAACCAGCCGAAAAACACCGCTCCAAACAGTTGGCCTATGTAGCCGGACGAAAGAAGCATGCCGATCTGTGTGGGGGTAAGATTCCATTCTTTTGCGAGCACTGGCATCGCATAAGCAATTGCAATAACCGTGTAACCGTCAAAGAAGGTGGCCGCACCAATAATATTTCTTGCCCAGAACACTTGTTTGGTCATGGGTAAGCGTTCAAGCCTTGCACTTATATTGGCTTGGCTTTTGACACCCTCAATTAAGGGTTCTGTTTCTATATTCTGCATCAACATAGCACTTCCTTTCTTATTTTCAGATTGTAGAGGCGTGCGGGTGCTAGCATTCTGTGTGGGCACAATGCTGGAGGTTTTTTACAGCTTTAGCGGGCTTAAATGTAAACCCGTTTTATCTCGTGATAAGAATCTAGAAGTACGAGCCGATACTGCCGTTGGCTTCGAGCGCTTTTCCGATATCCTTGGCTGCTTCCAGTGTGGAGTTCAATGCGCGGCATCGTAGTTCATCCGCAGTACATCTGACCGAAGGTGCCGCGATGCTGATTGCACCCACCGGATACCCGTCAATATCCAGTACGGGTACCGCAAGAATTCTTAAGCCATCGGTGAACAGGGATTCGGTTAGAACGAAACCGTCCTCACGAATCTGCACAAGCAAGTCCTGAAGGGCTGGCTCAGTGGCGTGGGGTTTAATAATGAATGGTGTTGTGGGCGTCAGCATCTGGACTTTCTGTACCTGTTGTTCCGGCAAGAAGGCCAGTATTGACTGCCCGATAGCGGTCTGAGTTGCGGGTACTGTGGTACCGATACGGATATCCACGCCTAGTCGAGTGATACCCGCCCGCACCCGTTCTAGATACAGCACATCTGCACCTTGTAATACGGCAAAGCTCGCAGCTTCGTTGGTTTCACTGACCAAGCTGCGAAGAATTGGCCGCACGATGCTACGTAGGTCCGTACGAGCGATGGCGTGGAAACCAAGGTCGAGCACCTTGAGTGTCAGTGCGAAGCGACGACTTTCCGGGATTCTTGAAACATATCCCAGATCGACCAACGTATTGAGCATACGGAAGGTGGTACCTGGGTCGAGCTCAGCGGCCATGGCTATCTGGCTTAAGGTTTGTTCATCATTTTCAGAAGTGAAGGCTTCCAGCACCCGGAACCCCTTTGCAAGGGACTGAACAGTACTGCGTGCCTTTTTGTCATCAGTGTTCGACGTGGATTCGGTACTGGCAGTGTTTTGTTCAAGTGTCTTTATCATTTTTTCGCCTTTTTTGTTTTTTCGGATTGCGAAATTATTTTCTTTCAAATAGAATATTATTTTTGGGCTTTGTTGTCCTATATCTATTTGCTGATTTTTAGTTTTTTTTATTCCATTTTTGAATATATGAATACGCAAAAACGCCGCTCATTTGAGCGGCGTTTTTTTTGTACGTAGTTTATTGGGCTTCGCTGAGGGGAGATCAAAATCGCCTACGGACATCATTCAGCTCACCTCTACAGCCTTAAACTGGATCGAACATCTGCCCCAATCCGCTCGAACCGTCTCTATTGCGAGTGCTCGGGTCAGTTGCCACGCGAACATCTCGCCAAGGCCGTTTTGTGGACGTTGGCAGAGGTTTGTTCACGGCCGGCCTCCTGAGAATATTTCCGTTGTGGAGCTTGTAGCCAATCTAATTGGTGAGTTAAATCTTTAAGTTATTACGTTAACTTTCGGAAAAACTCACCCATGAGCAAGAAGAGCCCCCTGACCCAGGTCAGCGATTTTGATTTGCGCCTACTTCGATTGTTTAAAACGGTGGTGCAATGTGGCAGTTTTTCCGCCGCTGAAAGCACACTCGGCATCAGCCGCTCGGCGATCAGTCTGCACATGAGCGACCTGGAAAAACGTTTAGGCATGCGGCTATGCCAGCGAGGGCGCGCCGGGTTCGCGCTGACCGATGAGGGCCGGGAGGTTCTGCGTTCCAGTGAAGCGGTGCTGGTAGCGATCGAGGGATTTCGCAGCGAGGTCAATCAGTTGCACAGCCAACTGCGCGGCGATCTGAATATCGGCGTCATGAACAACCTGGTGACACAGCCGAAAATGCGCATCACACGCGCCCTGAAATCACTGCGTGGCCAAGGGGATGGCGTCACGATCAACCTGAGCATGAGCACCCCCGGGGAGATTGAGCGAGGCCTGTTGGACGGGCGCCTGCATGTCGGGGCAATCCCGTTGATTACGCCACTCTCGGGACTGGAGTACAGCTTGCTCTACGAGGAGCGTTCGAATCTTTATTGCAGCTGGGAGCATCCGTTGTTTGGTCGCACGCAGGAGGTGACCAACGATGATCTGCGGCATGTCGATGCGGTTGTCCCGAGTTACCGAATGACCGCTGAGGCGATCGGTCTTCATCACCTGCTGGAATGTTCGGCGACCGCCACGGACCGCGAAGGCATCGCTTTTCTGATCCTCACGGGCAGCTACATCGGTTTTCTTCCCGACCACTTCGCCGCTGGCTGGGTCGAGAAGGGGTTGATGAAACCCCTTGCGCCACAGCGCCTGTATTTCGATGCACCACTGGCCGTGGTCACCTCGAAAAGCCGTCGACCAAGCCTGATTCTCGACCACTTCCTCGAAGCCATTCAGCAAACTCTTTAGTTTTCCCCCTCCCCAAAGCGGTCGTCCGACCGCTCGGTCATTTTCCTCATGAATTTTTTCGACGCGTGTTGACAGTTCGATTCATTCAAATCTATCTTGCATACAGCGCTGCACACATGATGGCGCACAGTGATGTTGAATTTGTACCTTCCTGCCTACAAGAACGAAATCATCGGAGAGGTCAAAATGGCTCGGTTCCTTCCTCGCACCATCCGCAACATGCTCGTTTGTGCATCCGCTATTGGCGCGTTGCTCACCCAGGTCCCAGCCCAGGCGGCTGATGTTTCACTCTGGAAAGACATTCAAAAAGCAGGCGTCTTGCGCTGTGGCGCGGCCGTTGCCGCGCCCTACGTCATGCGTGATGCACGCTCCGGTGAATACAGCGGCTACTTCGTGGACCTGTGTCGCGACTTTGGCGAGAGGGTGCTGAAGGTCAAAGTCGAGTTCGTCGACACCAACTGGGACAACCTCGTGGCCGGGCTGCAAGGTGGCAAGTGGGACATGGCCATGGCGCTGAACCAGACACCTGAACGCGCGCTGGCGGTGAGTTTTTCGGTGCCTGCGACGGACTACCAGGTGTCGTTGCTGATCAACAAGGACAACCCGAAACTGGCAAACGCCGGCAATACCCTCGTCGATTTCGACAAGCCTGAAGTGACCTTCGCGGTCATGTCCGGCACCGCCCAGGACAAGGCCATTTCGGCGGTTATCAAGCAAGGCAAGATCATGCGCTTGCCGGGCATGGACGAGGTGCGCCTGGCGGTGATGTCCAAGCGTGCCGACGTCTTGGTCGATGCCAGTGACACCAACCACCTGTTTGCCGTGGCTAACCCGGGCTGGTCGAAGGAAGTGCTGCCCAAACCCGCACTGGCCAAGCAGGGCGTGGCGTTCGGCGTGCGCCGCGACATTAGCGCCGCCGACTTGCAGACGCTGAACATCTATCTCTCCCAGCGTCGCGAGACCGGTGAGATCGACGCCTTGGTCGACAAGGCTTCGCAACTGGCCAACGCCGAGAAAACTCCTCAGTAAACCCCGCCGATGCCGAGCGCGCAGCGGGCTGCGCGCTCTCGGAGAATGTTCGATGAAAACTTCCACTCTGGCGGCGGTGCCGTCACGGCCTCTGCCTGCCTGCGAAACGAAGGGCGCCGGGTTCATCCAGCTGCGCGACGTCTATAAGTCCTACGGCGAAAACCTGGTGGTGATGGACCACCTCGATCTGGATATGCGCGCCGATGATCGCCTGGTCATCATCGGTCCCAGCGGTAGCGGCAAGAGCTCTTTGCTGCGGGTCATGATGGGGCTCGAGAGCATTCAGGGCGGGACCATCCGCTTCCAGGACAAACCCTATATCGATGGCAACGCCAGGGGCAAAGGCAAGCCCATGGATTGCTCGCTGCAAACCCAGGTGGGCATGGTGTTTCAGCACTACACCTTGTTTCCGCACCTGTCGGTTCTGGGCAATCTGATCCTGGCGCCGATGAAAGTGCATGGCCTGTCCAGGGCACAGGCGACTGACAAGGCCCGGGCATTGCTGGCTCGGCTGGGCCTGGAGAGCAAGCTCAACGTTTACCCCAGCCAGTTATCCGGCGGCCAGAAACAGCGGGTGGCGATTGCCCGGGCGTTGATGCTGGAGCCCAAGTTGATGCTGTTCGATGAGGTCACCTCGGCGCTCGATCCGGAAATGGTCATCGAGGTGCAGAACGTCATGCTGCAACTGGCCGAGCAGAAGATGGCGATGATCATCGTCACCCACGATATGCATTTCGCCCGGCATATCGCCACCCGCGTGGTGTTTTGCGCCAACGGCAAAGTGGTAGAGCAAGGCCATCCCGATCAGTTGTTCACTCAGCCCAAGGAACCCCGCACTCGCGAGTTCCTGGAAAAAGTGCTGCACCTGGACTGAGGAGCGCGACCATGAATTATCAATTCGACTTCAGCTTTCTCAACGGCAACTTCGGCCTGTTGTGGGACGGCCTGAAAGTCACCCTGCAACTGGCACTGGTGTCGAACATCGTCGGTCTAGTGTTGGGTTTTGGCCTGTGCCTGCTGACCTTGAGTCGCTGGTTTTTTCTGCGCTGGCCGGCGCAGTTGTTTATCGAGTTCTTTCGTTGCACGCCGGTGCTGCTGCAAATCGTCTGGTTTTTCTACTGCGTGCCGATGCTGTTCGACGTGTTCATCGACCCGATCACCATGGGCGTTCTGGCCCTCGGTTTGAACCTGACGGCGTTCAATGCCGAGGCCTATCGGGCCGGCGTGCAGGCGGTACCGCGTGAGCACCTGGACGCCTGCGTTGCATTGGGCCTGCGCCCGTGGCAGCGCACGCTCTACGTGATTCTTCCGCAAGCGTTGCGCAGTGCCATCCCGGTGTTGATGACCAACGGCATTTCGATCCTTCAGCAAAGCGCGCTGGTGGCAATCGTGGCCGTGGGCGACCTGATGTACGTCGGCAAAAGCATTGCCACCGAAGCCTACCGCCCGCTGGAGACCTATTCGCTGATCGCGCTCATTTACTTCGCCCTGTCGCTGCCCATCGCTCAGTTCGTTCAGTGGCTTGAACGACGTCAGGACGCTGCGCTCGCGCGCTGAGGAGACTGTCATGAATCTCGATTTCACCGTGGTGTTCTCTTATTGGCAAGCCTTGCTGCAGGGGTTGGCGCTGACGCTGGCGTTCACTGTCGGCTGCGCCATCCTGGGCAGTCTCTGCGGGTTTTTCCTGAGCCTGTTGCGCGCGTCCCGCAGTCGCTGGTTGAGCGTGCCGGCGGGGTTCTATGTGGAGCTGTTTCGCGGTACGCCGCTGTTGATCCAGCTGTTCTGGGTGTTTTTCTGCTTTCCGGTGGTGTTCGGCATCGATGTGCCGCCCTACATCTCGGTGTTGCTGGCGCTGACGCTGTACATGACCGCCATCACCAGCGAGACCTTTCGCGGCGCACTCAAATCCATCCCCGGCGAACAACACGATGCGTGCGTCGCGTTGGGCTTGGCGTCCTGGAATAAAACCCTCTTCGTGGTGTTTCCCCAGGCGTTGCTGCGGGGTATTCCGCCGCTGCTTTCCAACGTGGTTTCGCTGTTCAAGGAGAGCGCGCTGATTTCTTCGGTGGGCATCGCCGACCTGATGTTCGTCGGCCAGAACATCTCCAACAGCACGGCCCGTCCGGTCGAGTTCCTCTCGGCGGTGGCGGTCATCTATTTCCTCGTGGCGTTCCCGTTGACCCGTCTGGTCGGAGTGATCGAGACGCGGATGCTGCGACGTTATGCGTACTAACCCCAACCCGTCATTCAACAACGTGGAGTGTCTTCAATGACCCAACTCAAAGGCATCCTGCCTGCTCTGGTCACGCCTTTCGACAAGGCCGGCAAAGTCGATTTCGACATGCTCAGCAACATCATCGAGTTTCAACTCAAGGCCGGCGTCAAAGGCTTCGTGCCGCTGGGTTCCACCGGTGAGTACTACGCCCTGACCAACGAAGAGCGGCGGCAGATTCTGGCCACGGTGCGCGAAGTGGTCGGTGATCGCGGCGTGTTGATTGCCGGTGCCAATGGTTCCTGCACCCGTGAGGTTATCGAGCAGGTCAAGCAGACCCGTGATGCGGGCTACACCAATCTGCTGATCGCGCCGCCGTATTACGCACTGCCTTCACAGGACGAGCTGATCGGTCACTATCAGGCGATTCTCGATGCCGCGCCGGATATCAATGTGGTGTTGTACAACTACCCGGTACGCACCAACGTTGAAGTCGGCTTCGGCGTGCTGGATGCCTTCAAGGACAACGAGCGCGTCATCGGCATCAAGGAAAGCAGCGGCAACCTGCTGCGTGCCATCGAAATCGGCGGCACCTACAAAGACAACTATCAGTTGTCCTGCGGTTCCGATGACCAGGCACTGGACTTCTTCCTGTGGGGCGCGACCAGCTGGATCTGCGGCCCGGCCAACTGCCTGACGCAACAGGTCTGCGATTTCTACACCAAATATTCCAGCGGTGATCTGGCCGGTGCCCAGGCCATCGTGCGCTCGCTGTTCCCGGTGTTGGCGGACATGGAATCCGGCAAGTTCATTCAGAAGGTCAAGTACGGATGTGAGCTGGCGGGCTTCCAGGCCGGCAACGCACGGATGCCACTGCAACCGCTGACCAACGAAGAGAAAGCCAGCTTCCGCGAGGCTTTCGAACTGGCTCAGGTTTAAGCGCCTGCCGCATCGGCCGCCACGCCCGGCCGATGCGGCTCTACGGAGTGAGATGAGATGACCCGACACGTATTCAATTGCATTGAAGGCCATACCGAAGGCATGCCCGTGCGCATGGTGATCGCCGGAGGCCCAGTACTGAAGGGCGCGACCATGAGCGATCGGCGTGAACACTTCATGATCGAGTTCGACTGGATCCGCCGCACCTTGATGTTCGAGCCCCGAGGGCATGCGCACATGTCGGGCACGATCTTCTATCCGCCGATGCGCGCCGACAGCGACTTCAGCCTGCTGTTCATCGAGACCTCGGGCTGCCTGCCGATGTGCGGGCACGCGACCTTGGGCTCCATCAGTTTTGCGCTGGAGGCCGGCCTGATCGAGCCGAAAGTCCCCGGCACCGTGGTGGTGGATGTACCGGCGGGGCAGGTTCACGCCACTTACACCCGTGTGGGCGAGAAGGTCACCTCGGTGTGTTTCACCAACGTCCCGTCATTCTTGTTGCACCGTGACCTGACCATCGACTTCCCGCCGCTGGGCGAGTTGAAGGTCGATATTGCCTATGGCGGTAATTTTTATCCGATTATCGACGTGCAGCCCAACTATCCGGGCTGTGAGCATTTCAGCCCGCAACAGCTGTTGGAATGGGGGCGGCAGATTCAGGACCTGGTCAATCAATCCATGGACGTGGTCCATCCGCAAAACCCGGCGATCAGAGGCGTCAACCATTGCATGTGGACAGGCGCGCCGCTGTCAGCAGAGTCCCAGGGGCGGGCTGTGGTGATTGCCGGCGCAAGCCTCATCGACCGCTCCCCGTGTGGCACCGGCAGCTCGGCCCGGGTCGCGCAGCGATTTGCGCGTGGCTGGCTGGCCGACGGTGCGGCCTATCGTCATGAAAGCCTGATCGGCAGTTTTTTCGTCGGTCGTGTGGCGCAACAGCTTCAATTGGACAATGGCACGCCGGCGATTCGCCCCAGCATTGAAGGCCGGGCGTGGATCACCGGGCGCGCGGAGTTTATTGTCGACGATACCCAACCCTGGTGGGACGGCTTCAGTCTGGAAGATTTTGCCGCTCCAGCCTCAGCGAAAGAGACTTCCCTATGACACCTCTGCAGTCCGCAGCTCTTGCCCCCGACCTGCGTGAAAAGGCCCTCGTGGTCGGCGGAGGCATTGTGGGCGTCTGTTGTGCCCTGTATCTGCAACGGGACGGTTATGCGGTGACCCTGATCGACCCGGCAGCGGCGGGTGACAGCACCGCCAAGTGGAGTTGCGGACAGATGGCGGTCAGCGAGGTCATTCCGCTGTCCAAGCCCGGGATCCTGAAGAAGATCCCCGGCTGGCTGCTTGATCAGAAAGGACCCTTGGCGCTAAGGCCCGGCGCATTGCCCGGCATCTTGCCGTGGTTCCTGCGATTCCTGGCGTGCGCCCGGCACTCGAAAATCGTCGAGATTTCCGAGGCCATGGCGACCCTCACGCACCACGTCTACGAGGACTATGCGCCTTTGCTCGACGCTTGCCCGGACAAGTCCTTGATGGGCGAACGGCCGATCATCGAGTTGTTTGATACGCCGTCAGGGCTGGATCACGAACGTCCGCATCTTGAGTTGCGCAAAGCGTTGGGCTTCAAGTCCGAGGTGCTTGATCGTGCGGCGATCGCGGATCTGGAGCCTTCACTGGCCGGCAAGTTCAGCCACGGCCTGCTGTTTCCGGACTGGCACGCGGTCAGCGACACCAAAGGCTTTATTGCGGCGCTGACACAGAGCTTTATCGAACAGGGCGGCGTGCGTGTCCGCGCCCAGGTCAAACAGCTCGATGAAGTGGCCGATCGCGCCAGTGGCGTCACGCTCACCAACGGTGAACGCCACGCCGCCGACCATGTAGTGATTGCGGCCGGCACCGGTTCGCGACAGTTCTTTGAGCAAATCGGTGCGCAGATTCCGCTGGCCGGGATCGCCGGTTATCAAGTGCTGTTGCCCACTCCAGAGGTGGAGATCCGCCACTCGGTGATCTACGCCGACGGCGGGTTCTGCTTCAGCCCGATGACCCGAGGCTTGCAGATCGGCGGCACCATCGAATTCGCCAGCCCGAATGCCGAGCCGAACTTCAAACGCGCCGACATCATTCTTGAGAAAGCCCGAAAAATCCTGCCGCAGTTGCGGCTGGACAACGTCGAGTACGGCGTCGGCTATCGCCCGTTCCTGCCTGACACCAAACCCGTCATTGACCGCAGCGCCCGCCTGACGAATGTGTTTATGGCGTTCGGCCACGGCCAACTCGGCCTGACATTGGGCGCCACGACCGGGCGACTCATTACCGATATGGTTGCTGGACGCATACCGGCCCAGAACCTGAGCCCTTTTAGCGCCAAGCGCTTTGCCCTATTTGGAGACCACGCATGAAATCCTATGATCAGCTCTACATCGACGGCCAGTGGGTTCGACCGAAGAAGGGCGGCACGTTTGAAACCGTCGACCCCAGCAATGAGTCGGTCATCACCCGGGTCGCAGCGGCCACGGCAGACGATGTCGACCTGGCGGTAAACGCCGCTCGCCGAGCCTTTGACGAAGGTCCATGGCCGCAGATGGCCGGCGCCGAACGTGCAACGATTCTGCGGGCGATCGCCAATGGCATCCGCGTGCGTCAGAACGAGCTGGCCGAACTTGAAGTGCGGGATAACGGCAAGCCGTTGCCCGAAGCCCTGTGGGACATTGGTGATACGGCGGGCTGTTTCGACTTTTACGCCGACCTGGCCGACGGCCTCGATGCTCAGCGCGAGCAAAGCATTGCGCTCGCGGATGAACGCTTTACCTCGATAGCGCGCAAAGAACCGATGGGTGTCGCCGGGGCCATCATTCCGTGGAATTTCCCGATGCTGATGGCCGCATGGAAAGTCGCACCGGCCCTGGCCGCCGGTTGCTGCATGGTGCTCAAACCGTCGGAGTTGACACCGCTGACCGCGCTGGAACTGGCGGACATTGCCCATCAGGCCGGCTTGCCTGCCGGTGTGCTGAATGTCGTGACCGGCCTGGGTGTGGAGGCCGGCGCGCCACTGAGCGAGCATCCGGGGATCGACAAACTGGCCTTTACCGGCAGCGTCCCGACCGGCACGCGGATCATGCAAGCCGCCGCCCGGGAAATCAAAAACCTCAGCCTGGAGTTGGGCGGCAAATCGCCGTTCATCATCTTCGATGACAGCGATATCGACGCGGCGGTCGAATGGATCATGTTCGGGATTTTCTGGAACCAGGGTGAGGTGTGTTCGGCCACTTCGAGGGTGCTGGTTCAGCGCGACTTGTATGAGCCATTGCTCAAGCGCCTGGTGCAACAGACCCAAAGCCTGAGCATCGGCAACGGGATGGACGAAGGTGTATTGCTCGGCCCATTGGTCAGTCGTGGCCAGTACGACAAGGTCCTGCAAGCCATCGCCCGGGGCCAGGAGGAAGGCGCGACCTTGCTCACCGGCGGGACGCGCCCGGCGAATTGCGAGAAGGGCTACTTCCTGACCCCGGCGATCTTTGCCGATGTGCCGGAAGACAGCTGGATCTGGACCGAGGAAATCTTCGGGCCGGTGGTGTGCGTGCGTCCTTTCGACGACGAAGCCGACGCCTTGCGCAGCGCCAACGACTCGCGCTTCGGCCTCGCCGCTGCGGTCATGTCAAAGGATCTTGTGCGTGCCGAGCGCGTCGCCCGACGACTGCGCGCGGGTATCGTCTGGATCAATTGCTCGCAACCGACCTTCACCGAAGCCCCGTGGGGCGGCTACAAACAAAGCGGTATCGGCCGTGAGCTGGGGGAGTGGGGGTTGAACAACTACCTGGAAACCAAGCAGATCACCCGCTATGACAGCGAGCAGCCATGGGGCTGGTACATCAAGTAAAGGAGTCCGTTATGCGCTGGAAAAGAACGCTGCAAATGGCCGATGTGCATTGTGAAGGCGAGATCGGCAAGGTCATCACCGGCGGTGTCATTGATATCCCCGGCAAGACCATGCTCGACAAGATGAACTACATCAACGACGTCGACGACAGCCTCCGACGGTTAGTGATTCTGGAACCGCGCGGTTGCCTGCAAATGTCGGTGAACCTGCTGTTGCCACCGACCCGGCCCGAGGCCCAGGCCGGTTTCATCGTGCTGCAGGCGGACAAGGCTCACCCCATGTCGGGCAGCAACTGCATCTGTGTGGTGACGGCCTTGCTGGAACTCGGCATGTTGCCAATGGAAGAGCCGGTCACCACGGTGGTGCTGGACACGCCGGCGGGGCTAGTGACGGCGCGCGCGCAGTGCGCGGACGGGCGCTGCGTGAGTGTGTCGCTGGACATGGTGCCCTCGTTTGTCGAACAGCTGGACGCCCCGATCCAGACGGCCGAGTTCGGTTTGATCAAGGCTGACATCGCATTCGGCGGTGTGTATTACGCACTGGTGGATGTCGATCAAGTCGGCTTGACCATCGCCCCGGAGAACGCTCGCGAGCTGGCGACGCAGGGTGTGCGCCTGAAAGGCTTGATCAATCAACACGTGACGGTCAGTCATCCGCTGTTCAAAGAGCTGAATGAAGTGGCCTACGTGATGTTCCGCAACCGGCTCGACGAGCGCACTTACCAGACCTGCACCACGCTGCCCCCGGGACGGGTTGACCGCTCGCCCTGCGGCACCGGCAGCTCGGCCAATCTGGCGACCTTGAGCGCACGAGGCCTGGTTGAAGTGGGGGACACGCTGACCTCGCGTTCCACCATCGGTGGTGAGTTTCAGGTCGAGTTGCTGGGGCTGACGGAAGTTGGCGGCAAACCGGCGGTTCTGCCGAGGATCACGGGTCGGGCCTGGCTCTACGGATTGCAGCAGATCGGCGTTGATCCGGACGATCCGCTGGCCGAAGGCTTCATGTTGAGTGATACCTGGGGTGAAGGTTTCTAACAATCCCGAGGCAAGTGTTAAAGTTGCAGGCTGGTCAGATGACTGGCCTGCACTGCTGAGAAAATGACCCTATGAGCAAAGAAACGACTGAAACGGCCAGTGGTGCCAAACGCCATGGCGGTCGCTATATCTACGAAGAATTGCGCAAGCAGATCCTGACCCTGAAGCTCAAGCCGGGCGTCCCGCTTGACGAGGTGTCGTTGGCTGCCCAATTCGGTCTTTCCCGCTCTCCAGTGCGTGATGCGCTTGCCCGTTTGATCAGCGAAGGGCTGGTGACCATTCTGCCGAACCGCACGCTGCTGGTGACGCCTTTCGAAATTGAAGAGTTCCCCAACTACATTTCCGCCCTGGACCTGATTCAACGCGCAGTCACGAGGCTGGCGGCGTTGCATCGCACCGATGACGATCTGCTGCGGATACGCGCGGCCGATGCTGCCTATCTGGACGCGGTCAGCACCGGGGACTTCCAGGCCATGTCCGAAACCAACAAAGCCTTTCACATGGCGATCGCCGAAGCGGGGAAAAACACCTACTTCGTCAGTTACTACGAAAAGCTGTTGGGTGAAGGCCAGCGTCTGCTGCATCTGCACTTTGACTACATCATCAGCGCGGCCAGCACCTCGACTCGACTGGGCCGGGACCACGATGAAATCGTCAATGCCATCGCCGAGCGTAAACCCGACGAAGCCGAGCATGCGGCGCACGAACATACGATGCTGTTTCAGCGACGTTTTCTCGCCTATATGCAGCAAAACCTTACCGAGAAGATGTCGGTTGTTTGAGATTCGGAAATAGATGACCGTGGATTGATGGAAGCTTTCGACCCGAGTCTATGTAAAAACTCTTTCGAGCGGTACGTCTTGGGATTACGTTCTTCCTTTTATTGACATGCCCGCCGAACAAGTCCAGAAACAAGTCCCTTCCTGCTTCAGGAATAAAAGAAACCCCTTATATTTCAATGGGTCGGACGCCAGATGCGAATCTTGCTTCCCGCTCCAAATATTGCTCCATGGAGTTTGACTGAATTCCACGAGGAACGAAAAAAACACCCGGGATATTTTCGTCTACGCGGTGCCCCACTGCGTTCCAGTCGTACCATTGGAAGCCCAGTGAGGGTACACATAGAGGTACAGAAATTTTCGAACTTAAAAATTTCCTTTATTTTCAGCAACAAAGAAGAAGGTTCGATTCCGGCTTCGGCACCATCTAAAATCAAGGGTTTGCGGGCGAAAGCTAATGCAAACCCTTGTTTGTTTCTGGTCCGTTATTTTGGAGATGGTCCGCAATTCACTTGGTTGGCGAAACTTTTTTGCTTTTGCTTTTGCTTTTGCTTTTGCTTTTGCTTTTGCTCTTGCTCTTGCGGTTACGTATGTACTGCTCCGTCATAACAACGGTGGTATGCCCAAGTTGATCCTTGGTCTGCATGATGTCACCACTGGATTCAGCCTTGTCCGTACCGGTCTTTGCGCGCAAATCGCGCATTTTAAACTCCGGCTTCGACACTCCAGCGGCCTCCCTGGTCATATCAAACCTCCTGCGCAACATCGCCACCGTCATTGGCGTGCCATCCTCAGACACGATCAGTCGCGTCGAGCGGACCTTATGTCCTGACTTTCGGGACATGATGCGATCAATCAAAACCTTTAGCTCGCCTGCCACCTCAATTCGCCGCTTGGCCTTTGTTTTCTCTTGGAGTACCCAAATCTGCCCATCTCTAACGTCCTGTTCGTCCATAAGTCGCGTGTCAGTCACTCGCTCGCCGGTTAAATAGGCCAAGTCCATGGCGTCACGCAGGCCGGCATCGGCCTTGTCGTGAACACGCTTGAATAATTCGTCCTCGACGTATGTGTCCCGGCCTGTCTCTTTATTGCCCTTGATGCCGGCGCATGGGTTGGCCAGAGACGTGTAACCGTCGTCCTTGGCGTAGTTCCAAATTGCGCTTAGTAGCGCCATTTCTCGATTTGCTCGGCCCGGCGCTGACTTGCGCCAGCTGAGATACTGACGCACGTGCAACGGCTCGATCGTTTCCAGTGACGCTGGCGGGTCATCGAAAAAAGCGATCAGTTTCTTCAGTTCGCGCTTGAGGCTGGAGTTCGCGGAAATCTGGGAAGAAGCTGAGCAGGCCCTTCGCGATGAAGTGCATCAACAGGCTCAGGGCTTGGGATAGGTTTATGGGGGGCTCAGGAACTGTCCCCATTTTTCAATATAAGCTGCATGAAATCGATGTGAACATCTCTTTCAACGTCGCTAAGCGGGATATAAACATGGCTTCGACTTCAACCCTTGGCCGACTTCCAGCACACGCCGCGTAAATCAGGAATCAGAGCGGACACCAAGGGTCTCCACCGTTGGCACTTTCAACCAGTTTTTCAAAGTTTCGTTTGAAAACCCAATTGGCGGCGACAGCAGTCATTGTCGTTTTGCAGGCTGGATTTTTTCCGGAGACGACAATATTTAGATAGTACTGATCACCGTAAATGGTCGGTCCGAACAAAACCATGTCGGTTTTTTCTGCCGTTTTGTTTAGCTCCAATTTAGTCGATTCGACGATATATGCACCATTCGGCAGGGCGATATTCTTTGCGTGAAAGCAATGATTCAGATAATTCTGGACTCGTTCTTCTACTTGTCCACGGTCTTGCGCCAAGCAATATTCCGGGCTCGCGGTTCCTGTGCTCAGCAAATCACTCTTGGTATGGGGGTAAAGCGAACAGCCGCTCAAGAGCAGACAAAATACTCCGGTGACCCTCTTGTACATCATTGAAGCTCCAATTAAACGGGTGGGATGGCAAGACATGTGGCCACTACAGTTGTCGGCCACTTGGGGCTGCACTTGAGCATGGTGCTAGGGACCGAATACTTGCTGATCAAACGTTCATAGTATGCAGAATCGGCATAATGGCGCGCCGCTGGGATGGGTATCAGCTGCCGATTTTGTCTTTCCGGTTACGGGATTTTCCGCTCCGCAATCAATTCAAGGTATGCGAAAACATTGGGCTGTATGGCATCCGTGCGACAACCTGGCCTGGGAAAGTAGTCCGGCCCAGGTCGATGGCGGTGCTGGTCGCACCGTGCATTACATCTTTGAGCCCGGTACCTTTATCCCGGTGGCCCAGGCCCTTAGGCATAAGCCGATCCACTTGTTGAGCCAGCCCGATTACAGCGGCGACTATACCACTGTGGGGCCATGTGCAGAATGCGCAACCGTTTGACGCACTGGCCTGGTATCAGTGCGATCACCTCGGTACGCCACAGGAACTGACGGATCAGATGGGTAACATCGCCTGGAGTGCGCATTACAAGGCCTGGGGTGAAGTGCAGGAGCAACGTTCGGCATTGGCGCAGCAGCAAGGGCTGACGAATCCAATCCGATTCCAGGGTCAGTATCATGACCACGAGACGGGGCTGCATTACAACCGCCACCGTTACTATGATCCGAGCGTTGGCCGTTTCATTAGCAAGGATCCGATTGGTTATACAGGGGGGCTGAACTTATATGCCTATGCACCTAACCCGACGGGATGGGTCGACAGCCTTGGCCTCAGTCCGACATGCCCATGCGAGTGTAAAAAGGTACTAGAGGCGGAGGGTGTCGTCACCGGTCGCCACGGCGATCTACGGAAAATAGGTGGGCTTCAAGACTCGCATCACATCTATCAAGACGCTTCAATGAATGGCATATCGGGGTATAACTACAATGACGCTCCTGCTATAAGCCTTCAGGGGCGAAACCCAGATGGGACCACTCGTGGAACGCCACACTACAAGGCCAATCGCGCCCAAGATAAGGCATCAACTGCCGGTTTGCTCGGTAGTGAAACAGTCGTAGCCTTCAACTCCCTACGTGCTGCAGGGCTTAGCCCGAAAGCGGCAAAATGCGCCACGCTTCAGGCACGAGGCTATTTCACGGGAATCGAAGCCAACGCCGGTACCAGCACTGCCACACCATCCAAAAGACGGAGTCGATAAATGAGCACGCCCACAAATCAGCAAGCATATGCCAAGCTCAAAGAGCTAGTCGAAGCCATTGATGTTCGAGACTCTCAGGCACTCCAGCAAGAATTCGGGATATCCAACGCAGTAGCTGATGAGATTTACGAGTCTATCGATGAGTACTTCGACAAAGGCACAAAATTGTCCATCGCCCCCGAAGAAACAGCCTTTGATTCGCGCGGGCAGCAACGTCCTTTTATTGATGCCTATGAAACGAACGACAAAGCACTCGGATTAGAATGTGTCCTTTTTGCTAATGGTGCACCAGGCGAGGCCATCCTTCATATTGAAGTTTCCGAAAGCGACGGCCAACTTTCGGTTTATTACAAATACGTTGGCTCCTGATATCCAGATGAAAGTGTGAGATCAATGAGGGGTTATTTATTTTCCGCAGTAGATTCATGACAGAAGCAGGATGAAGGTAGTCAAACCATGAAAGACATCATCCGACTGGGCGACTCCACCAGCCATGGTGGAGTGGTACTTGAGGCGTTTCCCCAAACCGATCTCAACGGCAAGCCCATTGCCGGTGTCGGCCATAAAGTCAGTTGCCCCCTGTGCAAGGGCGTTTTCCCCATTGCCGAGGGCAGCAGCACTTATTCGGTCGATGGAACCCCCGTGGCACTGGACGGTATGAAAACCACCTGTGGTGCCAGCCTGATCGCCAGTGGTCCGAAGGGGGCTGTGATTAGCTAGTCGAATGGCAACTTACCCAACAGCGGACGTTCGACTAAGGCTGCTTCCGGTCGATTCTGTTGAAAAAGTCGGTTTGCCAAGCGCTCGAATATTGATGGGTGAAAACACCTCTTTTGCACTCTGCTACGTGAAATCCGAGCCCTGAACCTTCTGCCCAAAACACAGATTTCAATCTCAGACGCGTACTTTTCTGCCGTGGAAAACGAAGCCGACTTTTTCAACAGAATCGGCCGGAAGCAGCCGTTCACGAACTTCTACTTTCGACCCATAGCTACCTGTGACTAGCGGCAGAAACTGGCCCAGAGGGTGTAAAAACGCAGACCCCGTTTGGAAGTCTGCGTTGCTACGTAAAATCTGCCAGCGCTTGGGGCTAGTCAGCAGACCTGAAATTTGCGTAAGAGCGCGATTTTCGTTCTGGTTCCGATCGTCAAACCTGCTCTAAAAACGTTTTTACACAACCTCGGCTGAATGCAGTCATCCAATTCGTAATGCCTGCGGCTCAATTGTGCTTACCGGAAGCCCAGTCAGCTTCAAATCTGATGCGGTTTCGGCTCGTTTAGCCTGGAAAATCTGCACTCTTAATACCTGCCCCAAGCTCCGGGACAGGCCACACTTCCTCGTTCAATCGCACCTTCCACACTGGTTCCAGTGCAAATCCAAGGCCTCTGGGCTTGCTCGGTGAGAATCTTGTCCGAAGCAGGGAACCATCCAAATTTCCGTAATCGGTACCTTCCAGTTTTGGTGAAACCCGTACGACCATCGTCTCGGATTCGATGGCGATCAGCCTTAGATCGAACAAGGTATGGATGTCCGCCCGTAACAGCAGCCCATTGGATACAACGTTGGTGTGGTCGCCCTTATAGGGGTGGATGTGCGCGGCCTCGAGCACTATGGGCGGGTTGCAGCCTGTAATGGCACAGGCGTCGCCATAGGCGTCCATTAGAGCTTTGCGGAAAGCGGGTTGCCCTCTGCGACGGATGATGTCCGCGGTTACGCGCTTTCTGGCATCTGCTAGGTCTGTGGGGTCAAAGGTGGCTGCTTGCTCGGCAGCATCCTCGGCGACTGCTAGTGATTCTTCGACAGGATTCGAAACTCGTCGAATAGAAACGCCAAATCGGCTTCCAGATGATGCGTCGGGATGAATTTCCCAAATCCCATGCTGAGCCGGATCGTAAATCTCAAAGATTTCAAATGCAGCCAGCAACAATTCCCCCGAAAGCTCTCATCCGTCAGCCAGCGCTCTGTCTATGGAAAGAAAAGCAGCCGGCGCCATATCCTGAAAGTCCTGATGTCCTACCGGCCAGCCGTCGCATCTCGGCTTGTTATGACTACACCGACGAAGACGGCAACGATCTGTTTCAAGTTGTCCGCTACGAACCAAAGGACTTTCGCCAGCGCCGCCCGGACGGAAAAGGCGGCTGGATGTGGTCAGTGAAGGGGGTGCGTCAGGTTCCCTACCGTCTGCCGCAATTGCTGGACACGCCGTGGGATACGCCAGTGTTTGTCGTGGAGGGCGAGAAGGACGTATTGCGCCTGGAGTCACTGGGGTTGGTCGCAACCTGCAACGCCGGCGGCGCTGGCAAGTGGCCTAATGCGCTCAACAAACATTTCGCGCGCCGCCACGTAGTGATTCTGGCGGATAACGACGAGCCGGGACGTCAACACGCCGACAAGGTTTGTCGGGCACTGAGTCAGGCCGAGGCAGAAGTTCGCGTACTGAGCCTTCCAGGGCTGCTGCCGAAGGGCGACGTATCCGACTGGCTGGACGCGGGCGGCACCGTCGAGCAACTGCTGCAAATGGTGAACGCTCCCGGCAAACAGCAGTTCGAAGACGATCAGCAGCCAGCCGAGGAACACTTCGAACCCGGTGATGATGCTGACGAAAAGCAGAGCCAGGCGTCTCTACTGGTCAAGTTCGTGGAGCAACGCTTTGAGTTGTTCCACGATGAGAACAAGGACGTCTTCGCCCGGGATCGCGCTACGGGCGAGGTGCGTAATCTAGACACGCGCCAGTTCCGAGATGCACTGGTCGCCGGTTTTTATTCCGACAGCGGAAAAGCGCCCCGAGAACAATCGGTCCGCGAGGCGCTGAGCACTCTGGCCGGCCTCGGTCGATTCCATGGAGACCGCGAGGAGGTAAACCGGCGCACTGCTGGTGCCGCTGGAGATTATTTTCTCGACCTGGCTGTATCAGGCAGTAGCCGAGCGGTTCGCATACGGCCAGGTAAGTGGGAGATCGTCGAGTCACCTGAGGCGATGTTTGTTCGGCCTGAATCCATGCAGCCGATTCCGGCTCCAGTTCCAGGTGGATCGATCGAGCAACTTTGGCATGTGGCGAACATCCCGCGCGGCTCCCGTCTGCTGGCCCTGGCGTGGCTGATCGAATGCCTGCGTCCTGATACACCTTATCCAGTGCTGGATCTGCTGGGCGAGCAGGGCAGCGCCAAGAGCACGACACAAACAGCGCTACGCCAGCTTATTGATCCGAATTCCTGCAGATTACGCAGCGCACCGAAGTCGGCGGAGGATCCATTCATTTCTGCTCGTGTGTGTGCGGTAGTGAGCCTGGAGAACATCTCGCACTTACCCGCAGCAACTCAGGATGCCATGTGTGTATTGGCAACCGGAGGCGGCTTTGCCAAGCGCAAGCTGTACTCGGATGCCGAGGAAAGTGTTATCAGCGTGAAGCGCCCCGTCGTGCTGAATGGCATATCTGCGTCAGTCACGGCGCAAGATCTGGTGGACAGAACGATCACTATCGAGACGCCGGTTATCAGCGAACGGCTGGAAGTGACAGACTTTTGGCGGGAGTACGAAGCCGAGCGTCCGCGGCTGGTTGAGTTCGCTCGCCTCGGTATGGCTGTCGCCGCCGCAGCAGGACATGCGCCCGAGGATTTCCTGCGAGAGTTCAACGCCAGTCGGCAGGAAAGTCTGGCTCGCACCATTGACGCTAGCCCGGTAGCTGCCGCCGTAGTGGAGCTGGTCGAGGCGCGCCCGCAAGGAGTGACCGCATCAGTAAAAGAGATTCTGCTTATCCTGGAGCAGTACCGTCCAACCGGCTGCGATTCGTGGCCGCGTTCCGCGAAGGGGCTAGGGGACGCCCTGCGACGTGCCGCTCCCGCTCTTCGGCAGATAGGCATCGAGTGCAAGCCCCTGGGTAAGTCTGGGGGGACGGTGAAGTGGGACATCGGGAGAAAGTTATCGAAGCAATGTCCTGCAAGTCCTGATGTCCTGCCAGACGATATCCCCGAGCAGGACATTGGGACTTGCAGGACTTCGAGTCGGCAACTATCCCCCGACACCACCAGTACTTCGCCGGACATAGTCTTCGATGAATCCGACGCGGAGGCCTTCTGATGGGAGTTATCGACTATCTCCATGATCGTGGGTTCAGTGCCCAGGTGGTGGGCAACCGCTTAAGCGTCTCACCATCTAGCAGGCTGACACAGGAGGAGCGCCGCTATATCAAGTTGCACCGTTTGGAGCTGATGGTCGAAGTTGTGGCCAACGATGGTGAAGCCCGCCGCAGTCACTGGATAGTGCATGTGACTGGGTACAGCCCCTTCACAATGATCGGCGAGCCGATGACTCATGCCGAAGCCTTGGTTGAAGCCCGAGCGCGATGGCCTAACGCGAAGGTAGAGTGACGTTTAGCCCGGATAACTACCGGGCTTTATACTTTTACACTGTTGATTGGTGATGATTTCGCCTGCATGGGGTGTCCGGGAATACTTGACGAGTTCAGGTTGCCTCCAGACTACTTGATCACTGCTTTAGTTTTGGCATAGATTTGCTCTTGTCGTTCCCTTAAGGGGGCGATGTTGGGCCGGTTCGAGTGACTCGACTGGTACCGTTTCTCGCCTTTAGGCGCAGCGGACTTCCTTTTTCATTCAGGAGGCCGCCATGGCCGATAAATCTGTTATCAAACATCGTTACGCTGCGTTCGATCGCCAAGGTGGCCGCTGCTATTACTGCGGCTTCCAGATGTGGCGCGACACTCCTGAGGCCTTCGCCCGCCTCTATGGCCTTTCCCTTCGGCAGGCTAGGCACTTCCAGTGCACAGCCGAGCATCTAGTCGCCAGGCAGGATGGCGGAAGAGATACCCAGTCCAATATTGCTGCCGCCTGCCAGCGGTGCAATCAGGGCCGTCATAAGCGCAAGGAAGCGCCTGAGCCGCAGGAGTACAAGGCTCTAGTGGAGAAGCGGCTGAGCAAAGGTGGCTGGCACCCACTCCCAGCAGGTGCCCATTTGTTCTGATCACCAAGGTGGCCTTGGCTGCTCTGGAACGCGTCTATCGGGAGCCGATCACTGCAGGCCGGAGCCGACCCAGGCTGTGTGAAAACGCATGCACCGTTTTGAAGTCTGCGTTGCTACGTAAAATCTGGCAGCGTTCGGCTGGTCAGCCAGACCTAAAGTTTGCGTAGGAATGCGATTTTCGTTGCGGTTCTCGAGTGTCAAACTCGCTCTAGAACGTTTTCACACAGCCTGGACCCATTGCGGCCACTCGCAGAGGTTGGTGGACAAGAAGCATTGTTCATATAGGACTCTCAAGTTCGTGTTGGGTGGAAAACCGCAGAGCATTTTCCGCCAATGGTCATCCAGGCTACCTCGCTCTAGGAGCACCTTAGCCGCGACGCTCCACCCCTGCAAAGCCAACCCTCGATTACTGGCCAATAGACACAAGCCGACCTATGCTCCAGCAGAATGTGATCTACCGCACGCTTGCGCGCCGCATATCGGGATGAGGATCTATCCTCTAACGACGGCTCGCCAAGGATAGGTAAAAAATTGCTATGAGCCGCCAGGATTGGGAACACAGCAACAGAAACGACCAACTTATCGCCGGACAAAGCGAGGCCGCTTCCGGCGAAACACTAACCTCTTACCGTACTGTCCAACACTTCGAATCCATCGAACCTGACTATCCGCAGCCCGCCAGCCAGGAGCCGGCAGGTTGTATCAAACTCCAACTTCACAGACGGCCTATATTTCAGACACTTTGTCAGAAACAGGGGGGGGCTAATGATACTAATTATTTCTCCAGTGATAGAGGGCGGCTCGTTGTCTCCAATAACCTTGCTTTTGAAAAGATTAGAGGTTTTCTCGGATAAGTAAGTTGGAGTTTTTAAATTTGCATATGCATCAAATTACTCTGATGGAGAGTGCATAAATGGCTGACAACGAGAAGAATGCATCGGTGACTGAGATCAGTGATATTAATATTTTCGGAGCAACCAATCTGGATATGACTCAGCGCGAATTCTGCTTAGAGCCTGCAAAAGCGGTACGGTTGCTGGCGCCGGCAGGAAGCGGGAAAACATACTCCATTCTGTGGCGCTGTTTGGTGGCTGCGCGGCGAGCGGCTGCTAGGGGGGAGTCGGCACGTTTCTTAATATTTACATTTACGCGCGTCGCACGTGACGAACTGTGCGATCGTATTAAGAACGATTCCTCTTTTTCTGAGCTTGATGGGTGTGTTGAAGTAAATACCCTGAACGCATGGAGCTATCGCCGGCTCAAGCTCAGAATTCATAGCCCACGGCTCTTGACTTCCAGTAATGATCGCTCTTTTTTGGTAAGCAATGACTTGCAACCCATCTGGCAACAGCACCCGGCGTTGCGAGAAGTGTTGACAGACAGCAAGCTTAAAATTCGTGCTACAAAAAGCCTGATGGACAAGATCGATTTTCTCAAAGGGCTTGGATTCCGCCATGACAAACATACAGATATCAAGTCATTCAAGAAACATGTGCGTTGGTTGGATCAGGCCGGACTTTATAATCATGTAACGGCATTCTTAGAGTGGTTGCAGGATCTTGAGATTATTGAGCGCGAGGTCAGTGAAAGTCTGCAAATTTCTCAAACTTTCGAGCGGTTCATGCTGTTCTGGTGCGAGGCAGTTGCACATCTGTATAAAGTCGCAAAAATTTCTCTAGAAGATCAGAAGTACTGGGGGTTGGTGGAGATGGAATGCGCGCTGAAAGAGCGCAAGTATACAACTGGAGCTGCGCGCTGCCATCATATAGTCGTTGATGAGTTTCAGGATGTTAATGCCCTTGATCTGAATTTGTTGAGTGTGATTGCCAAGCTGAATAAGTCTGAGCTGTGCATAGTTGGTGATGACGATCAGGCTATTTATGAGTGGCGGGGCGCCTCGCCGGACTTCATATTGAGCCCAGACGAGTTCGTTGGAAAAGAATATGCGCTGCATGTTCTTGAGATAAACTACCGTTGTCCGAATAATATAGTTGAGTATTCGCAAAGGCTTATCAAGCACAATCAACGTCGTGTGGATAAAAACGTTCGTGCTGCATCGAAGGTCGTTGCCAATATCGATGTGGTACCCGTGCGCTCTGTCGAGGCATCCGTTGAGTATGTTCTGGCCCTTGTCAAGGACCTCCTCCAGAATGACAGCATAGGAAATATTGCTCTGATAAGTCGAAAGAGAAGCCAGATCATCCCTTATCAGATTGTTTTTGCTGGAGCAGACATACCTTTTTTTGCTGCAGAAGACCTGAATGTAATGCTAAGCAGTGCTTTTGAGGAACTTAAGCAACTGTTGGTTTTGAAGGCTCAATTCAAGGCACTGGCTCCATTTTGGCCAGACCCAGTCGAGAGTTTGCTCAAGTTGTGCGATAAGGTTAAACGCTATCCCTTGAAGAAGGAGGACCGTGCCAAGATAAAGGGACATCTTCTATCAAGTCGACCAGGATCCCTAGAGGATGCGCTCAACGTATTTTATTTATATCAGGGTTCGCTAAAAGGGGATAATGCAGGCGGAAAGATGACAGGTGAGTTTTACCATGCAATACATGATTTCCTGCTCGCCGAGTCTGTGGCTTCGACAATTCATGTTCTCAGTGAACAATTTGATGGATTGCAGAAGGATTATGGGAAGTCGCAAGATGATATTTTCTATGCCGACCCGCCTTTTTTGTATCTTAGTGCTTATGCGGAGCGTTATGGCAATGACTATACTTCTTTCTATGAGGATGTAGAAAAGGCGATTTCTACACTTGTCCGCGTGTCTCCTAATGAGGATGACGTTGTTGATGGCCGGAAGCGTAAACTCCATCTGATGACTGCGTTGCGTGCAAAGGGTAAGGAGTTTGATGTGGTGGTTATCCTGGATTGCAATCAAGATATATGGCCAAGTAAATTGGCGGATACAGTCGCACAGTTGGAGGCTGAGCGTCGCGTTTTTTATGTGGCATTTACACGCGGAAAAAAACAGGTGGTTTTGATGGTAAATTATCAAATGTTTCAGGAGCCTGCCTTTCCATCTCCATATATTCGGGAAATGGGGCTGGAAGCTTGATTTAGGTTTTTGTTATAGGGCTGGCTTAGTGCTTTTCGATGGTTTCAACGCTCTAACGTGGAAAGCTAGGTGGGACGTTCTGCGTCCAACCGAGAGCAGACGCGAAGCGTCTACGACTGCATTCACACGCAGGAGCGTGGAACCAATAAAATAGTTACGTAGCCTGCGATTTGGAGAGAGTTATGCCAAATAAAGGAACTAAGGTTTATTGCCCTAATTGCAGGAAATTTACCATTTGCCGTGCCTTATCTCCAACAAAAGCTGGAAAGCCTAAAGCTCAACGATGGTACAAGACAGATCATAGAGATATATCTTGGTTCCGTCGCGCAAGAGCGTGCTCAAGTTGTGAGTCATTATTCCTTACAGCTGAAATAGATGAGAGAATACTTGAGGAGCTCATAGCTTTAAGAACCAATCTAGCAAAAAAAAATTTAGCGATTGTAGGGCATGTGCGTTCGACAAGACCTTGGCTAGTGCGAACGGAGGATGTGCCACGTGAATTAGCAGAAGAGTTCATTCGTCGAACGGCTTGGTGGCATACTCACTCATCTGGCTCACCTGTTAGAGCCCCAAAACATTCTGATCGGATTTATAGAAGCCACCACGGCTGGACGATTGATTTTGGAGCAAATTCATTTTTGGTGGGGAAGGCTATAAGTAGATGCAGCATCGAAATAAACAAATTCATTGATGGCTCCATTAGCGGTAATTTGCAAGAGATAGTCGATTTAAAGAAAAAGCTAATAATGCATATTCGAGGCGCAGTGGCCAATAATAACCAAGATGAATACGCGGGCTACTATTCGTTAACAGGCCCGGACATGATGTTTGGCGCGCAATCGATTGATGTTGAAGATGGTGCTAACTTTATCATCCAAAAATCTGGAATCAATGAGTTAATATGCCCGTAGGATGGGCTGGCCTAAGCACCGATTTTAAGAAATGGGAAACGGCATTTAAGTACAGGTACTGTGGTCAAAAATGGTTGGAGCAATGTAGTATGTTCGACCCCGGCTTCGCACCATATTTATCAAAGGCCTGCATGAGGTTTCTCATGCAGGCCTTTGTCGTTTCTGCCTCTCAATTTTTGACAGGCGCTATCGTTGATACCCGTCACAAGAATTTCAGCTGCGATGCTCGCTATCTCGCTTGTATCGACCCTGAGTACCTTCAGTTCAAAAAGCAGCTACTTCTGCTTCCATTTCCCACCACCGGTTTCGCAATCGATCCTGGCTTGCGGCAGGTTCTCGACGCTGTAGTAATACGTGATGACCTGGGCATTGTCAGGAATGTTCAGCGGTTTGCTGTTCTTGTCTTTGCTGATGGATTGAGGGTTGGCTAGCGCCTCTGGAGTCAAAGTGCCCAGGCAGGTGGCCTGATAACGATCGGCACACTGTGAGACTTTTTTCTTGGTGCTGGTCAGCATTTCCTTGCTCTCATTGCTGCAGGACCAATCAATAGAGTCCACGGGCATCCCTTCGTACTCATAGCAGCTGTGTGTTTCGATCGCGGGAACGGAAGGGCTTTGGGATCGGGTTTTGACGTCGCATCCTTGTGCCATCGCCAGCCCGGGGCACAGGCAGATGATCAGAAGCAGAAGAAGTCTGTTCATCGGTATTTCCTCTCATCCAGCGCCCCATGCGGGGATCGGGAAGTCAGCTACACAAATGGCTGGCCGGTAAAACCACGTGGCAGTCTTTGCAACCCGGGCATTTCGATCAGCCGCTGGGTCCAGGCCGCGCGCCAGTCATTGGCGGCGTGGGTGGCTTTGGCCTTGCGTGCGGCCCGACGTGCAGCGTTGCGTTCGGCTTTGCGCGCTTCTTTGAACGCATCGGTGTTTCGGCAGCTTCGGCATTTCACCCGGGTCAGTATGCTGCTTGAAGTCAGGTTGCTGCCTTTGTGTCCGCAGGCCAGGTGCCCGCCGACTTTGAAGTGAGTGACCATTGGGTATCTCCTTCGTGATGTGTAATCGTTCGACAGACGGGCGAGGGCGTTCGTTCGCTATACAGCAGGCAAAAAAAAGGCCCGCATGCGGGCGGGCCAGGGGGATTTCTTGAAAGGAGTGGATGCACTGTAGGGGATGAGTTGTGAAGGCCGTGTGAAATGGGAAAAGACACAAACAAAAAAATCCCGGCAAATTTGGCCGGGTGGGTGTGTAGCGCATGACAGGCAGGTATAAACCTGGTGACGATTGTCACCGTTCAGGTGCCCTGAAGGGGGCTTTGTGCATGGCTCAAGTACTTGGGTCGACTCATCTGAACCGAGGCAGCGGCGGCTCTACAGGTTTGAGTGCAGACAGCGCGCTGCGAATCTGCGGCGTGTCTTTCTCGATGTCATTCAGACGATCGCGAATCCTGAGGGCTGTCGGATGCCCCCCTTGGTTATCAACCCAGTCGGCGATTTCCTTGCAGGCAGCGGCAAGGCGCGCCTGACGGGAGTCAAGCAGGGTAAGCAGGGTGGTGATGGACTCTTTCTCGGACATGACATACACCTCCGTTCAAAGAAATCGGGTAAAGGGCAACAAAAAGCCCGCGGGGGAGCGAGCTTTCTGCCGATGGGTCGCTGATCCTTCAGCTCCTTTGAGTATAGACCCGGAAATAAAACAGGTCAGCTTCAGGCCAGCCGGGACTTCGGCGAGCTGACCGCGTTAAGCCGCCGACATTCGCGTGCGGCGTCCTCTTCAAGATCGAAGCCGTCACCGATGAAGCCGCGAGTGCGGGTATCGGTAATGCGATACCAGACGGCAGCATCGGGTGGCGGGTGATCGGGTTCTCCGGCCCGGCGACCATGAATGATGATCTTGTTGCAGCGCTTCACAACGAAAATGTCTTCCATGGCGTCACCGAAGCTATTCGTATTCAGATCAAGCATAGAAGCCCTTTGCAATCACGCAAAAAAAGGACAGGTCAGTTCGTCGGTTTAGTTCGCCTCGAAGAGGTCTTAGGGTGTTTCAGCCGTCTCGATAAGCTTCTCCAGAAGCACAGCCAAAGCGACTTCTTCTGCCCTCAACCTTTTACGTCCTCTTGATCGCGGCAGTCTGGATAATGCGCCCTGCATGAAACCATCGACGACCGCCGGATGGATGTAGCACTTGCGGCAAACCGCCGGAGTGTTGCCCAACTGCCGGGCGACGTTCTTGACCATTTCCACCACATGGCGCTTCGCGTCGGCTTCCGATTCCCACTGCAACTCGCGCAGCACCGCCAATGCCAACGCACTGCCGGCCCAAGTGCGGTAGTCCTTTGCGGTGAAATCGGCGCCGGTCAGCGTCTTTAAGTAGGCGTTGACGTCGGAGGAACTGATGGTGTGCCGCTCGCCGTTTTCGTCCAGATACTGAAAGAGGTTTTGCCCGGGGATTTCCAGGCAGCGTTTGATGATTCGCGCCAGGCGCCGGTCTTTGACGGTGATCTGGTGCTCGATGCCGCTCTTGCCGCGAAACTGGAACAGGATTGCGCTGCCGTTGACCTCGACATGACGGTTGCGCAGGGTCGTCAGGCCGTAGGAGCGATTGTCCCGGGCGTATTGCGTGTTGCCGACGCGGATCAGCGTCGCATCGAGCAAGGTAATCACCGTGGCCATGACCTTGTCGCGGCTGAAGCCGGGGGCCGCCAGTAGCGCTTCCAGTTGCTTGCGCAGTTTCGGCAGGGCCAGGCCGAAGTCCCGCAAGCGCGAATATTTGTCGGCATCACGCACTTCTCGCCAGCGCGGGTGATAACGGTATTGCTTGCGACCGCGAGCGTCGCGGCCGGTGGCTTGCAGATGGCCGCGCGGGTCGGGGCAGATCCACACATCGGTGTAGGCGGGCGGCACCGCGAGTGCATTGATGCGTTTGATTTCATCCGGATCGGTAATGCGCTGACCCGCCGGGTCGAAGTAGCAAAACTTGCTGCGCAGGAGTTTGCGGGTGATGCCAGGCTGGCTGTCATCGACGTAATGCAGGTCGGGCGGCAGAACATCGGGCAACGCGGTATCTGGCATGGCGGGCAATCCTGGGTGACGAATCATGGGGCGTTAAGCCATTGACCTCGCGTCATCGTCGGGGTGCCGACGGATTCAGGCCAGCACCGCCACCGCTTTGATTTGCGCCCAGAGTTGCTGTCCGGGGTGCACGCCCAGTTGATCCCGGGAATAGCGGGTGATTCGCGCCAGTAGCGGTGTGCCGGCCGCGTTCAGGCGGATCAGTACGTGAGCGGCGTTATCGGCACCGATTTCACTGATCACCGTGACCGGCAGGCGATTGAGAATACTGCTTTGCTCGACGCCTTGCAGGCTCAGGCTGACATCCCGCGCCTGGACCTTGCAGCGCAGCGCCTGGCCCTCGGCCATCGGCGAATGGGCGACCCGAATGCTCAGCTCCGTGTTGGGCAGTTGCAAGGTCAACAACTGGTAGTCGGCGTCATAAGCGCTGACATGCCCTTCGATCACCACACCGGCATCGTCGCCAAGCGCCAGCGGCAGATCGAGCCGGGCCAGGGTTTCGCCGATGGCGCCGCTGGCCAAAGCCTTGCCGTTGCTGAGCAGAACGAGGTGGTCGGCGAGCCGCGCGACTTCATCCTGGGAGTGGCTGACGTACAGCACGGGGATGTCTAGCTCATCGTGCAGCCGTTGCAGATATGGCAGGATTTCGTTCTTACGCTGGGTATCGAGCGCCGCCAGCGGCTCATCCATCAGCAATAGTTTCGGGCTGGTGAGCAGGGCACGAGCGATGCCGATCCGCTGGCGCTCACCGCCAGAAAGGTTCTGCGGATCACGGGCCAGCAAATGGCCAATCCCCAGCAACTCAGTGGCATGGGCCATGTCGACCCGGCGCTGTTGGCGGGGAATACGTCTGAGGCCGAACTCCAGATTGGCCCGCACCGATAAATGCGGGAACAGGCTGGCTTCCTGGAAAACGTAACCCAGGGCGCGTTTATGCGGCGGGACAAAAATACCCTTGTCGCTGTCTTCCCAGACTTCATCGTTGACCTGAATAAAACCCTGCCCGGCCTGTTCCAGACCGGCGATGCAGCGCAGGCACGTGGTTTTTCCCGAGCCGGAATGGCCGTAAAGCGCGGTCACTCCGCGGCCAGGCAGTTGCAGGTCCACATCCAGGGAGAATCCCGAATAATTCAGTTTCAAGCGCGCATGAATCATCGATCAGCTCCAGACCGCTTTGGTTTTACGGCTGGAGTAGAGCGCCAGCAATACTGCAAACGAGAACACCAGCATCGACCCGGCCAGCCAATGAGCCTGGGCGTATTCCATGGCTTCGACGTGATCGTAGATCTGCACCGAGACCACGCGAGTCTTGTCGGGAATGTTGCCGCCGATCATCAGTACTACACCGAACTCGCCAACAGTGTGGGCGAAACCGAGAATGGCCGCGGTGATGAAACCGGGGCGGGCCAGCGGCACAATCACGCTGAAGAACGTGTCCCAGGGATTGGCGCGCAAGGTTGCAGCCACTTCCAACGGGCGAGTGCCGATGGCGGAAAAAGCATTTTGCAGTGGTTGGATCACGAACGGCATCGAGTACAGCACCGAGCCGATCACCAACCCCGCAAAACTAAAGGTCAAGGTGCCGAGCCCTAGCGATTGGGTGAACTGGCCGACCCACCCGTTAGGACCGAGCGCCAGCAACAAATAAAAGCCAATCACCGTGGGCGGCAGTACCAAGGGCAGGGCGACGATCGCCCCGATCGGGCCGCGCAGCCAGGACTGGGTACGCGACAGCCATAACGCAATCGGAGTGCCGATGACCAACAGGATCACGGTCGTCAGGGACGCCAGTTTGAGAGTCAGCCAGATGGCGGAATAATCGGCACTCGATAGCGTCATTTAGAGTTGGTAACCGTAGGATTTGATGACAGCGGCGGCTTTCGGACCTTTGAGGTAGTCAACCAGCGCCTTGGCGGCCGGGTTGTCCTTGCCCTTATTGAGGATTACCGCGTCTTGTTTGATCGGGTCATGCAGATTGGCCGGAACGATCCAGGCCGAACCGCTGGTGACTTTGCCGTCTTTGTAGATCTGCGACAAGGCCACAAAACCGAGTTCGGCATTACCAGTGGATACGAACTGGTAGGCCTGGGTGATGTTCTGGCCTTCAACGATCTTGTCTTTGACCTTGTCGGTCAGCCCCTGTTTGGCCAGCACTTGAGTGGCAGCCAGGCCATACGGGGCGGCTTTCGGGTTGGCGATGGACAGATGCTGATACTGATTGTCGCTCAGCACCTTGCCCTGGGCGTCGACATAACCGTCCTTGGCCGACCACAGCGCCAGGGTGCCGATGGCGTAAGTGAAGCGCGAGCCTTTGACTGTGTCGCCTTCGGTTTCGAGTTTTTTCGGGGTGATGTCGTCTGCCGAGAGGAACACTTCGAACGGCGCACCGTTCTTGATCTGGGTGTAAAACTGGCCGGTTGCACCAAAGGAGGTGACCAGTTTGTGCCCGGTGTCTTTCTCGAAATCGGCCGCGATGGCCTGGATCGGCGCGGTGAAGTTGGCAGCAACGGCGACCTGGACTTCATCCGCCTGGGCTGACCCGAAAGCGAACACGGTGAGCAGGCACGCGGGGGCAATACGTGAGGCACGAATGGTCATGAAACGGCTCCGTGGTAGGCGAGATGAAACGCTATATAGCGGAATATATAGCGAATTGCCTGTAAACGGAACTTGTCGGATGCAAAGTGCAGGTTGGTACTGAATGCCGTTGGAACCTGTGGGAGCGGGCTTGCTCGCGAAGACGACGGTACAGTCAACATTGATGTCGCCTGACACACCGCCTTCGCGAGCAAGCCCGCTCCCACAGGTTTGGCGTCTAGCGGTGGGTTAACTTGGCCAACGCCTCATCCGCCAACCGCCGGGTCAGCTCTGCCGAAGTCATTTCAACCCCCAACGTAAACGCCTGCCCGGCCCAAAGGCTGCTGAAATCCGCTTCCCCTTTGGCCCGCAACGGCATCAACGCACCGCCCGCCAGAGGGAACGCCGGCGCCTTGGCGCTCATCGGCCCCAGCTCACGCATCACCCGATTGAGAATCCCGCGTGCCGGGCGCCCAGTGAAAATGTTAGTCACCGCCGTATCGCTTTCCTTGGCCGTGCGTAACGCCTTCTGGTGAGACGCGCTGACCTTGGCCTCCGGCGTGAACAAATAAGCCGTACCCACCTGGACCGCCGAAGCGCCCAGCAGAAAAGCCGCCGCAACACCTCGCGCATCTCCAATCCCGCCCGCCGCAATCACCGGCACTTTCACCGCATCGACGATTTGTGGCACCAGGGCAAATGTCCCTACCTGGCTACTCAGGTCATCACTGAGGAACATCCCCCGGTGACCGCCGGCCTCGTAACCCATGGCGATGATCGCGTCGCAACCATGCTGTTCCAGCCAGATGGCCTCTTCGACGGTAGTTGCCGAAGAGAGAATTTTCGCCCCGGTCGCTTTTACCCGATCCAGCAGGGATTTTTCCGGCAGGCCAAAGTGAAAACTCACCACTGCGGGACGAAACTCTTCGATCACTTCGCAGGCCGCGTTATCGAACGGAGCGCGATTGGACACCGGTGTCGGCGCGTCGAAGTCGACACCCAATTCCCGGTAATACGGTTCCAGCAGATTTTTCCAGTCCCGGGCGCGTTGCTCATCGGGTGCCGGAGGTTGATGGCAAAAGAAATTGACGCTGAACGGGCGCTGGGTGTGTTGGCGAATCGTTTTCAGCTCCTCGCGCAATTGCTCGATGCTCAGCATCGCGGCGGGCATCGAGCCCAGGCCGCCAGCGTTGCTCACCGCAATCACCATGGCCGACGTTGTCGCGCCGGCCAAGGGGCCCTGGATGATCGGCAGTTCGATCCCGAGCAGGTCAAGAATGCGGGTGTCTGGCCATTGACTCATGTGCAGTGTTCTCCGACGTCGGTAGAAGCGAGTTTGTATCAGCAATGACTGACCCAAGGCCAGTCGAGTTTGAGGATTGGCTTAAAGTCGGCTACGGCGATGTGTTTTCATGTGTTATTTCAACAGCACGACAACTGAGCGATTCCATCGGGAGGCAGTGATGTTCAAAGGCATTTTGATCGACAAGGACGACAACGGTTACCGGGCCACGCTGCAAGAGATCAGTGACGATCAATTGCCTGAAGGCGATGTGACCGTGCGCGTGGCGTACAGCACGCTGAACTTCAAGGATGGCCTGGCGATCACCGGCAGCAGCCCGGTGGTGCGAAAATTCCCGATGGTGCCGGGGATCGATCTGGCAGGCACTGTCGAAGTCAGCGGTCATCCGGATTACAAGGTTGGTGATCAAGTCCTGCTCAATGGCTGGGGTGTGGGCGAAGGACACTGGGGCGGATTGGCGCAGAAAGCTCGCCTGAATGGCGACTGGCTGATCCCGTTGCCTAAAGCATTCACCGCCGCGCAAGCGATGGCCATCGGCACGGCCGGCTATACGGCGATGCTGAGCATCCTGGCGCTGGAGCACAACGGCGTGAACCCCGATCAAGGCGAAGTGCTGGTGACAGGCGCCAACGGTGGCGTAGGCAGTTTCGCCATCGCGCTGCTGAGTAAACTCGGCTATCGCGTGGTGGCGTCCACCGGTCGTACCTCCGAGCACGACTACCTCAAGCAATTGGGCGCCAGCGAAATCATCGATCGCAGCACATTGTCAGAACCGGGCAAACCGTTGGCCAAGGAGCGTTGGGCGGCGGTGATTGACTCAGTCGGTAGCCACACGCTGGCCAACGCTTGCGCCAGCACTCGGGCCAACGGCACTGTCGCTGCCTGCGGTCTGGCACAAGGCATGGACTTCCCGGCCTCCGTTGCACCGTTCATTTTGCGCGGTGTGACCCTGGCCGGCATCAACAGCGTGACCCAACCCAAAGCCAAGCGAATACTGGCCTGGAATCGCCTGGCCAAGGATCTGGACTTTGCCTTGCTGCCGCTGATCAGTCACGAAATCGGCTTGAGTGAAGCCATCGACGCGGCCCAGCGCCTGCTTGCCGGCCAGTTGCGCGGTCGGGTGGTGGTCGACGTCAATCGTTGATCGTCTTCGCGCCAATCAAACAGACAAACTATAGAAACAAGGAAATAGCGACAATGGATGTAAAGCTGCGTGAAGTGCTGTCCTTTAGCGTCTCGGGGTTGCAGGTGCGAACCCTCAATGCCGCAGAACAGCAGCCAGATACCGCGCGTATCGGGCCTATGTGGGAACAATTTTTCGTCGAGGACGTTTTCGACAAGATCGCCCACAAACAGCCGGATTCCTTTATGTACGGCGTCTATTCCAGCTACGAGTCCGACGCTTCGGGCCACTTCGATGTAACCGCGGGTGCAGCGGTCACCGCGCCCTCCGAGGACTTTGCGCAGATTCAGGTTGAGGGCGGCGATTACCTGGTGTTCAGCGCCAAAGGGCCGATGCCCGACAGCGTCATTCAGACGTGGGGCCTGATCTGGGCTTACTTCGAGGATAACCCGCAGGTTCGCCGCAAGTTCGCCACGGACTTCGAGGTCTACACCGGCCCGGAGACCGTGGCGGTCTACATCGGCATTCAGGACTCAGCCGCGTTTTCGCGTTCAAGCAACTGACGCTTGCGCTCCACACCCCAGCGATAGCCCGACAGGTTGCCGTCGCTGCGCACCACGCGATGGCAAGGGATCGCCACCGCCAGGCTGTTTGCGCCGCAGGCCTGGGCCACGGCGCGTACGGCTTTGGGCGCGCCGATGCGCTGAGCGATATCGGCATAACTGGCGGTGCTGCCAGCGGGAATCTCCCGCAGGGCTTGCCACACCCGCTCCTGGAACGCCGTGCCGCGTACGTCCAGCGGCAAGTCCAGGCCGAGCGCCGGGGCTTCGATGAAGCCCACCACTTTAGCGATCAACTGCTCGAACTCATGATCGGCGCCAATCAGGTTGGCGCGCCGAAACTTGTCCTGCAGGTCACAGACCAATTGATGCGGGTCGTCCCCCAACAGAATCGCGCAGACGCCGCGCTCACTTTGCGCCACCAGAATCGCTCCCAGAGAACACTGGCCGACGGCAAAACGAATATCGTTGTTCTGCCCGGCCGCACGGTAATCGCCGGGCTTCATGCCCAGCACTTGATCCGCGGCCTCATAGAATCGGCTGTTGGAGTTGAATCCGGCGTCATACAGCGCGTCGGTGACCGTGCCTCCGTCCGCCAGGCGCGCACGAACCTTGCGTGAACGATGGGCGGTGGCGTAGCCCTTGGGCGTCAGGCCGGTGATGGCCTTGAACACGCGATGGAAGTGGAAACTGCTCAGGCCGGCTGCGTCCGCCAGTTCATTCAGCGCCGGCAACGTCTCGGCGGATTCGATGTGACGGCATGCGGCGGCCACGGTTGTGGCGTGCTGTGCGGCGACGTCGCTTTGATCCTTCGCGGCTCGTTTGCTGGGACGATAACCTGCCGCCTGAGCTTGCTCGGCGGTGTCGAAGAACTCGACATTCTGCGGTTTCGGCAAACGCGCCAGGCTGCTGGGGCGGCAGTAGATGCCGGTGGTTTTCACCGCATACACAAACTGCCCGTCGGCGCGGGGATCGCGTGCGACCACGGCAGCCCAGCGAGGATCGTTTTCGGTGGCGATATTTTTCGAATGAGTTGTCATGGCTTCATGTCCGTTGACCCGTTTCATGCAGATTAACCAGCCGGCAGAGACGCTACACTCCGGGTCTTGCGGTTGAATTCAACGGTTTCATCCTGCGGTACGAAAGGTGAAGTTGATCCGTTGTTCGCCCAACTGAGGGTGATAACCCTGCTTGATCGGCAATACGCCGTGATAACGCAAACGGTCGACGCCGCCCCAGACCACAATATCGCCGTGCAACAGCGGCACGCGTTGGCTGTTGGCGCTGCGTTCGAAGCCACCGAACAGGAACGTCGCCGGCAACCCCAAGGACACCGAAACGATGGGAGCCGCGTAGGAATCTTCGTTTTTGTCCTGATGCAACGACATTCTGGCACCGGGAATATATCGGTTGATCAGGCAGGAATCCGGTACGAAATCCATAAAGCCTGCCTCTCGCGCCGCCGCTTGCGCCAGCTCGAAAAACACCTCGGGCATTTCAGGCCAAGGGTCGCCAGTCTGCGGATCATTGCGGGTGTATTGGTAGCCGCTGCGGTCAGTCGTCCAGCCCCAGGTGCCGCAACTGCTCAGTGCCACCGACATGGTAAAGCCGCCGGGCGTGACCATCTGCCGAAAGGGCGCGGCTGTCAGAACCGCCTCCAGTGCCGGCAGCAATCGCTCGAGCCAAGGCAGGGCGAAACCTCTAAGGACGTAGGATTGTTCGCCGATTTGCTCGCACCTGGGTTGTTGCTCGGGTTCGGCGTCGGCAAACAGATCGAAGGTGATAGGGCTCATGGGGTCATAGCGCATCGTGAAAGATGATTCCAAGGGTATGCCGTTTTCCACTGTGCAGGCGACTCACGCCGTGACGCATCGTTACTCGGTAATAGCCGCGAACACCTTTTACCGGACGCTGATTCACAGCAAAAATCAGCGCGTCGCCTTTCTTCAGGTCGATGACTTGCGGGCGCGACTGCATCCGCGGACGTTGTTCAGTCAGCACAAACTCACCGCCGGTAAAGTCTTCCCCCGGTTCTGACAGAAGAATCGCCACTTGCAGCGGAAAGACGTGTTCGCCGTACAGGTCCTGATGCAAACAGTTGTAGTCCTGCGGCCCATATTGCAGCAACAAAGGTGTCGGGCGTTCCTGACCTGCGGCATGACAGCGCTGCAAAAACGCTTCGTGCGATTCGGGGAAACGGGTCGGCAGGCCCATGGATTCGTACCAGCGATTGGCGATTGGAACCAGTCGAGGGTAAAGCGCGCTACGCAACCGGGCTACCGGATCCGGCAACGGGTACTTGAAGTACTTGTATTCACCACGGCCAAAACCGTGGCGAGCCATCACCACTTTGGAGCGAAAGGGCTCGGGCCGGTCGTACAGCGCGCTTATTTCATCGCAGGTCTGATGGCCTAAAAACGACCGGATTAGCGCGCAGCCATCTTGATCGAGTTGCTGCGCAAGCGCGCCCCAGTCGAGGGCATCGTGGTGAATCGGGTCGGTAAACAAGGGTTCTGCCTCCTTGACCAAAAGGTCGAGGCGGTCAGTTTAGTGAGCGTTGCGGGAGTGGGCACTCCGGCGCTTGCGGTCGAATTCGAAAGGGGAGCAGACGTCCATGTTGTCGCTCCAGATCGCTTTACAGCGCTTTGCTCACGCTGATCTCGCTGATGACATCTTCAGTCTGGCCATGAATGACGTCGAGTGCGGCCTTGGCTTCTGCTTCCGTGCCGTTCTCCAGCTGGGCGAATTCAAAGCGGCGCTCGCCGTTGAGTTTGTATTTGATGACGTACTTGGTCGTCTGGGCCACGGTCATACCTGCCTGTTTGGGTGTGGGCTCAGCTCAGTTTCGAGCTGGAGCGGCGGATGATCTTGATCGAGTGCGTCAGGGTCGGTTTGCGGGTCACGCTGATCGGCCGGCGATTGACCGTGTCGATGGTGATGTTCCAGAAACCGGTGCTCGGCGCAGTGATGCGGGCCGGGAAAGTGTCGAATGCGCCGCCGTGGTAAGTATGACGGCCGCCATTCTTGAAGCTGCGGAAGTTGGCGTCGTTCATCAAGCGGATGTTGCACATTTGGGAGCACTGGATGACGACGATGTCGTCTTCGTTGAGGTGCTCGCGCTGGTGGATAAATTTCATGAGGCGCCTCCAGAAGGGCTTTTTCTACAAAATCAAAACGATAGCATGGGCGATTGGCGCAGTTTATCAGCCCGAACAGGTTATTATCCGGCTCTCGAGGTGCGCTTTGACAATTAAAAACAGTTATACGGAATTCTATGAGCGATAAAAGCAGTGAGCCTCGGAGAAAACCAGCATTTGTGCTGTCGGAAGGTCTTTATCGGAGGTTCTGTATGAAGTGGGGAGTTCTGGTCGGGCCGTTGGCGTTGGCAGTGGGTGGATGTGCGAGTGTCTCGGACATCAATGAGACACTGCCCACCATGAGCGTGATATCAGGCAAGAATCCCCATGAGTACGCCCAATGCCTGGTCGAAAAGCTCGCCGATAGCCGTGGAGCCCTGCAAGTCGAACCGCAAAAGGAAGGCGTGCGAGTTATCGTGCCGCAAAAGTTCTCGTCGGGGCCGGCCGCCGTATTTGAAATTGAAGACCGCTCTGGCGGCAGCAGCATCAAGCTGCATGAGCGCATCTCCAATGTGCCATTGCGCCCATGGGATGTACGCAATGCCGCCACCGCATGCATATCCGGCTGATAAACTACCCCCAGTCAGCATCGATGCCGTCAAAGTTGCACTTTGACGGCATTGTCATTTCTGGAGTCAAGCATGAAGCGAGAGCAGGTGCGGGAGCGCCATGCAGAGGGTCATATCTCTGCCACCCACGTGATTCAGAACCCGGCAAACCCGGGGGAGTGGATCGTGTTTTTCAAGAAAAGCGCCGGGCGCAGTTTTTTCCTGGTGGATGACAACGATGAAGTCGAATCCTTCAGTCGTCTCGACGATTTGATCGAGACCGTGCGCGGGCTCGGGATCAAATTCGCCGAAATTCATATGTAGGGCAGGGCGAGCCCTAATCCCGGTAAGTCAAGACACTGAACCTGTGGGAGCGAGGCTTGCCCGCGAAGAATACACCGCGGTTTCTCAGGTATTACGCGTCATCGTTCTTCGCGGGCAAGCCACGCTCCCACAGGATTTGCGTAGCTCAAGTTTCTTAACTTACCGGCATTGGGAGAGCTACTTGCAGACCACTACCACACTGCGGTTCTTGTAGTTGCCGATGTCCGCGCCCAAGGTCTTGTCGCTTTCCTGGGGTGACGGGGTGCCGTCGGTACCGACGATCCGATAACCGGTGCCAGCGCAAGAGGCATCGGCTTTTTCGTAGCAGGAGGCCCAGGCGTTGGCTTCCCCGGAGCAGTCGATGCTCAGGCCTTGTTCGCCATTTTTCAGGTAAGTCGTTTCGGACGTGGCGCAGCCGCTCAGGGCCAGGACTGCAATCAGTGGCAAAAATTTATTCATGTCGTGGTGATCGTCGGTGATGGGGGCTAAAGGCTGTGACAGCGGTGGCATCGAAAGATTGTAGCGAATGGCCACTTCTCTGCAGATAATCACAAAAAAGCCCTGCACAAAGGCAGGGCTGCGTCGTGTCAGGTTCAGCTCAAGGCTTGTCCTTGCCGCGCCGCTTGGGGCCTGCGGGTTGATCCTGCAACACCGATGCCACTTCAATCGCCAACGCTTCTGTAGGGAACGGCCCGGCAATATTTTCGCCGCCGACGCTGTCTACCCACCACTGGCCGTCTTTTGCCTGATTGATCAGGTACCCGTTAACACTTTTTGCTGCCGACATCTATCTGCCTCGTTGGCTGGTTCAATCGCGCAATGATAGCGCCAAATGCCCTCAACGGGTGCCTATGGTGTAGGGTGTGGCGGATTGTCTTTCGGATGATGACCGCGCAGATCTGCCGATCCTCTGCTATCTATAAGAGGTTGTGCAATGTATCTGCGGAACTATCCATCAGAATATTTCTCTATGATGGCATCGGTTAGCCAGCGCGGGGCATTGTAAGGTGCACGCCGCCTGATTAGACTGCGCCGAAACTCGTACACACAGCCCTTTCAAGGACTTATATGATCAAGAAATGCTTGTTCCCAGCAGCCGGTTACGGTACTCGCTTCCTGCCAGCGACTAAAGCCATGCCCAAAGAAATGCTGCCGGTGGTAAACAAGCCACTGATCCAGTACGGCGTCGAAGAAGCACTGGATGCCGGGTTGACCGAAATCTCCATCGTCACCGGTCGTGGCAAGCGCGCTCTGGAAGACCACTTCGACATCAGCTACGAGCTGGAAAACCAGATCAAGGGCACTGACAAAGAGAAATACCTGGTCGGTATCCGCAAACTGCTCGACGAGTGCTCGTTCTCCTACACTCGCCAGACCGAAATGAAAGGCTTGGGCCATGCGATTCTGACCGGCCGTCCGCTGATCGGCGACGAACCGTTCGCCGTGGTACTGGCGGATGACTTGTGCGTAAACCTGGAAGGCGACGGCGTACTGACCCAGATGGTCAAGCTGTACAAGCAGTTCCGCTGCTCGATCGTTGCCATTCAGGAAGTCGACCCGCAAGAAACTCACAAGTACGGTGTGATTGCCGGTGAGATGATCCGCGATGACATCTACCGCGTTCACAGCATGGTTGAAAAACCAAAGCCTGAAGATGCGCCGTCGAACCTGGCGATCATCGGTCGCTACATCCTGACCCCGGACATCTTCGACCTGATCGAACAAACCGAGCCAGGCAAGGGCGGCGAAATCCAGATCACCGACGCCCTAATGAAGCAGGCACAAAACGGCTGCGTCATGGCCTACAAGTTCAAAGGCAAGCGTTTCGACTGCGGTGGCGCCGAAGGCTACATCGACGCGACCAACTTCTGCTTCGAGAACTTCTACAAGACTGGCAAGGCTTACTGATAGCGCTTGAGCTGCTTGTATTGAAAAGCCACCTTCGGGTGGCTTTTTCATTTTCCGGCCCCACATAGTTTGCAACGCTTGCCCAAAGGCCGCTCGCAGGTATGCTGGTGGCCTGCCGAGGAGATAGAAATGGCCTACGATTTTGACCTGTATGTGATTGGCGCCGGTTCCGGCGGTGTGCGGGCTGCGCGGTTTGCGGCCGGTTTTGGCGCGAAAGTCGCCGTGGCCGAGAGCCGCTACCTGGGCGGTACGTGTGTGAACGTCGGCTGCGTGCCGAAAAAATTGCTGGTCTATGGCGCACACTTCGCCGAAGACTTCGAGCAGTCGCAAGGCTTCGGCTGGACCCCGGGTGAGGCGAATTTCGACTGGGCGACGCTGATCGCCAACAAGGATCGCGAGATCAATCGCCTGAACGGCATCTATCGCAATCTGCTGGTCAACAGCGGTGTGACCTTGCATGAAGGCCATGCGAAAATCGTCGATCCGCATACCGTCGAGTTCGATGGCAAACGCTACACCGCCAAAAACATCCTGATCGCTACCGGTGGCTGGCCGCAGATCCCGGAGATTCCGGGGCACGAGCACGCGATCAGTTCTAACCAGGCGTTCTTCCTTAAAGAGCTGCCAAAGCGCGTTCTGGTGGTCGGTGGTGGTTACATTGCGGTGGAGTTTGCCGGGATTTTCCACGGGCTGGGTGCCGAGACCACGCTGTTGTATCGCGGTGATCTGTTCCTGCGTGGCTTCGATGGTGCGGTGCGCAAGCATTTGCAGGAAGAGCTGACCAAGCGCGGCATGAACCTGCAATTCAATGCCGACATCGAACGCATCGAAAAGCAAGCCGATGGCAGCCTGAAAGCCACGCTCAAGGACGGTCGTAAGCTGGAGGCGGATTGCGTGTTCTACGCCACCGGTCGGCGTCCGATGCTCGACAACCTTGGGCTGGAAAACACCGGCGTCAAACTCGACAAGAAAGGCTTTGTCGAGGTCGATGAGCAGTATCAAACCGCAGAGCCATCTATCCTGGCTCTGGGCGATGTGATCGGGCGAGTACAGCTCACGCCGGTCGCGCTCGCGGAAGGCATGGCCGTGGCGCGGCGTTTGTTCAAACCCGAGCAATATCGTCCGGTGGATTACAAGATGATCCCGACCGCCGTGTTCAGCTTGCCTAACATCGGCACTGTCGGCCTGACCGAAGAAGAGGCGCGGGAGGCCGGGCATGAGGTGGTGATCTTCGAAAGCCGTTTCCGGCCGATGAAGCTGACCCTGACTGAATGCCAGGAACGAACCTTGATGAAACTGGTGGTGGACGCCAAGACTGACAAGGTCCTGGGCTGCCACATGGTCGGTCCGGAGGCTGGCGAGATTGTTCAGGGGTTGGCGATTGCGCTGAAGGCCGGCGCAACCAAACGTGACTTCGACGAAACCATCGGCGTGCATCCGACTGCCGCCGAAGAGTTCGTCACCATGCGTACGCCGGTCGCGAGTTAATCGTCCTTACGTGGCGCTGATGCGTCTGGCCCTGTCGCAACGACAGCGGCCAGGCGCGCGCTTTCATCCAGGCTTGCCTGCAACTTGATCAGTTCAACTTCCAGCGCTTTGTTGATGTGCGACTGCTCGTCGATGTTCTGCTTGAGTGACTGGCTTTCCAGCATGGCAATGCGCAAGCGTTCCTGGAGGAGGGTGCGTTCGCTGTCGATACGGTTGATCTGGTCCAGCAGCTGATCCTGTCGGCTATTGGTGTGCTTGAGTTGCTCTTGCGACAGGCTCAACTCTCGCAGCGTTCCGCGGTTTTCCGTCAGTAAGCGCTCGTTGTCGCGATGCAGTTGGGTGATTTCATCCTGGCGAACCAGTGCGCTTTGCTGCGCCTGACGCAACTCCATCTGAATCTGCTGCACCTGACCTTCGTGGCGGCGCTGTTCCTGTTCGCGCTGGTCTTTGACGGCATTGCGGTAGTGTTCCAGTGCCTCACGAGCGTGCAGGTGCTTTTCTTCCAGCGAGCGAATCTGCTCATCCTTGTCTTGCAAGCGTAATTCGAAATCTGCCAGCGCCTGGTTCAATCCGGCATTGCGGGTTTGTTCGCTTTGCAGCATGGAGCGGGTGTCATGCAGTTCTGCCGATTCCTGGGTCAGTGCCAGACTTTGAATTTCGTATTGCTGGTGCAATTCGATATTGGCCTCACGGGCCTCGTGCAACTGGGTATCCAGCTCTTTTCGTTGTTGCTCGAACTGTGCGCGTGCCTGGTCGATGGGTTCTTGCGCCTGTTCTTTCAAGCGTTGCGCCAGGCGCGACACCAGGCTTGTCAGCTCATCGTCGATAGGCTCGGAAGGTGTTTGTGCGGGCTCAGCGCCGTCATCGAGCTCCTTCATATAGCGATGGATTGTGGTTTTTGAACCGGTATTGCCCATCTCGATCCGCACCGCGTCGATGCTTGGGTGTTCGCCCCGGGCGAGGATTGCTGAGCGTGCCGCTTGCACCAGTGCCTTGTTTACGCCGCCACGTGCCATGTGTTCTCCTACGATTTGATACTGTGGTACGTACCACTAATATTCGCAATGTACCATGATATGAATAAAGTTTAAATTCTGTGATTCATCATGCGGGATATACTGGTATTACCCCGTGTGATGCGCTGTAATCCGGGTTTCACCCGCTACAGCGGTACGTTTTCGAGAACTGAGCCCATGACCGATCTGGATCGCTACCTGCAAGCCGCCACCCGCGACAACACCCGTCGCAGCTATCGCGCGGCCATCGAGCATTTCGAGGTCAGTTGGGGTGGGTTCCTGCCGGCGACCAGTGACAGCGTGGCGCGCTATCTCGTGGCTCATGCGGGCGTGCTGTCGATCAATACTTTGAAGTTACGTTTGTCCGCGCTGGCGCAGTGGCACAACAGTCAGGGTTTCGCCGATCCCACCAAGGCGCCCGTGGTGCGCAAAGTGTTCAAGGGCATTCGCGCGCTGCACCCGGCGCAGGAAAAACAGGCCGAGCCATTGCAGCTTCAGCATCTGGAGCAAGTGGTGGCCTGGCTGGAGCAGGAAGCGCAAACCGCCAAGGCGCAGGGCGATCAACCGGGTTTGCTGCGGGCCAGACGCGACACGGCGCTGATTCTGCTGGGCTTTTGGCGCGGTTTCCGTAGCGATGAGTTGTGTCGCGTGCAGATTGAGCATGTGCAGGCCAGCGCCGGCTCAGGCATTACCCTCTACTTGCCTCGCAGCAAGAGCGACCGCGAGAACCTCGGTCAGACGTACCAGACGCCAGCCTTGCAGCGTTTGTGTCCGGTGCAGGCCTATATCCAGTGGATCACTGAAGCGGCGTTGGTCCGCGGGCCGGTGTTCCGAGGTATCGACCGCTGGGGCCATTTGAGCGAGGAGGGCTTGCATGCCAACAGCGTGATCCCGTTGTTGCGCCAGGCGCTGGAGCGTGCCGGCATTCCGGCCGAGCACTACACCAGTCACTCCTTGCGTCGTGGCTTTGCCACTTGGGCCCATCAGAGCGGTTGGGATTTGAAGTCGTTGATGAGTTACGTGGGCTGGAAGGATATGAAGTCCGCCATGCGCTATGTTGAATCCAGCCCGTTTATCGGGATGACCCGCATCGCTGAAAAGCCATTGACGCTGTAGATCACGTTTTCTTCTATTAATACTGTCGGCTAATAGCGAAAACCAATCAGCAGCATCAGGTTTGCCAATGAGCCAGCCGGCGATCGACTGGGTAGGATTCACCCATCAACTTCTTAACCCCTGACGGAGAGTCATCGATGCCTATCATCAACAGCCAAGTTAAACCGTTCAAAGCTGACGCCTTTAAAAATGGCGACTTCGTAAAAGTGTCGGACGCTGACCTGAAAGGCAAGTGGTCTGTCGTGTTCTTCTACCCAGCTGACTTCACCTTCGTCTGCCCGACCGAACTGGAAGACCTGGCTGACAACTACGCCGAGTTCCAGAAGCTGGGCGTCGAAATCTACAGCGTTTCCACCGATACCCACTTTGCCCACGCTGCCTGGCACAACACTTCGCCAGCGATCGGCAAAATCCAGTACACCATGATCGGCGACCCGACTCACGCTATCTCCCGCAACTTCGACGTGCTGATCGAAGAAGCTGGTCTGGCTGACCGTGGCACCTTCGTGATCAACCCTGAAGGCCAGGTCAAAATCGTTGAACTGAACGACGGCGGTGTAGGCCGTGATGCTTCCGAGCTGCTGCGCAAAATCAAGGCTGCTCAGTACGTTGCTGCTCACCCGGGCCAGGTTTGCCCAGCCAAGTGGAAAGAAGGCGAGGCCACTCTGGCTCCGTCCCTGGACCTGGTCGGCAAGATCTAAGTCTGTGACGCGCTTCATCAGGGCGGAACTCCGCACCTCCTAAGTAAGCTGCACCGCCCTCAAAAACGCCCGGGCGAGATTCGCTCGGGCGTTTTTTTTCGACACGAATAAAGGAAATCGCCCGTATGTTGGACGCCACTCTTAAAGCCCAGTTGAAATCGTACCTGGAACGGGTCACCCAGCCGATCGAGATCGTTGCATCCCTCGATGACGGTGCGAAATCCCAGGAAATGCTCGCATTACTCAAAGACGTTGCCAGTCTTTCTACCCAGATTACTTTGCTCGACAACGGTGACGATGCACGTAAGCCATCGTTCTCGATCAACCGCCCGGGAGCCGACATCAGCCTGCGTTTCGCCGGCATCCCGATGGGCCACGAATTCACGTCCTTGGTGCTGGCTCTGTTGCAAGTCGGCGGCCACCCCTCGAAGGCCAGTATCGAAGTGATCGAACAGATCCGCTCGCTCAAAGGCGAGTTCAACTTCGAGACTTACTTCTCGCTCTCCTGCCAGAACTGCCCGGACGTGGTCCAGGCGTTGAACCTGATGGCTGTGCTGAACCCGAACATCCGCCACGTCGCCATCGATGGCGCGCTGTTTCAGGCTGAAGTCGACGAGCGCCAGATCATGGCCGTCCCAAGCATTTACCTGAACGGCGTTAACTTCGGCCAGGGCCGCATGGGCCTGGAAGAGATCCTCGCCAAGATCGACACCAGCGGCATCGAGCGCCAGGCCGAGAAAATCAGCGCCAAAGAAGCCTTTGATGTACTGGTCGTCGGCGGTGGCCCGGCCGGTGCTTCGGCGGCGATCTACGCTGCTCGTAAAGGCATTCGCACCGGTGTGGCGGCGGAACGTTTTGGTGGTCAGGTGCTCGACACCATGGCCATCGAGAACTTCATCTCGGTGCAGGAAACCGAAGGGCCGAAACTGGCCGTGGCGCTGGAAGAACACGTCAAGCAGTACGACGTGGACATCATGAACCTGCAACGCGCCGACAAGCTGGTGCCAGGCAAAAATGGCGCGCTGCACGAAATCCATTTCGCCAGTGGTGCGTCCTTGAAAGCCAAGACCGTGATTTTGGCGACCGGCGCCCGGTGGCGTGAAATGAACGTTCCCGGTGAGCAGCAATACCGCAACAAGGGCGTGGCGTACTGCCCGCACTGTGATGGTCCGCTGTTCAAAGGCAAGCGTGTGGCAGTGATTGGTGGCGGTAACTCCGGCGTTGAAGCGGCCATCGACCTGGCCGGTATCGTGTCCCACGTGACTCTGCTGGAGTTCGACGTACAACTGCGCGCCGATGCAGTATTGCAGCGCAAGTTGCACAGCCTGCCGAACGTTACGGTGATCACCAGTGCGCAAACCACTGAAGTGACTGGCGATGGTCAAAAGGTCAACGGCCTGCGCTACAAGGATCGTCAGTCGGACGAGTTGCGCACTGTCGAGCTGGAAGGAATCTTCGTGCAGATAGGTCTGTTGCCTAACACCGATTGGCTCAAAGGCACCATCGAGCTGTCGCCGCGTGGCGAGATCATCGTCGATGCCCGCGGTGAAACGTCGATGCCTGGCGTGTTTGCGGCCGGTGACGTGACCACCGTGCCGTATAAGCAGATCGTGATTGCGGTGGGCGAGGGCGCCAAGGCTTCCCTCAGTGCATTCGATCACTTGATCCGCACCTGCATAAACGCCGACGCCGAAAACACAAAACCCCATGAGTGATCATGGGGTTTTTTGTGTCTCATACATTCCAAATTGTGGGAGCGGGCTTGCTCGCGAAGGCGGCCTGTCAGCCAGCATCACTGCTGAATGACACACCGCTTTCGCGAGCAAGCCCGCTCCCACAGGGGATTGGTGATGGGACTTACATCGGTGCCGGCTGAATGATCTCGACCCAGTAACCATCCGGATCCTTGATGAAGGCCAGGCTCTTCATGCGGCCGTCGTTCAGGCGTTTCTGGAAATCGCAGCCCAGCGCTTCGAAGCGCTCGCACGCGGCACGAATGTCCGGTACCGAAATGCAGATATGGCCGAAGCCGCGTGGGTCGGTGTTGCCATTGTGGTAGGCGAAATCCGCGTCGTTCTCAGTGCCGTGGTTATGGGTCAGTTCGAGAATGCCGGGAATCGATTTCATCCACTCGGTGCGAGCCGCGGCATCGGCCGGGATCTGGTTTTTATCGACCAGCGCCAGGAAATACAGGCTGAACTCGGCTTCCGGAAAATCGCGTTTCTCCACCAGCGAGAAACCCAGGACGCGGGTGTAGAAATCCAGCGACTTGGTAATGTCCTTGACCCGCAGCATGGTGTGGTTGAAGACGAACTTCTGGGTGGCGGTGTCGGGTTGTGCAGTCACACCGGGAAATGTATTGAGTTCGTGCAGGCTCATGGGGCCCTCCGGAAAATCCAAGAATGGTCACAATGATACGCAAGGGCTCCGGCATCGCCAAACCAAAACCGCAGGCTTGCCTGACAGCCGGGTGAGGCTCAGACTTTACGGCTCAATTCGTGAGTGTTCATTGCAATGACCCGATTCTGTCAATCGATGTTCGTCCTGATGTGTCTGCTTTCAGGTGTTACCCCCGTTTATGCAGAGGCTCCGGTCGTGATTTGGCCAAGCGGATGGACTGTCGAGGCTATTTCGCAAGATGAGGCTAAACCGCAGGTATCCCGGCAACGCGCGGTAAAAAACGACCAGGACGGTACACCGGTGATGGTGATGGAGTTGACCATGACTCAGGTAGAAAGTGGTCATCAGGTGAACCTGGAAGGCGTGCTCCTGGAAATGCGCAAGTCGGTGCAAAAGGACTTTTTTCAGAGTGGGTATCAGAGCGTTTGCACTAAAATTCACCCGACTACCTTAAGCCGGCTATCGGCGCTGGAAACTACCTGCACGATTACGCAGAACGGTCGACATGTGCTGTCTCAAACATTGGTCGCTGCGGTTGACGCCGATAAGGCCTATGTTCTTTCTTATGCGGGGCAGGCAGAGGTTTATAAGGCAAGTCAGGACGACATAGCGGCGGCTCGAAACAGCTTGAAACTTTAGTTTAAGGTTTGCGTATCAGTAGATTTCAGCGTGTTCGGCATTTTTTAGATAGCCAAAGGGATTAAGCATAAAGTTCATCGGAATGTAACGAGTTGATCGGCGACTTTCGTTGCATTTAGACGCTGTCGATGAAAAAGCCCTGCATTGCAGGGCTTTTTTATGATCGCGAGTGCTTAGCCTCGCAGCCAGGAATCAACGGTGGCAGCCCCGTATTGTTCCTTCCAGGCTTTCAGGCCGCGATGATTGCCGCCCTTGGTTTCAATCAGTTCACCGGTGTGCGGGTTCTGATACACCTTGACCACGCGAGCGCGGCGGGTTTTAGGCGCTGCTGCCTGCTGCAGGCCGGATTTTGCCGGGTTTGGATCGAGGATGGCGATGATGTCGCGCAAGCTCTTGCCGTAGGTTTTCATCAGCCCCTGGAGCTTTTCTTCGAATTCGATTTCTTTCTTGAGCCCGGCATCGTTCTTCAGCGATTCCAACTGCTTGAGCTGTTCTTGAAGGGCCTTTTCAGCTGCACGGAATTCAGCGAGTCTGGACAATATCTTTACTCCAATAGTGTGTTTGGCTGATACCAACCGCAAACAAAGCTATAAGCCAAGAGCCTTGAAGCGACTCGGTGATAATGGCGCACCTGCCAGTTCTGCGCAGGCATGAAAAATTGTAGTAGTTAATTGGCCAAGAGTAAATCCTGACTTTTTCTTCATGTAACAAGAGTAGTCTTTTGATTCAATTTGGTGCGCATCTTCATGGCTTCGCCCCTTAGAGCGGTTAGTTAACGATCACTTAATGCTCTAATGAAGTCTGCGCCGGGCATCGGCCGACCAAACAGATAACCTTGCAGGAAGTTCACGCCGTGGGCCGTCAGATAGTCACTCTGTTCTACGGTTTCCACGCCTTCGGCGACAATACCCAGATCGAGTTTGGCCGACAGTTCGATGATGCTGTCCAGAATGTGTCGGGACAGGGCGTCAACGCCAATCATGGAGACAAAGCTCTGATCGATTTTCAGAAAGTCCACATTGAACTGACGCAAATAACCCAGGCTTGAGTGACCCGTTCCGAAGTCATCGATCGCGATCATCACGCCCAACCCGTGAAGCTGCTCGAACAATAGCAGGGTGATGGCTGTCGGCTCGATGAGTTCGCGTTCGGTCAGCTCCAGCACCAGGTTGATGCTGCCTGGGGCGAAAGCGCTGAGGAATTCACGGCAGTCTTCGACCAGTTCCAGATCCCGGCAGTGACTGGCGGTAATGTTGATGCCAATGTGAAACGGCCTGTCGAACGAGGTCGACAGGGGAGCCAGCAATGCGCAGGTCTGTCGCATCAAGGAGCGAGTCATCGGCACGATCAGCCCGGAATGTTCGGCAAACGGGATGAACAGATCAGGGCGTACCAGGCCTTCTTTGGGATGTTTCCAGCGCATCAATACTTCGGCGCCGGACCACTGCTTATTGTCACCATGCACCACGGGCTGAAAATACGGAATGAACTCTGCTGCCTCCAGCGCCCGCTGCATTTCACGGCTCGGCGACGTCGAACGCTTCTGCAGGACATGCCCGATCGAACCTGATACCACACCGAAGAACATCAACAGACTGAACAGCGGCGGGTACTCACTGCGCATGTAACGCCAGGTTTCTCCTTCGGGGAAACCGGCAGCCACGGTAAAGGCATATCGCGTAGACATCAGCGTGTTTTGCGCCACCGGAAAAATGGGCAGGGCGTCGTTGTGGACTTTGCCGTCGGCGGACAGCCAATTAGGGCCTACTTGCAGCAACAATAATGTTTTGCGACCGATCAGGCGCAGCACGTTACTCAGGTGATAACCGTCCAGCGTGGTCAATGCGCCCAGGTTCCCTTCATTCAGCCGATACACCAACAACGCGGTATTGGGCGTGACTGGATTGCCGTTCATGAGCCATAGCTTGCCTTGGGTGTAATCGCCGGGATTGATCTTTTCCTGATATTCACCGAACAACGAACTGCAATAGAGGGTGGTGTTCCATACAAGGTTGGTCGAGCGCACGAACGGCCGGCGGGTGACTTGTTCACGCAGGGCCAGTTTGACATCGTTGCAATTCTGGCCGGCCAGAGGCAGTAGTTCTTGCGCCGCTAGTGCGGTGTTGTCGAGCATCAGCTCGAATTGGCGAACGGCTTCTTCGCCAGTCAGTTCAGTACTTTGCTTGAGCGTACGTTCAGCCTGCAGATAGAGGATGGCGACCCCCAACGCCACCGGGAGCAGCGCGCTCAGAACGGTCACGACGATCCGGGTACCGCGTTTGCGGCGACTTTTGACGTTCAATGGCATTCGCAAATCCATCGCGATAAAAGAGGGCTCTCAAAGGCTGGCAGGGCGACACGCCTCCCAGAAGAGTTCAGCGATGATAGTTGGCCGACAGCACTTATGCCGTTCAATGATCATTCAGGCTTGAAGCCAGTTTGATAAAGGCCAGCGTCGCAGGTGATGACTGACGCTGATCGAGCACCGCCAGCCCGACTTGGCGGCTGACCGGTGGCGACAGCGGTTTTTTCACGTAGCGGTTGTCGTTGTGGTCAGGCAAAGAGCCTTCGGCGACAACGGTCAGGGCGTCGCCACGGCCTACGGTGTCCAGCGTGCTGAGCAACTGCGAACAGCGATAGCGAATGTTCGGCGTCAACCGCGCCGCATTAAATAGGCGCGACACCAGTTCCGAAGAGCCAGCTTCGGTCAGCACAAAAGGGTCGTGGCATAAATCGCTCAAGCTCAAACTGTCGCGACCGGCCAACGCATGGTCGGCAGGCAGCAGCGCGACCATCTGGTCTTCGATCAGCCCAAAAGTGTCGAAACGCTCCAGGGGCAACACCACGAAGCCGATATCGATACGTCGCTCTTCCAGCCACTGGATCACTTGGCGATCCGGCCCTTCATCGATGTGAACCTCGATGCCCGGGTGTGCGGCGCGGTAATGCTGCAGGATTTTTGGCAGCAGTTTGATCGATGAAGTCGGGCCGAACGAGCCGATGCGCAGGGTGCCGCGTTTCATTCCGCGAGCATCCGCCGCTTCCTGGCGCAACGTGTTGGCCAGCCCGAGCATCGCCCGAGCGCGTAGTAACAGCTGCTGGCCGATGTCACTCAGCTCGACCTGGGACTGATGCCGACGCAGCAGTTCTACACCCAGTTCCTGTTCCAGCGACTTGAGCGCGTGGGACACCGCGGATTGGGAAATCTCCAAACGATGGGCCGCCGCCGTGAAGCCGCGCAGCTCGGCCACCAGCGAGAAAATCTCGAGTTGAGTCAGGGTCATGAGTATTTACTCATTTTACGATGATTGGGTATTAACCGAATGATACGGCATGTGCCGAGGCCAGTCGCAATCTGTAGCAGCTGGCGAAGCCTGCGTTCGGCTGCGAAGCAGTCGTGAATCCGGCTAATGCGGGCTGCCTGACGTGCCGCAGATCCCTGATCTTGCGACTGCTGCGCAGCCGAACGCAGCCTCGCGGGCTCGGCAGCTGCTACGGGTGCCCTATGGCTTAACTGACTGGTTATGCCATGTACCCGATTTCTGATGGTGGAGACTTGATGACTACGTACGAACAGACACTTGCGAAATCTTCCGATGTACCGGTTTATCTGAAACTGGCTGCGGTCACCATGATCTGGGGCGGGACGTTCGTTGCCGGGCGATTTCTGGCCGACAGTCTCAGTCCGTTGTTGGCCGCGAGCCTGCGGTTCTTGCTGGCGAGTATGGCGCTGCTGCTGTTTTTATTGCTGGCGCGTGTGCCTTTGGTGCGCCCCAGCCCTCGACAATGGCTCCAACTGACGCTGCTGGGGTTCTTCGGCATCTTCTTCTACAACCTGTGCTTCTTCTACGGGCTGCATTACATCAACGCGTCACGGGCATCGTTGATCGTGGCGTTGAATCCGGCCGTGATCGGCCTGGCGTCGTGGCTGCTGTTCAAGGAACGACTGAGCCGGGCGAAAGTGACCGGTATTGCGATCTGCATTGCCGGAGCCAGTCTGGTGATCGTCAGTCGCAATCCGCAATTGCTGGCCGGTGGTACTGATGCCTGGATCGGCGATCTGTTGATCTTCGGCTGCGTGCTCGGCTGGGGCATTTATTCTCTGTTCTCCAAAGGCCTGAATCAAACGTTGGGGCCGGTGCAGACGGTGACATACTCGATTTTGCTGGGCACGCTGATGCTTTGGGTGACCAGCGCCGTGCGTGGTGAGCTGAGTGTCGCGGCGCTGGCTGGCCTCGGCACGCAACAATGGTTGAGCCTGCTGTACCTGGGCGTACTGGGTTCGGCATTGGCCTATATTGGTTATTACGACGGTATCCGCAAAATCGGTGCGACGCGTTCGGGTGTGTTCATCGCCTTGAACCCGCTGACCGCCGTTCTGTTTGGCGCATTGTTGCTGGGTGAGCAATTGACACGGGTGATGTGCCTGGGCGGCGGGCTGATCCTGGCGGGGATTTTTCTGTGCAACAAACCGCTTGCGCACGCTACAAAAAGGGGGATTTTATAAGAAGGCGGACAAACTGATTTACGCTGTGTAGAATCGGGTTACGCATATAAGAATAATCGTCTTCTGGCAGCAGAAGCCTCGCCCGCAAGAGCCTTGGGTCGACAATGAAGAGTTTTGGGTTTCAATTGATCTACGGTGACTTCCTCGCCCGCAGCGTGCGGGGTATCTCCTGCGCGCCACCCTCCGGTCTCAGCATTGCTAGCAACTAACGATCCGTTAATTGATAAGAAATGATGAGGCGCCAAAATGGCAGATTTATACGAAAACCCAATGGGCCTGATGGGCTTTGAGTTCATCGAATTCGCATCGCCGACCCCTAACACCCTGGAGCCGATCTTCCAGATCATGGGCTTCACCAAGGTCGCGACCCACCGTTCCAAAGACGTGCACCTGTATCGCCAGGGCGCGATCAACCTGATCCTCAACAACGAGCCCAACAGCGTGGCGTCGTACTTCGCGGCCGAGCATGGCCCGTCGGTGTGCGGGATGGCGTTCCGCGTCAAGGATTCGCAAAAGGCCTACAAGCGTGCCCTGGAACTCGGCGCCCAGCCGATCCACATCGAAACCGGTCCGATGGAACTGCACCTGCCGGCGATCAAAGGCATTGGCGGCGCGCCGCTGTACCTGATCGACCGTTTCGGTGAAGGCAGCTCGATCTACGACATCGACTTCGTGTTCATCGAAGGCGTGGACCGCAATCCGGTCGGGGCCGGCCTGAAGATCATCGATCACCTGACCCACAACGTGTATCGCGGGCGCATGGCCTACTGGGCCAACTTCTATGAGAAGCTGTTCAACTTCCGTGAAATCCGTTACTTCGACATCAAAGGCGAATACACCGGCCTGACCTCCAAGGCCATGACCGCGCCGGACGGCATGATCCGTATCCCGCTGAACGAAGAGTCCTCCAAGGGCGCCGGGCAGATCGAAGAGTTCCTGATGCAGTTCAACGGTGAAGGCATCCAGCACGTGGCCTTCCTCAGCGATGACCTGATCAAGACCTGGGATCACCTGAAAAGCATCGGCATGCGCTTCATGACGCCGCCGCCAGACACCTACTACGAAATGCTTGAAGGCCGTTTGCCGAACCACGGCGAGCCGGTCAACGAGTTGCAAGCGCGGGGCATTTTGCTGGACGGTTCGTCCGAGTCGGGCGACAAGCGTCTGCTGCTGCAGATCTTCTCGGAAACCCTGATGGGCCCGGTGTTCTTCGAATTCATCCAGCGTAAAGGCGACGATGGTTTCGGTGAAGGCAACTTCAAGGCACTGTTCGAATCCATCGAGCGTGACCAGGTTCGTCGGGGTGTGCTCTCTACCGATTAACCCGGTTCAGGCGTGAAAAAGCCCGGTCAGCAGCAATGCTGGCCGGGCTTTTTATTGGCTGAGGCAAATCCAATGTGGGAGCGGGCTTGCTCGCGAAGAGGGAGTGTCAGTCGACTTTAATGTTGCCTGGCACACCGCCTTCGCGAGCAAGCCCGCTCCCACAGGGGGCGTCATTGTTTGGTTTATCGTCGATGACGCATCAGATGCTTGAACCCTTCAAACACCAATACCAACACCGCCAACCAGATCGGAATATAGGTCAGCCATTCGCCGGCCTTGATACTTTCCCCCAGCAGCAACGCAACGCCGAGCAACAGCACCGGCTCGACGTAACTCAACAACCCGAACAGGCTGAACGGCAGCAGCCGACTGGCAATGATGTAGACCACCAGCGCCGAAGCACTTATCACTCCGAGTATCGGGATCAACAGCGACAACCATGGATGTTGATCAAACACACCGAAACCTTGCTCGCCGCCCTGCACGAACCAGAACGCCACTGGCAGCATCAACGCCATGTCCAGCCAGAGCCCGCCAAGGTTGTCGGTGGTCAGGCGCTTGCGCACGATGAAATAAATCGGATAACCGACCACCACCAGCAAGGTCGCCCAGGAAAAACCGCCGACCTGATACAACTCGTTGAGCACGCCGAGGCTGGCGAAGAACACCGCTATTTTCTGCAGATAGGAAAGTCGCTCGCCATAGACGATTCGCCCGGTCAGGACCATGGACAGCGGCAACAGGAAATACCCCAGCGACACGTCGAGGCTATAACCGTTGAGCGGTGCCCACATGAACAACCAGAGTTGCAGGCCCAGCAGCACTGCGGAGCCAATCAGGCCGACAATCAGCTTCGGCTTGCCAGCCAGCCGTCGAACAATCTCGACCACGCGCTTCCATTCACCGGACACCACCATGAATACCGTCATGCACGGCGCGGTCAGCAGCATCCGCCAACCGAAGATTTCTACGCCGCTCAAGGGGGAGAGCAGCGATGTGTAGTAATACATGACGGCAAACAGCATCGAGGCTGTAACCGATAGAGCGATACCTTTAGACAAGCTGTCCTCGCGGGTTGAAGGTCAAACGGGGCGCGCAGGATACGTGGTTTTTGTGCTGAATATTGGCCGAGTGATCAATATTTACCACATCCTGGCTGATCCTCAGCCAAAGCATAGTCAGCAGGTCGACACTCAACCTGTGGGAGCAGGGTCATACACAATATTTGCGGTCGACACAGAACCCTGTGGGAGCGGGCTTGCTCGCGAAAGCGGTCTACCGACCAACATCAATGCTGAATGTGAAACCGTCTTCGTGAGCAAGCCCACTCCCACATTAGGCCGTGACCGCCAACAGATCTTGTGATCGACACAGAACCCTGTGGGAGTGGGCTTGCTCGCGAAAGCGGTCTACCGGCCAACATCAATGCTGAATGTGAAACCGTCTTCGTGAGCAAGCCCACTCCCACATTAGGCCGTGACCGCCAACAGATCTTGTGATTGACACAAAACCCTGTGGGAGCGGGCTTGCCCGCGATAAATCTCAAGCCGTATGCGGTTTACGCCCCGGCACAAAATGGCTCACGTCATTGAACCCCGGCGTCGATGCGTGCCCTGGTGTCACCAGCGAATCAATGAACGCCTCGTCCTCAGCCGTGATCTTCACCGCCTGTGCCTTGGTGTACGCGTCCCACTGTTCCTCAGTGCGAGGCCCGACGATGGCCGAAGTCACAGCGCCATTGTTCAGTACCCAGGCAATCGCGAACTCGACGATGCCCACGCCACGGCCCTGCGTGTATTCCTGGATCTGTTGGGTAATGCGTAACGACTCCACCCGCCATTCGGTTTCCAGAATGCGTTTGTCCTGACGACCAGCGCGGCTGTTGGCGTCCGGTGTCACGTCGGGCGCGTACTTGCCGCTGAGCACACCACGCGCCAGCGGGCTGTATGGCACCACACCGAGGCCATAGTTTTGTGCAGCAGTGATCTGCTCGGTTTCCGCCTGACGGTTGACGATGTTGTACAGCGGTTGGCTGATGACCGGCCTGTCGACACCGAGTTTGTCGGCCACACGAATCACTTCGGCAATGCGCCATCCACGGTAGTTCGACAGGCCCCAGTAGCGGATCTTGCCCTGACGGATCAAATCGCCAATGGCGGACACCGTGACCTCCAGCGGCGTGTTGTGGTCTTCGCGGTGCAGGTAATAGATGTCCAGATAATCGGTGCCCAACCGCGTCAGGCTGGCGTCGATGCCATTGAACAGGTGCTTGCGGCTCAGGCCGCTGCGGTTCGGCATACCGTCCACCGGTCCGAAGCCGACCTTGGTGGCCAATACCCATTCCTGCCGCCGACTGGCGATCGCTTCGCCAACGATCTCTTCGGAACGGCCGTTGGTGTACACGTCCGCAGTGTCGATGAAGTTGATGCCCTGGTCCCAGGCCTTGTCGATGATTCGCAGGGAATCTTCGGTGCTGGTCTGTTCGCCGAACATCATGGTGCCCAATGTGAGGGTCGACACCTGTAAACCCGAATGACCCAGCGTGCGATAGCTCATGACGAAATCCTTTTACCGGTCAGAAAGCCCTAATCAAATACCAGAACCGTGACTGGGAGCAATCGGAATTATCAGGCCTGATTACCTGTGGCGAGGGGGCTTGCCCCCGTTGGGTCGCGAAGCGGCCCCGGCATTTCAAAGTTAAACCGCATGTAATGGGTTTACGACTGCTTCGCAGCCGAACGGGGTGATGCGGCACTCCGACAAGCCCCCTCGCCACAAAAGCATGCAAAGCAAAAAGATCGCAGGCTGCGCCAGTTCCTACAGGGTGTACATCATTCCCGTGTAGGAGCTGGCGCAGCCTGCGATCTTTTGATCTTGCCCTTTAAACCCGCAACGTCCGCGTCATGCGCAGCGCCAGCAAACTCCCACAAACAATCACACCCGCCAGCAGATACAGCGCCGCATCGGTCGAGCCGGTGCTGTCCTTGACCCAACCCACCAGGTACGGGCTAAGAAAACCCGCCATCTGCCCCATGGAGTTGATCAACGCCAACCCACCGGCAGCCGCACCCGCGCTGAGCATTGCGGTCGGCACGGGCCAGAACATCGGCAGGCCGGTGAGGGCGCCCATGGTGGCGATGGTCAGCCCGAGAATGGCAATGGCGGGGTTGGCAGCGAAGTTCACCGCAATCAACAGACCCACCGCGCCCATCAGCATCGGCACCACCAAGTGCCAGCGGCGTTCTTTGCGCAAATCAGCGGAACGACCGACCATCAACATAAACACCGCCGCCAGCAGATACGGAATCGCACTGAGCCAACCAATCACCAGGTTATCGCTGAAACCCAGATTCTTGATGATCGACGGCAGCCAGAAGTTGATCGCGTAGACACCGCTCTGGATGCAGAAATAAATCAGGCCGAAAGCCCAGATCGCCGGGTTCTTGAACACCGCCAGCAGGGAATCGGTAGCGGTTTTCGGTTTGCTGGCCAGGTCTTGCGCGTGATCGGCCTCAAGCACCGAACGCTCGTAAGGGGTCAGCCACTTGGCGTTGGCGTAACTGTCGCTGAGCAGGAAGTAGGCGAGGGCGCCGAGAATAACGGTCGGTATGCCTTGCAGCAGGAACATCCACTGCCAGCCGGCCAAACCAGCCTGGCCTGCGCCGAAGTGGTTGAGGATCCAGCCGGAAAACGGACTGCCAAGCAGACCGGACACCGGGATCGCCGACATGAACAGCGCCATGATGCGGCCACGACGGAACGTCGGGAACCACTGCGAGAGATAAAGCACCACACCCGGAAAAAAACCGGCTTCGGCGGCACCGGTAAACAGGCGCAACGTGTAGAACTCGGTCGGTGTGGTGACGAACAACAGGCAAGTCGACAGCGTGCCCCAAGTGATCATCATCAGCGCGATCCAGCGTCGCGGGCCGAATTTGGTCAGGGCCAGGTTGCTCGGTACGCCGCAGAGTACATAGCCGATGAAGAAGATCCCGGCACCGAGGCCGTACACGGTTTCGCTGAATTTCAGTGCGTCGAGCATCTGCAGTTTGGCGAACCCGACGTTCACCCGGTCGAGGTAATTGAACAGGTAGCAGATGAAGATGAAGGGGATCAAGCGCAGGGTAATGCGTTTGTAAACGGCGTTTTTGTCGTCAGCGGTGGCCAGGGTAGCTGCGACGCTCTGTGACATGGCGGGCTCTCTCTTTATTATGATTTTTTGCGACGCAAGGGTAACGTTGATCGCCCAGTGAGTCTCGGCCACCCCTTGGGTGATTGTCTTTGTGCCTGAGCACAGGGTTTATGACCAAGGCCTGTGCGGGTGAACAACCCGTTCCATCACGTTTTCAAGGAATCGCGCTATGTTCGAACTCGATCACGACCTGGCCCAGGACATCGTCGACCGGGCGATGGCCATCCTGCCGTACAACGTCAATGTCATGGACAGCCAGGGGCTGATTCTGGGCAGCGGCGAACCCGAGCGCATCAACACTCGCCACGAAGGCGCGCAACTGGTGTTGGCCAACGGGCGCGTGGTGGAGATCGACGCGCAAACCGCGATTCACCTCAAAGGCGTGCAGCCGGGCATTAATCTGCCGTTGTTGCTCGATCAGCGTTTGATTGGCGTGCTCGGCATTACCGGCGAACCCGAGCAATTGCGCACCTACGCCGAGCTGGTGCGAATGACCGCCGAGATGCTGGTGGGCCAGCGCAATCAGCAGGCCGAGCAGCAATGGCGGCGCCAGCGTTGCGATGATCTGCTGGCGCTGCTGCTCAGCGAGGCGGGGGATTCGCCGCGGTTGCTGGACGAAGCGCAGCAGCTGGGGCTCAAACCGCAGTTGACGCGGGTGCCGTACCTGTTCGAGTTGGGCATGGAACACGGCCCGGGCCAGACCGTCGAAGCGCTCAGCGCCTGGTTGATGTCGCGTTATCCGGACAGTTGGTGCGTGAGCTCGGCCAAGTCTTCGTTACTGTGGTGCCGACCGGCAACGCCAGCGATCGAGAACGAACGGCTGCTGGAAAAGCTCGATGGCCTCGGCTGGAATATTTTGCGCATTGCCGTGGGCGGGCAGGCCGATGGATTGTCGGGATTGCGCCGTTGCTATCGTCGGGTCGGTGATCTGTTGGCCTATGGACGCGATGTGTTACCGCATTCGCGCTTGTTGACCCTGAACCGCTATCGGCTACCGGTGATGCTCTGGCGGCACCGCAACGACGATGCGCTGGATGAACTGCTGCGGCCGCTGCGTAAAGTCATCGCCAAGGATGGCAACGGCCAACTGCTGGCGACCCTGCGCAGTTGGTGCGAACACGACGGCCAGAGCCAGGCCTGCGCCGAGGCGTTGGGCATTCATCGCAACAGTCTGCGTTACCGCATGGAGCGGATCGCCGAACTCAGCGGCGTCGACCCGCTGAAGCTGGATGGAATGCTCGCGCTGTACCTTGGTGTCCAGCTGCTGCCCCAAACCGACTGATACACACAATTCCCCGGGTCGATCACGCACATTCATTCGCACACGTTCAAATGTAGGAGCTGGCGAAGCCTGCGATCTTTTGATCTTGATCTTCAGTGCGCCGGAAAAGAGCAAGATCAAAAGATCGCAGCCTTCGGCAG
>NZ_AKJE01000109.1 GCF_000282495.1 Pseudomonas sp. GM79
GGTCACCGGAGAGTTTTTCACGGGCGTACTTGTCATCGTTCTTGAAGAACGACAGCCAGTTGCTGGTCTTGAGGGTGAATTGATCGGTCAACTGCTCTTCGGTGAAGACGGTATTGCCCACCACGTTGATGTGCTGGATGGCCGCAACGGTGCCTTCGTCTATCTTGATTTTCAGGCCCACACGGTTACGCGGTTGCGCGATCACCTCGGCATCAACTGACGCCGAATAGCGACCCTGAGCGACGTATTGACGCTGCAGCTCGTTACGCACACCTTCAAGGGTGGCGCGCTGGAAGATCTCGCCTTCGGCCAGACCGGATTGCTTGAGGCCCTTCATCAGGTCTTCAGTGGAGATCGCCTTGTTGCCTTCGATCTCGATACTGGCGACCGAGGGGCGCTCGACCACCGTGATGATCAGGACATTGCCCTCGTGCCCCAGTTGGATGTCCTGAAAGAAACCGGTCTTGAACAGCGCACGGGTGGACTCCACCAAGCGGCGCTCATCCGCGTCATCACCGACGTTCAACGGCAAGGCACCGAACACGCTCCCTGCGGAAACCCGCTGAAGGCCGTTGATGCGAATATCGGAAATTTTGAAGCCTTGAGCATGCACAAGTGTGGCGTTGAGTAGCAGTGCAGCCGAGCAGAGCAGGCGCGAAAAATTCATCAAGATCTTATCCAGAACACATCGACAAGCAGCGTAGGCGGGCGCGGATATCTCACAGCAAGATGAGTCCGCGGAGCGAGCAGGCTGGTGGAGGTGAAGCATAAAAGCTCGGTGCGTTTGGTGCGGTTAACCAAGTGTCAAGTTAGGTAAAGGTTGGCCCGGGACGATGACGGTGTTCAGTGCAAGGGCGATAATGCACGGACACACACTCAAGAGCTCCCCATGATCTCCGTATTGCTAGTCGACGATGACCAGGAACTGACTGGAATGCTCAGCCAATACCTGGAGCATGAAGGCTTTGAGGTGACAGCAGTGCACACGGGCGAGGAGGGTGAGGTCCAAGCGCTGTCTGGCCGCTACAGCATCGTGGTGCTGGACGTGATGCTGCCGCGGCTGTCGGGTATCGAGGTGCTCAGGCGCATTCGGGCTGCAAGCCAGGTGCCGGTAGTGTTGCTCACCGCCCGAGGCGACAACATAGACAAGATCACCGGCCTGGAACTGGGCGCCGATGATTATGTGCCCAAGCCCAGTTCTCCGGGGGAATTGGTGGCACGTTTACGGGCAATCATGCGCAGGGTGCAGCCGGTGGATCAGCCAACCACCGAAGTGATCAGGACTGGCCCTCTGGTCTTGTGGCCCGGCAAGCGCCAGGCCCTCTGGCAGGGACGCGAGCTGGGGGTGACCAGTACCGAGTTCAGCTTGCTCGAAGAACTGGCCCGTTGTGCCGGGCAGGTGGTGAGCAAGCAGGATCTGTCGCTCAATGCCTTGGGGTGTCCCTTGACTCGCTACGACCGGCGTATCGACGTGCATATCAGCAGCATTCGCCAGAAGCTGGGGCCGCGGCCCGACACCAAAGCCTGGATTCAGAGCGTGCGTGGCCTCGGTTACCTGTTGATCGCCGAATGATGAAGCCCAGCCGGCTGTTTTGGAAGCTGTTCCTGGCGTTTTTGCTGGCTACTAGCCTGACGTTTTTGGTCGGGTTGGGCCTTCTGGTGCTGGGCAGTTCCAGACCCGGAGATCCTCATCTGGAAACGATCCTTGCCAGCGAAGAACAGCTGCTGCGACAGTTTGGTGTCGAGTCGGGTCGTCAGCTACTGACAGTGTGGGGTCATCCCGATGACCAGGCCATTGGCGTGTATAACAGTGCCGGCCAACTGCTGGCCGGGGCGCCGGTTCCGCAACCAGCCTATGAGCAGTCAATCATCAGCAAGGAGGGTGTTGCGCTGTCGCTCAGGTCTACACATTCCCCTGGTAAAAAAGGTGACAGAGGGCCTAGTCACTGGACTCCGTTGATCATCGGCACGGTGATGAGCGCGCTGTTCAGCGGGTATCTGGCGTACTACCTGGCATGGCCGTTGGCCTATCTTCGGCGGGCAATGAGCGACGTGGCCCAGGGGCGCTTCGAAACACGGGTCAAGCCGATGATGGGTGGGCGTCGCGATGAAATCGTCGATCTGGCCGAGGACTGCGACCGAATGGCCAATCAGCTGAAACTGCTGGTGGAGGCTCAGCAACATCTATTGCACGACATCTCTCACGAACTGCGCTCACCGTTGACACGCATGCAAGCGGCTATCGGGCTGCTGCAGCAAGATCCTGCACGCCTGGAAATGGTGCAGCGCATCGAGCGCGAATCGGTGCGTATGGATACGCTGATCGAGGCGTTGTTGACCCTGGCGCGCATGCAGGGTCGGCCCGAGAGTATCGAGCGCGAGCCAATTGATATCGTCGAGATGCTGTCGGTGATCGTCGAGGACGCTCAATTCGAGGCGCAAATGAACGGTTGCCGGGTAAGCCTGCAAGCGTGTCCGGCCTTTGTCAGTCGTGTCAGCGGCGAACTGCTGTATCGGTGTTTCGAGAACGTCATTCGAAACGCGGTGCGCTATACCAAACCGAACACGGCTGTTGTTGTAGTGGCTCAGATCAATCTCGATGCAGACTACCTGACGGTGCAGATTACCGATCGGGGGCCGGGTGTTGAAAACGAGCGACTGCAGGACATTTTCCACCCGTTCGAGCGCGGCCTGAACGAGGCCAGTGCCGGTTTCGGGCTGGGCTTGGCGATCGCTTCAAGGGCTGTGGAAATACACGGCGGCACGATCATGGCGCGCAACGAGCCATCCGGTGGGTTGATGGTGGAAATCAGCTTGCCCCATCGGGCGTGATCTTTACACGATATTACATTGGCTTGACGGCTCTGTACGCCCCGCCTCAGTAGACTTCCCGCTCAAACTTACTCAGCGTTTGCTGATGTTTTAGAGTGGAGGTGGTCATGTTTCTGGTTCATAAAAAGGGTTTCGTTCCCGGCAAGAAAATGGTCGACGGGCTTGTGCCCTATGACTTCTTTTGCGAAGACAATCCGGCCATCAATCTGTTTGTATTCACTGGCTCCACAGCCCAAGGCAAAGCGGTTGAGGAACAGACACTCTGGGGCTTTACCCGTCTGGAACGCTTTGAGGCACTCACCGGCACCCTCGTGTCGAACAAGAAGAATGAAGGCTGGTTTCAAACGGTCAATGTACTCACTGGCCCTGCCCAGAACGGTACTCAGAGCGTGAAGTTTCAGCGGGTGCTGAAAATCATCAAGCATTGCGGTGCATCGGGCCGTCTCGCCAGCAAGGTCGACTACGAGATCCAGACAGATGAAGGCGATACCTACTTCACCCGCCGCCTTGCTACATCCGACAGCGCGCAAACCATTATCTATGCGGCGGATCAATAACGGCCATTTCGACGACGCTCAGGCGTCGGCGAGCTGAAACCGATAGCCAACCCCATACAACGACTCGATCGGATGCTCTCCCGGGCAGGCCTGTTCGAGCTTGCGTCGCAGATTACGGATATGGCTGTCGACCGTGCGGTCGGTGACCACCCGGTGATCGGAGTAGATCCTGTCGAGCAACTGATCCCGGGAAAAGACGCGTCCCGGAGAGCGGGCGAGGGTATTGAGCAAGCGCAGTTCCAGAGGCGTCAGGTCCAGTGCCACACCGTCGAGGGAGGCTTGGTACTGTGCTTCGTCAATCTGTAGACGCGGTGCTGCCGAGGTCAAAAGATGCGGGCTGCGTCGCAGGATGGCTTTGACCCTGGCGACCACTTCGCGAGGACTGAAGGGTTTGCAGATGTAGTCGTCGGCGCCCAGGTCCAGCCCGAGCAGGCGATCCACTTCCTCGACGCGGGCGGTGATCATAATGATAGGCACGGCACTGAAGCTGCGCAGTTCCTTGCATACTTGCAGACCGTCACGTCCAGGCAGCATCAGGTCGAGAAGGATCAGTCGCGGCTCACTGGTCCGTACTGCCGGCACCACCGCCAGCCCGTTGTCCAGGCACTGGGTCGCATAGCCAGCGGCGATCAAATAGTCGCGCATCAACGCGGCCAGTTTGGGTTCGTCTTCGACGATGAGGATCGGGCTGTCGTTGACCATTGTTCAGGCGTTCCGTGGCAGGCGCAGGGTCAGCCAAAGGCCACCCAAAGGAGAGTGATCGGCACTGATACTGCCGCCATGGGCCAGGGCGATGCTGTGACAAATAGCGAGCCCCAGACCGGCGCCACCACTGGCGCGATTGCGTGAGGTTTCGCCGCGGTAAAAACGCTCGAACAGCCGCGGCAACTGATCCGCGTCGACCCCGGGGCCGGAATCAAGGAAATCAATGCGTACGACGTCGCCATCGCTGGCCGCGCGAATGCGCAGCACGCCGCCTTCATCGGTATAGCGCACGGCGTTTTCCAGCAGATTGCCGAACAGTTGCTGCAAGCGCTTGGGGTCGGCCTCCAACCGCAGCGGCGAGGTCGGTAGTTCCAGCTCCAGGCGCAAATGCCGCGCATTGCAGCGTTCCTGGAACATCGCCACGCAACCGTCCAACAGCTCGTTGAGATCGCATTCGCTCTTGCGGTAAGTCAGTGCGCCCACATCGGCCAGGGACAGTTCATACAGATCATCCACCAGTTTGCTGAGCATGCTGACTTCGCCTTGCAGCGAATTCATCGAGGATTGATCGAGGGTGCGCACACCGTCCTCGATGGCTTCCAGTTCACCACGCAACACCGACAGCGGGGTGCGCAATTCATGGGAAACATCGGCCATGAACTCCCGGCGCATTTTTTCGTTGCGTTCCAGCGTATACGCCAGCTGATTGAAGTCACGGGCCAGTTGACCGACTTCGTCATTGGAAGACACCGCCACCCGGTTGCTGTATTCCCCGGCGGCCAGTCGGTGCGTGGCGGCGGCCACTCGCTTGACCGGGTCAAGCAGGGTGCGGGCAATCCACCAGGCGATCAGCATCGCCAGCAGCAACGAGATTACGCCCATGCCCAGGCTGGTGCGCAACAGGTACAGACGAAAGCGTTCGCCACCGGCTTCGGTCACGTTCTGAAACGGTGTTACCGCCAGCCAGCCGACGGTTTTACCGGCAACCTCGATAGGGCGCATCAGGGCGTCGTCGGCAATCGCTGAGTAGCCCATGACCAGCTGTTTTTGCTGGTCCAGCAAGGCGATGCGAAACACCGCGCCGGTCAGGTCGGACGTGGGCAGGTTCGGCCGCTTCGGGTCGGTGAAATCTACACCCGGCTCCGGCCGCATGAGTTCGAACCAGCGATCCGGCTGGTCGCGCAGAAATTCCCAACTGCCTTCGCGCTCATAGGCGCCAGCCAAGCGTGGCAGCACCGGGGTCATGCGCAACAGGGCCTGTTCGTTGAGGTAGTCGAGAAAGCCTTTGCCAAAGCTCCAGCCGTTGGCCAGCCCCATGCTCAGGATGACAAACAGCACGCTGGCCAGTACCGCAATAAACAGCTTGGTGGAGATACTCAGTTTCATGGGCTCGGGCAGGTCGGTGAATGGCCCGCCCATTTAGGCCCCGGCGCGACGAAGTTTCAAGCTCGCGGGGCAATCTTCAATTTTCCTGCACATTTGCCTCGCAGTATGGCGCCTGGCTTCAGCCATCCCGTCTTGCAGAGGCATTTATGTCGACCAAACTTTTCGCCAAATCCTTGGTGACCGCCGCCATTCTACTTTCCTTGATCGTCCTGCTCGTGTTGAGCGGATGCTCCCCCGGCGAATCCGCGCCGGTTATCGAACCGCCCAAGGTTTCAGTGATCACTGTGCAGCCCAAAAGCCAGGCGTTGACCACGGAACTGGCCGGGCGCACCCAAGCGTTCATGGTCGCCGAGATTCGGCCGCAGGTTGGCGGTATCGTTCAGCAGCGGTTGTTTGTCGAAGGTGCCGAGGTCAAGGCCGGGCAGGCGTTGTATCAGCTGGACGCGTCCTCTTACAAGGCTGCGTTGGCTGAAGCACAGGCGAACCTGGCCAAGGCTCGCGCCACATTGAAGTCGGCCCAGGCCACGGCCAGGCGTGACGCACAGTTGGCGAAGATCGATGCCATCAGCCAGCAGGACAACGAGGATGCCCAGGCCAGTCTGCTGACCGCCGAGGCTGAGCTGCAAGTGGCGCAGGCCGGCGTGGATACCGCGCGCATCAACCTGGCGTATACCCGCATCAGTTCGCCCGTCAGCGGGCGCGTCGAAACCTCGACGGTTACTCCCGGGGCGCTGGTGGTGGCCAATCAGGACAGTGCGCTGACCACGGTGCAGCAGTTGGACCCGATCTACGTTGATGTCACCCAATCGACCACCGAGTTGTTGCGCCTCAAGCGCGACCTGGCCAGCGGCGTGCTGCAAAGCAACGGCGAGGACGAGGCGCGGATCAGCCTCAAGCTTGATGACGGCAGCACCTACGCCCATGAAGGACGCTTGAAGTTCAGCGGGGTCAGTGTCAATGAGGGCACTGGCACGGTGACCTTGCGGGCAGAAATCGCCAATCCTGACCGGCTATTGCTGCCGGGCATGTACGTGCGGGCGGTGCTGGAACAGGCTCGGGACGACCAGGCGATATTGATTCCGCAACAGGCGGTGAACCGCAGTGCCAGTGGCGTGACCTCGGTGCTGGTGGTGGTCAATGGCAAGGTCGAACAGCGCGTGCTGACCATCGACCGCGCCGTGGGCAATCAGTGGTGGGTCACGGCTGGTCTGAACGCGGGTGACCAGGTGATTGTCGAGGGTGGGCAGAAAGTCCGAGTCGGTGAATCAGTGGTGGCACAGAACCCCGGTACTCGCAGCCGCACGTTGAAATCGGCGCCTGTTGCCATTGCGCAGGAGGGCTGAGCATGGCGCGTTTCTTTATTGATCGACCGATTTTTGCCTGGGTCATCGCCATCGTCATCATGCTTGCCGGGGCCTTGTCGATCAGTCAGTTGCCCCTGGAACAGTACCCGGACATCGCGCCGCCAACGGTTCGTATTTCCGCCACCTACACCGGGGCCTCGGCCAAGACCGTGGAAGACTCGGTGACCCAGGTCATCGAGCAGCAGATGAAAGGCCTGGATAACCTGACTTACATGTCGGCCTCCAGCAGCTCGGCGGGCAGTGCCAGTATCAACCTGACGTTCACTGCGGGCACGAACCCGGATGTGGCGCAGATGCAGGTGCAGAACAAGCTGCAACAGGCTGAGTCGAGATTGCCGCAGTCGGTACAGAGCGAAGGCCTGACCGTGACCAAGGGCGGGTCGGACTTCCTGATGATTGCTGCCCTGGCTTCCGACAACGAAAACGTGACCGGCACCCAGATCGGCGATTACATTTCCAGCACCTTGCTGGACCAGATCAGCCGTATCGATGGCGTCGGCGATGTGCAGACTCTCGGTTCGGGCTACGCCATGCGCATCTGGCTGGACCCGGCCCTGCTGGAAAAGTACGCGTTAATGCCCTCGGACATCAGCAGCGCCCTGGAGGCGCAGAACACCGAAGTCTCCGCCGGCCAGCTCGGTGCATTGCCAGCGGTGGCCGGGCAGCAACTGAATGCCACCATCAGTGCCCGCAGCAAACTGCAAACCGCCGAAGAGTTTCGCAATGTCGTGGTCAAGTCCACTAGCGATGGAGCCGTGGTGCTGCTGGGGGATGTGGCGCGAGTCGAGCTGGGCAGTGAAAGCTACGACATCAGTTCAGCCCTCAATGGCAAGCCCGCCGCCGCCATGGGCGTGCAGTTGGCCGCTGGCGCCAATGCCCTTGAAGTCGGCAAAGCGGTGAAGGCCAAGCTCAAGGCGTTGGAGCCGTTCTATCCGACGGAAATGCAGTTGAGAAATGTGATTGCCTACGACACCACGCCCTTTGTCAGCCTGTCCATCGAGGAGGTGGTCAAGTCCTTGGGCGAAGCCATCGTCCTGGTGGTGCTGATCATGTTCCTCTTCTTGCAGAACCTGCGGGCCACGCTGATCCCGGCGATCACCGTGCCGGTGGTACTGCTCGGCACGTTCGGCGTACTGGCGCTGTTCGGCTATTCGATCAACACCCTGACCATGTTCGCCATGGTCCTGGCTATCGGCCTGTTGGTGGACGACGCGATTGTGGTGGTGGAGAACGTTGAACGGGTGATGGGCGAACAGGGGCTGTCGGCCCTGGCCGCCACGCGCCAGTCGATGGATGAAATCACCAGCGCCCTGGTCGGCATTGCCCTGGTCCTCAGCGCTGTGTTCATTCCCATGGCGTTTTTTGGAGGCTCTACGGGGATCATCTACCGGCAGTTTTCGGTGACCATCGTTTCGGCCATGGTGCTCTCGGTGCTGGTGGCCATGACGCTGACGCCGGCGTTGTGCGCGACCCTGCTCAAACCGTCCGATGCCCAGGGCCATAGTACTCAACGCGGGTTCTTCGGCTGGTTCAACCGCACCTTCGAACGCGGCGCCGAGGCCTATAAAGGATGGGTGGGGGCAATTTTTCAGCGTGGACGTGCAAGTCTGCTGGTGTATGGGCTGGTGGTGCTGGCGATGGCGGCTGGTTATTTCAGCTTGCCGACTTCGTTCCTGCCGGATGAAGACCAGGGCATTCTCATGGCTCAGGTGCAGCTGCCGGTGGGAGCCACGGACAGCCGTACTCAAGCCGTGGTGAAGCAGTTCGAAAGCTACATCCTCGAACAACCGGAAGTCGAGGCGCTGATCAGCATCTCTGGCTTGGGCATGAACGGCAACAGCCAGAACGCCGCCCGCGCCTTTATCCGGCTCAAGGACTGGAGCGAGCGGTCGGGGGCAGGGCAGGATTCGGCGTCCATCGCCCAGCGGGCGACCATAGCCCTGTCGAGCATTGGTGATGCCAATGTGTTCGTCATGCAACCCCCGGCTGTACGGGGCCTGGGGCAGAGTTCGGGTTTTGATGTGCAACTCAAGGATCTTGGTGGCCTGGGGCATGATGCGCTGGTGGCGGCGCGGGAGAAGTTTATCGAACTGGCCAGCAAAGACCCTCGACTGCTGGGGGTACGCAGCAATGGCCTGGATGACTCACCGCAGCTCAAGGTCAGCATCGACGATCGCAAGGCCGGGGCCTTGAACCTGAGCACCAGTGACATCAATACCACCTTATCCACGGCGTTGGGCGGAACTTACGTCAATGACTTCCTCAACCAGGGCCGTGTGAAGAAGGTCTACGTTCAGGGCGAGGCGTCGTCGCGGATGCAGGCGGTCGACCTGGAGCATTGGTTCGTGCGCAACAGCAACAATGAGATGGTGCCCTTTTCCTCGTTCGCCAGCAGTTCGTGGAGCTATGGCTCTCCGTTGCTGGAACGCTACAACGGCAACGCTTCGCTGGAGGTGGTCGGCGATCCTGCGCCGGGGGTCAGTTCCGGGGTCGCCATGGATGCTGTGGAAGCGATTATCAAGCAATTGCCGGAAGGCATCGGTTACGAGTGGACCGGGCAGTCCTATCAGCTGCGCCTTTCCGGTTCGCAAGCACCGTTGCTTTACGGGATATCAGTGCTGTTTGTGTTCCTCTGCCTGGCTGCGCTTTATGAGAGTTGGTCGGTGCCATTCTCGGTGATGCTGGTGGTGCCGTTGGGTGTGGTGGGTGCGGTGCTGGCCACCCGTTTCAGTGGGTTGAGCAACGACGTGTACTTCCAGGTTGGGCTATTGACCACCGTGGGGTTGGCGGCCAAGAACGCGATTCTGATCGTCGAATTCGCCAAGCACCTGCAAGAGCAGGGCAACAGCTTGCGAGAGGCGACGCTGATCGCCGTGCGGCAACGCCTGCGGCCCATTCTCATGACGTCCCTGGCGTTCATGTTCGGCGTGCTGCCTCTGGCCCTGAGTTCCGGCGCCGGTTCCGCCGGGCGCCAGGCCATCGGCACTGGCGTGCTGGGCGGTATGTTCACTGCCACGGTGCTGGGGATCTTCTTCGTACCGCTGTTCTTCGTGCAGATTCGCCGTCGCTTTGGCCGCGTTTCCACGGCTTCGACCTCCGTCCAATCCGTCCAGTCAGGTGACGCATGATCAAGTTTCGCTGGCCACTGCTGGCCGTCCTCGCGCTGCTCGGTGGCTGTATCAATCTGGCGCCGCAGTACGAGCGCCCTGAAGCGCCTGTCTCCGAACAATGGCTGCCGTCCGCCAGCACGCCCAAGGGGGAGGCAGGCGCCGATATCGAGTGGCAGCAGTTCTTCACTGACAGCCGTCTGGCGCGCTTGCAGTCCCTGGCCCTGGTCAACAATCGCGACCTGCGTCTGGCCAGCCTGAACATCGAAAAGGCGCAGGCTCAGTACCGCATCCAGCGAGCCGAGGCGTTGCCTTCGATCGATGCCGGCGTCAGTGGCACTCACAGTCGCACGCCAGGTTCGTTGTCCAGCAGTGGCTCGGCGGCCACCACTCATGACTACAGTGCGCAACTGGGCCTGAGCAGTTATGAAGTGGACGTGTTCGGGCGGGTACAGAACCTTCAGGACGAAGCGCTGGAAGACTATCTGGCGCTGACCGAAACCCGGCGCAGCACGCAGATCAGCCTGGTGGCCGAAGTGGCCACGGCGTGGTTGACCTTGGCGGCTGACCATGAACGCCTGCACCTGGCCCAGGAGACCTTGCGCAGTCAGCAAGCGACCTACGAATTGACCCAACGCAGCCACGCAATGGGTGGTTCTTCCGGTCTGTCTGTGGCGCAGGCGCAAACCACTGTGGAGTCGGCCCGAGGTGACGCGGCGGTCTATGAAAGCCAGATTCTCCAGGACCGCAATGCCTTGCGTCTGCTGGTTGGCAGCGATATTCCCGAGGAGCTGTTGCCGGGCGCGAACCTGGAATCGGCTGCGGCGCTGGTTCAAGTGCCGGCGGAGCTTCCGTCCAGCCTGTTGCAACGACGCCCGGATGTGTTGGCCGCCGAACACACGCTCAAGTCGGCCAATATCGACATCGGCGCGGCCCGTGCGGCGTTCTTTCCGAGTATCAGCCTGACGGCCAGTGCGGGGTCTTCAAGCTCGGCCTTGTCCGGACTGTTCAAGTCCGGCAGCGGCGCCTGGACGTTTGCCCCGAGCATCAGCCTGCCGATCTTCGATGCCGGTAGTAACCGCGCGACGCTGGATTCGGCCAAGGTCGAACGCGAAATACAGGTGCAGACCTATCAGCAGACGGTGCAGAGCGCGTTCAAGGAAGTGGCCGATGCCCTGGCGGTACGCAGCACGCTGGATCGCCGCATCACGGCTCAGCAAGCGTTGACCGACGCCAGCCGCAAAAGCTTCGAACTGTCCGACGCCTTATACCGTGGCGGTTCGCAAAGCTATCTCGAAGCCCTGGACGCCCAACGCTCGCTGTACAGCGCACAGCAGGACCTGATCACCCTGCGCCTGACCGAACAGAGCAACCGGGTGACGTTGTACAAGGTGTTGGGCGGCGGTTGGAATTGATGGTGGAGGGTCGAGGGCCAGTCGTTTTGTCCATTTCACCAGCATGCACCCAATTTGCAAACAGACTTATGCAGCGGTCGATTCCACTCTGATGTCGCTCGCGGTATCACGGAACAGCCGAGGCGACATGCCGAACGTCGATACCCCCAAGCAAAGGCAATCTCGGGTCGACCGCTTTGCTCAGATGGCGTGAAAATCGATGGGCACTGGCGGTCACTCGACAGAAACGCAGCTGCCCAAGATCTCCATATTCCAGCCGTCCCTGAAAGTTGTTGTTATGCAACGGGTCGACGAATGTAGATTCCAGGCGCTTGATATAGTCCGGAGTGCGGCCCAGGTGATCACTCATGAACTCTTTCCACTTCATCAGCCGGTCGGAGTGAACGATTTGATCGGTGGACACACAGACTAAATCGCTCATTTTTCGCCTCTATTTTTTATTGTTTTTTGTCAATTGGGCAAAGGGCTTGCCCAATCCTGGCCGAGTCAGTATCGGCAAATAATCAGAAGGGGTAGTTATGGCCCCCGGGCTGCCAGGTGACCCAATGGGCACGGGTGAACTCATCCAGGGCATAGTGACCATTGAAGCATCCGAGGCCGGAGTTCTTTTCACCACCGGCTCCGACGTTCAGCCTGCAACAGCCTTTTGGACTTTGTGCGCATGCAGTCCGGAGCCAGCCGCGCGCCAAAACCCAATTCGACGAACACCGATCAACCTCCTCGCGATGGCGTTTCATCCAGCGCAATGACGTCCAGCATCACGCCCTTGCGCGCCACCACCCGGACCTGTTGGCCCAGGTGCAGGGGCGAGGGGCTCTGAACTTGCCATTTTTCGCCCTGCAGTTGCACCCAGCCGCTCATCGGCAGACCCGGCAGCAGTCCCGTCACCGTGGCCTGGCTGCCGACCAAGCCCGCATCGCCGCTGACCAAGGCACGGCGTCTGGCCTTGAGCGCCATGCCGACCAGCGTCATCAGCAACAGGGCGCTGATCAGTGCCGTGCCGATGATCAGCGTCAACGGAATGCCGAAGCCCGGTACATCGGTGTCCATCAAAATCACTGCGCCCACTACAAAAGCAACCACCCCACCGAAGCCGATTACACCGAAACTCGGTAGAAACGCCTCGGCGATCATGAAGGCGATCCCTAGCAGAATCAGTCCGACCCCGGCGTAATTCACGGGCAACAATTGCAGGGCATACAGCCCCAGCAACAGGCAGATGCCACCGAGCACCCCACCAACACCCGACCCTGGGTTCATGAATTCGAAGATCAAGCCATAGACCCCGAACATGATCAGCAGCAACGCTACGCTGGGGTTAGTGATCACCGCCAGCAGTTGTGTGCGCCAATCAGGCGCATGGTCGATGAGTGCAGCCCCGGCGGTGTTCAGCTTCAACATTTGACCAGAGACATTCAGGCTCTTGCCGTCCAGTTGCTTGAGCAGGTCTGCCACGTCATTGGCCACATAATCGACCACCTTGAGTTTGAGCGCTTCGTGGGCCGACAGGCTGAGCGCTTCACGTACCGCTTGTTCGGCCCAGTCGGCATTGCGTCCGCGTAGTTGCGCAAGGCCACGGATGTAAGCCGCCGCATCGTTGATCTGTTTTCGAGTCAAGGCATCTTGCGGTTCACGCGCAGAATCCTTGTCGGTGGTGGGTGAGCCCGGCGATTCGGGCGCGGTCCCGGGCAGGCCGCCGATCTGCACCGGTGTAGCAGCGCCCAGGTTGGTGCCGGGGGTCATCGCGGCAATGTGGCTGGCATACAAAATGTAGGTGCCGGCGCTGGCCGCACGTGCGCCACTGGGGGCGACGAAACTTGCCACTGGCAAGGGGCTGGCCAGAATCGCCTTAATAATCAAGCGCATCGAGGTGTCCAGCCCGCCGGGGGTGTCGAGGCTGATGACCACCAACTGCGCGCCCTCGGTCACCGCACGCGCCAAGCCGCGCTCCACGTAGTCGGCACTGGCCGGACCAATAGCATCGTTGACGGTCAGTACCACGACACTGCCTGCAGCCGTCGTCGAGCCCGCCGGTAACCCGATCAGTATTATTAGCAAGAGCAGGCGGCACCACCAGTGACTGTTCACGGGACCTCCAGTTGCGGGTATGACAGCCTCTGCAACCCTCACTCAAAGCGTAGTTGAGTCAGTGATGGGCGACGGAGTCACGCTGCTGGTGCGACGCAGCGGGGTAAGACGGCCATATCGTCAAAGCCCAATACTTGCACGGAACGCTGTGACGTACATCCGACAACCATAAGCAGGAAGGTCGCGCGTCGAATTGGCGGGCGCTACGTGACCTTCAACCCGCAATTGGTAGTGACGAACACTTTAGAGTCGAATTCTGACACCTCTGGGTGATCCCGGACGCCGACAATCCGGTTGGTTCCCGACAACCTGAAAGCGGCGCGTGGAGATCAACGATGGCTATCAGTGTTTTTGACTTGTGCAAGATTGGAATCGGCCCCTCCAGTTCCCACACCGTTGGCCCGATGCCAGGGTCCGGTCGCGTTGAGATTTTTGGATGCATATATCAGCACTGCACACGAACCTTTATATGCAGGCGGGAGTGGGAACTCCCGCAGTGAAGTCGGGTTATGTCCGGGGGGATCACTGGATCAGCGGAACATTTTTCGGTCGCTGGTAAGGGCCGTATTCGACGGGCACCCAGGCGAAGGCTTTTTCGCGACTGCTGATATGCCCGATACCAGGAAATGGCAAGTGAGCACCAGCAACCCAGGTACGGTCATGAGCGACCTGTTTGAACAGTTTTTCACGCGTCACGACGGCCTGTTTACCCTGCACATCAAAGCCGATGCTCACTTCTGGATGCTGGAACTGCACGGCGAAGCTGTGGACCAGGTCACCCATGAACAGAATGCTCTGGCCGTTGGAGCTGAACGTGTAACCACTGCTGCCGGGTGTATGGCCGGGCAGGCTGACCGCGGTCACGCCGGGCACCAGCGACTGCTCGGGGGTGAAGGTTTTGAACCGGTGGACGGCGACATAGGGGGCCACGGATTTACGGGCGACCTCGAAGTAGCCACGGGCGTCTTTTGGGGCCTTGTCCAGGTTTTCCTGGCTGAGCCAGTAATCGGCCTCTGGTTTCGCTGCATACACGGTGGCGTTCGCGAACACCGGCTCGTCCTTGGCATTGATCAGGCCGCAGACATGATCGACATGCATGTGGGTGAGCAACACGGTATCCACTTGCTCAGGTTGGTAACCGGCAGCGCGGATGTTATCGGGCAGCCAGCCCGCGGTTTCGCCGAAACAGGCACCCGCACCGGCATCCACCAGCACCAGGTTTTTACCGGTGTTGATCAGGAATGCGTTGAACGCGGTCGGCATGCCTGGGGTAAAAATGAACTTGCGTTCGAGCATGGCGCGAATGTCTTTCTGCGAAAGGCCTTTGAGCAGCGTCGGCCCGAGGTCGCTGTAGCCATCGAACAACGCGGTAACTTCGTATTCACCCACCGACAGGCGCTGATAGCCGGGGGCCTGGGTTTGCACTGGCGGCGGCGCCGCGGCTTGGGCTTGATTGCCTGTAAGCGTGAGACTCAGGGCCATCAGTGAGCCCTTGAAGTAGGAGGGGAGGTGCTTGAGAAGGCTCATGGCTTGCGTCCTGGTTGCAATAAGAAAGGCGTGAAAAAGCGGCTACGCCTGTGCGCAGCCGCTGTCATTGCTTAATGGCCTTCAGAGGCCTGGAACATGGTTTTGGCGTAGATCAGCCCCAGGCCGTAGGCGCCGCCATTGGCGATTGAGGTCTTGACAGTTTCCTCGTAGGTTTCGCTGCGAGCCCAGTCACGTTGCAGCTCCAGCAGATATTGCAGTGCTGTCATTGGGCGGGCGCCGATTTGGATCATGCGTTGCACGGCCATTTCATGGGCTTCAATTGAGACATCGCCACAGGCATCGGCGATGAAGTACACCTCAAAGCCTTGATCGATAGCTGACAGCGCCGGGCCGACGATGCACACGGAGGTCCACAGACCGGCGAGGACGATTTTCTGTTTGCCGAAGGCGTTGACTTCAACGGCGATGCGTTCGTCTTCCCAGGTGTTCATGCTGGTGCGGTCGATCACTTTATGGTCCGGAAACACTGACTTGATTTCGTCGAAGATCGGGCCGGAAAAGCTTTTTTCGGCAACGGTGGTGAGGATGGTCGACACTTCGAAGCCCCGGGCGGCCTTGGCTACCAGCGCGGCGTTGTTACGCAGGGTCACGGCATCAATCGACTTGGTCGCGAAAGACATTTGCGACTGATGGTCGATCATGATCAAGGTATGGTCAGTTGGGGTAAGAAGGGTTTTGCCTGGAGCTGCTTTTGCGAGGGCCATGATGTTTTTCCTTATGTATTGGGCGAGGGTTATTTGGGTTGCTCGACGACAAGTGCCGTTGAGCTGATGAAAAATTCATCGGGTCTTTCGTGGGGAGATGGTCACGCATTCCACAAGGCCGGGATTGAACAGGTGTGCTGTTGTTTGGGATGTTTGTGCGGTAGCGTGCGGTTTTCTCGAGAAGACAGCGGAACGCTTATCGGGTGACGGCAGCGATGGGCGTCACTTGACGACTGCAGGTGAGGGGAAATGATTCACGCCCAGTGATGTGGACCTGTAGCGGCATGAATTGTGGTGCTGTCGAATTGTTCCGGCACAGGTGAGGGCGCGAGCACTGGCGGTGTTTATCCTGATGACCCTAGTGCCGGGGTTGAAGCGCAATCTCGACAGCAGTCAGCAACGCGTCGCCGCTGAAGGGTTTGCGTAGACATTCACTGGCGCCGTAGCGGCTGGATTCAGTCAGTGTCGCTTCATCCCAGTATGCCGACATGCATATCACCGGAAACTAGTCTGACCAGCGAACGCGTCTGCATCTTCTCCATGATGTGTTTGCGGTGGACCTTGGCGGTGACTTCACTGGTGCCTCGCCGGTTGGCGATGTGCTTGTTGGACAGCCCTGCGACAATCAGCGGCAGTACTTCGCGCTCACGGGGTGTCAACAGGACGGCTCTTTGACGGGCGCTCTGAATGCGTTGCCATTGCTCGAACGCCGTCGCTGCACGCTGACGGGGGGGCGCAGGATGTCCAGCAACTGGTCGTCATTAAACGGTTTGGTCAGGAATTCCACCGCTCCCGCTTTCATGGCTTGCACCGACATTGGGATGGTGCCGAAACCGGTCATGAAAATGACCGGCCACGGATGCCCGCGTTGTCCGAGCGTCGATTGCAGTTCCAGCCCTGTCGCCTCGGGCAGGCTTATGTCCAGCAACAGGCAAGCGGGGCCGATGTTGAGATCAGCGTCAAGCAACTCCTATCTCGGCGCTCACCCCTTCAGAATTTCCTGCCGGTGACGACAAACTCCGCACATTCCTTTGGGTCGTGAGTTGTTCATGAAGAAGATTGCTGTCCTGATGTTTGCCGTTCTTTTCCTTGCCGGATGTGCCAACCAGAAATTCAAGCCTGAATACCGTACCCAGATCCACACGGTAAAGATTCTCCCGGTTGCATGGAAGCCCAAGGAAATGAGTTACATGGGACGTGAACAGGCATGGGGCGCTGCATTGGGCGCAGGTGTCGGTGCTGGCGTAGGGATGGCAGCTGGTGCATCGAACCTGACCAAGGCTGCTTTGGGAGGGGCTGGATTTGCCGCAGGTCTGAAGGCAGGTGACCTGGCTTCGATGTCGACGGTTGATGCGATTCTGTACAACATGGAAACAGCGGATATCAATCTGGGCGAGTTGGTCAAAAAGAGTTTCGAGGAGCAATTGACCGCCACCGGCCGTTTCAAGATCGTGGGTGAAAACGAACCGGCCGATGCGCAGATCGAATTGACCGTCCTGAACTGGGGTTTCGCACTGACTCAAGGCTTCAGCAGTGTGGTCTACCCGACGATTGCCGTGAGCGCTGTCATGAAACGCGGCGAGGAACTAATCTGGCAGCGCAATGAACCGATCACCGCATTCAACGGCGCCAATACCTATGGCTATACGCCGTTGCGCTATCGCACTGAACCGGAGTTGCTGCGTACTGCGTTGACGGGCGTTTCGCAAATCGTAGATAGCTATCTGGTCAAAAACTTGAACGAGTGATCGCCGGTCTGATTGCATCCATGTTCAAGTGTTTTATCGCCTGACGGATAATCGGCAGCTTTAATCGCGTGGAGATAGGGGAGAACCAGTTCGCTCTGAGATACGGATAGCCGTTGCAGGTTAGCCAGTGTCATCGGGATATCCTTGTGTCATGCGTTCATTGTTGCGTGTGGAGCCTGAGTAGTTCATGAGGTAAAGGCCTACTCGACTGAGCGCGCATACAGGCTATCAATGCATCACAGTCTGGCCGAATGCTGCCGCTCACAATCTTTAATGCATCGATGCGGGCAGCTAGCATCTACTCTGGACTGTCAGACAGTACTTCCTGTGTAACCCTGTGGAGCATTGCAATGTTCAAAAACTGGAGTGGTCAGGTCGCATTGGTCAGTGGAGCTGGCAGCGAACATGGGATTGGTCTAGCTATCGCGCGACGGCTTGGGGACTCGGGCGCAAAGCTGATCATCACCGGCAGCAGTGCCCGTATCCATGATCGCGTCGCGGAACTGATCGCGGCAGGTTATGAGGTGCAAGGACGCGCTGCAGATCTCACTCAGCCGGCTCAGGTCGTCGAACTGGTGACTTGGGCGGAATCGCTATGGGGGCGAATCGATGTACTCGTGAACAACGCCGGTATGGCGATTCAGGGGGAAGCCGAAACGTTTTCTGAAGTGGCCAATATGAGCGTCGATATGTGGAACACTTCGATTGCCCGTAATCTGACCACTGTATTTTTGCTGACCCGCGCAGTGTTGCCGGGGATGCAGAATCGTCGTTACGGACGCATCGTCCATATCAGTTCTACGACCGGCACCCGCGTCAGCAACCCTGGCGAGGCCGCGTATGCGGCGGCGAAAGCGGGGATTGTGGGGATGAACATGAGCTTGGCGCTGGAAGTCGCACCATACGGCATCACCGTGAACTCTGTTGCCCCTGGGTGGATCGCGACGCAGTCCAGCACACCTGAGGAAGTGATCGCAGCGCAGTATGTTCCCGTGGGGCGTGCCGGTAGACCAGAGGAGGTCGCTGCGGCGGTAGCTTTTCTTGCTTCTCCAGAGTCCAGCTACATTACGGGCGAGCTTCTCGTGGTCGACGGGGGCAACTGCCTCTCTGAGAACAAAAGCCCCCGTTGAGGGCAGGGGAGCTTAAGTCTTTGCAGTTTGAGGAAGCGATATTTGAATACCGGCGCCGCCAAGTAAAGAGACGTGAAAGGCTAGTGTCCCCCCTGGGCATTCAATGGCGCGACGACACCTCGAAGAATGGGTTTCCACGTTTTTCTTCGAGAACAAGGAAGGTGCTGACGCGCCTCTACGCTTTGAAAATGAAAATTTTCCGCCTTTATCGCCACGAGCAGCCATTACGGTTTCAAAGCTCGCTGCGTTTGAAGGCTTCGAGCTTATCCAAACACCGATATAGGGGGAACGCCATCATATTGGCTTCGACTGACCACTCCTGGCCGATTCTGTTGAAAAAGTCGATCCCTCAAGACTGCCTGCATACGGACTGCTGAAAACGCCTTTATTGCGCGCAGCTACGCGAAATCTGAGCCCGGAGTCCTGTGCTCAAGGCAAAGATTTCAAGCTCAAGCACATACTCTTCAGCCGTGGAAACCATGATCGACTTTTTCAACAGAATCGGCCGATTGCTGCCTGTTGCGAAGGGCAGTAGTCGACCCATAGCGGACGATCATCAAAGAAGCCTCTAGCGCATAAAGTTGGAGACCTCCAGTGGGTTGCCATCGGAGCCTATGCTCTCAACCGCTTCCCTTATTGGGCGAGCCAGCTGAACAAAGTGAGGTCAGATCATCCGCCAGTGGGCGGGCAGGTTTCGTCGGCCGAGATGGTCGCGTAGGTTGCTACCTCTCACCATGGTCACGCTCAAGAACGCGCCAGAGTTGCCGACGTAATGATTCAACTATCACCGTTCTTAGTGATGGAAAATTTTCCAAGGAAGCTCTGTGCCACGTTATCTATCGCTCACCTGTCTGGCAGCTGTTCTGATCACGACCCTTACAGGTTGCTCCACCCCGACAACTCCGACCACTTCCGTATCTGCCAACATCGATTATTCACAGCGGCGTTACGAAGACACTCGCTTCGATAAACCGGGAATTTCCCTGCCGGCACAAACCATCAGCTTTAAAACGGATATCGATGGCTGCGAAATGCTAGCTCAAAAGCGCTATGAAGAAGCGCTGGCGAACAGTGCGAAACTTGGGAAAATTTACGGGCAAAGCGTTACACCTCAAACGCTGCAAAGCATGAAACGTATGCAGGTGTTGAGCTGTATGACCGGAAAGGAAGCGAATGCTGAAAACGGCAAAGGCTGGATGATAGTCAAATAAGTTGTCTATAACGGCATCTACGGTTGGATGCCCTCGGTCGGAGATGGTGCTAGCCACTGAATGATTTAGTGGTGCGGTTAGTTCTATCTCCTCCCTTAGGACTGACCGCTTCTGGCCGATAGTGGGCTTAATTAAGACCTCAGTGCGGATGCAGTCACCTCGTCGTGCACATTAGGCTAGTGGTCCGAGGCGGGCAATTGGTGTTGAATACGAGCCTTTTCAGCGAGGGGTTATATGAGGAAGAATTTAATTGGTCTGGCCATTGCCACGACGCTGATTGTTGGATGCGCATACCAAGCGCCCTATGGGACTCCAGAGGCTACATCACAACTGGTGAGAGACCTTTCACTTGAAGGGGCGCCTGAACTCGTTGTGCCGGCAAGCTGGATGTCCGTACCGTATGGGGTTGCGAAACCAGCCGAGCCGAAACAAGGGCTGCTTGTTTCGGAGCGTGGTGGTTTGCGTTTGGTAGTTTTCGACAATAAGCGCTACCGGCAAGCTGGCGAACTTCTCTCTCCCGAGGTGCAATGCAGTTACATCTGGAGGGGGGAGCAGGACACAATGCCCGTGCACTTGTTCGAGGCGGAGCGTTACTACGCGTTGAGCCCAGGCGAAACTATAGGGGCAATAAATGTGAAGCTAAGGGCGCAAGTGGTTCGGTACCTACAGTCCCAAAACATATCGCTGCTTACTGTGCGAGACGGCTTGTTCGTGCGTGAAACCGGAAACTGGTCTTCTAATGTTCCTTTGCAGAACAACTATGCCCCATGGGACATTGGAGTTCCTCTTCCCCGTGGTGAGTTGGAGGCATTCAACCCCTGTAAGCATTAAGTGAAACTCTGGATCGCTGCTTATCATCAAGAAAAATGCGACTGGCCGCTTCTGGCCCAAAAGCTGCCTGCTGGAACCGGCTGAAATCGACCCGAAGCAGTCTTCGCTAACGATTGAACTCACAGGCCTGAACAGCCGTTCGGGCAGGTCCGGCGGCATGATGGTCAGCCCGAAAATATGTACTTGCCTTTGATTTTCCTGGGGTTGACGAAGACGAAGTCTGGAAAGATTTTTCCTCGGACGTACCAAACAAAAGCCAGGATAGCGATACTTATAGCTAATGCGATAGCGGTTGTTGCCGGACTCGATGTAAACCCCTCAAGCGATCTTGGGAATTGGAGAAGCGCAAGGAGTATGTACGCGTTGTAGGCGCCGACGCGATGGTTGTAGAAGCCCCATACCAAAAATAAGGGAATCAAGATCATTGAAACACCCATAACCCATTTGGCCGTTGGCCCCATCCTGGCGCCGATATCCAATCCCAGGAAGAATGCAATCAAAGCCTGGACGAGCATTATCGTGATGAGAATATTGACCTTGCGATCGTGCTCGTCACAACGAATTGGATCTGCATACGAAGCTATAAAGTAGGCAAGATGACTGTCTTTTACACCCCGCCCGGAGAGTTGTGAAAACACTTCCGACTTTGCAGTGCCGGCGGTGAGTAGCTCGCGAACTTTTTGCTGAACTTCTTTCTTACTCAAAGTTGAATGTGAAATGCTTTCTCCTTGCGTCAACTTGACAGATTTCTTAGCAGGAAACACCAGGACAGCTACGACCCCGATAAAGGCTAGCGTGCCCAAGAAAACGCCGAGGTAAAAACCCCCACCTAGTGAGTAAGTACCTGGCTTCACTCTACCCGGCTTTGCTGGGTCGACAAGAATTTCGATCACTTTTCCTTCCCTGAATGTTGCAACTGATCTTTCAACCGACTCCAGGCTGGTTCTGCAGGGCCGCTGCGATATTTCGAGCGGATAAGTGTATTGCTGTCCGCTCAACTCAAAGGTCACGTTAACCAGAGAGCAATAGGTCATACCCTTACTGCGCATCTCCTCAGAAATGGAGACAGTGGCGACAGTGGCATTCAACTTCTGCCAAGTCTTCGTCTCGTCCACCTCCTTGTACGAGGAAAGAGACACGAGAAGACAGAGCAAGCCAAAGGAAAATAAAACAACGAACAGGGCCGTCCTTAGCAAGAGCAAGAAGGTCTTCATAAGGCTCCTTGGCCAACGTGAAATGGAGGTCAGTTGGGATATGACACCTTGGCGGCAAGTCCCCCTGCGCGCGGTGTAATGATGCACTGAGGTTAGTCCGTAGATACTCAAATGCAATGCAACTTCCCGCGCTTCCGCTCCTGGCCGGTTTCTGCCGGTTCCCAGCGGCAGCTTCGGGTCGGTTAGCGACCACCACGCACCGTGACTGATCCACCCTTGTCCTCCCTCAACGTGGAGGACAAACCATGAAGATCATTGCTACATATAGCCATCAGCCTTGGAACAAGGGAAAGCTTGTCGGACAGAAAGCCCCGCTCCGAGTCAGAGATATCTGGGCCATTCGGGTAAGACTCCAGCTCGCGGAGAAAACACGGGATCTGGCTCTCTTCAACTTGGCCATCGACAGCAAGCTGCGTGCCTGTGACTTAACCAAACTGCGAGTACGAGACATAGCCCATGGGGAACATGTGTCGTCACGGGCCATCGTGATGCAGCAGAAAACCCAGCACCCAGTGCAATTTGAAATCACAGAGCAAACCCGAACGGTTCTGGAGGCTTGGATGCATCAGGCCCGCCTCCGCAGCGAGGACTTCTTGTTTCCGACCCGGTTGCACGGCTCAGACCATCTATCCACCAGGCAATACGCTCGAATAGTCAAAGCGTGGGTGACAACCATTGGCCTTGACCCAACCATGTACGGTATTCACACGCTCCGGCGAACCAAGGCATCGCAGGACGAAGAACCTGAGAGCTGCGCAACTCCTGCTTGGTCATACGAAGCTTGAAAGCACTGTCAGATACCTGGGTATCGAGGTCGATGATGCCCTGGAAATGGCTGAACAGACGGAGGTGTAATTCCTCTGCGATGGTCGCAACTAAACTGTCGCCAATAGCTGCCAGTGAGGTGAACCGGACTGACTAACCGAATTGTAAGCGCTCCATAAACCCCTCCTGCACATGAAGCGCCGATTCAAGGATGCTGAGCTCCCATTTCTCGCTCGGATCGACCGATCCGCCGGACGGTCTGTTAGTCGTTACGTCTCTGTTCAAGCCGCTTATCAAGCTCGCTTGGCGGCAAGTTCGGCGTCGAGTGAAGCGTAAGCCAGACGGCCCGCAGAATGTTGATCGCGGCCATGTTCAGGTGTTGTTCGGCGGCGTGCAGGGCCAGTTCGGCTGCCAGGCGCTTGTCGGCAGCACTGAGGTGCGCCGTTTTGTGGGTCATGTCCGCATCGACGTTGGCCAACAGCCCCTGGAGTTCCTGCACCGCCTGATCCGATGCCTGACGCATGTCCGCCAGCAGGCGGCTGGCTTCGGCAGGCGTCATGGCCAAGGCGCGGACGCTGCGAAAAGTCAGGCGGGCGGGCAAGGTGGCCAAACTGAAACCCGTCGAAATTAACTTGCCAATCATGCGAACAACTCCTGTAAACGAGTGTTTCAGCAGCGTATCAGAGTAAATCGCAAAAAAATGTCTGCTCATCGCTTGCCAGAATCAACTCTCCGCCTCTTTTTGGCATCAAGCGTCTGATCGTCGTCAGAACCCTCGAACGATGCGCCCATAGGCACTTTGGAGTCGGATTCAGGCAGCCTCGGCAAAGGTGTTGCACCTAGCCGATGTCCAATTTCTTCAATCGAGCCAGGCCTTGTTTGATATGACCGGCGTTTTCACCCATGGTCTACAGTGCACCACGGACATTTCCCATGGCCGACTTTTTCAACACAATCGACCCAAAGCAGACATCATGTGTCTAGCAAATCTGGAGCAATTCGTTGATGTGAAAATCAAATCCGACCATGGGCTTTCGGGCGTTCAAACTGACTATTCGCCGGCTCCTTACGCAGCGGCAAACGAGCGGCGGCGATCATGAGCTTGATCCAGTCTGAGCGGCTGAATGGTCATGATCTGAAGGATGTTCTCACGCGCCTGCCGACGCAGCGGGCGAATGAGATTACCGACCTACTGCCGCACAGGTGTATGCCCATCTAACGGTGCAACCTCTGACGGGGCACCGTATCAAGATTTGCTTAGTCGCCCAAATTAACGGCATTACCGTTAATCCGGACATAATAATTATCGAATTCACCGCTTTCGACGAACACAAAGCCATGGCGAGTGTAAAAACGATTTGAAGCGCTTTCCTTGAGAGCACCAACCTTGATGGGACGCCCGATCTCATCAGCCTCTCTGAAAATCTGAGTAAGAACTTCAGAACCGATTCCTGCTCCTTGAGCACTGGGTATCACATACAAGTGGTCAAGCAGAAGCTCGCTCTGATGGTCTTTGATAACGACAAAACCGACCAGATCACCTGATACTTCTATGCGGCGTGTGCTGTTAGCGTCGAACCCACCAAGAAATCGTTCGCGCGCACGATCTGGGTTAAATCGTCCAAGCCGCTCAAGGCTCTCGCGCATGGCCTCAATCCTGATGGCTACCAGATCTTCCAGGTCGTTATTGGAAGCTGCGCATAAAACGACAGCGGAGTTTTGATCAGCGGAGGCTGGCATAACAAGCACCCTAAACATGGCCGGTCAGTCATTATAGAAAACAGAATCCGCATAACCACTACTGCTTCGGTTCAATGGAGGCGATGGCTCCATATCAGCTTCAGGGGATGTGTTCGTCGGAGCGCTTACTGCGTATTTAAGGGGCGTGTTCACGCGACTGCCGATGCGGCGGCCGAGCGAGATTATCGAGTAGCTGCCGCGTAGACGGGCGCCCGTTTAACCACGCAAGGTCTGTTGGGCGGACGCTTACTGTCCAAGGCCCAGGCCAGAAGGTTTTAGAAAATGCGCAAGGGGGGGGGTGAAACTGGAAGCAGGCTGCGGCTTCCGTTTTCTAGATGCTGACAGTTCAGTTTGAAGAGTTGTTCAGCTGTTGAAGCTCAAGTTGCTTGGCAGCACTGGCTTCGAGGTTTGCACGCTCTTCATCCAGATACCGATAAATGCTTTGGAGGTTGGCAATTTTCTGTTTGATCTCTGCCATCTTCTTTTCAATTAGCTTAGCGCCGTCAGCACATTCGATCAGCTTGTTCCGCTGCGCATCCAGAATCTCGCCTATTTCCCCCAGGGAAAACCCCATGCTTTGCGCACGCTGGATAAAGTCCAGATCCTGCAGAGTTTGCGTTGTGTAAACGCGATATTTGTTAGTTTGCCGCAGCGGTGAGATCAGGCCGATTTGCTCGTAGTAACGCAGCGTATGGCGGCTGGCGCCGCTGCGGGCCTCGAGTTCGCCGATTTTCATAAAAACACCGCTTGACTATAGAGTTGGGTCGATAGTTTACGCTTGATTTCTCACCTTAAACAAGGAGCAGGGAAATGAGCGTGGAGTGTTTTGTCACGGGGGGTACCGGCTTCATCGGTCAATATTTGGTGGCGTACCTGAGTGCAAAAGGTCACACCATTCGGGTGTTGATGCGTCGCCCAGAGCGACTAGCTGCACTGCGGGAGCAAGTCGATAATTTGGGAGGGTGCGCAACCCGGGTATTTGCCGTAGCTGGCGATCTGGAACGGGACAACCTCGGGCTGAGTCTTGCTGACCGAGAAGTGCTAAGGCACGCCAGAGTCATATTCCACCTGGGCGCCCACTTCGCATGGGGGCTTTCAGTGGAGCATTCTCGTGCGGTGAATGTGGAAGGGGCAAAGCGCGTGGCGCTGTTGGCGGCTGAGCAAAAAAGCCGTTTAGTGATGATCGGCGGCTACATGCTGAAAAATCATGACCATCTGCAACGCATCGGAATTGATCCTCGTCATCCGGAGTTGACGAATTGGCCTGCCGTCTACCGACAGGTCGGTGGTTACGAGGGAAGCAAGCTGGAGGCGCATTTCGCGACCCTGGAGGTCATGTCCGCCAAGGGCGGGGAGATTACCGTTGTCCACCCTGCGACTGTCTGTGGCCACAGCCGCACGGGGCATATCCTTGACGGTCAGCCGCTGGTGGAGCTGATACGCAACCTTGTGCAGGGAAAGCTGACTGCAGTGCCTGGTAGCGCCGAGCACTGGCTGCCACTGGTCACCGTGGATTACCTGGTTGAGCTGGTGGCAGTTTGTGCTTTTGATCCTGCCATGGTGGGCCAGGAACTGCTGGCGCTTGATGACCAAACTCCCAACTTGCGAGAACTCCTGATACAGGTGGCACAACCTTTGGGCTTAAAGTCTCCCAAGCATCACATTTCACTCCGATTGCTGAAGTTGCTACTGAGTATTCCTCCCGTCGCGTGGTTTTTGAATACAAAACCCGAAGCCTTGGACTTTATCCAGACCACTCGTTTTGATACAGCGGCGGTCGAGCAATTTGCCAACAGGCACGGAATAGCTAAACCAGATATACGTCAGTCTTTGCAGCACACTGCAACGTTCGTCAACTCATATTGCATAGCCAAGGGCCAGGCCCTCTGACTTCTCCCTTGGCGGCGACAAGAAGGCGAATAGCATCCTACTGGGCGATCCAGCTTATGCCACAATAAATACTGGGGTTGGTGGGATCTTCGGATCCTCAAACTTTGCGCCGTCGATATAGGGCGGCATTCTATCGAACGACAATTCAGCGACAGGGATCGTCATCAATGCAATCTACTTTCAGCAAAGGCGTCATATTTGCACTCTCCGCTGCGGCACTGAACGCAACGATCGGTGTACTCAGCAAAATACTCATGAGTAATGGTTTCACCGCTAGCAGTGTCGCTGTCATCAAGACCGTACTGGGTTGCGTGCTGCTCTCGATCTTATTGTTTTTCCTCAAGCGCCCGGCGGCGTCGACCAAATGGACTCAGGCGGCCATCTGCGCATTCCTTGGCATCTTTGTGCTGTTCCATTTCGAAACGTCCGCCTATCGACACTACGCTGCGGCAGGTGTGGTGGTGGTGCTGATGGCCAGTGCCTCAATTTCCTCGATCATTCTGGGGCGCATTTTCCTCAAGGATGCCATCACCGCGAACGCTACCGTTGGCGCCGCACTGGCTATCGCTGGGATCTCGGTGATCTTCGGCGGCGACCTGCAGCAGGGCTTTACCCTGCAAGGTGCTGCGCTCGCCTCCATGGCCGGCTCCGGCTATGGGGCCTTTTCGGTTGCCATGAAGCGTATGGGGGTGTCGGGGGGGCTGCACTTCACCCGACAATTGTTGTTCTTTGGCAGCCTGTACTTGCTGATGCCGGCTGCGGCCGATGGTTTCGCGATGGGCGAGCTGTCGCCGCTGGCGATCGCCGCGCTGCTGGCGCTGGCCACGCTGCCGACAATCCTGGGCTTCTTCTGCACCACCAAGGCCATCGAGTATCTCAAGCCATCCCAAGTGCAAGCGCTGGAGCTGACCGAGCCACTGTTCGCCGCGCTGCTGGCGTTTGTGGCGCTCAACGAAGTACCGCGCGAAAGCCTGTACGCGGGAGCGGCACTGATCATCGTCGGCCTGTGTTTCTCCAATGAACTAATCCGCTTGGGCAGCAAAGCATCCGTCCCTTCGACCGAGTGAGCTATTTTCCACCACCGGCAGCTATGGGATGAAAGTCACCTCTGACGACTCGACTGCGTCGGCCAAAATTGCTTGCGGCACGGAACCTCTCATCTTTGGCATGTCCATTTTTCAAATGTTTAGCTTCGAAGCAGGAAAGGCGTCACTCTCGCGTCTCGACACGGCGAGACGTGTGAACTGCGGCAAGCGACGTTCCAATAGGCCATTCGTCTCACCAGGGTCTGTTGACGTTTCGCTGCGAACCGCCGCGATCAGGGAAATGCGACCGCCGCCGCGAGATACAGCAGTAACGCCAGCAGCAACACCACGGTGAAGCCCAGGTGGATCGCCAGCAGGGTCGCCAGCACGGCCGCTACCACCGATACGCTGGCGTTGACGCCCCAGGCGATCGGCACCAGTGCTTCGGCGCGCGCGGAGATGCGCGCGAGTCCGAGCGGAAACGGCATGCCCATGGCGAACGCCAGCGGCGCTACCAGCGCGGCGCAGATGCCGAACCTGGCGAGGGTCCGCACCGGCGCCAGCAGCTGGAACAACGGGGGCAGGGCGATCAGGTAGAGCAGGGCGATCACGCAGATCGCCAGGACTGGCCGCGCGAGCGGATGACGGGGCCCCACACCCGTTCCAATGTCCCCCCGCCGACGGCCGGAGTAACGGCTGCCGAGGCCAGCGAAGATCAGGAACGCGCTGAGCGTTACCGCCACCGAATACAACGGGTGGCTGAGGAAAAGGGTGAACTTCTGGATGAAGGCGATTTCCACGAACATGAAGGCGAAGCCGATGGCGGCGAAGTAGGACACGACCCTGAGTTCGAACCTGGCCAAAGCCGCATTCTGAGAGCGCCGCTGCGCCACCCATAGCGGCGCCAGGATCAGCAGCACGGCGGCCACGCTGGATTGCAGCAGCGTGGCGATCAGCACCGGATAGCCCCACTCCAGCATTGACAGGCCGCCCTGTTCCTTCAGCGCCAGCAGTTCCTGCAGCGAGCGCCACTTGAAGAAATGGAAGAAATACGGCCGGTCATCCATGGTCGGACGCACGTCGAACTTGTAGCGTGCCAGGAACTCCGCGCGCTCGCCGGACAGCAGGGCCTGCGCCGCTTCGAAGAACCAGGGCCGGTCGAGCAGGTTGTAGCGGTTCGCCTCGGCCACGGTCATCCCGGGGTAGTAGGCCAGGTCGAAGGAGCGCGCTCGGCAGAACTCCCGCAGCACGGCGATGCCAGCGTCGTCGAAATCCCTGTTGCTGACCAGCAGCGTCGCGGTCTTCCAGCCGCGGATCATGACGATGCGGCGCGCCGCGCTGGCCTGCCCGTCGCGCTCGATGGCTGCGGCCGCGGTGGCCAGCAGCCTGGGAACATCGCGGGGCGGCAGGGTGACCCAGCGGGTGATGGCCAACAGGCCACCGGGCGCGAGATGGCGCAGGTACTCGGCGAAGGCGTCCACCGTGTACAGGTAGTTCTCGGACAGCGCATGCAGGCCGCCCGAGGCGGTGCCGAAGGAGTCCAGCAGGGCGATCTGGATCAGCTCGTAGGGTTCGCTGCGCGAAGCAACCAGGCCGCGCGCCTCGCCGATCAGCACACGGACGTTGGGCGCGCTGTACGGCTTGCCGGAGAAGTCGGCGAAGCGGCGCTGGACCAGATCGATCACCTGCGGGTTCAGTTCGATGGCATCCACCGCGCTGGCGCCGTGGTAGATCGCCTGCAGCACATCGGCACCGGCGCCGCTGCCCAGCACCAGCACGCGGGGTTGCCGCAGCAGGTGATAGGGCAGAGCCGAGGTCAGGTAGTCCAAGTAGGCGAGCGGTTCGCGGCGCCCGTCATAGCGGTTCAGCACGGAAAGGCCGTCGCCGTCGGTGAAGATGGCCAGTTGCGCGGGCGGTTCTTGCGTCGCGTTGAGACTCAGACCCGGCGCGTGGTGCAGGGGAATGGTCGGGCTGTCGACGACCGTGAGCAGGCCCAGCGGACTCCAGGTCTGGGCGATTGCGTACGCATCCTTGATACGCAGCGTCTGGCTCAGTTCCTTGTACTCGGAGGGCGACAGGGCGATCCAGCGCTCTGGCACGCCGGCAGGCACCGCGACTGCCGCCGCCAGCAGCAACGGCGCGAGCCAGTGCCTATGCCCCGTGCAAGCCATGCCGGCCAGCGCCCCGGCGGCGATGCCGGTCCCGCCCAGCAGCCGCAGCGCATCGACGGGCGTCAAGGCGAACAGCGCGGCGACGATTGCCAGGCTGCCCACGCCGGCGCCGAGAATATCGAAGGCGTAGATCCGATGAATCTGTTCTTGAAAGCAGGTGAAGGTCAGGCAGATGCACACCGCCGCGCAGAAGAACGGCACGAACAGCAGCAGGTAGATCATCAGCAGGCGCGCCGACTGTCGCGCGTCCCAGAGGATCTCGAGGGGATTGAACGGAACCTGCTGGGCCAGGCTGAAGCAGGCGATGGCGCTCAGCCCGAACAGCACCGCGCCACCAATGAACACTCCGTGGAAGCGCGGCGCCAGGACAGGCCGCGCCAGCGCCACGGCGGTGCCGGCGGCGCCGTAGCCGAGCAGCGCGACGCTGATCATCATGTAGGCGAAATGGTGCCACTGGATGATCGAAAGCATCCGCAGCAGCAGCACCTCATAGCCGAGCGCGGAGGCAGACAGCAGCGCCAGGGCGAGCAGCGGCGGCGAATGCATGCTCAATCGCCTCCGGCCAGAGGCACGAAGCGCACAGGCAGCACCTGCCGGGTGGACACGCTGCCATCGCCGGCCTTCTCGATCAGCAGCAGGTACTGGATCATGAACGGCGCGCCGACCGGGATTACCATCCGTCCGCCGGCCTTGAGCTGGGCGATCAGTGGCGGCGGCACATGACTGGCGGCGGCAGTGACGAGGATGGCGTCATAAGGTCCGTGCTCGGGCCAGCCGTGGTACCCATCACCCAGCCGGGTCTGCACCTTCGCATATCCCAGCCGGCCCAGGCGCTCACCGGCCTGTACTGCCAGCGGCTCGATGATCTCCATCGTGTAGACCGCCTGCGCCAGCTCGGCGAGGATCGCCGCCTGGTAGCCCGAGCCAGTGCCGATCTCGAGTACCACGTCGCCGGGCCCGACCTGCGTCAGGTCGGTCATCAGGGCGACGATGTAAGGCTGGGAGATGGTCTGGCCGTAGCCGATCGGCAGCGGGCGATTCTCGTAGGCGTAGGGCACCTCGTCGGGCGGGACGAACTTATGTCGTGGCACCTTGGCCATCGCGGCCATCACCGGCGCGGCAAACTCGACCCTGTCGGTTTCGTCGCGGGTGACGGACGACATGTTGGTGATCTCCCGCACCATGGCGTCGCGCAACGGCGCGAACGGATCGTCGGCATGCAGGCCGGCGGATGCCAGCGCCAGAGCGATGGCAGGCGCCAGGATGCGCGTCAGGAGCATCACCGGCTTCACAATGACTCCTCCGCCTGAGGAATAGTCGAATCGTATGGCCGGCGGGCTGGCTCGGCAAGCACGGGGGCGCTGATACAAAAGTGAATGCGATTGTCAGCTAGTGGCCGATTCTGTTGAAAAAGTCGGTCCTTCCAGACTGCCCGCATACAGACTGCTGAAAAAAGCCTTTTTGGGCGCAGCTACGCGAAATCCGAGCCCGAAACCCTCTACTCAAAGTAAAGATTTCAATCTCAAGCGTGTACTTTTCTGACGTGGAAACCAGGGCCGACTTTTTCAACAGAATCGGCCAGAAGTGGTCAGATATCGCAGTCGTCAAAGAAACTTTTAGTACGGAGTCCTGACTCATCGTCCGTCTATTGTGCGAGCCCCGGTCGGGCTTTCAAGAATGGTGCACCACATTTTATGAAGCAGATTTGACCTACGAACTGTTGCTCGTAAAACCAATTCACGATGACTAAGCTTGAAAGTCCGCTTCGGGTTGTGGATTCCTGCCTCTCGCGATTGCTTGACTCGTAGAGTGTTGAAGGAAGAGATTTGCAAAAAATATTCGTCATTTACATGTACCTTCCAGCAGCAAAGGACGCTTTATGAGAACCCCGCTACTCGCCCTTACCCTCGCAGCTCTATTGAGCGCATGCGCAATCCCTTACGAAACCCCGGAAGCCCGCGCCAATATTGAACGCGATCTGAAGCTCAGCGCAGACGAAATCGTCACTATCACCGAAACCAACTGGTGCTTATCTCCCTATGGTGATTTGCAAGTGTGCAGACCCAAGCAAGGCCTGGGTGTGCTGACCAAGAGCAAGCTAGTGCTGGCCTTCTATAAGGGCGGCATCTACCAGCAAGCTGAAGTCATCAACGCCAGCGATGTGCAGTGTGCCCACCTGCAAAGTGGCAGAGCCGCAGCCGATACCTTCTACCTATTCAGTGAACGTTGGGCCGCCATGCTGGCGCCAATTACCGTGGGAGGTGCCTTGGCCCTCGACAAGAAAGCCCAGTTCCTGAGCGTGCTAGTGCCGCCAAACACTGAGAGCTTTACGGCTGCGCAAGGAAATTTTATTCAGGTCACCGATCGCAAGAATTACTCGGCTGTGGCGGTACCAGGTACCAAAACCTATGTAGGAACCAGCGAGAGTATTCGCCAGATTTTTAATCCGTGTACGCAGGGAAAGAATCGCTCAGCCGCATCCTGAGTCCTGACCTGACCTTTCGAGTGAAACAGTCCCAGCAGCAATTGAAGCGCAAGTAGTTCAATGCAAGCCCGATGCGCCGGGCCTGTCGAGAGCCGACAGTTACAGAGACAATGAAAAAGAAGGGCTGCATTGGGTCGTTTTCAGCCGGTCGCGACAGGCTGAAATCGGCCAAATGCAGACGTTCGCCGTTGGCTCCTTACACCCCGAAAGGGGGACATTCCACCAGGAATCAAACCTTATTTTTGCCCAATGAATCGGCCCATTTATTGGCGAATCTATACAGAGGGAAGAACGACTCCGAAAGCTCCATACCCAGTGGAGTGAGCCCGTAACCGCCCTCGTTTGACTCGATGAAACCTGCCCCACGAAGTTCGTTGACCCTACTTTGCAAGACAGTGGGCGAGATATCGCCACACGCGCTTCGCAGTGCACGGGAACTGAGTGAACCGTGCTGAAGCTCCCAAAGGATCCTCAACGCCCATTTCTGTCCGAGCACATCCAAAAGCGCCATGATTGGGCGACGCCCACTCATCATTTGCAATCCCAAGCTTTGATCATCATTCATGCATATGGCCCTTGCTCGCTACAGATAATGTAGCAAATACTAGCGCTACACATTTGATAGCGAAGGGTACATCATGGCTCGAATCAAAACACTCGAAAAACCCTACACGGAAGGCCTCCAGGCGACGTTCGACAAAATAATGGGAGAGGGCGTCCCACCACTGTTGTTGTTCACCACCATCGCCACCAGCGAAAGGGCATGGCGGAAGTTCACGGCTGGTTCACTGCTGGATGGAAACCTGCTGACGCTTCGTCAGCGGGAGCTAATCATCAATAGGGTCTGCGCACTTACCGGATGCGAATATGAGTGGGGTGTGCACGTTATGGCTTTCGCAGAGCGGGCCGGATTGACGAGAGACGATATCGGGCACACCTTGGATTATCCGCTCCGGGCGGAGCACTGGACGGAGGAAGAGGCGGTGCTGCTGGCTACTATTGATGCCCTGCACAATCGCGCTACCTTGACTGAAGCGGAATTTCAGGCCACTCGACGATACCTCGATGACGATCAAATCCTTGAACTGCTGATGCTGGCGGGCTTCTATCGAACGGTATCGTATATCGCCAATAGCCTGACCCTTGCCCTTGAACCAAACGCGGCGAGATTCCGTGATTTTCGGCATGAAGCAGCGCAATCATCTGCCACGTGAAAGGCTTCGTTGGAAACCTTTTCTGATAGCGCTTAAGGACGCACGTGTCAGTAAGACGCGTGCACGGGCTTTCCCTTATGGTTTTAACATGACGTCCGGGCGACCAGCGTCATATTCGTCGAAGATCAGCGCCATCGGCCGGCAGTGCCCAGGGCTGGATGCCTTCCCAGAATTCACAAGTTCGGTGCTGCGGGCAAGATGAGGGCTTAGTTAACCATCACCTCGTCCAGTGCCTGCTCGAGGGTGCTGACCGTGCGCTCGATATTGTGCAGCTTTTCAAGTCCGAACAGACCGATGCGGAAGGTCTGGAAGTCGGCCGGCTCGTCGCATTGCAACGGCACTCCGGCGGCGATCTGTAGGCCGTGGTTGGCAAATTTCTTACCGCTCTTGATGTCGGCATCATCGGTGTAGCTCACCACTACGCCAGGGGCCTGAAAGCCGGCTGCGGCCACGCTTTTGATGCCTTTGCCGGTCAACATTGCGCGCACCCGATCGCCCAGAGCCTGTTGTTCGCCGCGGACCTTGTCGAAACCGTAGGCTTGCGTCTCTTTCATCACGTCGTTAAATCGTGCGAGGGAATCGCTGGGCATGGTCGCATGGTAGGCATGTCCGCCCTGTTCGTAGGCCTGCATGATCTGAAGCCACTTTTTCAGGTCGCAGGCGAAGCTGCTGCTCTGCGTCTGTTCGATGCGCTCGAAGGCCAAAGAACTGAGCATCACCAGGGCGCAGCAAGGGGAGGCGCTCCAGCCTTTCTGCGGTGCGCTGATCAGCAGGTCGACTGCGCATTTCTGCATATCAACCCAAAGCGTGCCTGAGGCGATGCAGTCCAGCACGAACAGGCCACCCGCCGCATGCACGGCGTCGCCGACGGCCCGCAGGTACTCGTCGGGCAGGATAATCCCTGATGAGGTTTCAACGTGGGGGGCGAAGACAATCTGCGGCTTCTGCGCGTGAATGGCTGCCAGCACTTCGTCCAGAGGGGGTGGGGCGTAGGCAGCCTGGCGACCAGTGTCGACCGGTCGGGCTTTCAGCACCGTGGTGGCCGCCGGGATGTTGCCAATCTCAAGGATCTGGCTCCAGCGATAACTGAACCAGCCGTTGCGTATCACCAGGCATTGCTGGTCGGTGGCAAACTGTCGCGCCACCGCTTCCATGCCGAATGTGCCGCTGCCCGGCACCACCGCAACAGCCTGGGCGTTGTAGACCTGTTTCAGGGTCCTGGAAATGTTCTTCATCACGCCTTGAAATGACTGCGACATGTGGTTGAGCGAGCGGTCGGTGTAGACCACTGAGTACTCGAGCAGCCCCTCGGGATCGATACTGGGATATAGCTTTGACATGGAGTGACTCCTTTGGCAGAGATCTCAGTGGTATCGACCCTGCCCTAAGCCTTGGCAAATGACAAGATTGCTCGGGATTGAATTGCGACTTCTGTCGAGCGGCTGGCATCATCAGGTCGATTACTGGACGTAGCAATGCTCGCAGGTGGCTGCAATGGCAGTCCGCTTGTTCTAGATCAATGGCGACTCAGACAGCTCCACCAGCAGTTGTCCAAATGCATTGGCCGCGGGCGTCTTTCCCGTGACACTCCATATAAGTCTGAAATCAGCATCCAGCAGCGGTGGCAGGCCATATTGACCGTCAATCACCACCATACCGGGCTCTAGATCGCCCAGCGGTAGAGCGGTGACGGCAAGCCCCGCCAGTACCGCCGCCCGCAGTCCTTGTTGACTTGGAGAGGTAAAGGCGACCCGCCAATCCACGGTGGAACTCTCCAACGCTTCTACGGCCACCTGGCGGTGCAAGCAGGGCGCTGGTGCAAACGCCAGCGGCAAAGGGGCATCGCCGGTAAAGTCGAAACTATGCGCAGCGGCCCAGACAAACCGGGTTTCGCGCAGCACGGTACCGCCGGCCTGGCTGCCCGGCAATGCCATGACCACGGCCAGATCGAGCCCATCGGCATCGACCTGCGCGCGCAGATCGAGGTAGGTGCCGACGGTTACATCCAGACGTACGGCGGGAAATTGTCTGGCGAACCGAGTCAGTAACGGTGGCAGGCCGTCGCCGATAAAGTTTTCTGGCACACCGAAACGCACGGCCCCGGATACCGGCGACGCTTCGAAACGCCGGGAGAGGGCGTCTTGTGCTCTGAGGATTTGTTCGGCATGGCGCAGAAAATCTTCGCCATCTTCTGTCAGCGTCAAACGTCGAGTGGTGCGTATCAGCAGCGCGGTACCGGCCTGTTCTTCCAAACGCCGGATCTGATGACTGATCGCTGACTGGCTCAAGTGCAGCCGCTCTGCGGCACGAGTGAAACTACCGGTCTCCTTGATCGCGACAAAAGCACGCAATAGAGCTGGGTCGAAGTCCATTAAGTCAACTCATGACGAATATTAATAAAACTTACGAAATTAAATCATTTCTGTCATTTTTTAATTACTTCCAGAATGCGGCCGGTCACTTGGAGTTATGTCTGGTGACGCTGGCGAGGCTATCGGGTCTCCCCCCTGACGATGTTCAGAGCGGTCTTGCCAGTGCCCATCAACTTGATCTGGAAGATCACGATGCAGTTCTCTTCTTCGCAAAAAGATGCTTTCACAATAGCCGCTGTTTGCCTGGCCTCGCTGATGTTCGGCCTGGAAATCTCGAGCGTACCGGCAATCCTGCCCACTCTTGAATCGGTTCTGCGCAGCGATTTCAAAGATATGCAGTGGATCATGAATGCCTACACTATCGCCTGCACCACGGTGCTGATGGCCACCGGCACACTGGCGGATCGGTATGGGCGCAAGCGGGTGTTTGTCATCAGTCTGGTGCTTTTCGGCATTACCTCACTGGGCTGTGGATGGGCGCAAAGCGCTAGCGTGTTGATCGCAGGCCGATTCCTGCAAGGTATGTCCGGTGGTGCCATGCTGATCTGTCAGGTGGCAGTGCTGTCTCACCGATTCCAGTCGGGAGCTGCGCGCGGAAAAGCTTTCAGTGCCTGGGGGATCGTGTTCGGCATCGGTTTGGGGTTCGGTCCGATTATCGGCGCCGTTATCGTGGCGTTGTCGAGTTGGGAATGGGTGTTCCTGGTGCATGCACCCATTGCGGTGCTTGCGCTGGTGCTGGTAATCGCCGGTGTCGACGAATCACGCGATCCGCAGCGTCGCAGGCTGGATGTGTTGGGCATTATTTCGTTATCGCTGGCAGTGTTAGGTCTTTCCTGGTTCATCACTCAGGGAGCGGGGGTGGGTTTCTCCAGCGGTTCGGCCATTGCCAGCCTAATTGTGGCGATGGTCAGCTTCATCGTCTTTGTCATCGCGCAGCAACGCTATGTCGATCCGATGTTCGACTTCTCTGTATTCCGGATCCGTCGCTTCTCAGGTGCCTTGCTAGGGTCGGCAGGCATGAACTTCAGCTTCTGGCCATTCATGATTTACCTGCCTCTGTACTTTCAAAATAGCCTGGGCTACGCCAGTGTCGGCACCGGCCTGGCACTGCTGGCCTATACGCTGCCGACGCTGGTTGTCCCCCCGTTAGGCGAACGGCTGGCGCTGCGCTATCGACCTGACGTGGTGATTCCCGCAGGCTTGTTCACCATAGGTCTGGGGTTCCTGCTGATGAAATGGGGCAGCAGTGTCACGCATGCCAGCTGGTTGACAATGCTTCCAGGCTGCCTGATTGCCGGGATCGGACTGGGGCTGACCAATACGCCGGTTACCAATACCACCACTGGATCGGTGCCCAGTGAGCGTGCTGGCATGGCATCGGGCGTCGATATCAGCGCTCGTATGATTAGTCTTGCCATCAACATCGCGCTTATGGGATTCATCTTGGTGGAAGGCATCCTGTCTTCCCTGCGCAATCAGTTAAATGGCTCGCCCGATGAGGTGCAACTACGGTTGCTGGCGGAGAATATTTCGGCCGGCAACACTGCTGTGTTGGCGCAGACTGGCCAGGGGAATACGATTTCGGTCGATGTAGCCAACGCAGCTTTGGCGCACGGGTTTGGCTGGGTGATGCTGTATGGCGGTATTGCAGCGTGGGTGCTAGTGGCGGCGAGTTGCCTGGTCTTTCGTTCGAGCAAAGCCGTTCATTCTCAGCAGTGACTGTAATTCGAAGGACCGCTTTTGGCCGATTCTTCGGCAAAGTAAGCGGTTGTTGGCATTTCTTCAGCGAAAAAGCCTTCGAAAACCATCTTGACGTCCGCTTTTGGGTATGGATTGCAGCCTGTCACGAAGGGCAGCAACCGACCCGAAGTGTGTAAAAAAAGCTTCGCCAAAATTGAAGTGTGCGCGTCTACGTTAAATCTGAAATTTATCGACACGTCAGCAGATATGGATTTAGCGTAGAAGCGCGATTCCGAGACCAGTTTTAAGTACCTGCGCTCAAAAACGTTTTTACACACCCTCGGTCCATTGCGGATGGTCTGACTTCACTTGGGAAGCGCTGAACAAACATCTGATTCGTAGCTCGTCGACGTGGGCGAGCACTGCTATTTCGGACCGATTTGAGTCTTGGTTTTGCAGGCTGGCAGTATCGCCCCGTGTTGCAGGTGAATTGTTCCGGGGCTTCGCACTAGCGACGATAGTAACCGTGAGCGTCCTTGTAACGGTGCCGCATGGCCCGGTCCTGGTGGCGCTCCCAATCACGATGGCGTTCAGCTTCTCGGCGGGCTTGCTCTCTACGCCACTGATCTCTACGCCAGTCGTCTCGGCGCCAATTGTCCCTACGATCATGCCAACGGCCGTCATGCCAGTATCGGTCGTCATGGGCAAGCAACGGCCCTGGCTGCTTGCCGGCCATACTCGCCAAGGTCGGCCAAGGGTTGCCGGCAGCCTGGACAGGAGCCTGTACGGCTGGGGCTTCAGTTGCGAAAACAGGGGTTGAGGTCTTCATCTGTGTGGCTGATGCCGAGCCCACTGCCGCGAACGCGAAAAGGCCGAAGAGCACTATCCGTGGGACATGGAATTTCATGAGCGAAGACAACCTCTGATTGGCAATAGGGCGTGTGGCCATCTGGCAGTGGGAAGCCTGCGGGGAGGCGTGCTTACCTGGCGAATGTACCTATCCACATAGACCGATAAATAGGGAAAAGTTCTAGGAGACCGTTGCTTAAATAGCCAACGCTCTCAGTGTTCGACCATTTTTGAAGTTTGCTTTCTCGATGCCCGCTTCTGGCCGTTTTCTGCTCTGCGCGAAGTGCAGCAATAGCTCATGCTTAGATGTTGGAATGGTAAAAAATGATGCTGGTTGCGACGGCCGTTGCCGCAGGAACTTCAGGGTATTGGCCAGGTCAATAGCGGCCCGGTATTGGAATTGCCGAGCAGCGCTGTGGTCTGTTTTACGGCAGTGCCGTCCGAATTCACTCGAGTCCGCCCCCCTGATGCCAACCAAGAGTTTTCTGCCGGGTCTCATTCTGGTGTTCTGCGCCGTCGCGTCGTTTTGTTCGTTTGCTGCCGAGCGAAGAGTGCCCGCTCAAAGCAACAGCGCATCAACGACCCTGATCGAAACCGCCTCGCGGCAGTATGAAAATGGCCAACTGGATCAGGCCGCCGCCACGCTGGAGCGTGCCCTGCATATCCAGCCGAACAATCCCGCGACGCTGCATTACCTCGGTGTGTTGCGTCTTCAGCAGGGGCAGTACCAGCAGGCTGAAACCTTGGCGGTGCGCTCGAACATGCGGGTGGGTCGAAACGTCGAGTTGCGCAACCGTAACTTCCAATTGATCCAGGCGGCGCAGCAGGCGCAGTCTTCGGATACCTCACCCAATGCCCAAAACAATCTGGTCGCAGTACAGAAGGGGTTAACAGAGGAGGCCCAAAGGCGCCGCGAAGCGGAAATGGCGGTTGTTGAGCAATCCACTCAGAACACTGGGCGCGACGCTGACAACTTCACTCGCGTAGAGGCAAATCGGGTTTCGGATGCACCGACGGCTGGCAGAGCCGGGTCCGAAGGACAACCGCAAATGGTTAATGTCGAGCCAGAGCCTGCGTACGGTGAGGTTGAAATTCCCCGCGGCCATATGCCACCTCCGGGTAAATGCCGAATCTGGTTTCCTGATCGTCCGCCGGGGCATCAGCCTGCACCGGGAAAATGCAAGAAGTTGCGATATCGGGTTCCGTCAGGGGCCTACCTGGTGCGCGGCTGAGTTGCTGGCGTCCTCTTTTGCACGCGCTGCTACGTGAAATCCGAGACCTGAAGCCTCTGCTAAAAGCAAGGTTTTCAATCTAAGGCGCGTACGTTTCTGCCGTGGAAACCAAACCGGACTTTTTCAACAGAATCGGCCGTTTGTTGCCTGTCGCGACCGGCTGAAAAACGAGCCGAAACAGTCAATCGACCCGGGGACATGGCCTGTACCAGTGGACGGCGGCGTCGACATAAACATGTTTTTGTTTTTGAGGCATGAAGGCCGTGTCGAGCGTGCCCAGTGCTATCGAAACCCAGTCGGCAAATTCGCCTTGAGATCGTGACCAGAACAATGTCGAACCACAATGCGCGCAGAACTCGCGTAACACCGCCTCTGAGGAAGCATAGGTTTTGATGCTGGTGGCGCCGCCAAGTATCCGTAGCGCGTTGCGGGGAACGCTGCCGTACGAAGCGAATGCCGCTCCGTGACCTTTGCGACACTGGCTGCAATGACAATGACTCACTGCTTTTGGGGGCTTGAGTAGCTCGTAACTGACTGCTGCGCATAGGCAGCTTCCTTGGTGTACCTCTGTCATGCGCCCACCACTGAAAGTGAAAACACACCAGCTTAACCATCTCTATCAAGACAGTCGACTGACTACTTCTGGCTGTGGATTCAACCGGTCGACGCAACAGATTGGCTAAATCGTTCAGCGGGTGTTTCGTAGTCTAGTGTTTTCCGAGGGCGGCTATTTAGCTGCCTTGCGACTTCATTGAGCTGTCTTCCGAGATGACGCCAGAGATCTGTCTGATCCCCGCCGAAGGACTGCGAGAAGGATTCAACACTGCCTATGAAAACCTGCTCAAAAACAAAGGATTCCATACGCGTCAGCTTCCGCCAGGCAGTAGCCCGTCCAGTTGTCCCCTTTCAACGACTTATATCGGTACCTGGTCGTGGGACTTAGCTATTTACATGAGCCATGCAGATATCCGCGTTTATCAGTACGGCCAGCAGGTAGGCCAAGCTGAATATGACTCGCGTTGGGGGGGCGGTCGGGTCATTGATAAATTCATTAATGCTGAGAAAAAAATCACAGAGCTGACCAATCAGCTGTTTCCAAACGGTGCCGCAGGCTTGAAGGGAGTTAAGGAGTCAAATTCCGGGATTGGTGCCGCATTCATGACAAAAGACGCGTACCAACAGCGACAGATCAAACAGCTTGAACAACAGGGCCTCTCATATGATGAGTACCAGAAGCGTTACAAGCTGATCATGGCCGAGTAGGCTCCGTACCGGTCCTGACAGGCAGTTGAGGGTCGATTGCTGCCCATCGCACAGGCAGCAATCGGCCATTCAAACCATTTGTCGATCGCGATGATTTCCCGATGCGGTCATATCGCTCTGAAGAATGGACTATGGGCAACTCTGTCTACTCGGGCCTTGATCGGCGCGGCACGCTCCATTGCCCAGCGCGGCCGCCATCCCCAGCGCACCCTGTCGGCTCGCAGAAACTGACCTTCCTGGTGAAGGAGGGCGAGCTGAGCGGACGGCGCGACGTCGTAGAGCTCTAAAGGCTGGTCTCCTGCATAGTTGATCAATGCGTTTGGAATGTTCAGCGCCGCGACAAAGTCATAAATGCCTCGGTACTGGGAAAGACGTCCGCACATAGTTGGAAGCCTCCGGTTGTGTTTTCAGCGTAGTCCAGTACCTGGCGGCTTGATGAGGAAACCTTGTCTCAGTGTCCACCCGAACATCGATTTGCGGTGTGGCGGTACTGAGCCACAGGCCGATTCCCATATTGCTGTGTGCTAATGGCCAGCTAAAAACAAGAGACTTCGGTCTCTATTTTTTTTCGGTTAATGCACCTCACGCGATACGCGCAACACGTGTCGAAATCAGACTCATAAGTGGCGCACTCGGGCTACTGGCTTCCAAGGCAAGACGCGTAAGGTGACGCGTCACTTCATGGCCGTGTGCGGCTGTGATGCCTGATTTAGAAACTCCGGAGCGTTGAGGTGCGCCGCGTTCGAGACGCGGCAACAGGGAAAAATGATGATCGCCTGACCCTCAGTCAGTACGCCCTAACGTCGATCACCAGAGAACAAAAAAAACAATGAATAACCTGAACTCCAGAGATTCGAACGGTCAGTTGGCGCAGGGTTTCAAGCCGCGTCACGTCACAATGCTTTCTATCGCGGGGATTATCGGCGCAGGTTTGTTTGTTGGCTCCGGACATGCCATCGCTGCGGCGGGGCCGGCGGTATTACTGGCTTATCTGTTTTCCGGTCTTTTGGTCGTTCTGGTCATGCGCATGCTGGGCGAAATGGCGGTTGCCAACCCGGACACCGGATCTTTCTCTACCTACGCCGACCAGGCAATCGGACGTTGGGCAGGCTTCACCATCGGCTGGCTCTACTGGTGGTTCTGGGTGCTGGTGATACCCATCGAGGCGCTCGCGGCCGGGCATGTATTGAACCAATGGTTCCCGCAGATCGATACCTGGTTGTTTGCCTTGACGTCGATCATCCTGTTGGTCGTCACTAACCTGTTCAGCGTGTCCAAATACGGGGAGTTCGAATTCTGGTTTGCGATGGCCAAGGTCGTGGCGATCATCGGCTTTATCGGCCTTGGTTTTGCGGTGTTGATGGGTTGGATTCCCGAGCGCGAAGCCAGCGGGTTGAGTCGACTCATGGAGGAACATGGCGGTTTCGCGCCCAACGGTTTGTCCGCGGTTGTCGGGGCATTCATCACCATCATGTTCAGCTTCATCGGTACAGAAGCGGTGACCATTGCAGCTGCCGAATCCAGCAACCCTGCGCAGAACATCGCCAAAGCCAAACGCTCGGTGATCTGGCGGATCGGGGTGTTCTACCTGCTGTCCATTTTCGTGGTCATTTCCGTGGTGCCCTGGAATGATCCGTTGCTGGCGTCGGTGGGCTCTTACCAGCGAGCGTTGGAGCTGATGAACATTCCCCACGCCAAGTTAATGGTAGATGTGGTGGTGTTGATTGCCGTGGCCAGCTGCATGAACTCGTCGATCTATATTGCCTCGCGCATGCTGTTTTCGCTGGGCAAGCGCGGTGATGCACCGAAGCCGCTGAAGGTGACGTCGTCGGATGGCGTGCCGAGGGCAGCGGTGATCGCCAGCACCGTACTGGGTGCCGGCGTGACTTTGTTCAGCTACTTCATGCCCGCCGGACTGTTTCAGTTTCTGCTCGCCAGCTCCGGCGCCATTGCCTTGCTGGTGTACCTGGTTATCGCAGTGTCGCAACTGCGCATGCGCAAGATTCTGCTTCGGCAGAATGTCACGCTGACCTTCAAAATGTGGTTGTTCCCCTGGCTTACCTGGTTGGTCATCGCCTTCATCAGCGCAGCGTTGGCGGTGATGATGGTGACGCCCGAGCACCGTATGGAAGTTTCTTCGACCATCGGTCTGGCGCTGGTGATTTCCTTTATCGGCCTTGTGACCGCGCGTCAGCATGGGCAGCCGCGCAGTGCAGTGTCGGCGGAAAGTGCATAGCAGCTATATCAGCATAAACCTGCTTGCGATCTTTTCAGTGCGCCAGCAGTGGCGGGGCGGTTAACGCCGCCAGCGCCACGGGCCATTACCGCTCACTGCGAGAAAAAACTTCGATGGCATACGACACCTCCAAGGCCGCTCCTCTGCAAACCATCGGTTTTTTGCTGCTGGACCAGTTCACGCTGATTTCCTTGGCATCAGCCATAGAACCTCTGCGAATGGCCAATCAGTTGACCGGTCAAGAGCTTTACCGCTGGCACACTTTCAGCTTGGGGGGCGAGCGGGTGTGGGCGAGCGATGGCATGCCGATCACTCCGGATGCGGCGATCAATAACGCACCGATACTGGACACCGTGATCGTTTGCGGTGGCATTGGCATTCAAAGCGCGGTGACCCGTGAGCACATTACCTGGTTGCGAGCCCAGGCGCGGCGCGCGAAGCGGATAGGGGGCGTGTGCACAGGGAGTTGGGCCTTGGCCCAGGCAGGCTTGCTCGATGGCTTCGATTGCAGCGTGCACTGGGAGTTTCTGGCGGCCATGCAGGAAGCTTTTCCGCGAGTGAACCTCAGCTCCAGTCTATTCACCCTTGACCGAGACCGCTTCACCAGCTCCGGTGGGACCGCGCCATTGGACATGATGCTGCACCTGATCAGTCGCGATCATGGTCATGAACTGTCAGCGGCCATCTCCGACATGTTCGTCTACGAGCGAATCCGCAACGAACAGGATCATCAACGTGTACCCCTTAAACACATGCTCGGTACCCACCAACCGAAGTTGCAGGAAATCGTCGCCTTGATGGAGGCCAATCTGGAAGAGCCGATCGACCTCGACGAACTGGCGAATTATGTCAGTTTGTCCCGTCGACAGCTGGAGCGGTTATTCCAGAAATACCTGCATTCCTCACCCTCACGCTACTACCTCAAACTGCGCCTGATCCGCGCACGTCAGTTGCTCAAGCAAACGCCGATTTCGATCGTAGAGTTGGCGGTGGTGTGTGGCTTTGTGTCCACCCCCCATTTTTCAAAGTGCTATCGCGAGTGTTTCGGCATCCCACCCAGCGACGAGCGCTTGGCGGCGCAAACGCAACCGCAAGTGACATCAAGGCCGATTGTACAGGCATTGCCACTGGCAAGGCCGATGAGTTTGCTGGAGCAGGCTCGTGATGAATCAACGTTCGCCAGTATCAAAATTCTGAAACCCTGAACGACCCGGTACGCGATAAAGCCAGCATCTGAAGCCGAAATTGCGTCGACATCTCCCAAGCGATGAAGTATTGCATTGTGTTCGAGAAAGCAGCAGCCGTTTGAGCTGCCGCTGACACAGGCTTCTGGATCCAATCAAGGACGGCTCGGCAAACTGCGCTCTCTGCTCTTTCGATAAGTTGCCAGTGAAGGCACAATGCGCATCCTTTTTTTGGCTGGCCTTGCCGGAGGCCTCGAAATGATCAAGACGCCGTACTACCTCATCGACAAACAAAAGCTGCTGGCGAACATGCAGAAGATCGCTTATGTGCGCGAAAAGTCCGGGGCCAAAGCCCTGCTGGCACTCAAGTGCTTCGCCACCTGGTCGGTGTTTGACCTGATGCAGCAATACATGGACGGCACCACGTCGTCGTCGCTCTACGAGCTCAAGCTCGGTCGACAGAAATTCGCTGGCGAGACCCACGCCTACAGCGTGGCCTGGGCCGACGACGAGATCGAGGAGATGCTCGACAACTGCGACAAGATCATCTTCAACTCCATCGGTCAGTTGCAACGCTACACTGAAGCTTCAGCAGGCAAGGTGCGCGGTCTGCGGGTCAATCCGCAGGTGAGCAGCTCGGATTACCTGCTAGCCGATCCGGCGCGGCCATTCAGCCGTCTGGGCGAGTGGGATCCGGTAAAAATCGAGCAGGTCATCGAGCAGATCTCGGGCTTCATGTTCCACAACAACTGCGAGAACGCCGACTTCGGCCTGTTCGACCAGATGCTGTGCACCATCGAAGAGCGGTTCGGCCATCTGCTGCACAAGGTTGAGTGGGTCAGCCTGGGCGGCGGCATTCACTTCACCGGTGAAGGCTATGCGATCGACGAGTTCTGCGCGCGGCTCAAGGCCTTTTCGCAAAAATACGGCGTGCAGGTCTACCTGGAGCCGGGCGAAGCCGCCATCACCCAGAGCGCGTCGCTGGAAGTCACCGTGCTCGACACCCTCTACAACGGCAAGCACCTGGCCGTAGTGGACAGCTCCATCGAGGCGCACATGCTCGATCTGCTGATCTATCGCCTGAATGCCAAGCTGGCGCCCAGCGAGGGTGAACACACCTACATGGTGTGCGGCAAATCCTGCCTGGCCGGCGACATTTTCGGTGAGTATCAATTTGATCGTCCCTTGGCCATCGGCGATCGGCTGTCGTTCATCAATGCAGCGGGTTACACCATGGTCAAGAAGAACTGGTTCAACGGCCTGAAAATGCCGTCCATCGTAGTGAAACAACTCGACGGTACAGTCGAGGTGGTTCGTGAGTTCGGTTACAACGACTACATGTCCAGCCTTTCGTAAGCTGGCAGAGAAGGAGAGAGAGAAAAATTGAAGAAGAACGTGCTTATCATTGGTGCAGGAGGTGTCGCCAAGGTGGTGGCCCACAAGTGCGCGCAGCACAACGATGAACTCGGTCGTATTGCTATCGCGTCGCGCAACATCTCCAAATGCCAGGCCATCATCGACAGCGTCAAGGCCAAGGGCAGCCTCAAAGAGCCCGCCGACATAAAGGCCTTCTCGCTGAACGCTATGGACGTCGAGGCGACCAAGGCGCTGATCCGCGAAACCGAATCGCAGATCGTCATCAACGTCGGTTCTGCCTTCCTCAACATGTCGGTGCTGCGTGCCTGCATCGATACCGGCGTGGCCTACCTGGACACCGCCATTCACGAAGAACCGGGCAAAATCTGCGAGACGCCGCCCTGGTACGGCAACTACGAGTGGAAGCACCTCGAGGAATGCAAAGAGAAGAACATCACCGCGATCCTCGGTGTGGGCTTCGACCCGGGTGTGGTCAACGCCTATGCAGCGTTGGCACAACAACAGTATTTCGACCGTATTGATTCGATCGACATTCTCGACGTCAATGCCGGTTCCCATGGCAAGTATTTCGCCACCAATTTCGATCCGGAAATCAACTTCCGCGAATTCACCGGACAAGTGTGGAGCTGGCAGAACAGTCAGTGGACCAGCAACACAATGTTCGAAGTCAAACGCACCGACGACCTGCCGGTCGTAGGGGCCCAGAACCTGTACCTGACCGGGCACGATGAAGTGCACTCCCTGTCGAAGAACCTCGGCGTGCCCAACGTGCGTTTCTGGATGAGCTTTGGCGAGCACTACATCAATGTGTTCACCGTACTCAAGAACCTCGGCCTGCTCTCCGAGCAACCGGTCAAAACCGCTGAAGGCCTGGAAGTCGTGCCGCTCAAAGTGGTCAAGGCCGTGCTCCCTGATCCGAGCTCGCTGGCGCCTGGCTACACCGGCAAGACCTGCATCGGCGACCTGGTAAAAGGCACCAAGGATGGCCAGCCGCGCGAAGTGTTCATCTACAACGTGGCCGACCACGAAGAAGCCTTTGCCGAAACCGACAGCCAGGGCATTTCCTATACCGCTGGCGTGCCACCTGTGGCGGCCGCCCTGTTGGTCGCTCGTGGCGAATGGGATGTGCAGCGCATGGCCAACGTCGAGGAGCTGCCGGCCGAGCCGTTCCTCAAGGCGCTGGATGTGATGGGTCTGCCGACCCGCATCAAGGACGAGAACGGAGACCGTCCCTGGAGCTGAAACGCCTGCTGAGGCGTGCGAAATACAGGTGAATCTTGTATTGCGCTCCAAACACAAAAACGCCGCTCATTGAGCGGCGTTTTTGTTTGTGCGTCATTTGTTGTGCCAATCCCGGTGCGGGATTTTATTGCATGGGGTCTTGCGACCGTGGATACACGTCCTGTTTTTTGATCACACTGGCCAGGCGCGGCTTATCACCTGGCGCCAGTAACCGCTCGATGGCGCCACTCACCATGTTTTCCAGCAGATTATCGCGCTCTTGTTCATCCAGCGAATAGTGTGTCAGCCAACTGGGCGCGCTGTTGAGCAGGGCGGCAATGGCATGACCGGCGGCCAACACGCCCTGTTCACTGAACCGGGGGCGGATGCGTAGTATCAGCAGCAACTTGCGTTCGTACTGTTCGCGCAGCTGCCGGACCCGTTGCTGCTGCTCTTCATTCAGGCAGCCGCTGTCGCGCTCCACGAGACGAAAATGCCAGGGCATTTCCTGATGCAGATTCAGGTGCGCGCGGATCAATTGGTTGAGTCTGTCGCGTTTTGCCGGGGCAGCGTGTTCGATGCGCCCCAGGGTGGCCAGCAGCTCTTCGTAGAACTCCTCGATCAGGTCGAGCAGCATGTGCTGCTTGCTGGGGTAATGGTGATACAGCGAGCCCGGGGCGAGCCCCAGGGAGGTCGCGAGCTCACGCATGCCGACCTGACCGAAACCCTTGCTGGCAAAGAGCAACAGCACCTTCTCCCGGTGTTCGGCGAAGCGTGAGCAACGCTCAGGCATAGACATGGAAGCCACGCCCCGTTTTGCGTCCCAGGTAACCGGCGGCGACCATTTCCTTGAGCAGTGGAGCGGGGCGGTATTTGCTGTCGTTGAAGCCGTCGTAGAAGGCTTCAAGAATTGCCAGCACGGTGTCCAGGCCGATCAGGTCCGCCAATGCCAGCGGGCCGATCGGCTGGTTGCAGCCCAGGCGCATGCCGGCGTCGATGTCGTCGACGCTGGCCAGGCCTTCCTGAAACACCAGGATCGCTTCATTGATCATCGGCACCAGAATCCGGTTGACCACGAATCCCGGACGGTTGCCGGCGGTGATCGCGGTTTTACCGAGTGTGGTCGCCATGTCCAGCGCCAGGGCAAGGGTGGCATCGCTGGTTTGCAGGCCACGAATCACTTCGATCAGGCCCATGACTGGCACCGGGTTGAAAAAGTGCAGACCGATGAAGCGCTCAGGCTCACTGACGCTGGCAGCCAGTTGGGTAATGGACAGCGATGACGTGTTCGAGGCGATCACACAGTCGGCGCTGACCTGCGCGGCGATTTGTTGCAGCACGCGCAGTTTCAGGTCGAGGTTTTCGGTGGCGGCTTCGATCACCATTTGCACGTTTTGCAGGCTGTTGTAATCGGTACTGGTACGAATCTTGTCGAGGGCAGCGAGCTTTTGCTCGTGCGTCAGCGTGTTTTTGGCGACTTGTCGATCGAGGTTTTTATCGACGGTCGCGATTGCCTTTTGCAAGGCACTTTCGGAAATGTCGATCAAGGTCACATGGAAGCCGGCCAGGGCGCAGACTTGAGCGATGCCATTGCCCATGGTGCCGGCGCCGATGACGCCAATGTTCTGAAGATTCATGCGCATGTCCTTATCAAACCCGCTCGAACAACACGGCGATGCCTTGGCCGCCGCCGATGCACATGGTCGCCAGGGCATAACGACCCTGACAGCGATGCAGTTCGTGAATCGCTTTGGTGGCGATGATCGCGCCAGTGGCGCCCACCGGATGGCCCAGCGAGATGCCCGAACCGTTGGGGTTGACCTTCTGCGGATCGAAGCCCAGCTCTTGCGCTACGGCACAGGCCTGGGCGGCAAAGGCTTCGTTGGACTCGATCACATCAAGGTCGGCCACGGTCAGACCGGCGCGCTTGAGCACAAGGCGGGTGGCGGGAATCGGTCCCAGTCCCATCATCGACGGTTCAACGCCTGCGTGGGCATAACCCACCAGTCGGGCCATAGGTTTGAGGCCTTGTTCCTGGACGACTTGCCCGGTGGCCATGATCAGTGCGCCGGCACCATCATTGAGGCCGGACGCGTTGCCAGCGGTGACGCTACCGTCCTTTTTGAAGGCGGGTTTCATACGGCTCAATTGCTCGGCGTTGACCTCAGCCCGAACATGCTCATCCGTCGCAAACGTAACCGTCCCTTTGCGGGTTTCAATTTCGATCGGCACGATCTGCCCGGCAAAACGCCCTTCGGCAATCGCCCGGGCAGCACGCTGCTGGCTGAGCAGCGCCAGTTCATCCTGGGCCTGACGCGTGATGCCATAGTGCTCGGCGATATTTTCAGCGGTGATACCCATGTGGAAACCGGCAAACGGGTCTTGCAGCACCCCAAGCATGTAGTCGATGGCCTGCATGTCGCCCATGCGTGCGCCCCAGCGCGCCTGCGGCAACAAGTACGCGCCTCGGCTCATGGACTCGACGCCACCTGCCAGCGCAGCGCCCGCATCCCCCAGCATCAAACTTTGCGCGGCGCTGACAATCGCCTGCAAACCCGAACCGCACAGGCGGTTGACGTTGAAAGCGGGCGTCTCTTTCGTCAGGCCGGCATTGATCGCTACGGCTCGGGAGATGTAGGCATCGCGTGCCTCGGTCGGGATCACATGTCCCATCACTGCATGACCGATGTGCTCGGGCGCCAGGCCTGAACGTTCGATGGCGGCGCGGCAAACGTCGGTTGCCAACTGAATAGGCGGCACATCCTTGAGTGAACCGCCAAAGCTGCCGATGGCAGAACGGACGGCGCTCACTACAAAAATATCGGAATGGTTCATGTTGGCTCTCTGAATAGGTCTTTTTTGTTGGGCACGAGTCTAGAATCAGCAGCGCCACTGGCCTATGCCAAAACTGTTCAAGGGTGATGGCGTTTTTTGCCATATTCAGATGTGACGAGAGAGGCATTCAAATGCGGGAAACGGATTCGGTGGCGGTTTACTTCATGTACCCCATGATCCATGCGTTACGTGAGGAACCGCAGCGTTTGCGGTCAGTGCTTGAACAAGTGGGAATTGATCCGGCATTGATGGATCAGCCGACGGCACGAGTACCGGCCACGGCTTTCGCCGCGTTGTGGCTGGTGCAGATACGTGAGTTGAACGACGAATTTTTCCGGTTGGACTCCCACGGTATGCCACCGGGCAGTTTTGCCTTGATCTGTCGGGCGTTGATTCAGGAGCCGACGCTGGAAAAAGCCATGCGCCAGTGCCTGGCCAATTTCGCCCTGTTCCTGAGTGATTTTCGCGGCACGTTGAGCGTGCGGGGCAAGCGCGCGGTCATCAGCTTGCAGACCCGTGCGCAGGACAACGAGGTCAGCCGGTTGGGCGAAGAAACGTTTCTGGTGTTGATGATCAGCCTGCTGTGCTGGCTGGGCGGGCGGCGCATTCCGATCGATCGGGCGGACTTTCGTCATCAGCGTTTGTCGCTGCGTGATGATGCCATGCTCTGGGGGCCCAACCTGACCTTTGGCACTGAACGCACCGAAATCGAGTTCGCCAGTCACTACCTGCGCCTGCCGGTGATTCAAGACCTTGCTTCGCTGAAAGTGTTTTTACGCACCGCACCGCAATGGCTGGTGATCCGCTTCCGCAACCAGCATGGGCTGACGTCGCAGGTTCATCAGCGCCTGCGCCACAGCCATTACAGCGAATGGCCGACTTTGCAGGCCTTCGCCCTGGAACAGCACCTGAGCCCCAGCACCTTTCGCCGCAAACTGGGACGTGAAGGCTGTTCGTATCAGGAGATCAAGGATGAAGTGCGGCGCGCGGTGGCGTTTGAACGGTTGCGCCAGAGCAAGGCGAGCATCAGCGATATTGCTGAGCAGTTGGGGTTTCAGGAGCCGAGTGCGTTTCATCGCGCGTTCAAGAAGTGGACGGGGGAGAGCCCGGGGCGGTATCGGGCGCGGTTTCAGGATGGTTCTGAATGAGCTCCTGACAGGGATCGCACGGGTCAACACCCAGCCATTTGATTTATGAATTGTGCTCAGCAGTCCATGCGGATTTTTGATCTTAATCGATGTGCCCGCGGCTTGTAGCATGTCTATCAGGCGCTCAGACCCCGTTGCTGTCATTGATTCACTGGCCGTGAGGATCGCGCCTGCACGCAGTCTGGGCTGCGTTATGTCAATGAAACCAGGGATAAGAATTTCAACATGCAATCAAGAACACTGAAGCGATTTCTGGACGTTGTGATTGGCGCCGCCGCACTCGCGACCGGCGCTTGTACGGTGGCGGCTCCATTGGTCATCCAGGAGCAGGGCAGCTTCGCCGCTGGCGGCCAGGTCGCCACGGCGCCGGGCACCTTTGATCCGCGCAAACCGATGGAGCCTGCGGGGCAGACCTATCATGGCGACCACGCCTACGCCTTCTATCAGATCCCCGTGAATGCCCGAAAACTTCCGATTGTCATGTGGCACGGCGCTGGCCAGTTCTCCAAGACCTGGGAGACCACGGCTGATGGTCGAGAAGGTTTTCAGACGCTATTCCTGCGCCGTGGATTCGGGGTGTACCTGATTGATCAGCCGCGTCGTGGCAACGCCGGGCGCAGCATGGTCGAGGCAACGCTCAAGCCGACGCCGGACGAGCAGCTTTGGTTCAATCAGTTCCGCATCGGCCTGTGGCCCAACTACTTCGAGGGTGTACAGGTTGCTCGCGATGCGCAGACCCGCGACCAGTTCTTCCGCGCCATGACGCCGAACACCGGCCCCTTCGATATGAACGTGGTGTCGGATGGCGTATCGGCTGTGTTCGAAAAAATCGGGCCTGGCATCCTCTTTACGCATTCGCAGGGTGGTGGGCCGGGCTGGCTGACGGCGATCAAGAACGGCAACGTGAAAGCCATTGTGGCCTTCGAACCGGGCAGTGGTTTTATCTTCCCGGAGGGCGAAGTCCCGGCGCCGATCCCGAGCGCCTTTGACACCGTGACAGCGTCTGCCGTGCCTGCGTCGCAATTCGCCGCCCTGACGAAACTGCCGATCCTGGTGCTCTATGGCGACAACATTCCCGACCATGCCATCGATCTGCCCGCCCAGGATAGTTGGCGTGCCCGCCTTGATATGGCCAGGCTTTGGCGCGACACGGTCAACAAGCATGGGGGTGACGTGACGCTGGCGCATTTGCCGCAGATTGGCATCAAGGGCAATACGCATTTCCCCATGTCGGATCTGAACAACGTCCAGATCGCAGACCTGGTATCGAAGTTTCTCACCGAGAAAAACCTCGACTGAAAAACCGCCAACGGGGTCATGCAGGACCTGTCGTTTTTTACTTGAAAGGGCTCATATGAAAAACACCATTTTGAAAGCTGCCTTTATGGCGGCACTCGTCGGTATGTCTGCAAGCGAGGCCGGTGCGGGGGATTACAAAAAGAACCCGTTTACCTTGGTCTACGATGGCGCGCTTACGAAAAATGAGCCAGGCAAGGTCAATATCCGTCCCGTGACATACAAGCTCAACGGCCTGGATATTTCTGCCAACGTCTACACCCCTGCCAACTACGATGCGAAGAAGGCTTATCCGACGGTAGTGGTGGCACACCCCAACGGCGGTGTGAAAGAGCAGGTGGCTGGCCTATATGCCCAGCGATTGGCCGAACAAGGCTACATCACGATTACCGCGGACGCGGCGTATCAGGGTGCAAGCGGTGGACAGCCGCGCAGCGTGGACAAGCCTGCGTACCGTATTGAGGATATCCACGGCATGGCGGACTTCATCACCCAATATGCGGGAGTCGATGTAAAACGCCTGGGCTTGCTCGGCATCTGCGGCGGCGGTGGCTACTCGTTGGCCGCTGCCCAAACCGACAAGCGATTCATGTCGATTGCGACGGTGAGCATGTTCAACTCCGGGCGGGTTCGTCGTAATGGCTACGTCGACTCGCAGTTGGGTACCGTCCAGCAACGCCTGCAGCAGGCATCTGACGCTCGGGCTCAAGAGGCAGCTGGCGGGGAGATTCTCTATGCAGGGGATGCCAATCTGACGGATGAGCAGATCGCCAAACTGCCGTTTGCTCTGTATCGACAGGGTTACGAGTACTACTGGAAGACGCACGCGCACCCCAATTCGACCTTCAAGTACACCATGAGCAGCTTACTGGACCTTATGCGCTTCGACGCCACTGACCAGATCGAACTGATCGGACAGCCGTTGCTGATGATCGCGGGGAGCAAGGCCGACAGCCTGTACATGACCGAGGATGCGTTCGCCAAGGCCACGGGTACGAAGGACAAGCAATTGTTCAAGATCGATGGGGCAACGCATATCGAAACCTACTGGGTTCCTGAGTATGTGGATGCTGCAATCGCACAGCTGACAGCGTTTTATGCGCGGACCCTGTAACTCCTCAACCGCTTACCGCTGCGTTGCCACTTCTGAGGCCCGCCGTTGCGCCATCACAAACAAAGTCAATAAACGCTCGTAACTTTGGCGTCAGGTAGCGGCTCGACGGCCATACCACCTGGATGTTCAGAGTGCGCAGCACTTTGTCGTCCAGTATTGACACCAGCTCTGCGCCCGCCAGTGCCTCGCGCACCGCAAACTCAGGGACGCAGGCGATGCCCAGGCCTTGGCGGGCCATGTGGATCAGCATTTCAAGATTATTGCAGACCATCGTGGCCGGTACTTTCAACTCACCTTCGGCAAGCCCCGGCAGTGGCCATTTTTCCAGTTTGCCCGTGGAGGGCAGTTTGTAATGCAGACAGTGGTGCTCCTGCAGTTGCTCGACATTCTGCGGGTAGCCGTGGCTCGCAAAGTAACTGGGGGCGCCGACGAGGTAGAAGCTGAAGCTGTCGAGTTTCCTGGCCATTAACCGGGAGTCGTGCAACTGGCCAGTGCGCACCACGGCGTCGAAACCTTCCTCGACGACATCCACCAGCCGATCGGTGAAGTCCAGTTCCAGCTGGATTTCTGGATAGTGCTGCATGAATCGTGAGAGCTGCATGAACAGAACGTTGCCCAGCAGCGGCAGGCTGATGCGCAGTTTACCTCGCGGTGTCTCGCTGAAGCTGGAGAGTTCCTGCTCGGCGGCTTCCAGTTCGTTGAGCACCCGGCGGCAGCGCTCCAGAAACAACGAGCCTTCGCTGGTCAGGTTGATGCTGCGGGTATTGCGATGGAACAGGCGTGCGCCGAGTTTCTCTTCCATACGCGCGATGCTCTTGCCCACCGCCGAGGCGGAGATCCCCAACGAACGGCCGGCTCCAACAAAACTGCGGCTTTCGGCAACCTGCACAAACACCGTGATGCCATTGAGCTTATCCAACACTCACTCCTTTGATTGCGGACAAAAAGGTCCGTGGACCTCGGAATTGTAGCCTCTGTTTCCTGAAAGCGGCCCTCTCTACCATCGAGTCATTCATTCAACTATTCAGGCCCGCCAATGTCAGTCAACGAACCGCTGCGCCCATTACAGTCTCTACGCTCGCGCATCGACGCGGTGCTGGAGCAGACCTTGCACGATCAGCGCCTGGTAGGCGCAGTGGTGCTGGTGGCTCACCGCGGCAAGCTCATTTACAAGCGGGCGACCGGGTTGGCCGACCGCGAGACGCAGTTACCGATGCGCGAGGATGCCTTGTTTCGGCTGTCTTCGGTATCCAAGCCAATCGTTTCGGTGGCGGCACTGGCGCTGATCGGCCAGGGCAAACTCAACCTGGATGACGACATCAGCCGCTGGCTGCCTTACTTCAAGCCGACCCTGAGCGACGGCCAGCCAGCGACGATCACGGTGCGTCAATTGCTGAGCCATACCGCCGGCTTCACGTATGGTTTTCTGGAAAGCGATCAGGGTGGTCCTTATCGTGACGCCGGTGTGTCCGATGGCATGGAGCGCAGCAACCTGACGCTAGAAGAAAATCTGCGTCGCCTGAGCCACGTGCCCTTGTTGTACAAACCGGGCAGTTCCTGGGGCTATTCGATTGCGACCGATGTCTTGGGCGGCGTGATTGCAGCGGTCACCGGCACCTCGCTGGCCGCCGCAATCGACGCGCTGATCGCCAAGCCACTGGGTTTGCGCGATATCGGTTTCAGCGTGTCCGACGCCAGCCGCCTGAGCCCGGCGTACCTGAACGATCAACCACAGCCGCGGCGCATGAAAGAGCTGGAAGTGGTGCCGGTTTTCGAAGGCACCGCCGGCATCAAGCTGGAGCCGAGCCGGGCCCTCGACCCACAGGCTTTCAACTCCGGTGGTTCGGGATTGATCGGCAGTGCCGGTGAGTTCCTCCAGTTGCTCGAAACCCTGCGCAAAGGCGGGGCGCCGTTGTTGCCTGAAGCGCTGGTGGAAGAAATGGCCACCAACCAGACCGGCGAGCTCGAACTGGAAAACTGGCCCGGTCGCGGCTTCGGCCTGGGCTTTACCGTGCTCAAGGACCCGGCCGCCGCCCAGACGGCCGAGTCGGTGGGTAGCTGGCGATTGGGCGGTGCCTATGGACACTCCTGGTTTGTCGACCCGGCCGCGCAATTGACGGTCGTTGCCTTCACCAATACCGCCTTCGAAGGCATGTTCGGACAATTTACCGTCGACCTGTGCAACGCCGTTTATGGGGCGAATAACAGTGACCGCAACAAAGTCGTGGTCACGCTGGAGTCAGACTCATGAAAATGCTCCATCCGATCTACTTTCTCGCTCTAGGTCTGTTTGGCGTTTACACCATTGAGTTTGGCGTGGTCGGAATTCTTCCGGTGATCATCGAGCGCTTCGCCATCAGTGCGTCCCAGGCCGGCCTGTTGGTGGGGCTGTTTGCGCTGATCATTGCGGTCTTCGGCCCGGTTATGGTCTTGCTGCTGTCGCGCTTCAATCGCAAGAAGATCCTGACGATTGCATTGTTCATTTTTGCCGGCACCAGCGTGCTATCGGCCTACGCACCCAACTTTGAATCGCTGATGGTGCTGCGGATCATCCCTGCGTTGTTTCACCCCGTGTACTTTTCCCTGGCCTTTGTCGCGGCCGTTTCGCTGTACCCACCGCAGGAGTCGACCCGCGCCGCCGCCAAGGCCTTTGTCGGCACCAGCATGGGCATGGTGTTGGGCGTGCCGTTGACGACGCTGATCGCGGCGCAGTTTTCCTATGAAGCGGCGTTTCTGTTCTGCGCCGTGGTCAACTGCATTGCCGGTCTGGGGATCATTGCCAAGCTGCCGGACGCGCCCGACAAACAGCGGGTTTCCTATAAAGAGCAACTGGCCATTCTGCGCAAGTTCCCGCTCTGGCTGAACATCACCGCTTCGACGCTGATTTTTGCCGCGATGTTTTCCGTCTACAGCTACTCAGCCGAGTATCTGGCCAAGGAAGCGGGCATGAGTGCGCAGATGATCAGCATCCTGCTGGTGGTTTTCGGTATTGGCGGCGTCGCGGGCAATTTGTATGCCGGCAAGCTGATTGGGCGGAACATGGTTCGGACAACCCTCTTGCACCCGATCCTGCTGGCCAGTGCCTATGGGCTGTTGTACCTGTTCGCCGGCCCGTCCCTGATGACCATGCTGGTTATCGTAGTGATCTGGGGCGCGACCCATACCAGCGGGCTGATCGTCACGCAGATATGGCTGACCTCCGAGGCGCCGGAAGCGCCCGAATTCGCCACCGGCATTTATATCTCGTTCATCAACCTGGGCGTGACCATGGGGTCAACTACGGGTGGGTGGTTCCTGGCACGCATGGGCTTGCAGGGCACCCTTTACAGCGGTTTGTTATTTGCCGCGCTGGCTGTGTTGGTCATCGTGGTTAAAGTCCTGTTTTTCAGTGCCGAGCCGCGCAAGGGAGGCGCGCAGATCGCCGCGGATTGAGTTGAACTCGTCGTGCCCCCGTTCGTTGCCCGGCTTGTGGCGTGGACTGCGAGTAGAGACCCCCCTACATTTTTGGGTTCTTGAGATCAGTGATCGTATGACTATGGTTGAGCCAGATGTCTGGCGTCATACCGAGAGGATAGAAGCCTGCTGACCCACATAGCCCTAGTTGTATGGATTAAGTCGGAATATTTGCGGGTGACCTTTGAGACAGACGGCCATTTTTCAGATTGACAGCGGGGTAGGGGTGTCGATATAAAAAGCACAGTTGTACGACGACAGACGATTTATCGGCTGCTCAACCCTTAACAATAAAAAAAGTGTCGGCCCCCATCATGAACTCAGCCTGTTTTCTCACCTCCCTAAACGCCTCTTCTAAAGATGCAATCCTGGCCGCTGGCATTTGCGCGCAGCACTCCGATTGCATGCCCGTCGTTGCACCTGATGATTACTCAAGTTAATCGCAAACACCCAGGAGTCTGAATGGCCTTGGCGCGGACCCATCGCGTTGTGGCGATGCTCTACGACAATTGATCTCGCTTAAAACCGAGACTTCATCACCCTAATCCAACAATAAAGTGATGCCATGAATCTGAACGAGCCCATCAATGCTCAGCGAATCGGCCAGGCTGTCGGCAACTATCGCTGGACTATCTGCGCGCTGTTGTTTTTTGCCACTACCGTCAATTACCTCGACCGCCAGGTATTGAGCCTGTTGGCGCCGGATCTATCGACGCAATTTGGCTGGAGCAATAGCGATTACGCCAACATCGCCTCTGTTTTCCAGTTTGTGTACGCGATTTCCATGCTGTTCGCCGGTCGCGTGGTCGACAAGATCGGCACCAAGACCGCCTATGTAGTAGCGATCTGCATCTGGTCGACCGGCGCGGTCATGCACGCCTTTGCGGTGCCGATGGGCGAGGGGATAGGTGCCGTGAGCAGCGCCCTCGGCATTGCCATGATTCCGGTTTCGATCGCAGGCTTCATGGTGTCGCGCGCCGTGCTGGCGATCGGCGAAGCGGGCAACTTCCCGATCGCAATCAAGGCCACCGCAGAATACTTCCCGAAGAAAGAGCGTTCCTTCGCCACCGGCATTTTCAATTCCGGTGCCAATGTGGGCGCGATCCTGGCGCCGATCTGCGTGCCGCTGATCGCCAGTCTGTGGGGCTGGGAAGCGGCTTTCATCGTGATCGGTATGTTGGGCTTCGTTTGGGTGGGCGTCTGGATTGCGCTGTACGAGAAGCCGGAGCAGCAAAAACGCCTCTCGGCGCAGGAACTGGCCTACATCCGCAGCGATCAGGTCGTACCGGTGGTCACTCGCCCGGTACCGGGTGTTGCCGACAAAAAAGTATCCTGGTTCAAATTGCTGACCTACCGCCAGACGTGGGCTTTTGCTTTCGGTAAATTCATGACCGACGGCGTGTGGTGGTTCTTCCTGTTTTGGCTTCCCACCTATTTGTCGGCGCAATACGGCATGAAAGGCCAGGCCATCGTGATGCCGCTGGCCGTGCTGTACAGCATGACCATGATCGGCAGTATCGGCGGCGGCTGGTTTCCCAGCTATTTCATGTCACGCGGCGACGCGCCGTATGACGGTCGCATGAAAGCCATGCTGGTGATCGCATTCTTTCCGTTGCTGGTGTTACTGGCGCAGCCATTGGGTTACATCAGTTTCTGGGTGCCGGTGCTGCTGATTGGCGTGGGCGCGTCGGCGCACCAGGCATGGTCGTGCAACATTTTCACCACCGTGTCTGACATGTTTCCGCAAAAATCCATCGCTTCGGTGGTCGGTATCGGCGGTTTGGCAGGTGGCTTGGGCGGCGTAGTGATGACCAAGATCGGCGGTTGGGTGATCGATCACTACAAACTGATCGGCGATATTCATACCGGCTACATGATCATGTTTGCCATCTGTGCCTTGGCCTATCTGGTGGCATGGAGCGTCATGAAGGCGCTGGTACCACGCCATAAGGAAATCACCGATCTGTAAACGGCAGGCACCCGTCAGCCAGCGAGGGCTACGCACTGCGACGCATGTTGTCGCAGTGCGTGACTCGACCGCCTTCCTCTGAGCCTGCGCCACCTATGTGAACATGTTGATCGGGTCGACGAGGTACGGCCTGTCGGTGCCGACTATCGGATTGCCATAAGCGAAGGAAGGCGCACGACGCGCTTGCCTGGCAATCCGTTATTTGGCCAATAACCTGCACCAGAAACCTCTCTCCAGCCCGTGATAAGGGCGACAGCACGTTATAGAGCATCCTGGCTTCGTCGCCGATCGCTTGCGCTCCTCGCCGTGGGGTCATTGTGGGGGAGGAGGCGATCCGGCCAATTGCTCCACACAGTCGTTCGGCATGATCTAAGCTCCAGAAGATGGTTTTTGCGAGCAGGGGTTTCAATGCGGAGCACACCTGAAAACAGCCTGAAAAATGCGTTGAAAGCCTGTAGGGACAGCTTTATTGCTGTTGGCTTTTTCAGCTTTTTCATCAACGCGCTCATGCTCGTTCCCACCTTCTATATGCTTCAGGTGTATGGGCGAGTGATGGCCAGCGGAAGCCTGACAACCCTGGCAATGCTGACGCTGATCATGACCGGGTTGATCATCACGCTCGGCTCCCTGGAATGGATCCGTTCGCGCATCATGGTTCGGGTCAGTACCCGACTGGATGTGTTGCTGAGTCGCCAGGTCTATAAGGCCAGTTTCAAGCGGGCGCTGGACAGCGGTGGTATGGATGCCTCGGCCCAGTCGCTCAACGACCTGACGGGTTTGAGACAGTTTCTCTCCGGTAATGGTTTGTTCGCCTTTTTCGATGCGCCCTGGTTGCCTATCTACATCGCCGTGATGTTCATGTTTCACCCCTGGTTTGGCTGGGTAGCGACGGGCAGTGCGCTGCTGTTGTTAATGCTCGCGTTTATCAATGAGAGGCTGACGGGGCCGACGCTGGCCCAGGCGAACAAGGAACATATCGGCGCGACGCTCTACACCACGAAAAATCTGCGCAACGCTGAAGTCATCGAGTCCATGGGCATGCTTGAAACCCTGATGGACCGTTGGGGGCATCGTCAAAGAAACGTCCTGTTACTGCAGGCCCAGGCCAGCGATAGAGGTGCCATAATCAGCACGCTTTCCAAGACCTTCCGGATCCTGGTGCAATCACTGATCCTTGGCCTGGGGGCCTACCTGGCCGTGGACCATCAAGTGGGGGCAGGCTTGGTGTTTGCCGGGGCCGTACTGCTAGGGCGTGCATTGGCCCCCATCGATCTGATCATCGGCAGTTGGAGGGGCTTTATTGCGGCTCGCTCGCAATACGGTCGTCTCAACGACATCCTCGACAAACAACAGGCCCAGCCCGAGCGTATGTCATTGCCTGCGCCTCAGGGGCAAGTGCAGGTGGAGAACCTGGTCGTCGCGGCCCCTGGTTCGAGAACCCCGATCATCAACAACATGAGTTTCAGCGTACCTGCCGGCTGCGTTGTCGGCATCATCGGTCCCAGTGCAGCGGGTAAATCGACCCTGGCCAGGGCATTGATGGGGGTATGGGCACCACTGCATGGCGTGGTCCGGCTCGATGGCGCGGACATCAGCGCGTGGGATAAAGATGAACTTGGACCGTATATAGGTTACTTGCCCCAGGACATTGAGCTGTTCGAGGGCAGCATCAGCGAGAACATTGCCCGCTTCGCCGAGGTCGACTCGGTAAAAGTCATTCAGGCTGCCAGGACCGCTGGCGTTCACGAAATGATTTTGCAATTGCCCGATGGCTACGACACCGTCATTGGCAGTGAGGGCCTCACGCTGTCGGGAGGGCAGCGCCAGCGCATCGGACTGGCCCGCGCCCTGTATGGCAGCCCGCGACTGATTATTCTCGACGAGCCCAACTCCAATCTTGACGAAGTCGGCGATCGCGCCCTGGTGGCAGCCATCCAGCAGATCAAGCAGAGCGGCGCGACCCTGTTTGTCATTACCCACCGAACCAACATCGTGTCGCAACTAGACCGGCTCATGGTGATGAATGCAGGGGTTATCAGTCTTTATGGGCCACGCGAGCAAGTGCTCGCCGAACTTGCGCAGAAACAGCAGGCACAAAAGCACGCCATGTCGGCAGGCGCCACCATGGCTTCGGTCAAAACCAGCAAGGGCGATGCCGATGAACCCTACGATGCCCAGTCGTCAAATTGAAAGCTTCGCCGGCCTGCCGATATCTGATCGTAAAGCACGCCGCCTGGGCATTGGTATTGTAGGGGTGACCTTCGGCCTGTTCGGAACCTGGGCGGCGCTTGCGCCCCTGGACGGTGCCGCTTACGCGCCGGGGGTGGTCACCGTGCAGACTTACCGCAAAACGGTCCAGCATCCTGAAGGCGGCATCGTCAAAGAGGTACTGGTCCATGACGGTGACATCGTCAAGCGTGGTGATCCGCTGATCATTCTTGATGATGCCCAGTTGCGCTTCGAATACGAGATGACCCGAGGCCAACTGGTCGCCACCAGAGCCATGGAGGCAAGACTCAGGGCCGAGCGCGACACACTGTCGGCGATCAGCTTTGGGGAGATAGCCGATCCCGCCAGTCTGCGAGGCGTGGAGGCGCGTCAGGGCGAGACTCAGGTATTTAACGCCAGGCAAGGCTCCCGGCTGGGTCAGATCTCGGTGTTGCGCGAACGCATTGGCCAATTGAGTCAACAAATCAAGGGACTGGAATCGATGATTGCTGCCAAGGTTCATCTGGAGAAATCCTACAGCGGTGAAATTGTTGAATTGACCGACCTGCTAAAGCAAGGGTTCGTTGACAAACAACGTCTGCTCGATCAGGAACGCAAGTTGGGGATGCTCAGGTCGGAGGTGGCTGATCACCGGTCCGCTATTAACAAGACTCGTCTGCAGATCAACGAAACACAGTTGCAGATTCTGCAAATCGACAAGGATTTCAATACCGAGGTGGTCAAGGAGCTGGCCGAGGTTCAGACCCGGATGTACGACCTGCAAGAAAAAACCTCGTCCCTGGAAGACCGGCTCAGTCGTATCGTCATCCGCGCACCCGACGCGGGTATGGTGATTGGCATGACCGTGCACACCATCGGTGGTGTGGTAAGCCCCGCGACGCCGCTGCTGGATATCGTTCCATCGGTTTCCGAGCTGGTCATAGAGGCCCAGGTGGCGCCGGTGGATATTGATCGTATTGCCATCGGCAAGCGGGCTGATATCCGTTTCGGCGCGTTCAAAAGCTCGACCACGCCGGTGATCGAAGGCGAGGTCAGCAGCGTATCGGCTGACCGGCTGGTCAACGAAAAGGCCGGGACGGCCTATTACCTGGCGCGGGTCCGGGTAACCGAGGAGGGCGTGCGCACCTTGGGTGAGCGCAAGTTGTTGCCGGGGATGCCGGCGGACGTATTAATCATCACCGGGCAACGCACGTTGTTGCAGTACTTGATGCAGCCTGCTCGCGATGCCATGGCTCAATCGATGATCGAGGAATAACCATGAGCGCGTCGACAGGTTTGCTGGGCGGTGTGTTCATGCTTGCAGCGGGTGCCGCCCTGGCGCAAACCATTGCGGCAACGCCGACGGGGGTCAGCGCCTCGACGTTTTCCACCGACCTCATGCAGTTGTATCGTGAGTCACGGCTGGAAGATCCGCGGGTATTGGCCTCCTATGCGCAAGCACAGGCGGGTAAGGAGCATCAGCGCGAGGCTATGGGTGCGCTGTTCCCGCAGGTATCGCTCAACGCGGGGACGAATCGGATTCATCAGGAGAGCGACCTGGTGCAGCAAAGTTACGATAGCGAAAACTACAGCCTCGTACTGCGTCAGTACCTCTACAACAAGACCGCGTGGGAGAACTACCAAAAATTCAAAAGCCTGGCCAGGCAATCCGAATCGCAAGCGCTGGATGCCCAGGCTGAGGCCACAGTGGACTTGGCGCAGCGTTACTTCGCCGCGTTGGCGGCCGAAGATGAACTGGAGTTGGTGAGGGCGGAGCGTCGAACCACGCAAAAGAGTCTGGACCGAGTCAATGCGTTGTACGAAAAGCAGCTGGCAATGATTACTGATCAGCTCGACCTCAAGGCCCGAGTCGATTTGCTGGCGGCGCAGGAACTGGATGCCCAGAACCAGGCCAGTATCAGTCGCGAGGCACTGGCGGAGATCGTCGGCCGGCCGGTCAAGGAGAAGCTCAACCGGATTCGCGATGACGTGCAACTGCGGGTTTCAGCGCAGAGCCTGGAATCCTGGGTGCGCGAGGGTATAGCGCTAAACCCGGCGCTCAAGGCCAACGAAAGCGGTGTGGAAGCCGCGGGCGCAGCCTTGCGCAGCGGCAAGGGCGGGCACTATCCGACCCTGAGCCTTACGCTCAGCGCGCAGCAGACCAACGAGGGCTACAACAATGCCCTGGCGCCGCGCACCGACAGTTATGTCGCCGGTATTGGCGTGCAGGTGCCGCTGTACAGCGGCGGTTCGACCTCGGCGCGGGTCCGTGGGCTCTACCAGGATCAGATTACCGCCGAGCAGGAACTGGAAGCGATCCGGCGCCGGGTGGTCAAGGAGATCACCAGCGCTTACCTGACCGCCAATTCGAGCGGAGAAAAGATCAGTGCGAGCCGCAATGCCCTTGCCTCGGCACAGCTGTCCAGAGTGGCAGCAGAGAAAGCGCTCGATTACGGAATGGTCAATGCCGTCGATGTACTGACCAGCGTGCGCAACGAATTCCGGGCGCGTCGTGATCTGCTCAAGACGCAATACGAATTCGTCACGAATGTCCTCACCCTCAATCGTTGGGCGGGAAAGCTGCCTGCCGAAAGTGTCGAAAGCGTTAATGGCTGGTTGAGCTCCGGCAGTTCCAGCCAAAACCTCACATCCCACTGATCCTGCCGCAACACCCACTGTATCGCCGATAAATTGACGCCAACATCGCGGTTACGCCTGCGTGCAAACCATTTGTCGGTTAATTGACGATTTCGATCGAGGTCAGGCCTTGATTGCAGTTCGCCAAGGTAAACCTAAGTTATTGAATTTAATGGGTTAAATGAGCGATTTTGACAACGGCCGGGCTACCCGCATGAGGCGTGAGTCGACGACTGGCGGATGGGTGTGCTGGCAGTGTGCTGGTCTGGCCTAGACTCAGTTGAACAGATCGAGGGAGCACGTCATCACGCGCAAGTGATTGATGATTATTCCTATTTATGTTGCCTCGATGGCTTTGCCCGGTTTTCGGAAACGCCCGCAACCCCTGCTTGTCGAATCAGTGGAAGGGGCCCAAAAAAATGAATACCCGGGCAGGCACCGTTAAGGCCTGTCGGCGTTCGCATCTGTCCTTCGATCACGGTGGGCAGGTGAGCGAGCTGCTGATTCAGGAAGGCCAAGGGAGGGAGGTCATTAATTCTTCAAGGGAGTCAGGAAAATATGACGACCCACAAAAAAACAATACGCGTGATGCTGATCGATTGTCGTCCCCTCGTTCTCATGGGCCTTCAAGATTTGATCAATGCCAGAAAGCCTCTGATGGAAGTGAGCGGCCAGGCCACTACCTATACCAATGCGCTGGATCTTGCCGATCAGTTGCGCCCCAATGTGATTTTTTTCAGTTTCTTTCCAGATGCGCTGAACCCTTTGGAAGTCGTTGCGGGACTCACTCGCAACGCCGAAATGAAAGTGCTGGTGCTCAAGGGCTTGTACGAAGCCATCCCCGTTGCCCAGGCAATAGAGGCGGGCGCACGGGGCATCGTGCTGGCGGAAGACCCGACGGAATCGATCATTCAGGCCATTATCACAGTCCACCATCGCGATACCGGGCTGGATAGAGCCTGGGCCGGTGGGCTTTCCGGCTATGCCGCGACCGGGAATATCCATTTGAAATGTAATGTGGAGGAGGCAAAACAGGCGCGGCTGACGCTACGCGAGAGGGAATTGATTCGCGCCATTGTCGGGGATCCGTCCGCCAAATACATGAGCATCGCCGGGCGTCTGGGCATCAGCGAACACACCGTGCACAACCACCTCAGCAACATCTATCAAAAGCTTGATCTGATCAACCGCATCGATTTGCTGATGTATGCGCTGAAGCACGGGCTCACCAACAACGAAAAGCCACCCGAGTCCTCGTGGGTGGAACTGGATTTGGTTTCACGTCAAAAAAAGACGTTCTGACACCCTCTGGCGCGCCTGGGCCGACACTGTATCGCCGTCCTTGTCGGTGGCCTGCCACAGGGTACCCAGTTTGATGCGAACGTGCGGATCGCCTATTGGAAGTGCAAAAAAATGCGAGGGTGGCTTGCGCCACCCTCGCATCTTTTATAAGCGTTTCTCAGACGCTGCCATAAACAATGTCGCTACTCAGAAGATCGACCCCGACCAAGGTGATGGTCGTGACTTGTCCGCCCGTTTCGGCAACCGTCACGATGCTGTCTGCACCGCTGATGTCGATCGATTGGACAACCGCGCTCTGGTCGCCGTTGAGTACCAGTGTGTCTCGCAGGCTTGCGTTCGCATCGAAGCCGGTGACCTGGTACAGGTTCTCATCGACTGACAAGTCGATGTTGAAGGCATCACGTTCACCGCCCGTGCCCGCCAGCGAGAAGTCGAAGGTGCCGGACAAGTCGTTGGCGAACAGGTTGGCGTCGAACGTACTCGTCGCCGAGTCCCCATCCTTGTCGGTCAGCGTCGCGTTGAACGTCAGCTGGACATCGCTGGCCAGGCTCTCGGTCTCGTGGATGAACTGGATCGTCGGGATCTTGATCTCGCCTCGGGCCATCGTGAGCTGAACAGCGTCGATCAGATTCGTGCCATCGCTCTCAATGAGGAAGGATACCTGTCCGCCTGCCTCCGGAGTCAGGGTGTTCACTTCGATGAGGTTCGAGAACGTGCCATCCTCGTAGAAGGCCCTGTAGTACAGGTCCTCGGTCGCCGTGTTGTAACCTCCCACGGAGTTGTCGATGAAGACCCTCATGCCCGTCAGCAAGCTCTCCGGATTGACGACGAAACTTTCATCGGCAGCGCCGATTGCCGCCAGGTTGTCTCCCTGGAACAGGTTATTGGCGACGCCGATGCCGGCGGTGCTGACGTTCATGGCCCTCGGGTCGATGTACGAGGGCAGGGGGTTGGTCTGTAGCGTGGCTTCGGTGGGGTCGGGTTCTCCGAGCCCGATACCGGTCAGGATGTCCGAAGTGGACGCAAGTGCCTTCGCGGAAAAGAACACAACCTCCTCAGATGGCGAAGGAATAGTCGGCGGATCCTGCTCTGGAATTAACAATGTGCGCACTGGGTCCGGGCCGCCGGCACCGAGCGCGCCGTCGGCAGTGCTGAGCACGATCTCTGAACTGAAGCCTTGCACCAGATCCAGTGCATAGCGGCCATCGGCATAGGCGGTCAGCGTGTAGTCGACGCTGGTGTCCGCCGTTGCGGCGTTGTTGTCGAAATCACCGGTCAACGTCCCTGCAAACTGGTATGCGCCATTGCCGTCGGGTGAGGGCGACTGCTCGGTGAGCGTGGCGGTCCCGGTGGTGGTCGTATTGTCTGGTCTGACGAGGGTGAACTGGCTATTCACCGAGATATCCAGACCAGCCGCACCCAGCCCGTCGGCGCCCGCCGAATGGTCCCAGAACCCGAATTGCGGCAGGACGCTACCGGTGCCGATCAGGTTGCCGAATGCAAGTGATGGTCCGTCGTCCTCGAACACCAGGTTTTGGCCGATGTTGAGGGTCGCCTGGGCTCTGTCGCCGTCCTTGTCGGTTGCGGTCCCTATCAGCGTCACCAGATCGTCCGAGCTCAGGCTCGTCGCATCATCGGGATCGGTCGCATCGGGATGCACCACGGCGCGCAGCTGGTCGAGGGTGACGTCACCGTTGGCGGCGACGCTGACCGTGAACACCAGCAGGTTGGTGGTGGCCGTGCGGCCTTCGACTACACCGCCGTTGAGCGACAGGTTGACGGCCTCGCCGGTGGCCGTGTCGGTCAGCCCGGAAGCCCCTGCCACCACGCCCAGCGCATAGGTCAATGTGCCCGGACCATCAGCGCCGAACACCGAGCTGAAGTTGGCGGCAAAGTTCTGGGTGGCGTCGGTCGTCAGCACCGTTTCGTCTACCGTCAGTATTGGCTCGGTGCCGGTGGTGGTGATGCTCGGTCCGTCGTCCTCGAACACCAGGTTCTGGCCGATGT
>NZ_AKJE01000110.1 GCF_000282495.1 Pseudomonas sp. GM79
ATCTGCCGTCAACCCCTGATTTGATTTTTCTATCAGGATGTCCAAAATCCCTGCTTATATATAGACGCGCCCGTAACGAATGCGCAGTATATTGCCCAACACATACAACAATACTCTCGCTTGCTACTTCGGACGATGCCACGCAATGAATGACCACCCCCGCAGTCTTGCCTCGACCCTGTTCTCGGTTGGCCTGCTCTTGATAGCCATGGCATCAATCCAGTCCGGAGCCTCCCTGGCCAAAAGCATGTTCCCGGTTATCGGTGCTCAAGGAACGACCACCCTGCGACTGATCTTTGCCAGCGTGATCATGCTGCTGATATTGCGCCCATGGCGAGCGAAGCTCACTGCGAAATCCCTGCGCACCGTTATCGTCTACGGGATGGCGTTGGGCGGCATGAACTTCCTCTTCTATATGTCCTTGCGCACTGTCCCCCTGGGTATCGCCGTAGCCCTGGAGTTCACCGGCCCATTGGCAGTCGCTATTTACGCCTCACGTCGAGCGATCGACTTTCTGTGGATCGCTCTGGCAGCCCTGGGTTTACTGCTATTGATTCCGACAGGCGCCACGAGCACGGGCATCGATCTGGTCGGAGCAGGTTATGCCCTCGGTGCTGGTGTCTGCTGGGCGCTGTACATTCTGTTCGGCCAGAAGGCTGGTGCTGATAATGGGGTGCAGACCGCTGCGTTGGGCGTGATGATTGCCGCCCTGTTCGTAGCTCCCATTGGTATTGTCCACGCTGGCGCTGCGCTACTGACACCCTCGTTGATTCCCGTGGCCATCGGGGTCGCCATTTTGTCCACCGCCCTGCCCTACACCCTGGAGATGGTCGCCCTCACACGGATACCAGCCCGGACCTTCGGTACATTGATGAGCATCGAACCTGCGATCGGTGCGCTGTCCGGCCTGTTGTTTCTCCAGGAATACCTTTCCCTGTCACAGTGGCTGGCTATCCTGTGCATCATTCTGGCTTCCGTCGGCGCGACCATGACCATGGGAAGTAACGCCAAGCCTGTGGTCGCAGCAGATTGAAACAAGATTGACGCAGGTCTGGTATTTACCGCTCAATTAGGCCATGTTTAGGCTACGTAACTCAGTGTCAGACATGGATTTTTTCAGATAGGGATATCAGAACGCTTCAAGCAAAAGCGAATGCAGGCAGACCCAGGCACAGATCCGGGGCCGCTATTAAGGACAGCAATGAAACGAATTTTGATACTGATCGCCGTACTTGCAATTGCGGGCTGCGCAGCGACCTCGAAATCCCAGACGAAACACGGCAAGAAAGGACTGCATATCAATTGTTCGGGGCTCTCGTCCTCGTGGGACAAATGCTACACCAGCGCCGCCAACTCGTGCGCGCCCAAGGGTTACAAAGTCATCGCCAAGTCAGGCGATGCGGTGGAAGAGCCCGGTGACTATCCGTTCGGCCTCAACCCTGCCGGCTACACCAGCCGCAGCATGATCGTCATCTGCAAGTAACCCTCCCTTCCTATCGGGCTTGTGTAGCCCGATAGGCGCTTCGCGCCGATGCTGCTAACGTTCGTCAGTCAATGACCGTTCAGCAAAGGGCGATATCCATGACTACCGCTATCAATAACAAGAAAATCGTATTGGTCGTCGGCGCAGGCGATGCCACCGGCGGCGCCATCGCCAAACGTTTTGCCCGTGAAGGTTATGTCGCCTGCGTCACACGTCGCAGCGCAGACAAACTCCAGCCATTGGTAGAGTCCATCACAGCCAGTGGCGGCGAGGCTCACGGTTTTGCCTGCGATGCGCGTAATGAAGAAGACGTGATAGCACTCATTGAGCAGATCGAAACCGAGATCGGCCCCATCGAAGCGTTCGTCTTCAATATCGGCGCCAATGTGCCTTGCAGTATTCTCGAAGAAACCGCCCGCAAGTATTTCAAGATTTGGGAAATGGCCTGTTTCTCAGGGTTTCTCAACGCCCGTGAAGTGGCCAAGCGCATGGTCACCCGCCAACGGGGCACGATCCTGTTCACCGGCGCCACTGCTGGCTTGCGCGGCGCCGCGGGTTTCGCCGCCTTCGCCGGGGCCAAGCACGGGATTCGCGCCTTGGCGCAAAGCATGGCCCGCGAACTGGGGCCGATGAACATCCATGTCGCCCACGTCGTAGTGGATGGCGCCATCGATACCGACTTTATCCGCGACAATTTCCCGGAAAAATACGCGACCAAGGATCAGGACGGCATTCTCAATCCCGAGCATATCGCCGACAACTATTGGTACCTGCACAGCCAGCCACGGGACGCCTGGACCTTCGAGCTGGATCTGCGCCCCTGGAACGAACGCTGGTAGCCCTCCCCTTCCAACAATAAGAAGAGCACATCGACCATGAGCAAAACCGTGGAGTTCTTTTTCGACCTTGGCAGCCCCGCCACTTACCTGGCTTATACCCAGCTGCCCAAGATCTGCAAACAGACCGATAGTCAGCTGATCTACAGACCGATGCTGCTGGGTGGCGTCTTCAAAGCTACTGGCAATGCTTCCCCCATCACCGTACCGGCCAAGGGTCGCTACATGTTTCAGGACCTGGATCGCTATGCCAAACGCTATGGCGTACCGCTGAAGTTCAACCCGAACTTCCCGATCAATACCCTGATGCTGATGCGCGCTGTCACAGGTATGCAACTACGCCATCCCGAACGCTTTCAGGCGTTTATCGATTGCCTGTTTCACGCCCTTTGGGTTGAGGGACGCAGCCTCGATGATCCAGCGACTGTTGCCGCCGTGCTGACGCAAAACGGTTTCGATCCAAACGAGGTGCTGGCACTGACCGCCGATGAAACCGTCAAAGCCGCCCTCAAGGAAAACACCGAGGAAGCGGTGCAACGTGGTGTATTCGGTGCACCGAGCATGTTTGTCGGTGATCAGTTGTTCTTCGGCCAGGATCGGCTGGACTTCGTCCTTGAAGCCCTGCGTGCGCAATAGCCAACGCCTGCCTATGAAATGAGCCAGGCACTGGACACAGCGCCTGGATTCAAACCGCTCAAATAGCCGCGGTTCGGGTGTTCAACCATTCGAGGGCCGCACCGTTGAGCAACGGACTCAGGCGTTCACGCACCTCGGCGTGATAACCGTTGAACCACTGCTTTTCGTCTTCAGTCAGCAGCGACGGTTCCAGGCAACGAGTGTCGATCGGGCACAGGGTCAGGGTTTCGAATTTCAGGAACTCACCGAATTCGCTCTTGCCTGCTTCGCGATTCAATACCAGATTCTCGATCCGCACACCCCAGCGACCCGGACGGTAAGTGCCCGGTTCGATGGAGGTGATCATGCCTGGCTGCATCGCGGTTTGCGGTGCAGCCGCGGCCTGATAGGCGATGACTTGCGGGCCTTCGTGAACATTGAGGAAATAGCCGACGCCGTGACCGGTGCCGTGGCCGTAGTCGACGCTTTCGGCCCAGATCGGTGCACGGGCAATAGCGTCCAGCAACGGCGACAGAATGCCTCGTGGGAACTGTGCGCGGGAGAGTGCAATCACGCCTTTGAGCACGCGGGTGCAATCGCGCTTCTGCTCGTCAGTCGGCGTACCCACCGGCACCATTCGGGTGATGTCGGTGGTACCGCCCAGGTATTGGCCGCCGGAGTCGATCAGCAACAAGCCGTCACCCTCGATCACCGCGTGTTCTTCTTCGGTGGCGTGGTAGTGCGGCATCGCACCGTTGGCGTTAAACGCGGCAATGGTGTTGAAGCTCAGCGACACGTAATCCGGACGTCGGGTACGCGCCGCGGTCAGGTGTTCGTCGATGGTCAGTTCGGTGATGCGCTCACGCCCCCAAGCCGCTTCCAGCCAGGCGAAGAACTCGCACAGCGCCGCGCCATCCTGCTCCATTGCCCGACGAATGTGCTCGGCATCGGCCAGGCTTTTCTGCGACTTGGCCAGGGTGGTCGGGTTCAGGCCTTCGAGCAGTTTCACGCCGCTGTTCAGGTTTTCCAGCAGACCGGCCGTGACCCGCGCTGGATCGACTTGCAGGCTCTCGCCGCTCGGCACGGCGCGCAAGGCGGCGGTGACTTCGCTGTAATCGCGCAGGGTCACGCCGTCCTGTTCAAGAATGGCGCGTAGCTCGGCGCTCACTTTGCTCAGGGCGACGAACAAGGTGGCCTGCTGCTGGCTGATCAGGGCGAAGGACACGAACACCGGATTGAACGACACATCGCCGCCGCGCAGGTTGAACAGCCAGGCGATGTCATCGAGGGTGGCAATGAAGTGCCAGTCGGCACCGCGCTCTTTCAGCACCTCACGCAGTTTGGCGAGTTTTTCGCCACGGCTGACCGTCGCCTGAGGCGGCAAGTGTTGATAGATCGGCTCGTTCGGCAGGCTCGGACGATCACTCCAGACTTCACTCAACAGATCGATGTCGGTGCGCAGACGTGCGCCGCGTTCTTCGAGTTTGCTGCTCAAAGTACGCGCGGAGGCCACGGCCATCACCGCGCCATCGACTGCGACGACACCGCCTTCAGGGGTTTGCTCGGCCAGCCAATCGAGCGGGCCGGGTTGACCCGGTTGCAGCTTGACCAGTTCGATGCCGCTGCCCTTGAGTTCCTTGCTCGCTTGTTCCCAATAGCGGCTATCGGCCCAGACACCGGCAAAATCCGGCGTGACGATCAGCGTGCCCACCGAGCCATGAAAACCTGACAGCCACTGCCGTCCCTGCCAATAGCCCGGCAGGTATTCCGACAGGTGCGGGTCGGCCGACGGCACCAGCAGAGCATGAATGCCCTCCCGGCTCATCAGCTCGCGGGTTTGCGCCAGGCGCTGGGGTACCAATCCATTGGTCAAAGGCTGTGTACTCATCGTGTCTCCTGCTAACCACTCATCATTATTATTCGGTGCCGATCAGAGTCGGCGCTTAAGGACCTGTCGCCCAGAATGCCGGAGCACTGGCGCAAGCTGCTTTAATCAGGCGTACCGCTTGATCGATATCCTGCTCGGTGGTGAAACGCCCCAGGCTCAAGCGAATGGTGCGACTGGCCGAGCGTGCGTCATGCCCCAGGGCCAGCAATACATGGGACGGTGCATTGCTGGCGGAATTACAGGCCGAGGTCGCGGAAAACGCGATCGAGGTGCTCAAAGCCGCGGAACTGAACTCGCCTTCGTTGAAAGTCAGGCTCAGGGTATGGGGAATGCGCTGGGTCGGGCTGCCATTGAGGCGCACCCCGGGAATGCTCAGCAGCGGCTCGAGCAAGCGTTCACGCAGACGTGTGATGGTGGCTTTTTCTTCATCGAACGAGGTGGCCGCCAACGCGAAGGCTGCCCCCATTGCGGCAATCTGGTGCGTCGCCAGCGTGCCGGAACGCAACCCGCCCTCGTGACCGCCGCCGTGGATCTGCGCCTGCAGACGCTGCTGAACACGAGGACCGACATACAGCGCGCCGATGCCTTTGGGACCGTAGACCTTGTGCGCCGAGAACGACATCAAATCCACCGGCCACCGGGCCAGATCGATCGCCACTTTGCCCGCGCCCTGAGCCGCATCAACGTGGAATAACGCATCGCGATCACGCACCACCTGGCCGATGGCCGGGATGTCGTTGATGGTGCCCAGTTCGTTATTGACCAGCATCAATGACACCAGAAAGGTGTCCTCACGCATCGCTTCACTGACCGCTTGTGGAGTAATCAGGCCTTCGGCATCGGGCACCAGATACGTCACCGCAACGCCTGCGTCCTGCAACTGTTTTGCAGTGTCGAGAATCGCTTTGTGTTCGATCTGGCTGGTAATGATGTGGCCGCCGGATACACCGCGGGCCTGGGCCACGCCCTTGAGGGCAAGGTTGTTGGATTCGGTGGCGCCGGAAGTCCAGACAATCTGTTCCGCCTGGGCGCCCACCAACTCGGCGACCTGGCGCCGTGCTTGCTCGACCGATTGCCGGGCCTGTTGGCCGAAGGCGTGGGAACTGGACGCTGGATTGCCGAAGTTACCCGTGAAACCCAGACACTCGACCATGACCTTGATGACCCGCTCATCCACCGGCGTGGTGGCGGCGTAGTCGAAATACAACGGACGTTTTTTCATAAAAGACTCGCAGAGCGTGTTCCGGGATCAGGAAGCTCGTCACTGGAAATGTCAAAGCGCCGCCTCATGAGCGACGCCGAATTTTCAGAACGACAGCAATACCTGATCGGAGGCCATTAAAGAAGAACAACTTCATTTAAAAGTGCGTAGGAACGCTCCTGAAGTCGAGCTTAACAGGCATCGGGCCACCGGATGAAGCAATGCGTCAGCTAAAACTTTCGAGCAATAACGGATACATCGAAGCCACCAACAATAAGGCCATACCCCAGTTGAACAGCCGCAACCAGCGGCGATCGCGCAGCACATTGCGCAACAGCGTGCCGCAACCGGCCCACACCCCGACGCTTGGCAGGTTGATCAAGGCGAAGACCGCGGCAATCACAATCACATTGGTGAAATAACCCTGCATCGGCGTGTAGGTGCTGATGGCACCGATGGCCATGATCCAGGCCTTGGGGTTGACCCATTGAAACGCTGCCGCACCCAAGTAACTGATCGGCCTGCCTTCTCCCTGTTCACCCTCGGCGACCGGCCCGGAATGAGCAATCTTCCACGCCAGGTACAGCAAATACGCCGCGCCGACATAGCGCAACACGGTGTAAAGCATTGGATAGGTTTGAAATACCGTGCCCAGGCCGAAACCGACGGCGACCACCAGGACGAAGAAGCCACAAGTGATGCCCAGCATATGGGGAATGGTGCGCTGAAAGCCGAAATTCACGCCCGAGGCCAGCAACATGGTGTTGTTCGGACCGGGGGTGATCGAGGTGACAAGGGCAAACAGGGCAAAGCCCAGCAGCAGGTCGAGTGAGAGTGTCATGGGTGGCAGTCCATCAGGGTCAGTCAGGTATTGACCCTATCGCACGCCTTGAGGGAAACCCATGGACAGTTGCGTGAAAGTTCGAGCGGTACAGTTGTCACTCAGCTTTGGCGACCGTGCAGCTGTACTGCGCGTTCGGCGTTCATCTCGCCTTGTTTGTCGAAACTGAACGATTTTGCCGGCTGGCCGAGCAATTCGGCTTTCTTCGCGTGGTACTCGTCGAAGGACAAGCCACGACGATTCAGCGCCTCCAGCGCCAGTTCCCGGGTTTCTTCAGCGGTGTAGGGCCGCAATTCCGGTGAAACATGGCTGGCACATCCGGCGAGAACGGAGATGGCGAGCAGCAAGAAAGTGGCGAGCAGAGATTTCATTTCGGGCGTCCGCAGATCTGTGTTTGGGGCAATGAACACAGGCTACCCGTGCCGCTCGAAGGGTAGAAATCAACGCTCTCGATAGTGGGTATCGGATCAAAAGATCGCAGTCTTTGGCAACTGCTCGTCGGGCACTCGGTTGCGGGAAAAGGGTTGACCTATAGTTATTCGACCGGAAATCGGCGAAGGAACACCTTAACCCCACAACAAAGGAGAACCGTCATGAGCGTAAAACCTATTCCAGAGGGTTATCACAGCATCACCCCTTATTTAGGCATTCAGAAAGCTGCCGAAGCCATCGACTTCTACAAGAAGGCCTTTGGCGCCACCGAAGTCATGCGCCTGGCCATGCCCGATGGCGGGATCGGGCACGCTGAGCTGCGTATTGGTGACTGCCCGATCATGCTTGGCACACCCTGCGACCAGGGCCCATTGAGCAACCCGGACAAGTCGCCGTCCGTGGGGCTGCATCTGTATGTGAATGATGTGGACAAGTCCTTTAAGCAGGCCATCGATGCCGGTGCCACGCAGGTATCCGAGGTCAAGGATCAGTTTTATGGCGACCGTTCGGGGACTTTGAAGGATCCCTACGGGCATCTGTGGTTTTTGGCCACGCACAAGGAGGATTTGACTCAGGAGCAGATCGAACAGCGGGCGAAGGAGATGTTTAAACAGGGTTGAGTTTTTCAGTGAATGTTCGGGCCTCTTCGCGAGCAAGCCCGCTCCCACAGTTGATCGGCTGCGTACACATAATGTGTGTTCGACACCAATCCAATGTGGGAGCGGGCTTGCTCGCGAAGAGGCCATCACCTTCAACATCCAATTTGACTGTCAGACCTTTTCGCAAATAAACCCGCCCCCCGCCCAGCCAGCAATACGAAACATTTACTTTCATATCCCCTTTCGGGATTTTCGATGCTCATACGTCTTATTTAGATGCAGTCGGTCGCGTAGGCAAAAGCCACGGCCGGACTTTTCATGGACCGCACCGCTGGGAAGCCCGCAGCAGTAGTCCTCTCATCGAAACAAGACCTTTAATCATGTCGAAGAAATCCCGCTCAAAACTCTGGTTTCTGGTCCATAGCTGGCTGGCGCTGCCCATCTGGTTTTTTGTATTGATCGTCTGTGTGACCGGCACGCTGGCGGTGGTCAGTCAGGAAATCGTCTGGCTGGCCAACCCGCAAATGCGGGCCAGCGCGCCTTCAGACGACGCGCCGCTGCTCAACTATGACCAGATTGTCGCCGCCATCAAACAGGCCGAACCCCAGACGCTGGTCCAGAGCATCAGTCGCCCCGACGAGTCGCATTTCGCCCTGGACGTGGACGTCAGTTACCCGGACGGCCGCTCGGTGACGGTCTATGTGAACCCCTACAGCGGGGTGATTCAGGGCACCGCTCCACAATTCAACTTCAAGGCATTCACCCGTGCACTGCATGGCTGGTGGCTGGTGCCGTTCACCAACGGCTACAGCTGGGGCTGGTATCTGGTGTCGTTCCTCGGGCTGCCGATGCTGGCGTCGCTGGTGACCGGGTTGGTGGTCTACAAACGGTTCTGGAAAGGCTTCTTCCGACCGACCCTGCGCATTCGCCATGGCGCACGGATTTTCTGGGGCGACTTTCACCGGCTCAGCGGCATCTGGTCGATCTGGTTCATTGCGGTGATCTCGATCACCGGTGTCTGGTTCCTGATCAAGGCGATTCTGTTCGACAACCAGATTTCGATTACCACGGAACCGGTGGTGTCGGTCGTCTCGCGCGAAAGCGTGCCATTGACCAGCACCGGCAAGCCGGCCCCGATGATCAGCCTGGAACAGGCGATCAAGGTCGCTCAGGAACAGATCCCCGGACTGGAAGCGAGTTTCGTCAGCCTGCCGGGCAATGCCTACAGCCACCTGTCGGTCGGTGGTCGAAGCTGGTATCCGCTGATGTTCCAGACGGCCGAGGTCAACCCGTACAACGGCGATATTGCCAGCACACGGCTGCTGTCCGATCGCTCCAGCCTGGAATTCGTGACCGAGTCGATGCGTCCGTTGCACACCGGTGACTTTGGCGGGATCTGGATCAAGCTGATCTGGTTCTTCTTCGGTTTGCTGCTGAGCATGATGGTGCTCAGCGGCTTGCTGATCTGGACCAAACGCACCGCCCTGGCCACCGCCAATGCGTTCAAGCGCAGCAACAAGGCTCCGCTCCCGGTGTCGAGACCGCAAACGGTCATGAACCAACAGACTCCGGAGGGCAACCTGTGAGCAAGACGATCACTGCACCGCAGCCTTCCCGGGCGAGCCTGCTTTGGCGCAAATGGCGCTTCCACATCAACATTTTCTTGCTGCTGATCCCTTTGGGCTTCATGCCCAAATACTTTGCCGACGCCTCGCTGTTTCGCGGAGACAGCGGACTGGGGGAACGGGAAATCGGCGAAATCCAGGTCGGTCCCTGGAGCCTGCAACTGGCCGAACTGCGCAACGAAGCGCCACGATTGACCGGCCCGGCTGGCCACATGAAAGGTTTCAACGCAGCACTGTGCGAGCGCTGTCGCGATGAGGTCAAGGCGACGTATCTGCGCATCGGCAAACCCCGCAGCCTGCGCGCGGCCGGGGTGATTTTCTTCGGCACGCCATACCGCATGGGCGCGATGCTGCCGGTGCCCGAAAAGACCAAAACCGACGCCGAGCTGTGGATCACCATGGAAGGCTGGGACGGCGCCATGCATCAAGCGTCCATCCCCCTGAGCCAGGCATCCCCGGCCACCCTCGCATGGCTGAACAAACAAGGAGGCAAACCATGATCAGCTCTTTTCGCCCCGCTCTATTGATGTTTTGCGCCGGTTTCAGCGCCAGCGCCCTGGCTCACAACCCGATGTGCGAATGCAAGGCCATCGATGCCGAACAGATCCAGTGCACCGGCGGTTTCTCCGACGGCAGCGGCGCGCCGGGCGTGACCCTGGACGTGATCGGCTACGACGAAACCATTCTGGTGCCGGGCAAACTCGGCAGCGATTCGACCCTGACGTTCAAGAAGCCCGGCGCCGAGTTCTACGTGCTGTTCGACGCTGGTCCCGGCCACGTCGTCGAGATCGACCAAGCGGACATCCAAGCCCCATGACTACACCAACCACACACATCGTCCGCCCGGCCGGCGCCGGCCATGAAACCCTCTATGTGTTGCTGCTGTGCCTGATGATCCTGGCGGTTGCCGGCTCGGTAGTCGCCTGGCGTGGCGAGGCTCAGGAGGTGAGCAGCGTTGGCAGCCATCAACTGGATGCCCGTCGTGATCTGAGCGCCTCCGAGCAAGGTATTTACGCCGACCTGCGGGTCACGCTGGATGAAATTCATCTGTTGCGTCAGGAACAGCAGGCGCTGCCCACACCCGCCACCCTCGCCGATGAAGGCTTTGCGCCGTTTGCCCAGGACGCCAGTTCTGTCAGCCGCGGCAGCCATGCCTGGCAGTTGCTGGGCGCGAAGGCGTATTTCGGCCAAAGCCAGACCCCAACCGTTGCCGGTTCGTTTCTGATGCGCTTGACCGCTGAAGACGACACTGCGCCAGACATCTGGCTCAACCGCGCCAGCACCCTCAACGCCCCGAACGATCTCACCGACGCTGCGCTCAACGGCGCCGGCTGGCAGCAGATCGTCGCGCAATTCGATGCCGGCGTCACCCGCCAGCATCGGCATTGAACCCTCGCCTTCACCCGAGAGAAGACCGCTTTCCCATGCCTAGTTCATCTCAACGTCATTCCTTTTTGCGCCTGCTGCTGGTCGGCCTGTTTGCCTGTTTGCTGACACCTCTGGCCAGTGCCGACGAAGCCAAGCGCCTGCGCATCGGAATCACCCTGCACCCTTATTACAGTTACGTGGCCAACATCGTCGGTGACAAGGCCGAAGTGGTTCCGCTGATCCCGGCCGGTTTCAATCCGCATGCCTACGAGCCGCGGGCCGAAGACATCAAACGCATCAGCGGGCTGGACGTGGTCGTACTTAACGGCGTGGGCCATGACGACTTCGCCGACCGCATGATCGCCGCCAGCGAAACGCCGAACATCAAGGTGATCGAAGCCAACGAAAACGTGCCCCTGCTGGCCGCCACCGGCGTCGCTGCCCGGGGTGCCGGCAAGGTGGTCAACCCGCACACATTCCTGTCGATCAGCGCTTCCATTGCCCAGGTCAACAACATCGCCCGGGAACTGGGCAAGCTCGACCCGGCCAACGCCAAAACCTATACACAGAACGCCCGCGCCTATGGCAAACGCCTGCGGCAGATGCGCGCCGACGCCCTGGCAAAACTGACCCAGGCGCCGAACGCCGAGCTGCGCGTGGCCACGGTGCATGCCGCCTACGATTATTTGCTGCGCGAGTTTGGCCTGGAAGTGACTGCTGTGGTCGAGCCGGCCCACGGTATCGAACCGAGCCCCAGCCAGCTGAAAAAGACCATCGATCAGCTGCGGGAGCTGGACGTGAAAGTGATCTTCTCGGAGATGGATTTCCCGTCCACTTACGTCGAGACCATTCAGCGTGAATCCGGGGTGAAACTGTATCCGCTGTCGCACATTTCCTACGGCGAATACACCGCCGACAAGTACGAAAAAGAAATGACCGGCAACCTCAATACCGTCGTCCGCGCGATTCAGGAGTCCGGCGCATGACCGCTAAAGAAACCATCACTCAATCCCCTGTGGGAGCGGGCTTGCTCGCGAAGAGGGAGTATCAGTCGACATCCATGTTGACTGACCCAGCGCTTTCGCGAGCAAGTCGGATCGCCGCACCGCCGCTCCCACAGGTTTCGGGGCCGACGCTGGATTTCGCCGAGGTCAGCCTCACGCTGGGTCGCACGACGATCCTCGACAAGGTGACCTTTGAGGTTCGGCCCGGCAGCGTGCATGCACTGGTCGGCCCCAACGGTGGCGGCAAGAGCTCGCTGATCAAGACCCTGCTCGGGCAGATGCCGCATCAAGGTCGATTGAGCCTGCAATGGCCTGGCGAACCGGGGACCATCGGCTACGTGCCTCAGGCGCTGGAGTTCGATCGCGGTTTACCGATGACCGTCGATGACTTCATGGCCGCGATGTGCCAGCGGCGCCCGGCGTTTCTCGGGTTGAGTAAACACTACGCGGCGGCCATCGGCGAAGCACTGGAACGGGTCGGCATGCAGGACAAGCGCAAGCGGCGCATGGGCGCATTGTCCGGCGGTGAGCGCCAGCGCGTTTTGTTGGCCCAAGGTTTGATTCCGGCGCCGCAATTGCTGGTACTCGATGAGCCGATGTCGGCCCTCGATGAGGCCGGCATTCAGGTGTTCGAACGATTGCTAGGTGACTGGCGCCAAAGCGGCATCACCGTGCTGTGGATCGAGCATGATCTGGAGGCGGTCGGGCGACTGGCGGACCGGGTCACCGGGCTCAATCGCCGGGTGCTGTTCGATGCCACGCCGAAACAGGCACTGACCCCGGAGCGACTGCTGACCTTGTTCTCGACCCATCCCCGGAGCGCCGCCTGATGAGTTACGAAGCCTTTCGTTTGATGGTCCAGGGTTGGGCCTCGTCGGGTTACCTGCCGGAAGCGCTGACCTATGGATTTGTGGTCAACGCGCTGCTCGCGGGGCTGTTGATCGGCCCGGTGTTGGGCGGCTTGGGTACGCTGGTGGTGGTCAAGCGTTTCGCGTTTTTCTCCGAAGCGGTGGGCCATGCGGCGCTGACCGGTGTGGCCATCGGCATTCTGCTCGGCGAGCCCTACACCGGGCCTTATGGCAGCCTGTTCGGTTACTGCCTGCTGTTCGGCATTTTGCTCAACTATTTACGCAACCGTACGGGGCTGGCGCCGGATACCTTGATTGGTGTGTTTCTCTCCGTATCGCTGGCACTTGGTGCGAGCCTGCTGCTGATCCTGGCCGGTAAAATCAACGTACACATTCTGGAAAATGTGCTGTTCGGTTCAGTGCTGACAGTCAACGGCAATGACCTGCTGGTATTGGCCATCGTCGGCTCGCTGGTGATGGCGCTGGCCCTGCCGCTGTACAACCGCATCATGCTCGCCAGTTTCAATCCGCAGCTGGCGGCGGTACGTGGTGTGGCGGTGAAGACCCTGGATTACCTGTTCGTGATTCTGGTGACCCTGATCACGGTGGCGGCGGTGAAAGTTATCGGGGCGATTCTGGTCGGTGCGCTATTGGTGATTCCTGCGGCGGCCGCGCGCTTGCTCAGTCAGTCGCTGAAGGGTTTCTTCTGGTGTTCGGTGCTGATCGCCACGGTGAGCACGCTGTGCGGAATTCTCGCGCCGATTGTCTTTGACCTGCCTATCCCGTCCGGTGCCGCGATCATTCTGGTGGCCGGTATCGCCTTCGCCCTGGCCGCGATTGCTCGTGGCATCGTTCCAAGTCTGAAAGGGAACCTCGGATAAATGTCTTTTTCTCTGCGTCAATTGACCCTGGCGCTGACCTTGTGTGGGCCAGCCTCGTTCAACGCATCCGCCACCGACACCTTCGAACCGATGCGTTTGTTGGCCAATCACGGTGTCGGTAACACCGCGCTCTTCGCCTCGACTTCAACGCACAAAGTGCTGGTGCTGGCAGCGTTGCCTGTGACCTACGGTCTGGGTGCCCTGCTGCTGGAGGGCACCGATGTCAGCCTTGAGCGCGCTGCGCCGGCCAACCTTCCCGGCAGTCGGCAGACCGCTTATTTCACCGGTCGCGGCGCTCAAGCGCTCAACAAGCTGGCGATCGACGCGGATGCGGTCATCGGCCTGCGTTCGCTATGGCCGGATGATCCGCTGTATCCGAACGCCCGTCGCAGCAATATCCGCATCATTGAAATCGACGCCGCCCGCCCGGTGGACGGCGCCCTGCCCGGCATCGCTGTACAGCCTGGCAGCAAGATCGACGGTTTGAACAGTCAGCCTTGGTTGTCCAGCAACAACATGGGCCGGATGGCGGATGTCATGGCGGCAGACCTGGTGCGCCTGGCGCCAGCGGCCAAGCCGAAAATCGATGCCAACCTGGCAGCACTCAAACAGCGCCTGCTCAAGTTCAGCGCTGACAGTGAGTCGCGGTTGGCCCGTGCTAACAATTTGAGTGTGATGAGTTTGAGCGATCATTTCGGCTACCTGATCGGCGGCCTTAATCTTGAGCTGATTGGCCTCGATGCTCGACCGGATGCCGAGTGGACGCCGGAGGCGCTCAAACAACTGGGTGCGACGCTCAAAGACAATGACGTGGCGGTGGTATTGCATCATCGCCAGCCGTCGGATGCGGTAAAAGCGGTGATTGCCGAGGCTGGCAGTCGGTTGGTGGTGTTGAGTGTCGATGCGGCGGATCCGGTGGCCGAATTGGAAGGGAATGTGGATTTGGTGATTAAAGGGTTGGACGGCGCGTAACGTCAGTTGCACCGTGTAATCGTTCTTCGCGAGCAAGCCCGCTCCCACATTTGATCGGTGGTGATCGTAGATTCTGTGATCGACACAAATCCACTGTGGGAGCGGGCTTGCTCGCGAAGGCGCCCTGACAGGCAACACTGAATCCAGACCAAGAAAAAGCCCGCTGAACCGATAAGATCAGCGGGCTTCTTTTTGCGCGGTGACTCAGTGAGCCACAGCCGCCTGTTCTTCCATTTTCTGGCGCAGGCTCAGTGGACGCATGTCAGTCCAGACCTCTTCGATGTAGGCCAGGCATTCCTTTTTCAGGCCGCTCTTGCCCACGGTGCGCCAGCCTTGTGGCACGGCTTTGTAGTCGGGCCAGATCGAGTATTGCTCTTCGTGGTTGACCACGACCTGAAAGAGGATGTCCTCGCGGTCGAATACTGACGTCATGCTGTCTCTCCATCGCTGTAGGGTGGGCTGCACGCCGTGCGCAGCCGTTATGTAGAAGGAACGTTCAAGGCACCAAAAAATTTAGAGGCTGGCGATGGCCGCAGCCATGGCCCTGCCGAAAATGCCGGCCACCCGATCGATTTCCGCGGCCGTGATCACCAACGGTGGCAGGAAACGCACGACACCGCCGTGACGCCCGCCCAGCTCGAGGATCAATCCGCGTTTGAGGCATTCGCGCTGCACCAACGGCGCCAGCCGAGCGAATATCGGTGGATGCCCTTGAACGTCCGGCGCGCCGGTCGGGTCGACCAGCTCAACGCCCAGCATCAAGCCCCGCCCGCGGATATCGCCCAGTTGCGGGAAGTCCCGTTGCAGGATGTGCAGGTGTTCACTCAAGCGTTCGCCCATGGCGGCGGCATGCTCGCAAACCTTGTGCTCTGTCAGGTAGCGCATCACCGCAGAGCCTGCGGCCATTGCCATCTGATTACCGCGGAAGGTCCCGGCATGGGCGCCCGGCAGCCAGGTGTCGAGCCAGTCGCGATAGACCACCACCGCCAGCGGCAGGCTGCCACCGATGGCTTTGGACATCACCACCACGTCTGGAATGATCCCGGCGTGCTCGAAGGCGAACATCTTGCCGGTGCGGGCAAAACCGCTCTGGATTTCATCGACGATCAGCGCTACGCCGGCCTTCTCGGTGATGCGTCGCAAGCCGCGCAGCCAGTCGAGATCGGCCGGAATCACCCCGCCTTCGCCCTGTACCGCTTCGACGATCACCGCAGCAGGCAATTGCACGCCGGCCTCTGGATCATTCAGCAGGTTTTCCAGGTAACTCAGGTTGACCTGCACCCCCTGCGCGCCGCCGAGCCCGAACGGGCAACGGTAATCGTAGGGATACGGCATGAACTGCACGCCACTGCTGAGCAACGCACCCAGCGGTTTCTTCGGCCCCAGACTGCCCATCAGGCTCAGCGCGCCCTGGCTCATGCCGTGATAACCGCCCTGGAACGACAAAACCGTGCTGCGTCCGGTGGCGGTGCGCACCAGTTTCAGCGCGGCTTCTACCGCATCGGTGCCGGTGGGGCCGCAGAACTGAATCTTCGCTTCAGCGGCCAATGCCGGCGGCAACAGACCGAACAGGTCCTGAACAAACTGATCCTTGACCGGCGTAGTGAGGTCGAGTGTGTGCAGCGGCAGTTCATCGGTCAGCACTTGCTGGATCGCTTCGATCACCACCGGGTGGTTGTGTCCCAAAGCCAGAGTCCCCGCACCGGCCAGGCAATCAATGAAACTGCGGCCTTCGACATCCTCGACATAAATGCCCTTGGCTCGCTTGAGTGCCAGGGGAATGCGCCGCGGATAGCTGCGAGCGTTCGACTCCTGCTGGCTTTGACGAGCCAGCAATGGCGATTCGTTGAACTGATAAAGCGTCTCGGCAGGCGTCGGAACGATCCGGGCAGGCTGATCTTCGATAAGGCTGATAGCGACTGACATCTCTCGATCCCTCAATACGCTGTTGATAGTGACCAAAACTGCACACCGGGCAGGTGCGCGTTCCGGTCACGGGGCGCACTTGCAGGTTTTCCTGTTTTGGAAACGCATCAGGACCTCAAGGATTTAGACCCTCGATCAGCTTTCTATGAAGGTGGTGACAGCGCCTTGTGCATGGGAATGGCGTGGAGTCCCGCCACGGTGAAGGTTTCAGCGCAAGCCCGGTAACCCAGACGGTGATAAAACGCCTCACCGGTACGGGTGCTGTTGAGCCGCGCGTGAGGCAAACCCTGAGCGATCAACCAGGTTTCGAGATCATGCACCAGCGCTTGTCCGGCGCCGCGTCGAAACCATTCCGGCTGTACATAGCAGAACGCGACCTTGCCGCTGATCGCCGCCATGGCGACGCCGATAGGTTTGTCCTGCAACAGGGCGATGTTCAGGTACAACCGCGAGTCGGCCAGCCAGGGTTGCACGTGTTCAATGGTTTTGTTGTGGGTCCAGGTGGCGACGGTTCGCGGATCGTTGCGATGGTCCAGCGCGCAGCCGACGCGAATGGAGCGCTCGACGATGCGGCTGATGATCCCGGCGTCGGCAGGCGTTGCCTTGCAGATGTGTATCGATGCATCCATGGCGCTGTTACCTCAATCCATTGAGTCAAAGCTGCCAGGGACGATAGCGCTGTGAGGGCCGGGTGGCTAATGGAGAGACGTTACATTTGGTGTGCGACCAGGATAGTCACAGGTCCTGTGATCACACAGATCCACTGTGGGAGCGGGCTTGCTCGCGAAAGCGATTTCACATTCAACAATGATGTTGGCTGATACTCCGCCTTCGCGAGCAAGCCCGCTCCCACATTTGCTCTGCGGTGGCTTGTCAGACCGGTTGCAACGGCATCGTCAATTCGACCCGCAAGCCATCCGGTCGGCTGTCGAAATGCAGGGTGCAGCCGCAACGCTGGACGATGGCCTGGACAATCGCCAGTCCGAGGCCGCAACCGGTGCTCTGGCCGTTGCGCCAGAAGCGTTGGGTCAGGTGTTGCAGGTCATCTTCGGCAATCCCTGGGCCGTGGTCGCGGACCAAAAAGCGCACGCGATTGTTGGTGGTTTCCAGGCTCAGCTCCACGGCCCCATTTCCTGGGGTATGGCGCAGGGCGTTGTCGAGCAAGTTGCGCAATGCGGCAATCGACAGCACCGCGGGCATTTGCAGCGGCGCATCGGAGAATGTGGTCGGCACCTGAAACTTGATCCGCTGACGATCACCGCTGGCCGCATCCTGTATCGCCAGTTTCGCCACCTGTTCGGCGCTGCATTGCACGCCATCATCGAACGACAGACTGCCCTCGACGCGCGCCAGCAGCAGCAATTGTTCAAGCGTGCGGTGAAGTCGGTCAGCGCCCTCTTCAGCCCGCGCCAGGGACTGATCCCGGGCGCTGCCTTCAGTCATGCGCGCCACTTGCAGATGGGTTTTGATCGCGGTCAGCGGGCTGCGCAATTCATGCGCGGCATCACCGGTCAGGCGCCGTTCGCGCTCGATGGTCTTGCCAATACGCAGGAACAACTGATTCTGAGTTTCCAGCAGCGGTTGCAGTTCGCTGGGCAGCGGCTGGATCTGCAACGGCTCCAGAGAATCGGCACTGCGCCGCATCAGCGCATCGCGCATACGATTAAGCGGTGCCAGCCCCTGACCGATGCCGAGCCACAACAGACACAGGCAGCCGAGCAGCGCCACGCCGACCGGTACCGAGGCCGCCAGCAGGATGGACATGTTCAGCGCTTCGCGCTCGATTTGCCGGTCGGCAGTGGTAATGCGCACATTACCGCGCGCCAGGGTGAAGCTGCGCCAGGGTGCGCCATCGATCATTTGATCGTGAAAGCCCATTTTTTCGGCTTCCAGGGTTTGTTCGGGGCTACTGTGGCTGCGGGCCAGGATTTCGCCGCGCAACGAGCTGACCTGACAGGCCATGCCGCCAGGGATACTCAGCTGTTCAGCGCTGAAATGGGTCCCCTCGCCCTTGCTCGGCAACGCAGGCAGTTGCTCCAGCAGCCCGGCCACCATCCGCGCGGACGCCACCAGCCGCTGGTCCAGGGAAAACATCATCTGGTTGCGCAGATCACTGAGCATCCAGGCGGCGGCCAGGGCCCAGATCAGCGCAAACGCGGCGCCGAGGGTCAGGCTCAGGCGCAAACGCAGACTCATCACTTCGATTGCTCTCCGCCATCGGCCGGCCCCAGGCGATAGCCCAAGCCACGCACGGTCTCGACGATGCCGTTGCCGAGTTTGCGCCGCAGGTGATGGATATGGACGTTAAGGGCGTTGCTTTCCAGTTCGTCATTGAAACCGTAGACACTGTCCTTGAGTTGCTCGGTGGACAACACCCGGCCACGGTTGTGCAGCAAGGCTTGCAACAGCGATTGTTCACGGCGCGACAAATCGACGGGTCGGCCGCCGAGCAGGGTTTCTCGGCTGCTCGGGTCGTAGGTCAAACGACCATGTTCAATCAGGTTGACGCTGCGACCCGCCACCCGTCGCAACAGCGTATGCAGACGGGCGGCGAGTTCGCGCAGGTCAAACGGTTTGAGCAAGTAGTCATCGGCACCGGCTTGCAGGCCGTCGACCCGGTCGGTGACCGAATCCCGCGCAGTGAGGATCAGCACCGGGATTTCGAGGCCATGGTGACGCAACTGCTGCAACAACTTGAGGCCATCTTCGTCCGGCAGGCCGAGATCGAGCACCATGACGTCGAACTCGGCCACCTTGAGCATCGCCCGGGCGGCGGAAGCGGTGGCCACGTGTTCCACCGTCAGGCCCTGGGCCGTGAGGCCGGCAACAATGCCGCTGGCAATCAGCTCATCGTCTTCGCAAACCAGTACGTGCATGGGAGCTCCATGAGCAAAAACGCGAGTCAAACAGATGTGGATTAAGCCGCAATTATGGCAAGCCCCACGGCCGACGAGAAGCAGGCCTTTCGTTCAGTGGTCGTCCAGCGTACCAGATAGGTATTTGATGATCGCCTTAATCATTTTGACACCCTCCTCTTAGTTGACATGAAACATAGCAGTCTCAAACCGAAACAATCAACCCACAAAAAGCCATATCAAAGATCAATATCTAACGATAGTCTAACTCCGACATTAACACCCCACACTATCAGGCTCGAAGAGATGCCATTTATTTACTATAAACACTCTTCAGCCAACTGAAAGGAATCAGATCATGTCGACACTCAAGAATTTTGTTGCCGTCGATTGGCGCGCAGGAAAAGATAAAATTTACTTCTTCTTCAAAGACAGCAATACCTACTCCAGATTTGATCTTGGCGAGAACAAGGTTGACGAGGGATATCCTGCCGAGATAACAGCCGATAACTGGGGAAGCTTTCACGCTCACGTCAAAGATCTGCGTTTCGGTTTTACAGTCACTGGGGTTGGGGGCCACCCGAACGGAGGTGATGACATTTTATGGCTGTTCTATTATGCCAATGGCACTCCGATGGTCTGTAAGTACGACCAGGATTACGACAAAGTAACCGGAACTTATCGTCTTGAAGATTCGTTGTGGCACTCGCTACTTCCTTATTTCGACCGCATCGTGGCCGGCACATGGTGGGAAATATTCGGCTTCAAATATCTATTCAAGTTTTTGACGAATGATGGACATTACATCAACTTCAATTACAGAACACAAAAAACATCAATAAAGCCCATCACACCTGACTCTTGGCCCGGATTGGGACCTTACAAAAACCGAATCATAACAGCCGTGCAAAACGACGCCCCGCTTTTCGACAGCTACTTCTATATCTTTCTGACCAACAACAGATACATCAGATACAACATAAAGGACAACAGGGCAGAGACGGGGCCGACAACAATAGATGACGACACCTGGCCAGGGTTGATACAAGACTGAGACGGCATCGGATTCCGCTTCCTGGGAGGATCATGCCTTGGGCCGGGGGACCGCTGGCTTTTCTCCAGACGACGGGTGATTTCTCGCGCGTCATATATATATGTAACGCACGTCCTCCTTCTCACCTGAATAACCTGTGTGCGTACCACCCCAATTGTCCACTCACACAGGTATTGACTATGTATACACACTCATCCGCTTTGACGACTCTGTTCAGCTTGCTCAACACATTGAGCTCGCTGATTGCCCGGTTGACCAATGAGCAAGCAGCCGCCAGAAAAAAGGGGCTGGAGCTCTACAACCTGGGGGAATACCGGGATTCGGAGGCTTATCTGACCATTGCCGCCACCGCTGGAGATCGTAAATCGCAGTACGCACTCGCAGAAGTCATCAGGCGCCGGGAAAACAACCTCAAGGAGGAGGATCAAACCCACGCCGACAGAGATTGGTACGCCCTGGCAGCAGCTCAGGGCGACGTCTACGCCCTGCTGCGATTGGCTGATGACGCGTCCCTTAAGCAAGCCAAAACACTTGCGCAAGGGCGTGCCGACAGCGGCGATGGCGAAGCCATGCTTCAACTTTATGAAATAACCAAGGATATCGCCTGGCTGAAAAAATCGGCTGAAGCAGGTTTTCTGGAAGGGCAATACATACTCGCCCTTGTGTATGACAAGGACCACACCCTCATTCCGGATGCGATTAAACGCAGGTCCACTATCGACCGTTGGCTCAAACGTGCGGCCGAGGCGGGGTTCTCTCGAGCGATGCACTGGTACAGCAATCGCCCACCCATTAGCCATGATCTTCCCAACAGGAGAGAGTGGCTGATCAAAAGGGCGCAATTGAACGATGTAAACGCGGTGCTCGAGTACGGCTATAGGTTGGGTGGCGTCTATGAGGATGAGAATGGCATCGATACCGAATACGGCTTCGAGAAGAACCTGATCAATAGCTACGGCCTCATTTGGCTGGTGCTCGATACCTCTCGGGAATCCCCGCGCTACAACACCGCGTTTAGCAATCTTTCAATCATTGCGCAGGACATGTCCAAAGAAGACATAGAAGCCGGCAAGGCATTTGCGCAAGAGTGGAAGAGTACGCATCCCCCACTGTCGGAATTCAGATTGACCTACAGCGATCTTCGGTAAGCCATTAAGGATGATTCGCGCTGTGAATCCTGGATTCCAGCGCGAATCAGCCTGGCTAATAATCATGTCTTGCTCGTTAACACCGGGTTAATCGGCAGCCATCATCGTGCTCGGCAATTGCAATGTTTTAAGGCCTTGTCGATGCGCGGTTTTCTTGTTTTTCTTCTCTGGCTGTTTACCTGCCTTGCTCAGGCGCAGCCGGGGAACAATCCATTCGACAGAAAACCCGACTTTCTACCCATCGAAAAAGCGTTCATCTTCACCTCCGAGCGCTTGGCGTCCGGTGAAACGCAATTGTTCTGGCAGATTGCCGACGGTTACTACCTGTACCAAAAACGCCTGAAGTTCGACGATTTGCCTGCGCAGTACAAACCGGTGTTGCCTGAAGGTGAAGCTCACAGCGATGAGTTTTTCGGTGAACAGCAGGTTTATCGCCAAGGCCTGGAACTGAAGATCCCGGCGGGTGCCAGCGGCCAGATCAAGGTGGGTTTCCAGGGCTGTGCCGATGCCGGGTTGTGTTATCCGCCCCACACTCAAGTGGTGTATTTAGGCAACACCACAACTCCGAGCCTTTTAAATGAGGCACCGGATCAAGCCTTGGCCAGCGACCTGCAGCAACGGGCGCTGGGCTGGAGCTTGCTGGTGTTCTTCGGCTTGGGCCTGCTGCTGGCGTTCACGCCTTGCTCGTTGCCGATGTTGCCGATTCTGGCGGGGTTGATCGTTGGCAGTGGCGCCACGCCCAAGCGCGGTTTTGCCCTGGCCGGCAGCTACGTGATCAGCATGGCGCTGGTGTATGCGGCGATGGGCGTTGTGGCTGCGCTGCTCGGGGCGAACCTTCAGGCACTGCTACAGAATCCATGGCTGCTGGGCAGCTTTGCGGCGGTGTTCGTGCTGCTGGCCTTGCCGATGTTCGGTTTCTTCGAGCTGCAGTTGCCGGTGGCCGTGCGAGATCGGCTGGAACATGTTTCGCGCAATCAGCGCGGTGGCAGCCTGATCGGTGCCGGTGCGCTCGGGGCTTTGTCCGGCCTGCTGGTGGGACCGTGCATGACCGCCCCATTGGCCGGCGCCCTGCTCTATATCGCCCAGAGCGGCAATGCGCTGCACGGCGGGCTGATTCTGTTCGCCATGGGCATCGGCATCGGTATACCGCTGCTGTTGCTGGTGACCGTCGGCAATCGTTTCCTGCCCAAACCCGGCGCCTGGATGAACCTGCTCAAAGGCGTGTTCGGTTTCCTGTTCCTCGCCACCGCGCTGCTGATGTTGCGCCCGGTGCTGGATGAATCGCTGTGGCTCGGGTTGTGCGGTGCCTTGCTGCTGATCGCCGCCTATAGCGCCTGGAAGCAGTCGCAGGGGTTTGGCCGGATTGCCCATCTGTTCGGCGCCAGTTCGTTGCTGTTGGGTCTATGGGGCAGTCTGCTGGTGGTCGGTGCGGCGGGTGGCAGTGACGATCCGTATCAGCCATTGCAGGTGTACAGCGCCGGCCGTACCGACGCCGCCGCGCCCAGCATTCATGATGCCTTCACGACGATCAGGGAACCCGCGGTGCTGCAACGCGAACTCGATGCGGCCAAGGCCCAGGGCCAATGGGTGCTGCTGGACTACTACGCCGACTGGTGTGTGGCGTGCAAAGTCATGGAAAAACAGGTCTTCGGCAAACCGCAAGTCCTGCAAGCGCTCAGCGATGTACGCTTGCTACGGCTGGACGTCACCGCCGACAATGCCGCCAGCCGCGAACTGCTCGGCCGTTATAAAGTGCCGGGGCCGCCAAGCCTGTTGTGGATCGGCACTGACGGCATCGAGCGCCGCAGCCAGCGCATCACCGGCGAGGTCGATGCCGACACCTTCCTGCAACGCTGGACCACCACCCGAGACGCTCGTTAATGCTGACCTTTACCCTCGGCACCTTTGCCATCGCCCTTAATCACCTGCTGCTGATCAGTGCCCTGGCACTGGCGACTTTTGTCGGCTGGCGGGTGGCCAAGCGTGGTGGCGAGAACCCGGAGTCGGTGCTGTTCAGCCTGTTCCTGCTGGGCCTGCTGGTGGCCCGGGTCGGTTTCGTGATTGCCTACTGGGCACAGTATCGCAACGATCCATGGCAGATCATCGACCTGCGCGACGGTGGTTTTCTCGCCTGGCCGGGGGTGGTCGTGCTGTTACTCGCTGCCATGTATCGAGGCTGGCGTCGCCCGGGCCTGCGCAAGCCGTTGGGCTTTGGCGTGGTCAGTGGCCTGGCGTTCTGGCTGCTGGCGACGTTCTCCCTGAGTATTTACGAACAAGGCACGCGTCTGCCGCAGATCACCCTGCGCAATGCCGCTGGGCAAACGGTGCAACTCAGCGATTACCAGGGCGGCCCGCTGGTGATCAACCTTTGGGCTACCTGGTGCCCGCCATGCCGCCGGGAAATGCCGGTACTGGAAAATGCCCAGATGCAGCGCCCGGACCTGACCTTCCTGTTCGTCAACCAGGCCGAAAGCATGCAGAGCGTCGCCACCTTCCTCGAAACCCAGGGCCTGAGCCTGACTAACGTGCTGTTCGATGGCCGCGGTCGCTTGGGTCAGGCCGTGGGTTCCATGGCATTGCCGACTACGCTGTTCTATAGCCCCGACGGGCACCTGCTGGGCAGCCATCTGGGCGAGCTCTCTGAAGCCAGCCTGACCCGCGCCCTGGAAAACTTCGACACCCCGAACCCGGCCACCTCGGCCACGCCTTCAAGGAAATTGCCATGCTCCGCCTCCGCCACCTGCTGACGTTAACCCTGGGTGCCGCCCTGCTGCACTTGCCGTCGGTACAGGCCGAAGAATTGCCTGAAGCGATCAAGAAGATCGAAGCCAAAGGCGCCAAAATTGTTGGCACCTTCGACGCGCCCGACGGCCTGCGCGGTTATGCGGCGCAGTACCAGAACCGTGGCATGGCGTTGTACCTGACCCCGGACGGCAAACATGTACTGTTGGGCAATTTGTACGACGCCGAAGGCAATGACCTGAGCAGCGCGCCGTTGCAAAAACTGGTCTACGCGCCGATGGCCAAGGAAGTCTGGAGCAAGATGGAAGCAAGCAACTGGATCGGTGACGGCAACAAGGACGCACCGCGAATCGTCTATCTGTTCAGTGACCCGAATTGCCCGTACTGCAACATGTTCTGGGAACAGGCGCGGCCGTGGGTCAAGGCTGGCAAGGTGCAATTGCGGCACATCATGGTCGGCATCATTCGCGAAGACAGCCCGGGCAAATCCGCCGCGCTGCTGGCTGCCAAGGATCCGCAGAAAGCGTTGGCCGACCACGAGAAATCCGGTAAAGACAGTTCGCTCAAGGCGCTGAAAGATGTGCCGCCGGCGATTCAGGCGAAACTCGCGGCGAACATGCAGTTGATGGAAGAGCTGGAACTGGCCGCCACGCCGGCGATTTTCTACATGGATGACAAGGGCCAGCTGCAACAGCAGCAAGGTGCGCCGTCGCCGGAGAAACTGGTGAAGATTCTGGGGCCTAAGTGATTCTGCCTTCAGGGTTGAGGTGATTTCACTGGCGCCTTCGCGAGCAAGCCCGCTCCCACATTCGACCGCATTTCAATTAAAGAACTCGCTCAACTGTGGGAGCGGGCTTGCTCGCGAAGAACGATTACACGGACTTGCAGGTTCTCTCGCCCAGAAACCTCAGCAGCGCCTCGGTGACGAATGCCGGATTCTCCAGATTGGAGATATGCCCCGCCTCCGGCACCAGCACATACGGGCAACCAATCAACTCGGCCATTTCTTTGGTTTCCGACGGCGGTCGCGGTTTGTCCTGATCGCCACACATCAACAGCGTGGTTTCAGGGTTCAGTTCACCCAGGCGCGGCAACAGATCGTCACGACCAAAGGTAATCCGCCCCATTGGCACAATGCTTTCACGCAGACGGTCGGCCGGCAGCGCAGCCAGTCTGGCGCGGAAATCCTGATACAGCGCCGACTGCGGATCGATGCCCGGACGGAAGAAGATCGGAACAATAATGTCGAGCAGTTGCGGCGAGATCACACCGCTGTCTTCGATCTGCTGGAACAGCGAGAAATAGTATTGGCGAGTCGGTTCCGGCTCGACGCCGACGTAGGTGTCCATCAGCACCAGACCGTTGAGCCGCTGCGGTGCTGACAGCGCCAGTCGAACGCCCCACATGGCACCGACCGAAAGACCGACCAGCGTGACCTTATGGATGTCCAGATGATCGAGCAATGCCAGGGCCTGGCATGCCACGTCATCCAGCGAGTTTGTGCATTCGGGCATCCGCCCGGATTGGCCATGGCCCCACAGGTCCAGGGCGATGACCCGATAGTGCTGCGACAGCGCCGTAATCTGCGGCACCCACATAGCCTGATCCCACAGGTAACTGCCGGCCAGCAGTACCGCAGGGCCTGTGCCTTGATCTATGTAGTGAAGCGCTTGTCCATCAACCGTTACGAAGGGCATCGACTGTCTCCCTGGTGAAATAATATCCATTAAAAAAGCACAGGAAGACTGAGCCGGTGGCGATCGGCAGTCAACCCGAACCTTATGTGGTGTTTGCACTGGCCCTTTCGCGAGCAAGCCCGCTCCCACACTGGATCTGTATTCACAAGCCCCATGTGGGAGCGGGCTTGCTCGCGAAGGGGCCTTCACAAACGCTAGAGAATTACAGGCCCTCCAACTCCGCCATCAGGTCATTCAACCGATCCACCTTATCTTCGGTAATGTCGCTCGCCGCCAACCCGTCGATGTACTCGGCCAGCTCCGCCACCGTGCTGCACTCGAACATCGCCCGCAGCGGCACGTTGCGTTGCAGGGCTTTTTGCACCCGCGAGGCGATCTGTGTGGCCAGCAGCGAATGCCCGCCGAGTTCGAAGAAGTTGTCACGCACGCCAACCTTCTCGACTTTCAACACCTCGGCCCAAATATCCGCCAGGGTCTGCTCCAGCTCATTGCGCGGCGCCTGATAGTCCTGGCTCTGCAACTGGCCAATCTCCAGCGCCGGCAAGGCCTTGCGATCGAGTTTGCCGTTGGCGTTGAGCGGCAGCTTGTCGAGCCACAACCAGTGCAGCGGCACCATGTATTCCGGCAATTCGGCGCGCAGACGTTGCTTGATACGCTCCAGTCGTTCGTTCGGATTCAGCGCCGACTCCGCTGCGACCAGATAGCCGACCAAATGCTTGCCGTTGACGCCTTCCTGCACCCCCACCGCCGCGTCGCGAACTTCCGGTTGCTCGTGCAGACGGGCCTCGATTTCACCCAGTTCGATGCGGTAACCGCGGATCTTCACTTGATGGTCGATGCGTCCGACGTATTCCAGCACGCCATCACTGCGACGTCGGGCCAGGTCGCCGGTGCGATACAGGCGATCCCCCGGTGCGCCGAACGGGTTCGGCACAAACACTTGCGCAGTACGCAACGGATCGCTCACATAGCCACGACCCACGCCGATGCCGGCCACGCACAACTCACCTACCGCCCCCAACGGCACCAACTCCAGCGCGCCATCGAGCAGGTACAAACGGTTGTTATCCGTCGGCGTACCAATCGGCAGATAACTGCCGCGCGTCGAGGCCAGGTCGACGCGGAAGAACGCTACGTCGTCCGAGCATTCCGCCGGGCCATAGGCGTTCACCAAACCAATCTCCGGGTAACGCAGTAACCATTGATGCGCCAGTTCCGGCGGCATCGCTTCGCCGGTCGGCAGCATCCAGCGCAGGCCATCGAGGCTCATGCGGTCCTGGGCGAGCATGCCCTGAATCAGCGACGGCACGCTTTCCAGCACGGTGATGCCCTGGCTCTGAACGTGAGCCAGCAAGCCTTGCGGGTCGTGGGCAATGCTGTTCGGCACGATGTCCACGCGAGCGCCGAACAGTGGTGCCGCGAGGAACTGCCAGACCGAAATATCGAAGCTTTGCGAAGCGGTCTGAGCGATCACATCAGCCTCGCTCAATTTCAGGTACGGCACCTTGCTCAACTGGTTATTGAGCATGCCGCGCTGCTCGACCATCACGCCCTTCGGCAGACCGGTGGAACCGGAGGTGTAAATCACGTAGGCAAGGTTGTCCGGGCCGCTGTAGATGCCCGGATTGGTCACCGAAACATCGCTCGCCTGCACGTCTTCCCAAACCAGCAATCGAGGTCGGTTGGCACAACCGAACTCTTCCAGTAGCGCGATGGCTTGTTCACGACACGCCTGGGTGCAGACCAGCAACGGCGTGCGGCTCAGGTCAATGATCCGGCTCAAGCGCTGACTCGGCAGGCCTGGGTCCAGCGGTAGGTAACCGGCACCGGCCTTGAAGCTGCCGATGATCATGCCCAGCAGATCAAGGTTACGTTCGGCGAGCAGCGCCACCGGTTGATCCAGGCCGACGCCCGCCGCAATCAGCGCATGGCCGAGACGGTTACTGCGCTGGTTCAGCTCAAGGTAGCTGTGCTGCTGATCCAGGCAACTGGCGGCAACTCGCTGCGGATGCTCGGCAACCTGCGCTTCGAACAATGAGACATAGCTCTGCTCCAGCGGGTATTCGTGTTCACTCTGGTTGCAGCCATGAATCAGGAAGTCTTTTTCCTCGGTGCCCAGCAGCGGCAGATCGGCCATGTCGCCATGGAAGCCTTCGACCAGCGCCAGCAGCAGGCGCTTGAATTCGCCGAGCATGCGCTCGACCGTGGATTCATCGAAATAACGCTGGTCGTAGGACAGGTGCAAGCCAAGGTCATCGCCCGGATAACACACCGCCGTCAACGGGAAGTTGGTGTGGGTGCGGCCCGAATCCGAGGTCGCGTTGAGGCTCTGCGCACGGTCCAGCACTGAGACTTCCACCGGGGCGTTTTCGAACACGAACAGGCTGTCGAACAGCGGCTGGCCTTTAGGCAGTTCGCTGTTTTCCTGAATGCTCACCAGCGGCAGGTATTCGTACTCGCGCAGCTGCATGTTGCTGTCGAGCAAACCGCTGAGCCACTGCCGAACGCTGCAACGCTGATCGTCTTCGGGCATTTTCACCCGCAGGGCGATGCTGTTGATGAACAGCCCGACGGTGCGCTGCATCTGCGGCATTTCCACCGGACGCCCGGCCACCGTGACGCCGAACAGAACGTCGCGATCACCGCTCAAGCGACGCAGCACCAGCGCCCATGCTGCCTGAGCGAAGGTGTTGATGGTCAGCTGATGGGCCTGGGCCAATTCACGCAATTGCGCACCATCGCGGGCATCGAGTCGGGTATAGCGGTCGCCGACGATCATGCCGCCGCTGTCGCCGGCATGTTCACGCAGGAACGGCCGGTCGCTCGGAATCGGCGTGGTGCGCTCGAAACCTCGCAGGTTCTGCTGCCACCACTGCCGCGCTTCGGCCAGGCTCTGGCGTTGCAGCCAACCGATGTAATCGCGATAACGCGGCGGCACGGCCAGTTGCGCTTCCCGTCCTTCGCCGAGGGCGGTGTAGATCTCGAAGAAATCGTTCATCAGCAGCGAACGGCACCAGGCATCGATGAGGATGTGGTGGTTGCTCATCATGAACCAGTAACGCGCCGCGCCCACGCGGATCAAGCGCAAGTGGAACGGTGCCTGGTTGAGCAAATCGAACCCGGCCTCGCGCTCGTTTTTCAGCAGCGCCTGCAACTTAGGTTCTTGCTCGGTTTCGGCAACCGCGCTCCAGTCCAGATATTCGATCGGCGTGCTGCCCGGTTTGTGGATCACCTGCAGCATGTCTTCGCCGACGTTCCAGCAGAACGAGGCGCGCAAGGCTTCGTGACGGGCGATCACCGCTTGCCAGGCCTGGGCGAAACGCTCGGGGTCGAGTTCGCTGTTGATGCGGTAGCGGTCCTGCATGTAGTAGAGGCCGGTGCCCGGTTCCAACAAGGTGTGCAGCAGCATGCCTTCCTGCATCGGGGTCAGCGGGTAGACGTCTTCAATCATCGCCGTCGGGACTGGCAATGCGTCGAGTTGCGGCTGAGTCAGTCTGGCCAGCGGGAAGTCCGACGGCGTCAGCCCGCCCGCGTTGTCGCTCAGGCAATGCTGGATCAGGCTGTGCAATTCGCCCAGATACGCCTCTGCCAACTCGGTGATGGTTTGCCGGTCGTGGCGTTCGGCGCTGAAGGTCCAGCGCAGCACCAACTCACCGCCATACACCTGACTGTCGACGCTCAGCTCGTTAGGCAGCGGCGCGTGTGGATCATGGGCCGCACCCACCGGTTCATCCAGCGGACGGAACAGCGCATCACTGCCGAAGCTCTGGTCGAACTGACCCAGGTAATTGAAGGTGATCGGCGCCACCGGTAGCGCGGCCATGGTCTGACGGCACAGGCCATCGGCCAGATAACGCAGCACGCCATAACCCAACCCCTTGTGCGGCACCGCGCGCAGTTGTTCCTTGATCGCTTTGATCGAGGCACCCTGCTCTGCCACAGGCGTCAAACGCAGCGGATAGGCGCTGGTGAACCAGCCAACGGTGCGGGTCAGGTCGATCTCGTCGAACAGGGTTTCGCGACCGTGGCCTTCGAGTTGAATCAACGCCGATTCGTGACCGCTCCAGCGACACACCACACGGGCCAATGCGGTCAGCAGCAGGTCATTGACCTGAGTGCGGTAGGCCGTCGGCGCCTGTTGCAGCAGTTGGCGGGTGCGCTCGCTGTCGAGGCGCACGCTGACGGTTTGCGCGTGACGATTTTGCTGACCACCCTGCGGACGATCACAGGGCAGTTCAGCGCTTGGGCCGGCCAGTTGCGTCTGCCACCAGCTCAATTCTTCACGCAAGGATTCGCTGCCGGCATAAGCCTGCAAGCGTGCGGCCCAGTCCTTGAAAGCACTGGTTTTCGACGGCAGTTTTACCGACTGTCGGGACTCGAGTTGACGATAAACCGTTTGCAGATCGTCCAGCAGCACCCGCCACGACACCCCGTCCACCACCAGGTGGTGAATGGCAATGAACAGCCGTTGTTGCCCCTCAGGATCATCCACCAGCAGCGCCCGCATCAGTGGCCCTTGCTCAAGGTCGAGACTGTGCTGGGCATCGGTGAACAGCGCCACGCATTTGTCTATGGCCGGCACATGCACCTGCCACAGCACGGCAGCGTCGGAAATCGCCTGGTGCCGGGCCTGCCAATGGCCGTCAACCTCGGTGAAACGCAGGCGCAAGGCGTCGTGCTGTTCGATCACCGCCAGCAGCGCTTGCTCCAGACGATGAGGCTCGAGCGCCACGGTCGGCTCCAGCAGCAACGCCTGGTTCCAGTGTTGACGCTGTGGAATGTCGGTATCGAAGAACCAGTGCTGAATCGGCGTCAGACGCGATTCACCGCTCAGCAGGCCTTGCTCGGCGGTGATCTGCTCGGTGCGGGTCGCGACGGCGGCCAGCGTCTGCACGGTCTGATGCTGGAACAGGTCACGCGGGCTGAAGTGGATGCCCTGCTGCCGTGCACGGCTGACCACCTGGATCGACAGAATCGAATCGCCGCCCAGTTCGAAGAAGTTATCGTTGAGGCCGACCTGCTGAACGTTCAGCACTTCGCACCAGATGCCGGCCAGAGTCAGTTCAAGTTCATTGCTCGGCGCCACGTACTGCTGACGATTCAACTCCGGGTCCGGGGCCGGCAGTGCGCGACGATCGAGTTTGCCGTTGGCGGTCAGCGGCATGCAGGCCAGCAGGATCAAGTGCGTCGGCACCATGTAATCCGGCAACTGCGCTTTGAGGTGCGCCTTCAACGCTTCGCGCAATGCAGTTTGTTGCGCTTCATCCTGTTCGGCGATGTTGGTGACCAGGTAGCCGACCAATTGCTTGCCACTCGGCGCATCGAGTGCCAGAACAACCGCTTCACGCACAGACTCGTGTTCCAGCAAACGGGTTTCGATCTCGCCCAGTTCGATACGGAAACCACGGATCTTCACTTGATGGTCAATCCGGCCGAGGTACTCGACCAGACCATCGGCGCGCTGACGGACAAGGTCGCCGGTGCGATACAAACGTCCGCCATTCGCTGCAAAAGGATCAGCGACAAACCGTTCGGCGGTCATGCCCGGACGCTGGTGATACCCCTGCGCCAGGCCGGCGCCGCCGACGTACAACTCGCCCGTCGCGCCTTGCGGTACCAACGCCAGATCGGCGTCGAGGATGTACGCCACCCGAGCGCCAATCACGCTGCCGATCGGCACGCTGCCCAGCCCCTCCTCCAATTGCTCGGGCGCCAGGCTGGCGAGCGGCATGACCACGGTTTCAGTCGGGCCATAAGCGTTGAAAAACAGGCTCGGTTTGAACGCCGCGCGAATCCGTTGCAGGTGTTCGCCGGTCAACGCCTCGCCGCCGGTGATGCACATGCGCACCGGCAGGGTTTCGCCCTGGGTCGCCAGCCATTGCGCCAACTGGCTGCCGTAGCTCGGGGTGAAACCAAGAATGTTGATGTTGTGGCGACGAATCAGCCCGCAGATTTCTTGCGCATCCCACTGGCCTTGCGCACGCAGGACAACCTGCGCACCGCTCAACAGCGGCACCAGCAGACGCTCGGTCGCGGCATCGAAGTTGATCGAATAGAAGTGCAATTCGCAGTCGTCGGGTCGCATGCCGAAGCGTTCGATCACGGCGCGGCAGTGCATGGCGATTTCACCGTGGGACACCACCACGCCTTTCGGTTTGCCGGTGGAGCCCGAGGTGTAAATCAGGTACGCCTGATGCTGCGGCAGGCTGATAAACGGCAGCTCAGTGGCCGGGTAGTTGGCCAGTGCAGCGGCATCTTCTTCCAGGCACCAGCGGCCGACGCTGGCCGGCAAATCGCCGAGCGCCGTGAACATCGCCGCATCGCTGAGCAGCAAACCAATGCCGCTGTCTTCGATCATGTAATGCAAGCGATCCAGCGGGTATTCCGGGTCCAGCGGCACATAGGCGCCGCCCGCCTTGAGAATTGCCAGCAGGCCGACGACCATCTCCAGCGAGCGCTCCAATGCCAGGCCAACCCGAACCTGCGGCCCGACACCACGCTCGCGCAGCATCCAGGCCAGACGATTGGCGCGGCTGTCGAGCTCGGCGTAGCTCAGGGTTTGCCCGGCGAATGTCAGGGCCGGTGCGTCCTTGCGCACCAGCGCCTGTTCGCTGAACAGGTGATGGATGCATTGATCGAGACGATGTTCGCCCGGCTCAATGCCGAGGCTGTCGAGCAGGTTTTGCTGTTCTGTGGCTTCCAGCAACGGCAGTTCGCTGAGGCGTTGTTGTGGATCGGCGAGCAACGCTTCCAGCAGGTTGCGCCAGTGCCCGGCCATGCGCGCAATGCGCGGCTCATCGAACAAATCGGTGCTGTAGGTCAGGCAGCAACCGAGGCGATGGTCGAGGTCGGTGACTTCCAGATTGAGGTCGAACTTGGTCGCTCGCGCATCGTTGGCCAGGTACTCGACCGTCATCCCGGCCAGGGTCCGGCTCTGCTGGAATTCCCAGCGCTGCACATTGCACATCACCTGGAACAGCGGGTTGTAAGCCGCACTGCGCGGTGGCTGCAAGGCTTCCACCAGATGATCGAACGGCAGGTCCTGATGGGACTGGCCTTCGATCACGGTATGGCGAACCTGCTCGAACAACTCGCCGACAGACATCTGCCCGTCGAGCTGGCAACGCAGCACTTGAGTGTTGAGGAACGCGCCGATCAGCCCTTCGCTTTCCGGGCGAATGCGGTTGGCCACCGGCGCACCGATGCGCAGATCGGTCTGGCCACTGTAGCGATAAAGCAACACCGCCAGCGCAGCAGTCATGGTCATGAACAGGGTCAGACCGTTGTAGGCATTGAAGGCACGAACCCGCGCCGCAAGATCATCGCTGAGGTCGAAGCGGAACAGTTCGCCCTGATGGCTTTGCACCGGCGGACGCGGACGGTCGGCCGGCAATTCCAGCAACGGATGTTCACGGCCCAGTTGCGCGGTCCAGTAATCGAGCTGACGCTGACGTTCGCCGGATTCCAGCCACTGCCGCTGCCACACGCTGTAATCCAGGTACTGCACCGGCAGCGGTTGCAGCGGCGAATCGCGATCATCGACGAACGCTTCGTAGAGCGCGCTCAATTCCCGAGCGAAGATGTCCATCGCCCAACCTTCGGTGACGATGTGATGCAGGGTCAGGACGAAGTAATGCTCCTGCTCGGCAGTCTTGACCAGGCAAGCACGCAGCAGCGATCCGGCTTCCAGATCGAAAGGTTTATGGGCTTCGTCATCGGCCAGTTGCTGGACCTGCCATTCGCGGCTATCGGCATCGAGCGTGGTGTAATCCTTCCAGTCCATGCGCAGGCGGGTGTCTGGATGAACCTGTTGCCGGGCCACGCCGTCGACGCTCGGGAACGTCGTACGCAGGGTTTCGTGGCGCATGATCAGCGCTTGCAGCGCCGCCTCGAAACGCCCGACGTCCAGCACGCCGCGCAACCGCGCCATGCCGCCGACGTTGTAGGCCGGGCTGTCTGGTTCCATCTGCCAGAGGAACCACATGCGTTGCTGGGAATAGGACAGTGGCACCGGTTGGCTGCGGTCGACCTTCTCGATCGGCGGCTGCTTGTTGGTTTTGCCGCTGGCCTGGATCAAGCGAACCTGTTCGGCAAACGCGCCCAGTTCACTGGCCTCGAACAGCGCCCGCAGCGGCAACTCAACGTCGCACGCCTGGCGGGTGCGGGAAATGATTTGCGTGGCCAACAGCGAGTGGCCGCCGAGGGCGAAGAAGTCGTCGCGCAGGCCGATCTGCGTTTGGCCCAGCACCTCGCGCCAGATACCGGCGATTTGTTGCTCAAGGGCAGTGACCGGTTCGACATGTTCGCGGATTTGCCACTGGGGCTGCGGCAAGGCGCGGCGATCGAGTTTGCCGCTCGGGCTCAGGGGCATTTCGTCCAGACGCATGAGTTGCGCCGGGACCATGTATTCCGGTAGCTCGGCAGCCAGTGCGGCTTTCAGGCGGGTGGTTTGAGCATCGAGGGCTTCGCTGATTTCAGTGGCGGTGTAGTAACCGATCAACTGCCCGCCGGCCGCCGTTTCGCGCACCAGCACCACCGCTTGGGCGACGCCAGACTGCGCCAACAGCCGCGCTTCGATTTCTTCCGGCTCGACACGAAAACCACGCAGTTTGACTTGCTGGTCGAGACGGCCGAGGTATTCGATCACGCCGTCGGCAGTCCAGCGCGCACGGTCGCCGGTGCGATACAGACGTGCGCCCTGCTCGCCCAGCGGATCGACCACAAAGCGTTCGGCGGTCAGCGCGGGACGGCCGAGATAGCCTCGGGCCAAACCGATACCGCTGATGCACAGTTCACCCGGCACACCGACCGGTACCGGATTGAGGTCACTGTCGAGCACGCGGCACAGCACGTTGCCCAATGGCCGGCCAATCGGCGAGCGCTCGCCATCAGCCGTTGTGCAATGCCAGTGGGTGACGTTGATCGCCGTTTCGGTCGGGCCGTAGCGGTTGTGCAGTTGCACCGCTGGCAAGTGTTCCAGCACCCGGTTGCGCAGTTCCGTGGGCAAGGCTTCGCCGCCGGAGAACAGCCGGCGCAGGCTGGTGCATTCGGCGCTGAGCGGTTCGTCGATGAACAACGAAAGCAGCGGTGGCACGAAGTGCAGCGTGGTCACGCCGAATTGCTGGACCAGTTGCGCGATGCGGTGCGGATCGCGGTGTTCGCCAGCGCCGGCGATCAGCAGGCGGCAGCCGGTGATCAGCGGCCAGAAGCACTCCCACACCGACACGTCGAAACTGATCGGTGCTTTTTGCATCAGCACATCGGTTTGGTCCAGACGGTAGGTGGCTTGCATCCATTGCAGACGTTCAGCGAGGGCCGCGTGAGTATTGCCAACGCCCTTCGGCTGACCGGTGGAACCGGAGGTGTAAATCACGTAGGCCAGGTTGTCGCCGTGCAGGTGCAGACCGGGCGCATGGCTTGGCCAGTTCTCCAGATGCAGGGCGTCCATGGCAATCACGCTAACGCCGTCGGTGGCCGGCAAGCGATCGAGCAGTTCGGTTTGGGTCAGCAGCAGCTCAACGCCACTGTCGCTGAGCATGTAGGCCAGGCGCTCGGCCGGGTAGTCCGGGTCCAGCGGCACATAAGCGCCGCCGGCCTTGATGATCGCCAGCAAGCCAATCAACAACTGCGGCGAACGCTCGGCGGCGATGGCCACGCACACGTCCGGGCCGACGCCTTTGTCGCGCAGGTAATGCGCCAGGCGGTTGGCCTGGGCGTGCAGTTCGGCGAAGTCCAGGTTGCCGCCGTCCCACAGCAGCGCGGTGCGTTCCGGGGTCTGGCGCGCTTGTTCGTTGAGCAACTCCGGCAGCCATTGGCTGGCCGGCGTGCAAGGTGCGGCGCTCCAGACGGATTGTTGATCGTGCTCACTCGGGGTCAGCAGTTGCAGGTCGCCGATGGCGGTTTTCGGTTGCTCACAAATGGCTCGCAGCAGGTTGCTGAAATGCTCGGCCAGACGCTCGATGGTCGTCGCGTCAAACAACTCGCTGGCGTAGTCGAACGACAGGCTCAAGCTACCATTGCGGTCTTCTTCGCTGTGCAATTGCAGATCGAACTTGGCTTCGCGACTGTGCCACGGCAGCTCTTCGGCGAGCAGTCCCGGCAAGCGACGCAGCGCAGTGAGATCCCGTTGCTGATGGTTGAACATCACCTGGAACAAGCCCTGCTCGCGGGCCTGGGGGAAGGCTTCGAGCAGTTGTTCGAACGGCAGGTCCTGATGCGCTTGCGCACCCAATGCGGCTTGACGGGTTTGCGCCAGCAACTCAACGAACGGCCGTCGCGAATCCACCTCGGCGCGCAACACCTGGGTGTTGATGAAGAAGCCGATCAGCCCTTGGGTTTCCAGGCGCGGACGGTTGGCATTCGGTACGCCGATGCGGATGTCGCGTTGGCCGCTGTAGCGATGCAGCAGGCTCTGGAATGCCGCGAGCAACAGCATGAATGGCGTCGATTCATGGGCCTGGGCAGTCTGGCAAATGGCATCGCTCAGACGCTTGTCCAAACGCAGCGTGTGGCGGGCGGCGCTGTGAATGTGTTGCGCCGAACGCGGATGATCGGTGGCCAGGTTCAGGGTCGGATGCTCATCACCCAACTGTTCTTTCCAGTAAGCGAGTTGACGCTCACCCTCCCCTTGCGCCAACCACTGGCGTTGCCAACTGCCGTAGTCAGCGTATTGCGTCGGCAAGACTGGAAGGCTGGCGGTCTGGCCTTGAGAAGCGGCCGCGTACAGGCGCGAGAATTCGTCGATCAGCACGTTCATCGACCAGCCGTCGGCGATGATGTGGTGCATCGTCGCCAGCAGTTGATGGTCTTCATCGTCGAGGCGCACCAACGTCACCGACAGCAGCGGGCCTTTTTCCAGATCGAACCGGGTGCGGGCTTCGTCCTCGCGAATTTGCTGCGCGCGGGCTTCACGCTCGGCGGCTGGCAGGTCGCTGATATCGATCACTTGCAGGTTGAATTCGCCGGCAGCAATGACTTGTTGCAGGGCTACGCCATCACGCTCGAAAAACCGTGTGCGAAGGGATTCGTGACGCTCGATCAGTTGCTGGAAACTGGCGCGCAAGGCGTCTTCGTCCAGTTCGCCACGCAGGTGCAAGGCACCGGGAATGTTGTAGGCGCTGCTCTGCGGGTCGAGTTGCCAGGTGATCCACAGACGGTTTTGCGCCAGGGATTGCGGCATGGCGTCACTGCGCGACAAGGGCATGATCGCGCCTTGGGCCACGCCGCCATCCTGTTGTTGCCGGGCGACAGCGGCAGCGAATGCGCCAAGGGTTGGCGATTCGAACAACAGGCGCAGATTCAGCTCCAGCCCCAACTCTTCACGCAGGCGTGCGACCACTTGAGTGGCGGCGATGGAGTTGCCGCCGAGCAGGAAGAAGTGATCGTCGGCGTTGACCTGCTTGACCTGCAATTGCTCGCACCAGATCTGGCCGATCAACGTTTGCAGCTCAGAGCCCGATTCAGTTTCAGATGGGTTTGCGATGTCTGTCGACGGGAACAGCGCATAGCTGTCGAGGCTGCCATCGGCCAGGCGATTGCGGCAGGCGGAGCGTTGCAACTTGCCGCTGGACGTCTTCGGCAGCGCTCCCGGATTGAGCAATACCACCACACTCGGCGCTTGCTGATATGCCTCGGCCACCGCTTGACGGATGGCTTTGATCAGCGCCTCGGGCGGCAGGATTTTCTGCACGCTGCGGCTGATTTCCGCGGCGATGCCGATGCCTTCCTGCCCTTCGAGGTTGACCGCGAACGCGGCCACGCGACCTTTGCGCACCACCTCCACTTCACACTCGATGGTCTGCTCGATGTCCTGCGGATAGAGGTTGTGACCGCGAACGATCAGCATGTCTTTCAGGCGCCCGGTGATGAACAGTTCACCGTCACGCAAAAAGCCCAGGTCGCCGGTGCGCAGCCAGGTGCGGCCGGCGTGCTGGACGAACGTTTGGGCCGTGGCTTCGGGGTTGCGCCAGTAGCCATGGGCGATGCTCGGCCCGGTGGCCCAGACTTCACCGATCGCGTTGTCGGCGAGTTCTTCGAGCGATACGGAATCGACAATCAGCACCGCGTGATCCGGCTGGCTGACGCCGCAGCTCATGATCGCGCTGTCGTCGCCCGGCTCGGCACGGTTCTGCGCCAAGGCCTGATCATCCACGCGCAACGATGGAATGCCCTGGCCGCGCGGGCTGCCGGCAACGAACAACGTAGCTTCCGCGAGGCCGTAAGAGGCCATGAAGCTGTCCGAGGTAAAGCCACACGCAGCGAACTTCTCGGCGAAGCGTTCCAGGGTGTCGAGGCGAATCGGTTCGGAACCGGAATACGCCACGCGCCAGCCACTCAGGTCGAGGCGTTCCAGCGCTGATTCGCTGACCCGTTCGCTGCACAGTCGGTAGGCGAAGTCCGGCCCGCCGCTGATGGTGCCGCCGTATTCGCTGATCGCCTCCAGCCAGCGCAATGGTCGGCCGAGGAAGTACGCCGGCGACATCAACACGCACGGCACGCCGCTGAAAATCGGCTGCAACAGGCCGCCGATCAAGCCCATGTCGTGGTACAGCGGCAACCAACTGACGATCACGTCGTCGGGGTTCAGATCAATGCCGAATCCGTGGCGAATCAGCAGTTCGTTGGCCACCAGGTTGCCGTGACTGACTTGCACGCCTTTAGGCAACGCGGTGGAACCGGAGGTGTATTGCAGGAAGGCGATGTGCTCGCCTTGCAGGTCCGGCGCGACCCAATGCTCGGCCAGGGTGCTGTCGAGGGTGTCGACACACAGCAGCGGCGGCGCCTCGTTGATTTGCAGTAACGCGTCGCGCAGGTCGGCGCTGGTCAGCAGCAAGCGCGGCTCGGCATCGCTAATGATCGACAGCAGACGTTCCTGGTGATGACGACGGGTCGATTCAGGCGGATAGGCTGGCACCGCAATTACACCGGCGTACAGACAGCCAAAAAACGCCGCGACGTAATCCGGGCCGCTGGGAAACAGCAATACCGCGCGATCGCCAAACGACGTCTCGGCCTGCAACGCGCCGGCAATGGTTCGCGCCCGTTGATCGAGCTCACGATAACTGAGCACCACAGCCTGATCCTGGGTTTCGGCGAGAAAACGCAAGGCCACCCGGTCCGGCGTCAGGGCCGCGCGGCGCTGAAGGGCTTGGACCAGTGTGCTAGGGAGTTCGAACGCGTCGGTCATGAGGTTTCCTGCCTGAATTCGGCTTGCAAGTGGAATCGGTTTTCGTACGTCACGCCCGTTCATGGGCATGCAGGACGCGGTCTTCGCCGACCGCGCAAGGCTTGGGAATGCTGGTTTGGCCGGGGCTTGCGCCCGGAACCATTCACCAATGAGAACGGATGAAGTCTTGAAATAATTAGTCGCCAGGCTTGAGCGCCGGCAGGCTTGCAGCCAGGTAGGTGAGTCAGCGTGTCGCCGTTCTCACTCTGCTCTTATGTGGAGCATTAATTCTCTTTCTCAATTGACAATCATTATCATTCAGCCTAATTTGTCGCTCGATGTGTAGGACGACTCCGACCCACTTGTCGTCCCACGACCCTATTTGCAGCAAGGTGATTTCCAATGACGGAACAAGTATCCACAAGCAGGTGCGATTCACCGCTACTTCAGGCCTTCGTCGACAACCGACTGATTCTGGTCAAGATTGCCGCCCGCATCACCGGTTGCCGATCACGCGCCGAAGACGTGGTGCAGGATGCGTTCTTCCGGCTGCAATCGGCGCCGCAGATCACGTCGTCAATCAAGGCGCAGCTCAGCTATCTGTTTCAGATCGTGCGCAACCTGGCGATCGATCATTACCGCAAGCAGGCGCTGGAGCAGAAGTACTCGGGCCCGGAAGAGGAAGGTCTGAACGTGGTGATTCAGGGCGCTTCGCCGGAAACCTCGCACATGAATTTCTCGACCCTGGAAAACATTGCCGATGCGCTGACGGAGCTGCCCAGCCGCACCCGTTACGCCTTCGAGATGTACCGCCTGCACGGCGTACCGCAAAAAGACATCGCCAAGGAACTCGGCGTCTCGCCAACCCTGGTGAACTTCATGATTCGTGACGCGCTGGTGCATTGCCGCAAGGTGTCGGGCAATCGTGCGGATACCTTTGCTCGTCGCTGAAATTTGCGTCGATCCATTCGCGAGCAAGCCCGCTCCCACATTTGATCGGTGTGAATACAGATTTTGTGTACACCGAAAATCTACTGTGGGAGCGGGCTTGCTCGCGAAGGCTGACTCAAGACCGCAACAGACCTTGAGCCTTACGCATCAAGCCAACGAACACCGATCAAAAAACCGCTCACGCCCCAACACCATCAGCGCCGCGCGCTTGTGCGGGAAGTCGAACTCTTTTTCGCAGTGGAAACACTGATTGTGCATATGCCCGATCATCTTCGCGTTGTCGGCGCGAGGCTCGGCGACCACCCGTTGCGTGCGTGGATCATCGAGAAACAGGTAATGCACCAGCGCCGATAGCCAGCTCGCCACCTTGTGCGGCCCGCGGTGATGTTCTTCGCCCACCAGCATGTGAATGCCACGGTCGTAATCGCCGGCATCGTAGAACGGCGCAATGCGATCTTCCTTGGCCCAGTAGGCTTCGAAATAGGCAAACGGCTGATCATCGAAGCAGCCGATCAGCGTCAAGGTATGCGGGTCGGCTTCGAGCTTGCTCAGGTATTCACGATGCTTCTCGAGACTGCCCTCCTCCTGCCAGAAACTCGCCACCCGCGGGCTGTTCTGCCAGCGGTTGAAACGCGCCAGGTCATGCTCGATTTCTACCGTGCGCAGGGAAACCCACGCACCGAGCCGCGCATCGAAACGTCGATACACCTCACCACGGGGTTTCACCGCACGCAATGGATGGCGCTTGCCGCCACTGATGACCATTTGCTGCGGATAGCTGCCGGTGCGCGACTCACCCAGCCAAGGCTGAGGCAATTGCCAGAACAGCGTGCGTTCGCAGCGATACTGGCCGGTGACTTCGGTCGCGATCAGCAGTCCGCTGAGCAAGGCTTCGGTGGGCACATCATCGAGTTGCCAGGTCAGACGCTGACACGCCACGTCACGGGCAAACAGCCAATAGCAAGCCGCCCAGAATGCCTGACCGTCAGGACGGCCGAAGCGCTCCTCCAGCCGCAGATGCAACTCCGGCTCATGGGTCAGCCGCAGCTCGATCAACGGCTGCCCTTGCAGGCTGAGGCTCAGGCGGCTGGCGGTTTCATCGGCTACAAGACAGTTGCCTGACGGCAAGGCCAGGGTGGTCAGGTCATTCAGATTGGACATGGGTGGGGCTCACGGTAATCGTCGACAGTTCAACGATGTGACGTGAGCCGGGGCTGGAAATTTAAGCGCTGTCGCCAAATGCGCGTCTCATGGCACTAATCAGGGGCACGACTCAGGGTTTACGCACCGGTACCAAGGCAATTTTGTAGGGATCGAAAATCTTCAGCATCTGGCCATTGTTTCGCAGGCCTTGCAGCAACTTGCCAAATGCTTCACCGGTAATCGGCGCCTGCGGGCGAATCAGCGCGTAATGGTGATAGACCTGATCGATGCGCTGCGACACCAGCAATTGCTCGCCGACTTTCTCGTTACGCAGCAGGTAATCGCTCAGGTAGGAACGTGTCACCAAGGCAATGTCCGCTCTTCCACGCAGCACCATCAGCAGGTTGCTGTCGTGGGAATAAGTCAGCGTGGCTTTATAGGTTTCGGCCAGATACTTGGGATCGGCATTGAAACTGGCAAACTCGTAGTGATAGCCGCTGTACAGCGCCAGACGCTTGCCCGTCAGGTCCTTGAAGTAATTCTCATCGCGACCGGGTTGCTTCTGCGCGACAAAGATTTCTGCATCTTCCAGGCCCATGTCGACGAGGGTATGCGGGATGTCCTTCCACCCCCAGTCCGGGTTCTCGAAAATCGCCATATCGACCCGGCCTTCCTTGAAGTCGTTGAAACGTCGAGGAATGGAGGTGGGCACCAGCACAAACTGATAGTCGGTTTGCAACTGATTCAGCGCTTCCACCAGTTGCGGCAACAGACCTGTGTCGGCACCGGACTCCGGGCGCACGGTATAGGGTGGAAAATGCGCGGCACCGACCCGCACCTGTTGCGCAGCCTGAGACGGCAACACGCAGCACACTGCAAGCGCCGCCAGCAAAAGCCGAGACGCTGTCCGAATTGGCGAAGACATCAAAACAGCCTACTCCCCGAAAAAAATATCCATCAATGCATTCAAGCTAGGCGGTTTCGCCAACTTAGCCAGTTTCTTGTCGAGATAGACGGCTCACTGCCGTTCTTCAAGCACCAGAATCAACGCCTCATCGGCCAATTGATCAAGGCTCATGCTGCCATCGGCACGAAACCAGGTGGTGGTCCAGGACAACGCGCCCGTCAGGAAACGGCGGGTGATGAACACGTCGCCACGGATAAAACCGGCGTCCTTGGCTTCGCCCAGCACCTGCAACCAGATGTTTTCATAAATATCACGCAGCGCCAGAACCTGCGCCTGGCCTTCTGCTGACAGCGAACGCCACTCATACACCAGCACCGCCATGGCCTCGCCGCTGCCGCCCATGATCGACTGCAATTCGCAGCGAATCAGCGCCAAAACCCGCTCGCGCACACTGCCGGCCTCGGCCAGGGCTGCGCGCATCAATGCGGTATTGTAGCGAATGGTTTCCTCCATCACTGCCCGCAGGATCTCATCCTTGCTTTTGAAGTGATGAAAAATACTGCCTGATTGAATACCCACCGCACTGGCCAGATCACGCACGGTGGTGCGTTCATAACCTTTGTTGCGAAACAGGTGAGCGGCCACTTGCAGCAGTTTGCCGCGGGCGCTGTCCGGGTCGGTCAATTGGCCGCTGTCGACCAATTCGCGCATCACCCTCAGGGCTTTTTGCTCGTCCACCCGTTCTCTCCTACAGTCGATCAATCAATTGCGCCGCTGGCCGCTAAAACAGCGGGGTTGCGCGGGCAATTTAAGCTGGCGGGGGCGACCAAGCAAGCGCTTGGGCAGAAGATATTTCAGCCGTTTACAAACCAAGCGCTTGCTTGGTAGTCTCGAAGCACTTCTGTCGGAGGTGGTTATGGAATTGACTGCGCCTAAAACAATCCGCATCGGTTGCGCCAGCGCATTCTGGGGCGACACCTCGACCGCCGCCGCGCAACTGGTGGAAGGCGGGCGGCTGGACTACCTGGTGTTCGATTATCTGGCCGAGATCACGATGTCGATCATGGCCGGGGCGAGGATGAAAGATCCGGGGGCCGGCTACGCCAGCGACTTCATCGAAGTCCTCAGTCCCCTCCTCAACCAGCTCGCGGAACAACAAATTCGCGTCATCAGCAATGCCGGCGGCGTCAATCCACAAGCTTGCGCCGCTGCCCTGCAAGCGGCTTGCGACAAGGCCGGGGTGACGCTGAAGATTGCCGTGCTGTCGGGTGACGATCTGCAACCGCAGTTCAAACACCTGAGCAGCCTTGGCCTGCATGAGATGTTCAGTGGTACGCCCCTGCCGCCGATGTGCGTATCGACCAACGCCTACCTCGGCGCGCCGGGCATCGTCGAAGCCCTGCGCCTGGGCGCCGACATTGTGATTACCGGGCGCGTGGTCGACAGCGCCGTGGTCAGCGCCGCGCTGGTGCATGAGTTCGGCTGGTCGTGGCACGACTACGACAAACTCGCCCAGGCTGCATTGGCCGGGCATCTCATTGAATGTGGCGCCCAGTGCACCGGCGGCAATTTCACCGATTGGCGCGACGTGCCCGACTACGAACACATCGGTTTTCCGATCGTCGAAGTCGGCGCCGACGGCCAGTTTATCGTCAGCAAACCCGATGGTTCCGGCGGTCTGGTCACGCCGCTGACGGTGGGCGAGCAGATGCTCTATGAAATCGGCGACCCGCAGGCCTATTTGCTGCCCGACGTGGTGTGCGATTTCAGTCAGGTCAAACTCGTGCAACAAGGCAAAAACGCGGTACAGGTGCATGGCGCAAAAGGCTTGCCGCCGACCGATCACTATAAAGTCAGCGCCACGTATCCGGACGGTTTCCGCTGCACCGCCAGTTGCCTGATCGCCGGGATCGATGCCGTGGCCAAGGCCCGACGGGTCAGCCAGGCGATCATCAACAAGACCTCGGAAATGTTCAGCCAGCGCGGCTGGGCGCCCTACAGCGAAGTGAATATCGAACTGCTGGGCAGCGAAGCCACTTATGGCCCGCACGGCCAGCGCCAGGACAGCCGCGAAGTGGTGATCAAACTCGCCGTGCGCCACCCGAGCAAACAGGCCTTGATTCTGTTTTCCCGGGAAATCGCCCAAGCCGCCACCGGCATGGCGCCGGGGTTGACCGGGATCGTCGGCGGGCGGCCGACGGTGTACCCGCTGATCCGGCTGTTTTCATTCCTGATAGACAAAACAGCCTGCACCCTGCAAATCGACCTCGCCGGTGAGCGCCACCCGTGTGCCCTGCCCGCTCTCGATGTACTCGACCCGGCTGACTTGCCGCTACCGTTCGATCCACCCCAACCCACAGAACGCGCCGACGCCAGCGTGGCCCTGATCAAACTCGCCGTGGCGCGCTCCGGCGACAAGGGCAATCACAGCAACATCGGCGTCATGGCCCGCCATCCCGACTATCTGCCGTGGATCGCCGAAGCGCTGACACCTGAGGTGATGGTCGACTGGATGAGCCATGTCCTCGACCCGATCCACGGGCGTGTCGAACGCTGGTATTTACCCGGCACTCAGAGCTTTAATTTTCTTCTGGAGAACGCACTCGGCGGCGGTGGCGTGGCCAGCCTGCGGATCGATCCGCAAGGCAAGGCGTTCGCTCAACAACTGCTGGAGATCCAGATTCCGGTGCCGCAGCGCATCGCCGATCAGGTCAACTAGAGGACCGTCGCCATGGCTTATGACTCGATTTACAAACCCGACCTGTTCGCTGGCCAGAACATCATCGTCACCGGTGGCGGCAGCGGTATCGGCCGTTGCACCGCCCACGAGCTCGCAGCCCTCGGCGCGCAGGTGCTGCTGGTGGGGCGTAATGCCGAGAAACTGAAAAAGGTCGCCGCTGAAATCACCGAAGACGGCGGTAAAGCCAGTTGGCAGGTCTGCGATATCCGCGATGAAGACGCCGTCACGCAACTGGTCAGCGAGCTGATCCGCAAACACGGGCCGATTCATGGGCTGGTCAACAATGCCGGCGGGCAGTACCCCTCGCCCCTGGCGTCGATCAATCAGAAAGGTTTCGAAACCATACTGCGCACCAACCTGGTGGGTGGTTTTCTGATGGCCCGTGAGGTGTTCAATCAGTCCATGAGCAAGCACGGCGGCGCCATCGTCAACATGCTCGCCGACATGTGGGGCGGCATGCCCGGCATGGGTCACTCGGGCGCGGCGCGCTCGGGCATGGACAACTTCACCAAGACCGCCGCGTTTGAATGGGGCTATGCCGACGTGCGGGTCAACGCGGTCGCGCCAGGCTGGGTCGCCTCCAGCGGCATGGACACCTACGAAGGTGCGTTCCGGGCCGTAATCCCGACCCTGTGCGAACACGTACCGCTCAAGCGCATCGGCACCGAATCGGAAATCAGCGCGGCGATTGTTTTCCTGCTCAGCCCGGCAGCCGCTTTTGTCAGCGGCAGCACGTTGCGCATCGACGGCGCCGCCAGCCTTGGCGGGCGGGCGTGGCCGATGCACAAGGCGCAGAACAGTCATTCGTACAACGGCTTTCACCGCGCCTATTTACCCGAAGTACTCAGACCCGACGCGTCCAAACCTGACACCTCCAAACCAGACGTCTCCAAACCAGATGAACCCAAGGACAAGGAATAACCATGCCGGTCATCCAGTCCCAGGTAGACCCGTTCAGCGAATCGTTCGCCCGTAACCGTGCGGCCATGCTGGCCGGCATCGAGCAGGTCCGCCAGCTCGAACAGAACCTGCTGAACAAAGCCGCCGAAGCCAAGCCCAGGTTCGACAAGCGCGGGCAACTGCTGCCCCGGGAGCGACTTAACCTGCTGCTTGACCCCGGCGCGCCGTTCCTCGAACTGGCGAGCCTGGCCGGCTATAAGCTGCACGACGACAAGGACGGCAGTTCGGCCGGCGGCGGTTTGATCGCCGGCATCGGTTACGTTTCCGGCGCGCGGGTTTTGGTGGTGGCGAACAACAGCGCGATCAAGGGTGGAACCATTTCCCCCAGTGGTTTGAAAAAGTCCCTGCGCCTGCAACAGATCGCCATGGAAAACAAACTGCCGGTGATCACCCTCGCGGAGAGCGGGGGCGCCAACCTCAATTACGCGGCGGAGATTTTCGTCGAAGGCGCGCGCAGCTTTGCCAATCAGGCGCGGATGTCGGCCATGGGCTTGCCGCAAATCACCGTGGTCCATGGCTCGGCCACGGCGGGCGGTGCTTATCAGCCGGGGTTGTCGGATTACGTGGTGGTGGTGCGCGGCAAGGCCAAGCTGTTTCTTGCCGGGCCGCCGCTGCTCAAGGCCGCCACCGGTGAAGTCGCTACCGACGAAGAACTGGGCGGCGCCCAGATGCACGCGCAAACCGCCGGCACCGCCGAATACCTGGCCGAGAACGATGCTGATGGCGTGCGCCAGGTGCGCGAGATCATGAGCCTGTTGCCGTGGAACGATCAGTTGCCATGGTTACCCGAACGTCGGTGGGAAGAACCGCTCTACCCCATCGACGAACTGCTGGGACTGATCCCGGATGACCCGAAAAAGCCCTACGACGTGCGCGAAATCATCGCCCGGATTGCCGACGCGTCGAACTTCCTCGAATTCAAGGGCGAGTTCGACCAGCAAACAATCTGCGGGCATTTGCAGCTTCAGGGTCGAGCCTGCGGCTTCATCGGCAACAACGGCCCGATTACGCCCAAAGGTGCGAGCAAGGCTGCACAGTTCATTCAGCTCTGCGACCAGAGCCAGACGCCCCTGCTGTTTTTCCACAACACCACCGGTTTCATGGTCGGCACCGAGTCGGAACAACAAGGCGTGATCAAGCACGGCGCGAAAATGATTCAAGCGGTGGCCAATGCCCGAGTGCCCAAACTGACGATTGTCGTCGGTGGTTCCTACGGCGCTGGCAACTACGCGATGTGCGGCCGTGGCCTCGACCCGCGTTTCATCTTCGCCTGGCCCAACAGCCGCACCGCGGTGATGGGCGGCGCTCAGGCCGGCAAAGTGCTGCGGATCGTCACCGAAGCCAAACAGCTCAAGGACGGGTTGGTGCCCGACCCGAAAATGCTCGACATGCTGGAACAAGTCACCGCGCAGAAGCTCGACAGCCAGTCCACCGCGTTGTATGGCAGCGCCAATCTATGGGACGACGGGCTGATTGATCCGCGGGACACCCGCACGTTGCTCGGGTATTTGCTGGACATCTGCCATGAGGCCGAGGTTCGTTCGCTGCAACCCAACAGTTTCGGCGTAGCCCGTTTTTGATGACGCGGAGCGTCTAAGGCTGCATTCCCACGCAGAGCGTGGGAACGATCACAGGAGAACAATAAAAAATGATCTTCACCCAGGAACACGAAGCACTGCGCCGCACTGTCCGCCAATTCGTCGATCACGAGATCAATCCTCATGTCGAGGAATGGGAAAAAGCCGGGCGTTTTCCGATCCATGAGATCTTCCGCAAGGCGGGCGACCTTGGTCTGCTGGGGATTTCCAAACCGGAAAAATTCGGCGGCATGGGGCTCGACTACAGCTATTCGATTGTGGCCGCCGAAGAGTTCGGCACCATTCATTGCGGCGGTATTCCGATGTCCATCGGCGTGCAGACCGACATGTGCACCCCGGCCCTGGCGCGTTTCGGCTCCGATGAACTGCGCGAAGAATTCCTCCGCCCCGCGATCACCGGCGAGCAGGTTGGCTGCATTGGCGTCTCCGAAGTCGGTGCAGGCTCCGACGTAGCAGGCTTGAAAACCACCGCCCGCAAGGACGGCGACGACTACGTGATCAACGGCAGCAAGATGTGGATCACCAACTCGCCGAGCGCCGATTTCATTTGCCTGCTGGCCAACACCTCGGATGACAAACCGCACATCAACAAGTCGCTGATCATGGTGCCGATGAACAGCCCTGGCATAAGCCTCAGCTCGCACCTGGACAAGCTCGGCATGCGCAGCTCGGAAACCGCCCAGGTGTTTTTCGACAACGTGCGCGTGCCGCAACGCAACCGCATCGGCCACGAAGGCGCGGGATTCATGATGCAGATGCTGCAGTTCCAGGAAGAACGGCTGTTCGGCGCCGCAAACATGATCAAAGGCCTGGAGTACTGCGTCGACAGCACCATCGAGTACTGCAAGGAGCGCAAAACCTTTGGCAATGCGCTGATCGACAATCAAGTCATCCATTTCCGCCTGGCCGAGCTGCAAACCGAAATCGAATGCCTGCGGGCGCTGGTCTATCAAGCCACCGAGCAATACATCAAAGGCCAGGACGTCACCCGTCTGGCGTCCATGGCCAAACTCAAGGCCGGGCGCCTCGGTCGGGAGGTCAGCGACAGTTGCCTGCAATATTGGGGCGGCATGGGCTTCATGTGGGACAACCCGGTGGCGCGGGCTTACCGCGATGTGCGGCTGGTGTCGATCGGCGGCGGTGCCGACGAAATCATGCTGGGGATCATCTGCAAACTCATGGGCATCCTGCCGGGGAAAAAGAAATGAACACCCTTCCCGTTTGCCAGACTCTGTTGCTCGAACGGCATAACGGCGTCCTGCACATCACCCTCAATCGCCCCGACAGTCGCAACGCCATGAGCTTGCAAATGGTCGCCGAGCTGCGTGCGGTGCTGGCGGCGGTGCGCGATGACCGGCAGGTTCGCGCGTTGGTGATCGGCGGTGCCGGCGGGCATTTTTGTGCCGGTGCCGACATCAAGGACATGGCCAATGCCCGCGCGCAAGGCGCGACCGCCTACCGCGAATTGAACCGTGCGTTCGGCGCCTTGCTGGAAGAAGCTCAGCATGCGCCGCAAGTGGTCATCACGGTGCTGCAAGGCGCTGTGCTTGGCGGCGGCTTCGGTCTGGCCTGCGTCAGTGACATAGCCATGGCCGATCATCAGGCGCAATTCGGCCTGCCGGAAACCAGCCTCGGCCTGTTGCCGGCGCAGATCGCACCGTTCGTGGTGCAGCGCATCGGCCTGACCCAGGCCCGCCGACTGGCCCTGACCGCCGCACGGTTCGATGGCACCCAGGCCCGGCGGATGGGATTGGTGCATTTTGTCGAGCATGACCCGCAAGCCTTGGCCGAGCGCCTCGATGAAGTGCTGGCCCATGTGTTGTGTTGTGCTCCGGGGGCGAATGCGGCGACCAAAAAACTCTTGCTGGCGAGTGCGGGGCAACTTTCGGATGGACTGCTGGATCAGGCCGCCGAGTGGTTTAGTGAAGCGGTGACTGGGGATGAAGGGGTCGAGGGGACCATGGCTTTTGTGCAAAAGCGAAAACCGGGTTGGGCTTCTTAAAAGCTTCGCGAGCAAGCCCGCTCCCACAGGGGAATGCATTTCAAATGTGGGAGCGGGCTTGCTCGCGAAGAGGCCCTGAATGACACCGCAAAATTCAAGGAAAGCGTCCATGCCCGCCTTCAGCAAAATCCTGATCGCCAACCGCGGTGAAATCGCCTGCCGCATCCAGCGCACCGCGCAAGCGCTGGGCTACCGCACCGTCGCAGTATTCAGCGACGCCGACGCCGATGCCTTGCATGTGCAGATGGCCGACGAAGCCGTGAACATCGGCCCGGCCCCGGTGCAGCAGTCTTACCTGAACATTCAGGCAATCATCGACGCCGCCCGGCGCACCGGTGCCGATGCGATCCACCCCGGTTACGGCTTTCTCTCGGAAAACGCAGAATTCGCCCGCGCCTGCCAACAGGCCGGCATCATCTTCATCGGCCCGAGCCCCGAGGCCATCGAACTGATGGGCAGCAAACGTCTGTCGAAACTCGCCATGATCAAAGCGGGCGTGCCCTGCATCAAAGGCTATCAGGGCAGCGAACAGGACGACGCGACCCTCGGCCGTGAAGCCGAAAGCATCGGCTACCCGCTGATGATCAAGGCCAGTGCCGGTGGCGGCGGTCGTGGCATGCGCCTGGCGCACAGCGCTGGAGAGTTGCTGGAGCAGATTCGCACCGCACGCTCCGAGGCACTGCATGGGTTTGGCAGCGACGAACTGATCCTCGAACAAGCCTTGATCGACCCGCGTCACGTCGAAGTTCAGGTGTTTGGCGATCAGCACGGCAACCTGATCTATCTTGGTGAGCGCGATTGTTCGATCCAGCGTCGGCATCAGAAAATCATCGAAGAAGCGCCCTGCCCGGTGATGACTGCCGACTTGCGCCAGGCCATGGGCGAAGCGGCGCTCAAGGCGGGGCGCGCGGTGAATTATGTCGGCGCCGGCACTGTGGAGTTCCTGCTGGATGCTCGCGGGCATTTCTACTTTCTGGAAATGAACACCCGGCTGCAAGTGGAACACCCGGTGACAGAGCTGATCACCGGCCTCGATCTGGTGGCCTGGCAGTTTCACGTGGCCGAAGGACTGCCACTGCCGTTGCAACAGGAGCAGGTTCAGCTCAACGGCCATGCCATGGAAGTGCGTCTGTATGCCGAAGACCCAGCCCAAGGATTTCTGCCGCAAACCGGGCGAATCGCAGCCTGGGAACCTGCGTTGCCGGGCGGTGTGCGGATCGACCATGGCTTGATCGAGGGCCAGTCTGTCAGTCCGTTTTATGATCCGATGCTGGGCAAGCTCATCGCCCACGGCGCTACCCGCGAAGAAGCCCGGCGTAAGTTGCTGCGGGCGGTACAGGACAGCGTGCTGCTGGGCGTGCAAAGCAATCAGCGCTTGCTCGCCTGCCTGCTGGAACATCCGCAGTTCATCAGCGGCAAGTTCAGCACCGGGTTCATCCCCACGCACTTCGCCGATCATCCCTGCCTGCATCCCCATGTGCCGAGAGCCGAAGAACTGGCCATCGCTGCGGCGCTGTTTTATCAGGCTTCAGCGCAGGCTCACCGCACCCCGCTGGCCGGTTGGCGCAACAACGCCAGCGTGCCTTTGCACTACCGAATCGGCCTGGAGGATCAGGATTGGCCAGTAGAATTGAACGCTGAACCTGGCAAACCCTACCGTGTTCAGATCGACGCTCGTGCCCTCGAACTGAAGGTCATACAGTGCGACGGACGTTGGGCCACGCTGGAAATCGACGGCATCCGCCAACGCCATGCCTACCGCCTCGAGGCCGGGCAACTGTGGTTGTTCACGCGCCCCGGCAGCCTGCGGCTGGTCGATCGAACCCAGGCACTGGTCAGCAGCCAGGCCAGTGTCAGTTCCGGCACGCTCAAGGCGCCGATGGACGGGGCGATCGTCGACGTACTGGTCAGTGAGGGCAGCCCGGTCAGCAAAGGTCAGCTATTGGTGGTGCTCGAAGCAATGAAAATGGAGCATCCGCTCAAATCGGGGATTGACGGAGTGCTTAAACGCTTGCAGGTCAGGGTCGGCGATCAGGTCAAAAATCGTCAGATTTTGTTAGAGGTCGGATAAGCCGCTAGGCGGATCCGCCGGGTTTGGCTACGCTCAAGCCCTATCAGGACGCGGATACCAGGAACCCTGCGATGCCTCACTGGTTGGTCATTGATCTGGAAGCCACCACCGATGAGGGTGGCTGGCCAGTAACGGAAATGGAAATCATCGAAATCGGTGCCACCCTCGTGGACCGCAAGGGCCAGGAACTGGATCACTTCCAGTGCTTCGTGCGCCCGTTGCGCCGGCCCTTGCTGACGCCGTTTTGCCGGGAACTGACCCACATCACCCAGGCCAATATCGATGCCTCACAACCGCTCACCGACGTCTGGCCGTTGTTCGAACGCTGGCTCGGCCAGCATCACGCACGCCTGGAAGGCTGGGCCAGTTGGGGCGATTACGACCGCAAACAGCTGCTTCAAGACTGGCAGCGCCTGCAACTCGACAGCGCCCTGAGCCGGGTGCCGCACATGAACCTCAAGCAACGCTTCGCCAAGGCTCGTCGGCTGGAGCGCCCGCTGGGGCTTAATGGAGCCTTGCAGCTGGCGGGCCTGCAGTTCAACGGTCAGCAGCATCGGGCGCTGGAAGACGCGCGCAATACTGCGCGTTTGTTACCGCTGGTTTTCCCCGCGAATCCTTGAGTGCAGGAGGTGACGCCTATCGACACCTTGTGCATACTGGCCGGCCCTTTTTAGCCCTTTTCGAGGAACCGCCCATGTTTAAAGTCAACGAGTACTTCGACGGCACCGTCAAGTCGATCGCCTTTGGCACCGCTGAAGGTCCAGCGACCATCGGCGTCATGGCACCGGGCGAATACGAATTCGGCACCAGCCAGCGTGAAATCATGCACGTGGTGTCCGGCGCCCTGACCGTCAAACTGCCTGACAGCGATGCTTGGGAAACCTTCGCCGCCGGCAGCCAGTTCAACGTGCCCGCCAACAGCAAGTTCCAGCTGAAAGTGGCCGTCGACACCGCTTACCTGTGCGAATACCGCGGTTAACCCCCCGGGTTTTCACAGCGACAAAAAAAATGCCCGTGTCCTTGGACGCGGGCATTTTTTATTTTGAAGGGCTTTTATTCGAGGATCGTCACGGGCATGCCGACTTCAAGCCGGCCATTGCCGTCGTTGACCAGATTCTGCCCGAACATCGCGCCGTCGGCCTCGGCGCGGTATTTCTGCAATGTGGCCAGCGGTTCACGATCTTCGCTGCGTTCGCCGGTCTGCGGGTCGATGGTGGTCAGAATGCAGCGTGAGCAGGACTTGACCACGCGGAATTCGACATCGCCAATGCGGATGCGCTTCCAGCTATCTTCGGCATACGCTTCACTGCCCTCGATCACCAGATTGGGCCGGAAACGCAACATCTCCAGCGGCCGCCCGACTTTGCTCGACAAGTCTTCCAGCGACGCCTGACCAATCAGCAACAACGGGAAACCGTCGGCAAACGCCACCTGATCGTCGTCCTTGCCATAGCCGGCCTGGGTGGTCCGTGCGCGATCAAGCGGCACTTGCACCAGACGCGTCGGCTTGCCGATGAACTCACTGACCCAGGCACCCGCCGCATCGCCGGCATCGGGGACGCGCAAGGTGTCGCGCCAGATGGTCACGCCACGCAAATCGGCATCGCCGTCAGGCAACGCAATATCGATCGTTGAATGGCCCGGGGCACTGAGGGTCAAGCCGCCGTCGGCACTCCACAACGCCGACAGCTGACTCATTTTCGCGACCGCGCGTTGGGTCAGAAAGCGCCCACTGGCTTCGTCCACCAGCATCCAGCGTCGATCACCGTCCAGTCCCAGCTTGTCCAGGCTGACCTCATTGAGGGTCTCGCCCTTGCCGGATTTCAATGGAAAACGATAAAGCGCGCTCAGACGCATGGCCAGCTCCCTGGTGGGTAAAAACGCCACCCTATACGAGCTTGATTGCCGAATCAAAGGCCCCGTGGCGAGGGGGCTTGTCCTAATGCCTCTAAATTAAGCTGTAATGCCAGCTGCTACAAAGAATGCGCCGGGGCTTAACTTGTCGGCACTGCGTCGAGCATAAGGCGCTGGCGCACCACGTCGACGAGTTTGTCGGGCTGGAATTTGGAGAGAAAGTTGTCGCAGCCGACCTTCTTCACCATCGAGTCGTTGAAGCTGCCCGACAGCGAGGTGTGCAAGACCACATAAAGGCCACGCAAACGGGGGTCATTACGGATTTCGGTGGTCAGGCGATAGCCATCCATCTCCGGCATTTCCGCATCGGTGAAGATCATCAGCAGCTTGTCGGTCATGACTTCGCCCGTATCTGCCCAGGCCTTGAGCATGTTCAGCGCCTTCAAGCCATCGCTGGCAATGTGCATCTTCACGCCCAACTGACCCAACGTGTCGCGCAATTGCGACAAGGCCACGTTAGAGTCATCCACCAGCAGCACTTCGCGGCCACGGGCACGCTCCAGCACCGGATCGTCGAGTTTGTCGCGCGATACCTTGGCGTTGTACGGAACGATCTCCGCCAGGACTTTCTCGACGTCGATGATTTCCACCAACTGATCATCGACTTTGCTGATGGCGGTCAGGTAATGCTGGCGACCGGCACTGGCCGGCGGCGGCAAAATGGCTTCCCAGTTCATGTTGACGATGCGGTCCACGCCACCGACCAGGAACGCCTGCACCGAGCGGTTGTACTCGGTGACAATAATGGTACTGGTGGGACTTGGCACCAACGGGCGCATGCCGATGGCCTGGGACAGATCGATCACCGGCAGCGTCTGGCCACGCAGGTTGACCACGCCGCAAACAAAGGGATGGCGTTGCGGCATCAGGGTCAGCTTCGGCAGCTGAAGCACTTCCTGGACCTTGAAGACGTTGATCGCAAACAATTGCCGTCCGGCCAGCCGAAACATGAGAATTTCCAGGCGATTCTCACCCACTAGTTGCGTGCGTTGGTCTACCGTGTCGAGAATGCCGGCCATTAATGACTCCTGGGCTTGTTCTGATGAATTCACTAAAGGGAGTTATCGGCTGTTTTTGCCGGACCTTGACCCCCAGACAAAATGCCAGGTTCAGGCATTGATGTCACATTAACATCATGCTTTACTGGCTCCGTGATTTTCATCTGCTTCCTTCCCTGCGGCGCGACCTCGGTTTGCACGTTAGGTTCCCCTGCGTAAGGGATTCCCCTAGTAACAATCAGGCCCAACCTGATATTCGCAATATCCAATAGCCATTAATGTGACGCCATTCTCATTGCATGAATGGAGTCAGGCTTTTGTGTGCGATTGCAGGTCAGTGGCCATCCACCCTCTCGAGTTCCCCTGCCGGCGCTCAAATCTGCCGGAGCGCGATATCACGAAGGCTTGGCAGCGCGGGGACACCTATGGTTCTCGTCGGCACACACGACATTCCCTCATCTGACACGACGTTGTGGAGATAAGCATGCCGAACGACACCAAAGAGTGGGCTCAGCGATTTCCGGAATTTCTCGTTGAGGCTGAAACACTCTTGGCCAAATCCGAGGAATGCCTGAGTCATTTGCAACTGATCAGCAATGACAAGGACGCCATCGATTGCATGCTCAGCACCCTTCTCAAGCTGTCCAGCAAGGCCGATGCCTTGGCACTGGCGGCGGTCTCGGAGTTTTCGCTGCATATCCATGGATTACTGAGCTGCGCGCAGAACCACATGGACCTGCACGATCAAGCCCTGGACGCGCTCAAGGACTGCTTCACATTATTGGCCTGGCAACTCGAACTCATCGATCAGACTACCGGCCAACTCAGTCTCGATGACACTGAACAGACCTCACTGATAGAAGCGTTTGCGTTTCAAGTGGGACAAAGTCAGTTTCAGCCGCCCAGCCATGCCAGACCCTTCAGGTTGGTTTCGTTCTCGGAACGGCAAGCTTAAAAACATCAACCCTGGCCGTGTTGTGCTTTTCTATTGCCATGACGCCGCCCTATAACTTGATGCGCTCATGCCGCAATTGAATGGGCATTGCGTCGAAGACAGTTCGAGATAGTTATCCCTGTCTCGACTTCAGATAGTGGGCAATAAAAACAAAATGCCTGGCAATCGATATCTTCCGACGACAACAATCGAAAGTTTTTCCATTATGGAACCATCGTCCAAAAACTGTATTTTGACTATATAGAGCTATATACCGAACGCGACCAACGGTATGTTAAGTGGTAGTATGCGGACCATTAGTTGACGCCAATTAATGGCACAGTGAAGCCAGCCAAGCACCCTGAAGGCTGCATTTCCAGCACTGCACCACAGCCATGAAGGCGACTTCACACAACGATTTCCACACAGAGACCCGTCAGCCCTTGTGGCCGGTCTGCCCGCAGCGAACATCTATTGGCTCCATCCGCTATGTACGCCAGCCTCAAGTCAATTACCCTGTGGCCACCCTCCCAAAAAAACGCGCGCCGGTTCACGCTTTTTCTGTGTATCTGTTCGGCGCTTGGCAGCCTGCTGGTCTACAGCTTGTCCATATCTGTGCCGTTGAGTCTGCTGGTGCTCAATAGTGCAGCGCTGACCTGTGTCTGGGTGGGACATTGCCTTTCGCGCAAATCGATAAAGTTTCAACCTCAAGAACTGGCTGACCGTCTGCTGCAAGTGCAGGAAAACGAACGCCATCGGCTCAGTCGGGAACTGCATGATGACATCGGTCAATTGCTGACCGCCGCGAAACTTCAAAGTGAATGGCTCAAACGTCGAATGCCCGAAGAACTGCAGGGTCAGTGTTCGGTACTGTGCGATACGCTGGACGAAACACTCACCAAGGTGCGAGATGTGTCGGCCATCCTGAATCCGCGGCAACTGGCCAGTCTCGGGCTGGAAGCCAGCCTGCGTGCACATTTACTCAGGACCCTGGCCAATACCTCCGTGCACTGGAGCCTGGAATGCCATCAACGCCTGACGGGCATACCGGAGGAAATGACGGTGGCAGCCTTTCGCATCACCCAAGAAGCGGTTACCAATATACTGCGTCACGCCGAGGCCAGTAATTTGTTGGTCCGCCTGCAACGCCAGCCCCAAGGCCTGACGTTGTTGATCAGCGACGACGGCCTGGGTTTCGCGCCAGCGGCAGATCCCGCTCGCGAGGGGCAACGCGGAATGGCCGGGATGTCGGAACGGATCGATCAGTTAGGTGGCACACTGACCGTGACCAGCGAGCCGGGCAAAGGCACTCAAATCGAAGCACTCTTCCCCTGGGCGCCGCGTGCGCTGGAACGGGCCAGTACCAATAAGGTTATGCATTGACTTGTAACTTACTTCTGGTGGATGACCACTCGCTTATCAGGGCTGGCGTGCGCGCCCTGGTGCTGGATATTCCCGGCTATGCGGTAATCGGGGAGGCCAATGACGGCTCGCTGTTAGTCGAGATGGTCGAGCAGCTGTCCCCGGACATCATTCTGCTGGATATTTCCATGAAGGAAACCAGTGGTCTTGAAGCCTTGCAGCGACTCAAGCGCGTACGCCCGCAGTGCAAAGTGCTCATCCTGTCGATGCACACCGACCCGGCGCTTATCATGCAGGCCCTGGAATCAGGGGCTCATGGCTACCTGCTCAAGGACACCACGGCCACCGAACTCGAACATGCCCTGGATGCCTTGCGCAATAACGAACGCTACCTGAGCCCGGCCATTGCCCATACCGTCATCAACCAGGCGCTGACCCGAACCCAGAAAAATCAGACGCAAACCCAGGACTCGCACAATCTGACGGCACGTCAGCTGGAAATCCTGCGACTGATTGTTCGCGGAAAATCCACCCGGGAAATCGCCAATGGCCTGGGCCTGAGCATCAAGACTGTCGAAACCCACCGCTCGCAGATCATGAAACGCTTGCAGATCTACGATGTGGCCGGTCTGGTGCTGTTCGCCGTGCGCGAGCAAATCATCAGTCTGGACGATTAGCTGGATTCGAGACACTCAATAGCGGCGAGCCCTCGGGCAAATGCACCCGCAATGCCGCCGGGCGCGCCGAGAAACGCAGACTGTCGCCCTCCAGAGGTTCACCATCAAGGTTGATGTAAAGGCCCTCCGAGACTTTGATCTCGACCCATGGCAAGCGAGCTCGCACAAACATGTTATCGATGCCGAAGCCATCGGCCAGCAAATCTTTCAAGGTACCGACCACTTCCTGTGGCGCGGGCAAAATGCTGATATCCAGCAGACCATCGTCAGCCAGCGCCTGCGGGCACAACACATGACCACCGCCAGCCTGTCGGCCATTGCCAATGCCCAATGCCAGCAATTCGCCGCGCCAGTGAAAATCTGGCCCCTGCAACTCGCCATAGGCCGCATGCAACTCACTGAAGCGCGATAAACCCGTGAAGAGATAAGCGGCGCCGCCAAGAATTTTTTTCAGATCTTCGGAGGTATTGGCCGTGACCTGACTGCCAAAGCCGCCAGTGGCCATGTTCAGGAAAACCTGACCGCCTACTTCTCCCAGATCAATGGTTCGCGGGACAGCCTCCAGAAGATCCAACGCCTGAGCGGGCTCCAGAGGCACACCGGCAGCACGAGCAAAATCATTGGCGGTGCCCAAGGGCAAAAGTACCAGGCTGGCCTGCGTCGAATGCGCCGCCATGGCTTCAGCGATGTCACGCAAGGTACCGTCGCCGCCGCCGGCAATCAGATGCGTATAGCCTGCCGTCAGCGCTTCTTCCACCAACCGCTGCGCATCACCGGCCTCCCAGGTCAGTCGAACAGCCAGTTTCCAGCCCTGCTGGCGCTTGCCTTCGACGGCTGCACGGACCTCCTCATTGAGTGCCTGCTTGCCATGCAGAATCAACAGTGCCTTGCGCTCGCTCATTTTTGCCACTCCCATATCCGCAATTCCATGGGATATGTTGACCTCGCAGCCCCTGATAAAAGTCGACTGGATTTCAATTATTTCCAAGGGAAGGAAACGTGAGTCCTACAGAGCGGTATTTTTTCGTACAAAACATGAGGAATCGGCTCAATTGACCCATCCGAACAATTGGTACACCGTTGGATCTCGGTTATCAGTTATCACCCGTTAATTACACAGGGACGTGAAAAAATGAATGAAACCCCCTTAAGGGCCTCAAAAAGCGCAAGCAACAACGGCATCGATCACCTGAATGGTTTTAACGCAAGGAGCCAGTTAGTCCATGCAAAGCCATGACCTCAGACTACCGGTAACTCCGGTCGCGCCGTTCGCAGAAAATCGCGCCAATCATCAGGCTGAACTCAAAAACAGCGCAAAGCACGCCGGAGAAGTGGACATGGAACCTCGCGTCATTGAACTGGAGACACACCTCAAGTACATCCGCAGAGACATGGATGAAGTCCGGGGTGACGTCAAATCCATCAAACACAGGCTTGCCTATTCAGCTGGCGCAACAGCCGTGATCCTGGGTCTTCTGGCCTGGATCGCCAACAGCCGCTTCGATCAGGTCGTGACACTTCTGGCACATTAAGAAATGGTCACGCACGCAAGCCCGATGCGATCAACCGGGCTTGCGGGGCAAAACCAGTGCCTGTATCAGCTCAAGACTTCACTCAGCGGGATGAAGCTCACCCAATCACCCTCAATCAACGTACGGTCCTCCAGCACTTCAACCAGACCGTCAGCCCAGGCAGCACTGCGCAGTACGCCAGAGCTCTGATTCCTGTAGATGATTGCCCGGCCATTCTCCAGACGTCCGCGCAAGTACTCACGTCGGTTACCAGCCTTTGGCCAGACAAACCCTGCCGGCACCTGAAACTTCAGGGGCTCAACTTCTTTTACGCCTTGGCGGCGCAAAAGGTAGGGCCTTGCCAACAGAGCAAAAGTGACCAGGGTAGACGCCGGATTGCCGGGTAAACCGATCACGGGCACGCCGCGAAAATGCCCGAACGTCAGCGGCTTGCCTGGTTTGATGGCAAGCTTCCACAGCGTCAATTCGCCCTCTTCCCGCAAAGCAATGCCCAGAAAGTCAGCCTCTCCCACCGATACGCCACCGGTCGAGAGAATCAGGTCGACATCCTTCAACTCACCGAGGCGGGCACGAGTGGTCGCTAAATCATCGGGAAGAATACCGGCATCGATCACCTCACAACCTAACCGCTGCAACCAGCTGCAAAGCAACACTCGATTACTGTTGTAGATCTGTCCTGGCCCAAGGGCCTGACCAGGCTCAATCAACTCATCACCGGTAGACAAGACCGCAACACGAACCTTGCGAACCACGTCCAGCTCAGCGCATCCCAGCGATGCCGCCAGCCCCTGCTCAATAGGCCCCAGACGCGTTCCGGCGGGCAGGATCAGCTCACCGACGGTGGCCTCCTGACCTTGTGGACGGATGTTCTTTCCTGGGGTCATGGTTTCGGTGAAACGTACTCGCTCATCCGCCTGAACCTCGGCGTTCTCCTGCATCTCGACACAGTCGGCACCAGCGGGCACAGGCGCGCCAGTGAAGATCCGCGCACAAGTACCTGGCTTCAAGGGCTCCGGGGCCTGGCCTGCAAAAATCTTCTGACTGACCACCAACGGCTCTCCCGTCCAGTCGGCCACGCGCAAGGCATAACCGTCCATGGCACTGTTGGGCCAAGGTGGCAAATCAAGTGTCGAGACCAGGTCAGCGGCCAGGACACGCCCCTGAACCTGCGCCAACGGCAAGCGTTCGTGCTCACGAATCTTCGAGGCGTCGGCCATTTCCAGTAAACGCGCCAGTGCCACCTCGACAGCCATCAGACTGCCTGTCTTGCCTGGCTTACCCGCGGGTTTCACAGGGTGCCGCCTGTTTCAGATGGGCCACGAAATTGCACGGACGGTGACGAGAATCCAGTTGCTCGGCGAGAATGCCGTCCCAACCGGTGCGCACCGCGTTGGTCGAGCCCGGCAAGCAGCACACCAGCGTGCCATTGGCCAGACCAGCCAAGGCCCGGGACTGAACCGTCGAGGTGCCGATATCCGCTACCGATATCTGCCGGAACAATTCACCAAAACCATCGACCTGTTTATCCAGCAGGCAACTCACGGCTTCGGGCGTGCTGTCGCGACCGGTGAACCCGGTACCGCCGGTGATCAGCACCACTTGCACGACCTCATCAGCAATCCAGTTGGCGACTTGCGCGCGAATTTTGTAGAGGTCATCTTTAAGCAATACACGGGCCGCCAGGTTATGACCGGCAGCGCTCAAACGGTCGACGAAGACCTGGCCTGAGGTATCGGTTTCCAGGGTACGGGTATCGCTGACAGTCAGCACCGCGATGTTGAGCGGTGCGAAAGGTACATCAGCCTTGGCTTTCATAGGCTCGTCCAGTTGTAGGAGAAACAGCCCGGTGTTATATCACAGCGCCTCATTTTTTCGCCGCCCTCATGGAGAAGTGCGATGACCTCGAATACACCTCTGGCACCTTGCTCCATTCTGCTCCTGGCCGGCGGTCGCGGCCAACGCATGGGCGGTCAGGACAAGGGATTGCTGGATTGGCACGGCGAACCGCTGATCGCGCATCTGCACCGCAAGACACGCCCGCTGAGTGATGACCTGATCATCTCCTGCAACAGAAACCTGGAAAAATATGCGCCTTATGCGGATCAGTTGGTCCATGACGACGAAGGCGACTTTCCGGGGCCGTTGGCGGGTATTCGCGCTGGCCTGAAGGCCGCCCGTCACGCCTGCTTACTCGTGCTGCCCTGCGATGTGCCACGCATCGATGCCGCGCTGCTCCAGAGCATGCGTGAAACCGCCGGACAGCATCCGGACAAACCGATGATGCTGCGCCATGGTGAACATTGGGAACCCTTGCTGTGCATGATTCCCGTCGCCCTTTCAGCGGCTTTCGAGACTGCCTGGAACGAAGGCGAGCGCAGCCCGGGTCGCCTTATGCGCAAGCTGGGCGCCACAGCCCTGCAATGCCCGGATAACGACCCCCGCCTGGCCAATCTCAATACGCCGGAACTGTTAAGCACACACCACACTGTGTCAGACTGACACGCGAAGGAACTTGCGCGCGTTGTATACGTCTCAAGCTCAGCAACCAAAAGAATTCCCATTCGGAGACACACCCATGACTCAACGGACCCTCGCCACTTTCATGCTCGCACTGGGCCTTGCCACCCTCGCCGGTTGCGCATCGCCTACAGTGATCACCTTGAATGACGGTCGAGAAATCCAGGCCGTCGACGCGCCTAAGTACGATGAAGAATCGGGCTTTTACGAATTCGAACAACTGGATGGCAAGCACACCCGCGTCAACAAAGATCAGGTCCGTACCGTTAAAGATCTGTAATCTTTACGGCGACAACCAGATACAGAAAAGCCCGCTTTTAAAGCGGGCTTTTTCGTGGCTGAAGAAAAGCAGGGTCGTTAGCCCTGTGATCACCACTGCAAGGTGATGGTGCTTTCGAATTCTCTTTCCTGCCCCGTGACCGGATCGACAAATCGCAGCCCCTGGGCCAACAGCTTCAAGGGGTTGGCATAGTCATCTTCTACGTCCTTGAGCACCTGCGGATAGAACGGATCATTGCAGATGCTGGCCCCCAGGGCTGTCATGTGAACTCGCAACTGATGTTTCTTGCCCGTCACCGGGTACAACGCATAACGCCAGAGTTCACCGTTTTTCTCCCTGACCTCGACAGCCGTCTCGGTATTGCTGATGCCCGGACCTTCTTGCATGCGAAAAAACGGCTCGCCATCGATAAGTCGACTTTTATGGACCAGCGGGAAGGAGTGTTCAGGCAATGCCCGGGCGATTGCTTCATAGCGCTTTTCGATCTGGCGTGTAGGAAACAATGACTGATACGCCGACCGACTCTGAGGGTTGGCTGAAAACAGCACCAGCCCCGCCGTATGCCGGTCGATGCGATGCAAAGGCACCAGATGCGGGTTATCCAGTCGACGGATCAGCCGTCGCAGCAATGTCTGCTCCACGTATTCGCCCGCCGGAGTCACAGGCAGAAAGTGCGGCTTGTCCACCACCACCAGATGCTCGTCGGCATAGAGGATCGACTCCACTACCGGGATCGGTTTTTCGTCCGGCACCTCACGGAAATAATGAATCCGCAGACCTTCCCTGTAAGGCAGGTCCAGGGCGATCGGCAAGCCTTGCCCATCAAGGACACGACCGCGAGCAATTCTGTCCAGCCATTGTTCACGACCGATGGCGCTGAAGTGTTCGCACAGGCAATCGAGGACGGTCTGCCACGTCCCCGGCGGCAGATAGAGCGTGCTGGCCTGGTTGTGTGCGGCAGAAAAAGATGAAGTGGACATACGAAAAGCTCTAACCCCTCAATACAGAGCGGCATTATCCAACAGTGGCCGGAACGAACCTAGAAGAGAATCCTCAGGCCGGTATCGACTGTGCTCGAGCGGCCGCTTCGGTGAACTCCTTGAGCCAGCGCAGCACATCGACCGCTTCCCAGCGCCCCGGATCATAAAGCGCATACAACAACCCCTGATAGCCCACGACATCCAGCTGCCGGTGGTAGCCCGCACGCTGGAACAAGGCTTCGATTTCGGCGAAACAGGTATTGAAATGCAATTTGTTGAAGGGTGTTTTCCCCTCCGTGACCAGACCATCCAAACGCAGTTCGAGGACAGCCTCGCGCACCACGTCCGCCGACATCCGGTTCACGCTGTTCTTCAATTGCTCGACATTGACCAAGGTTCATCCCTCTGACGTCCGGGATCGCCTGCGTAAACCCGAAACCGGGGAAAGCATGGCAGGCAATCGGAGTAACTGTATGAACATACAGTAACCGAATAACCTGTCTTTGGCCAAGGGATGAAACGAGGATCGCGACAGGTGGGGCGCATCGCCAGCAGCGTCAGGGTTCGCGCAGGAACGCCACCACTTCATCGGCACCGAACGGCCAGCCCAACTCAGCGCCGGTATCGATCCGTCGCAACACCGGAATACGCAGACTGTAAGCTTCGAACCAGGTTTCATCGTCAGCGATATCCACCAGTTCCACCAACAGACCACGCTCGACAAACTCCATCAGCATGGCTTCGGCGACTTCACAAAGATGGCAACCAACGGTGCCGAACAACTGACATTCAGGAGGCATGACGACAAGACCCATCGAAGTAAGCGCTCATTCTAGGCCCGCGATCAAAAGCAGTCGAGCCGATGCCCTATCTGTCTGAGCAATGGCATTTCAAGAGATTTCGGTAAACTCCTGACGCACATCATTCGCCTTAACGGCCATTTGCACGATGCTCGCGTCTTTTTTACTTCTACGCTTGAGTAGCCAGAACCCTCACCGGAGTTTTTTGTGTTCGCCAATCTGTTGATCATCTTCATCTCCTCTCTGGTGGTGATTGCATTGTTCCAGCGCCTGCGCTTGCCTCCGGTACTGGGTTACCTGTGCGTAGGGCTGATGATCGGGCCGACAGCGTTCGACTGGGTGAATGAAAGCGAAGAGTTGCCCGACCTTGCCGAGTTGGGCGTGGTGTTCCTGCTGTTTTCTCTCGGGCTTGAATTTTCTCTATCGAAAATGCTCGCACTGCGCCAAGTGGTATTTGGCCTGGGCAGCCTGCAAGTGCTGGTTTCCGGGATCGCGCTGGGGGTGTTGCTGATGCTGTTCGGCATGCCAACCACGCCTGCACTGTTACTCGGTGCCGGTTTGGCGCTGTCGTCCACCGCCATTGTCAGCAAGGAGTTAAGCAGCCTCGGTGAGCTTTTCAGCCGCCACGGCCAGAATGCCATCGCCGTGCTGTTGTTCCAGGACGTGGTCGCAGTGCTGCTACTGACCCTGGTGCCGGTGTTCGCCGGTAACAGCGACCAGGTCTGGTATTGGGCTCTGCCATTGACGCTGGGCAAGACGATCGTGCTGTTCGTCGGTCTGCTGCTGGTCAGTCGCTGGTTTTTGCCACGGCTGTTTCATGAAGTCGCCGCGTCCCGGTCCGCTGAGCTGTTCGTGCTGTTGGCGCTGGTGATCGTTCTGCTGACGGCCTGGCTGACTCACCTGCTCGGCCTCTCCCCAGCTCTGGGCGCCTTTCTCGCCGGCATGCTACTGGGGGAGAGCCACTACCGACATCAGATCGAGGCGGACATCCGTCCGTTTCGCGACATTCTGCTCGGGGTATTCTTCGTCAGCATCGGCATGTTGATCGACTTGCGCTTGTTTGCCAGCCACGGCTTGCTGATTCTCGGTCTGACGCTGGGATTGCTGCTGATCAAAGGCACCGTGGTCGCGCTGCTGGTCAAATGGCGCGGCAGTGATGTCGAAACCGCCTGGCGCAGCGGCCTGGCATTGGCTCAAGGGGGCGAATTCTGCTTTGCCCTGATGGCGCAGATGCAGCAGAGCAAACTGATGCCCGCCGACTTCGGTGGCCTGCTGCTGGCCGCCACGTTCTGCTCGATGCTGGTGACGCCTTTACTGCTGCGCGCCGCTCCCCACATCGCCACACGCCTGCACCACAAGCCCAACGAAGAAGCCGAACTCGAAAAAATCAGCGCACTCAACGCTGGCTTGCACAATCACGTGGTGATCTGTGGGTATGGCCGCGTAGGTCAGTCCATCGGGCGCGTCCTGCGTAATGTAGATCAACCGTACATTGCGCTGGATACCGACCCGGTGCGGGTTCAGGAAGCAGCCGTCAATGAAAACTGCGTTCATTACGGCGATTCACGTCGCGGCGAACTGCTGGTGGCCATAGGGCTGGAACGCGCCAGACTAATGGTGGTCGCCGTGGATCAGACGGACATCGCACTGTTGATACTCAAGGAGGCACGCCGGTTCAACCCGAGTGTGTCGATCCTGGTGCGCACACGGGACGACAGTCAGTTGGCAGAGTTGAAGGCGGCTGGCGCCAGCGAAGTCGTACCCGAGTTGCTGGAGTCCAGCCTGATGCTCGCCTCCCACGCGCTGGTCATGCTGGGCATACCCGGCCAGCAGGTGCGAGACCGGGTCGACCAGGTAAGGCGTGACCGCTATCGCCTGCTGCATGGCTTTTACCCCGGTGCCGACGATGAGGAACGCTGATTCAATCCTGGCTCACGGCACCGATCTTGTGAACCGACAAGTCCGCGCCGTAATACTCCTCTTCCTGACTCAGGCGCAGGCCATGGAACACCTTGATCGTGCCATACACCGCAAAACCGCCAACCAGCGCCACGATCACCCCCAGAGAAGTGCCGATCAACTGGCTGATCAGGCTCACGCCCCCCAAACCACCCAAGGCGGTTTGACCAAAGATGCCGCAAGCGATCCCGCCCCAGACACCACACAGCCCATGCAGAGGCCAGACGCCCAGCACATCATCGATATGCCATTTGCCTTGGGCGGCGGTAAAGCACCAGACAAACAGTGCCCCGGCGATGGCACCGGTCACCAACGCGCCCACCGGGTGCATCAGATCCGATCCGGCGCAGATCGCCACCAGTCCGGCCAATGGACCGTTATGCAGGAAGCCCGGGTCATTGCGCCCGGCGATCAACGCCGCCACGGTGCCGCCGACCATGGCCATCAACGAATTCACCGCGACCAGCCCGCTGACCCCTTGCAAGGTCTGGGCGCTCATCACGTTGAAGCCGAACCAGCCGACGATCAGAATCCACGAACCCAACGCCAGAAAGGGAATGCTCGACGGTGCGAATGCCACGAGTCGCCCATCGCGATAACGACCTTGCCTTGGGCCGAGCAACAACACCGCCGCGAGTGCCAGCCAGCCACCCATGGCATGAACCACCACAGAGCCTGCGAAGTCATGGAAGCTGGCGCCAAAGCGCTCCAGCAACCAGGCCTGCAGACCAAAGTTGCCATTCCAGATCATGCCTTCGAAGAAGGGATAAATGAACGCCACGATCAGCGCCGTCGCACACAACTGCGGGACGAACCGGGCGCGCTCGGCGATGCCTCCCGAAATGATTGCCGGTATCGCCGCAGCAAAGGTCAGCAGAAAGAAAAACTTCACCAGCCCATAGCCATGATCGGCGGTGATCACCGCCGCCGGCTGCATGAAATTGACTCCGTAGGAAATCCAATAGCCTATAAAGAAGTAGGCCAGGGTCGAAATGGCGAAGTCGCTGAGGATCTTCGACAAGGCGTTGACCTGGTTTTTTTGTCGAACCGTACCCACCTCGAGAAAGGCGAAACCGGCGTGCATGGCCAGGACCATGACCGCACCGATAAGGATGAACAACGTGTTGGAGCTATGGACCAGACTGTCCACAGCACTTTGCAGATTTTCCATGGATTGGCAGACCTGAAGGCTGAAAAAAAGCACCAAAGCAGTTCGCGCAGAAGGCTGACGCACCAAGTTGCAGCCGATCCAGACTGAAGCGCTGATCCGGATGAACCGCTTTGGCGCACAAGAACGGAACCTTTGCGCGAGTTTTGATTATTTGAGTTAAGGTTTTCCTGAAATCATGCCCGGCAACAGCGCAACGGCGCAGGCTGACGCACCACGACATAGCAAAAGTTGTACCAGTCATTTGTACTGAACCTTCACGCAAGGCTCATACTCGAACGCTTCAGTAGCCACTCACGGAGATCACCAATGGCACGCACCACAGCAAAGACTGCTCAAGAAGTTTTGATGGAAGATTTTCAGACACTGGTCACCGACACTGAAAGGTTGCTGGAACACACCAAATCCCTGGCTGGCGATCAAGCCGATGAGTTGCGCCAGCAGATCCATGACAGTCTGCTGCGTGCGCGGGAAACCCTGAGATTGACCGAAGACTCTGTGCGCGAGCGCGGCAAAGCCGCTGTCACAGCCACGGAAGATTACGTCCAGGCCAACCCATGGCAATCGGTCGGAATCGCGGCTGGCGTGGGCTTCCTGATCGGCCTGCTGGCCACTCGGCGCTAATATGGCGATCGGCGAATCCGGCCCGTCTGCGACGGGCACCGGCTCATCCCCGCGGCGCCTCGGTGCCGCGTTTCTTGGACTGCTGCACAGTCATGTCGAACTGTTTGGCATTGAATTGCAGGAACAAAAAGCACGCACGGTAAGCCTGTTGTTGTTTGCAGGCCTGACGCTGGTCTTTGCCTTGTTATTGCTGGTGGGCTTGTCGACGCTGGTGTTGATCCTTTTTTGGGACACCTATCGCCTGGCAGCAATCATCGGGCTCTGTGTGTTCTATACCCTCGCCGCGTTGTTCTGTGCGATGCGCTTGAGAGCAGCGATTTTCGATGAGTCCTCGCCCTTCCACGGCACCCTGGAAGAGTTGGCCAATGATCGGGAGCGTCTGTTGCCATGAGCCTGTCTGAACTTCCCCGCAACAGCTCGCGCACGGAAATGCGCAAGGCGCTGATTCGCCTGCGCATGGAAATGCATCGCCAGGAAATTCGCCACGAATCCCAACAGCTGCTGCATCCCTTGCAACGGGTGCGTGGCATGACGCAAAACCTGCAAGACGGTCTCGGCATCAAACACGCCCCGCTCTGGGGCATCGCGGCCGTGATCGGGTTGGGCTTTCTGACCGGCAAGGGGGCCAAGGGTGGCGGTATCGGCAGCCTGACTCGGCTGGCTCGCCTGGGCGTCACGCTGGGGCCACTGATCAAACTGATCATGCAGAACTCGCGCAAACACTAATCAGTCCTGTTTGGCTGCATTCTTGCAATACCACCGGGATTAACCTCTTTTTCGAGAGGTTGATCCTGCGTGCCTGCTTGGTGTCCAGGGTTACCCAGAACAAAACCTTACTAAGGAGGCTTCGTGATCGACGGGCAACCGCTCGCCTGCTTTCAGCCGTTCATCGATACCGCCACGGGCCGCATCGCTGGCGTCGAAGCGCTGGGTCGACTGCGTCAGGCCGACGGTCAACTGACCTCGGTAGGACCTCTGTTCGCCGACCCGCGAACCCCCGCCATTGCCCTGCGTCGTCTTGATCGCCAGATTCGCGATGATGCGCTGAGGCGTTTGCATGAAGCGCCCCCGGACTGGTTTCTCAGCCTCAACATATCGCCCCGCTGGATCAGTCGCTTGCACCGGGACCAGGCACTGCCAAGTCTCAAGCAGTTGAGCAGGCATGGCGTCGACGCGCAACGAATCGTCTTTGAGATCACCGAACTGGGCGGTGACAGCCTGCGTCTTGCCGAAGTCGTGGCCCGTTACCGACAAGCCGGGGCGCGGATCGCCATTGATGATTTCGGTGCCGGTTACTCTCAGCTCGATCGCGTGCTGGCCCTGCAACCGGACATTCTCAAGCTCGACATGCGATTGTTCCAGGCCGCCGCATTGGGAGGCCCCAGCAGCGAGGTGGTGAAGGCACTGGCGCAAATGGCGGAGAAAACCGGTTGCTGGATTATCGCTGAAGGCGTGGAAACCGAAGCTCAACTGAATTTTGCCCTGGAGTGTGGTTCACGCTACGTACAGGGCTTTCTGTTCGCCCGTGCACAAGCTGATTTCTTCGCCACAGATGCCTTTGTCGAGCGCTTCGCGCAACTGCGCCAGCGCTATGTTCAGCAAAAACTGGCTGAACGCGCTCGTCTGATGATCATGCGCCAGCAACTCAGCGAACTGATGACCATCCTGCAAGCCTGGGCTCAAGCCAGCGCGCCCCTCAGCACCTTGCCGCAACTGGAAGCGTTTCCCTGGTTGTTGCGCTTTTATCAATGCGACCGCCACGGCACGCAGCTGACCCCCAATCTGGAATGGCGCAACAACGGCTGGGAAGCCGATAACCGCTACCTGGGCCATAACTGGTCATGGCGCCCCTACTTTTATCACTTGCTGGCCGAGGGTTGGGATGAGCGCCGGCTGACGCTTTCCAACACCTACCGCGATGCCACCAGCAATCAGTACTGCCTCACCGCCGGGCAATTCTTCGATAACGGCGAGCGACTGCTGCTCATCGATATCGATGCCGCGGGGCTTTAGTTCTCCTTGCAGGGACCGGCGCGAACCGGGAAGCTAGGGGATCAGTCACCTGACGGAGAAACCAGCCTTGGATTGGCAAACCCTGCTCACCCGCGAACGCCTCGGAAAGCCTGTGCACAGCCCGGAAGAACTCGGCCGCAGCCCTTTCCATAAAGACCACGACCGCATCATTTTCTCGGGCGCATTTCGCCGCCTCGGGCGCAAGACCCAGGTCCATCCGGTCTCCAGCAACGACCACATCCACACACGCCTGACCCACTCGCTGGAAGTCAGCTGCGTCGGCCGTTCGCTGGGCATGCGCGTTGGTGAAACCATCCGCAGCGCCCTGCCCGACTGGTGCGAACCGAGCGATCTGGGCATGGTGGTGCAATCGGCTTGCCTGGCCCATGACATTGGTAATCCGCCTTTCGGTCATTCCGGTGAAGACGCGATCCGCCACTGGTTCCAGCAGGCCGCAGGCCGTGGCTGGCTGGATGCGATGAGCGAAGCCGAACGCAATGACTTCCTCAATTTCGAAGGCAACGCCCAAGGTTTCCGGGTACTTACCCAGCTTGAATACCACCAGTTCGAAGGGGGGACCCGGCTGACCTACGCCACGCTGGGCACCTACCTCAAATACCCGTGGACTGCTCGACACGCCGACTCACTGGGCTACAAGAAGCACAAGTTCGGCTGTTATCAGAGCGAACTGCCACTGCTGGAACAGATCGCGCACAAGCTCGGTCTGCCCCAACTGGACGAACAACGCTGGGCGCGCCACCCGCTGGTGTACCTGATGGAGGCCGCCGACGACATCTGCTACGCGCTGATCGATCTGGAAGATGGCCTGGAGATGGACCTGTTGGAGTACGCCGAAGTCGAGTCCCTGCTGCTGGACCTGGTGGGCGACGATCTCCCGGAAACCTATCGCCAGCTCGGCCCGCAAGATTCGCGTCGGCGCAAACTGGCGATCCTGCGGGGCAAAGCCATCGAACACCTGACCAACGCAGCAGCCCGAGCGTTCGTCGAGCAACAGGACGCGCTGCTGGCCGGCACGCTGGCTGGCGACCTGGTGGAACACATGCACGGCCCCGCCAAACGTTGCGTCTTGAATGCCAAGGACATGGCGCGCAAAAAAATCTTCCAGGACAAGCGCAAGACACTCCACGAAATAGGCGCCTACACCACCCTGGAAATCCTGCTCAACGCCTTTTGCGGCGCGGCACTGGAGCAACACAACGGCCGTACGCCATCCTTCAAGCACCGCCGCATACTCGACCTGTTGGGCAACAATGCACCCGATCCTCACGGCCCTTTACACACCTCCTTCTTGCGCATGATTGATTTCATCGCCGGCATGACCGACAGCTATGCCGGTGAAATGGCGCTGGAAATGACCGGGCGTTCAAGCCACCGATAAAAACGTATCGATCAGCCTGTCAGAGAGCTCTGAGCGGCTGATCGAATTCTCGACATTCATCTGTATTTCAACGTCGACAGAATCGCCCTACACCTTGTGCGGAGCGGACTGATCGATTGTTCGGCCATCTCGCGAAATAATCTCACTCCCTTTGCTCGACAGATGACTCATGAAAGCTCCTATGTTCAAACATGATTGGCGCATCTTGCTGGTGGAAGATCATCCCTTTCAGCTACGGGCGACTCAGTCCCTGCTCGAGAGTTTTGGCTTCACCCAACTGACCCCCACTGACAGCGCCAGAGGCGCCTTGCAACAAATGCTCAAGGCTGCGCAACCGTTCGACATTCTTCTGTGCGACCAATGCCTGCCCGACCTTGCAGGCCTTGATTTGATCGAATACGCCAGTCACCGGGGGATGATCAGGCAGGCAATACTTCTGAGCAGCCTGACATCCGTCGAACTGGACAAACTTAAAGTCATGGCCTACGAACATGGATTGCCCTTGCTCGGTTACTTGATCAAACCATTGAAACAATCAGACTTCAGAAACTTATTGACCTTGGCCTCCATATAAAAACACGAAAACCCAAACACACTAAAGCAATGACCAGCGCATAGATTCAGACCTCTAACTCAATGCTTTCAATCGCTTGACTAGACCTATCAAACCTTTGCCTTTCCTCATGCAAAACCTAGTTGATACGTAGTCCCATTCTTCTTCAGTTGTAGGACTTTTCCTATATTGCCGCTATAGCTCCCTCAGTTCATGCGGCCCCATAACTATCTGAGCTAAGGTGCGCGCATTATTTGTGCACGTATGGGATTTGATTATGAACTCCGTTTTTATTGTCGACGATCACCCTGTCATCCGCCTTGCGGTTCGAATGCTACTGGAACATGAAGGTTACAAAGTCGTCGGCGAAACTGACAATGGGGTCGATGCAATGCAGATGGTTCGCGAATGCATGCCTGACCTGATCATCCTAGACATCAGCATTCCCAAACTGGATGGGCTGGAAGTTCTTTCCCGTTTCAACGCCATGAGCACACCCTTAAAAACACTGGTATTAACTGCACAGTGTCCGACACTTTTCGGTATTCGCTGCATGCAGTCCGGTGCATCGGGCTATGTATGCAAACAGGAAGACCTCAGTGAACTGATGAGTGCGATCAAAGCAGTTTTATCTGGTTACAACTACTTCCCCAGTCAAGCGTTGAACCCTGTTCGTCATGACGACGCGCGCTGGGCCGACCTGGAATTGTTCAAATCCGTTAATGATCGAGAACTGATGGTATTACAACTTTTCGCCCAGGGTCGTACAAACAAAGAAATTGCCAAGGGCATGTTTCTCAGCAACAAGACGGTCAGCACTTATAAAAAACGACTGATGCAGAAACTCAAGGCCAAATCCCTGGTTGAACTCATCGATATGGCAAAACGTAACGCGTTAGTGTGAGAAACAGGATGCCCAGCCGTTTCAAGGATTGCCTGATACTCATGGCCGCGGGCTTATGCCTGAGCACTTCAGTACTCGCGGCTCAGACAGCCAGCGAACACTACGCCCTACTCAGTCGTTCAACGGCCGGGCACATGGAAGTCCAGCTGGATACCTCACAACGACAATGGGTCACAGACAAACGTGAATTGATCCTGGGTACATCGGCCCCGGATTATCCTCCTTTCGACCTGACCCTCAGCGGCCACGACTATGAAGGTTTCACCGCCGATTACGCAGGCATCCTCGGCAAGGCCATAGGGTTGCCGGTCAAGGTTCAGCGCTTCGCCTCCCGAGGGGCCGCTATCGAGGCGCTGGAGAAAGGCCAGGTCGACATGCTTGGCACCGCCAATGGGTTCGAGGCCGACAATGCCGACATTGCCCTATCCACGCCTTATGCGGTGGATCAACCCGTACTGGTGACACGAGAAGGAGAAACCAGATCGCTGACCGATGGGCTTGCCGGCATGCGGCTCAGCATGGTGTATCACTATCTGCCTCTGGACGAAGTCAGGGCGCTGTATCCGAAGGCAATCATCACCTCTTACCCGTCCTACCAGAATGCAATCAATGCGGTTGCCTTCGACCAGGCCGACGTTTTTCTCGGCGACACCATTTCAACCCACTACATGATCAACAAGGGGTATTTGAACAACATCCGCATGGCCAACTTCGGTAAACACGAAGCCCATGGTTTCAGCTTCGCCGTGCAGAAGGACAATCCGGATCTGCTCGCTATCATCAACGCAGTACTCAAGGCCATCCCCACCAGCGAGCGAGAAAACATCGCCAAACGCTGGAGTGCCGGCAGCGACATTCTTCTCACCGACCACAAGCTGCAACTCAGCCACCGTGAAGAGCGCTGGCTGGCACAACATCCAGTCGTGCGCGTCGTGGTCAATGAAGCGTTTGCGCCACTGACGTTTTTCGATAGCGACGGCAACTTTCGGGGCGTCACGGCTGATCTGCTCGAGCTGATCAGATTGCGCACCGGTTTGCGTTTCGAAATCCAGCGTAGCCGAAGCGATGACGAGATGATCGAGCAGATCGCTAACCATCAGGCCGATCTGATCGCCGCCCTGCTCCCCAGCGTTCAACGTGAAACGACGTTGAGCTTCAGCCGTCCCTATCTGGAAAACTCCTTTGTGCTGCTGACGCGCAAAGCGGCCGACAGCCCGACAAACCTCACGCAATTGCAGGATAAACGCCTGGCCATCGCCCAAGGCAACCCACTGGTGGATTACCTGCGCAGCGAGTTTCCGCGAATCAACCTGGTTGAAACCCCGGACACGTTCAGTGCCGTTGAGTTGCTCGCCGAGGGCCAGGCAGAAGGTGCGGTGAACTCACTGGTGATCGCCAACTACTTCATCTCATCGCGGATCTTCGAACAGACACTTCAGATCAGCACCACCATCGGTACCCGACAGGCAGCGTTTTCCCTGGCGACCGGGCGCGACGCCAAGGAACTGAATGCCATCCTCGACAAGGCACTGCTGAGCATCGCCCCCGAAGAGCTGGGCATCATCAACAACCGCTGGCGCGGCTATTCAGCAGCCTCGCAAAGTACCTGGCGCAACTATCATCGCGTGTTCTATCAGATCGTTATAGGCGCCGGTGTGTTGCTGCTGATATCCGTTGCCTGGAACGCCTATATGAGGCGCCAGATCAAACAGCGGCAGGCGGCCGAGCGCGCTTTGAACGATCAGCTGGAATTCATGCGATCGCTGGTCAATGGCACGCCTCATCCCATTTACGTGCGTGATCGCCAGGGATTGCTGCAAAGCTGCAACGACAGCTACCTGGAAGCCTTCCGTGCAAAACGCGAAGACATCATCGGTAAAGGCGTCATACCGGGCACCCTTGGCAACCTCTTCGAAGCACGGGAATATCAGGCGGACTACCAGCGCGTCATGGCCGAGGGAACGCCGCTGATTCTCGACCGTCCGTTGCACATCGAAGACCGCAAGCTGACGATCTATCACTGGATTCTTCCCTATCGCGACTCGAGCGGTGACGTGCAGGGCATCATTGGCGGCTGGATCGACATCAGCGAACGCCGGCAACTGTTCGATGAACTACGGGCCGCGAAGGAACAAGCCGATGCTGCCAACCGAGCTAAAAGCACCTTTCTGGCGACCATGAGTCATGAGATCCGCACGCCCATGAATGCAATCATCGGCATGCTCGAACTGACGCTCAAACGTATCGATCACAGTCATCCGGATCGCCCCGCCATCGACGTCGCGTACCACTCGGCGAAAGACCTGCTGGAACTGATCGGGGACATTCTTGATATTGCGCGCATCGAATCCGGGCGTCTGAACCTGAGCCCGGAGCGCGTCAATCTGGCTGAAACCGTAGCCTCGGTGGTGCGGATTTTCGACGGGTTGGCCCGGCAGAAAAATCTCGGACTGCAACTGGAGTTCAGCCCTGCCAAACCGACCACCGATGTCGTGTTGGACCCGATGCGCTTCAAGCAGGTGCTGTCCAATCTGATCAGCAATGCCATCAAGTTCACGCAACAGGGCCAGGTCAGGATCAGCGTCGAGTTGCAGTCGACCGACGAGCCCGACCGGGTCCAGTTGCAGTTACTGGTGGAAGACAGTGGCGCAGGAATCAGCGAGCAGGATCAACAGCGGTTGTTCGAGCCTTTCGTCCAGGCCGATAACTCCGGCCAGTTAGCCAGAGGCGGTGCGGGGCTGGGCCTGGTGATCAGTCGCAATCTGTGCGAAATGATGGGCGGCAGCCTGCAATTGAACAGTCAGTCGGGCGTCGGCACGCAGGTCCGCATTTCGCTGAACCTGGCCACCCTGCCGACGGAACGGATGCCGGAATCTGTCGAGCCGCAAATCCAGCCAAGCACTACCCCCTTGAACGTGCTGGTGGTCGATGATCATCCGGCCAATCGCTTGCTCATGTGTCAGCAACTGGAGTTTCTGGGGCATCGGTTCAACGTCGCAGCGGATGGCAAGGCGGGGTTCGAAGCCTGGAAGAGCCAGCCATTCGACCTGGTGATTGCCGATTGCAACATGCCGATCATGAATGGATATGAGCTGGCCAGGGCCATTCGCCAACATGAACAGCACCTGCAACGCCCTCCCTGTACCATTCTGGGTTTCACCGCCAACGCACAGCCGGAGGAAAGACAACGCTGCAAACTGGCCGGGATGGACGATTGCCTGTTCAAACCCCTCAGCCTGACGGCCTTGAGCCAGAGGGTCGAAGGCATCACGCCGACGGTCCGCGCACCCGCCTTCAGTCTGGAGGGACTGCACCTGTTGACCGGTGGCAACCCGACACTGAACCAGCGATTGTTGACCGAACTGCTGAACAGCACCCGCCTGGACCGCAAAGCGCTGCTGGCGTTATCCGAGTCAAAGGACCGGCAATCACTCCTCGACATTGCCCACAAAATCAAGGGCGCGGCCCGAATCGTCCAGGCCTGCCGACTGATCGACAGCTGCGAGGCGCTCGAACAGGCCTGCAATAACAGACTCCACCACGATGAAGTGGCCGATTGCAGCAAGGCCATGGAGCGCGCCATGCTCGAACTGGAGCAATCATTGCAACAACAGATGGCACGCCATGACAAAAGCACAATGAAGGAGCATTAACTATGCTTGGGGGCTGAGCAGTGTGTTAATCATCATGGAGAAAGCTGCAATGCCCAGCCCACTGCGCCCGGATCAACGCCGGTTTCCTCTGCACATCCATATCAGCGTGATGTTCACCTTCCTGTTGTTACTGACCGGGGTGGTACTGGGTATTTTCAACTATGGGCAAACCACCCATATCATCCTTTCCAGCAGCGAAAAACTCTTCAACCGCATCGAGCAGGATGTCCGTCTGGACCTGCACCGCACCTATCAGCCGATTCGTCATCTGCTCAACCTGCTGGCGGACAACCCGGCGACCCAGGCGCCTGACCTTGAGCAACGCCTGGCGTTGCTCAAGCCCTTCAGCCAATCGCTCAAGGACAATCCCGATCTGGCCTCGCTGTACCTGGGCTACGCCAATGGCGACTTCTTCATGGTTCGCCCCCTGCGTACCGTCACCCTGAAAACACAGGTCAAGGCACCGGCCACGGCGACGTATCAGGTGTGGAGCATCGAACACCCAGGCGCCGGCCAGATCCGCTCCCAATCATTGTTTTTCGATCAGAACCTGGCCCTTGTCAGCCGCCAGGACAACCCCGACGAGACCTACGATCCCCGTACCCGCGCCTGGTTCTCCAGCGCCCTCGGCAACCACGATCAGATCACCACTGAGCCCTACCTTTTTTTCTCCACCCACAACGTCGGCACCACACTGGCCCGGCGCAGTGGCGAGCATGCAGTGATGGGGGCCGACCTCACGCTGGCTGAACTGTCCGCGACCCTGGCCGAACATGTGGTGACCCCCAGTACCGAAATTGTGCTGTTCGATGCCCAGGGCAATGCCATCGCTTACCCCGACAGCAGCAAGCTGATCGTCGACGATCAGACCGCCCGGTTGATCAAAGCCGCCGATCTGAGCCCCACGCTCGCGGCTCTGCTCACCAGCCCCTCCGAGGTCAATCGCTTGAACACCGCGGGCCGCCAATGGATCGTGGCGCGCAGCAGCATCCAGGAGGGTGGCCCGCAGGGACTGCAACTGGCGCTACTGGTGCCGGAGGACGAATTGCTCGTCGATGCCTACCGCATACGCTGGCAAGGCGCGTTGATTACCCTGGCGACGCTGCTGTTGTGCCTGCCGATGGGTTGGCTGACTTCGAGAATCCTGGTCAAACCCTTGCACGCCCTGGTGCAGGAAGCCGATGCGATTCGCAGTTTCGATTTCAACTTTCCCGCCTCCCGTCGCTCGCCGGTGCTTGAAGTCGACCAACTGAGCGTGTCGATGGCGCGCATGAAAGACACCCTGGCGAGTTTTTTCCAGATTACCGACAGCCTGAGCGCCGAGACCCGTTTCGCCCCGTTGCTGCAACGGGTGTTGTTTGAAACCGTAAAGATCGGCCAGGCCCAGGCCGGTCTGCTCTACCTGCGGGAAAGTGATGACGATCGCGTGGAGCCTCATGCGCTGGTCATCCATGGCAGCTCACAGGCGTTGTCATCATTCGATATTCAAGGACACACGCCTCAGGATCCGCTGAGCCCTCAATGGATGCAGGAACTGTCGAATACCAACAATGTTGTCAGCCACCTCGGCTTCGAACAGGCAGGGGACCTGCAGAAGGTTTTGCTCGCGCTGGAGTGCCCTCGGGTTCATCTGATCGGTATCCGGCTGCACAATCGTCATAACGAAACCGTCGGGCTGCTGGTCCTGCTGCTGGCCGACAGCGGCACGCAGGAAGATCTGGAAAAACTTCGCCCGGACCGCATCGCGTTTCTCCAGGCGGTTTCCGGTGCAGCCGCCGTGAGTATCGAAAGTCAGCGCCTGCAAGCCAAACAGAAGCAGCTGCTGGACTCTTTTATTCAACTGCTGGCTGGCGCGATCGATGCCAAAAGTCCCTATACCGGCGGTCATTGCCAGCGGGTGCCGGCACTGACGCTGATGCTGGCGCAGGCCGCCGCAGCCAGTCAGGCCCCGGCCTTCAGCAGCTATCGGCCCACCGACGATGAGTGGGAAGCCCTGCACATCGCTGCCTGGCTGCATGATTGCGGCAAGATCACCACGCCTGAATACGTGGTCGACAAAGCCACGAAGCTTGAGACCCTGAACGACCGCATCCACGAAATCCGCACACGGTTCGAAGTGCTCAAGCGTGATGCCTGGATCAACTATTGGCAGGCCATCGCCCTAGGGGGTGACGAGCAGCCTCTGACGCAATTACGCAATGCCAACCTGGCGGCGCTGGATGATGATTTCGCGTTCATTGCCCGCTGCAATCTTGGCAGCGAGGCCATGGCCGAGGCCGATCTGCAACGCCTGAACACCATCGCCAAACGCACCTGGACCCGAACCCTGGACGATCGACTGGGGGTTTCGTGGGAAGAGAACCGTCGTCAGGCACGGACCCCGCCGCCGACTCTGCCGGTCAGCGAGCCGCTGCTGGCGGATAAACCCGAACACTTGCTCGAACGCGCCGACAGTGAACTGATTCCGGCCGACAATCCGTGGGGATTCAAGCTTGACGTGCCACGCTACAAGTACAACCGGGGCGAGCTCTACAACCTGAGCATCACCCGAGGCACCCTGACTCGCGAGGAGCGTTACATCATCAATCACCACATGGTGCAGACGATACTGATGCTCAGTCACCTGCCCTTCCCCGGCCACCTCAGTAACATCGCGGAGATCGCCGGTGGCCACCACGAAAAAATGGACGGCACCGGTTATCCCAAACGGTTGAAGCGCGAAGACATGAGCTTGCCGGCGCGGATGATGGCGATTGCCGATATTTTCGAAGCGCTGACCGCCGCCGATCGCCCCTACAAGAAAGCCAAGTCCTTGAGCGAAGCGCTGGGCATCATGGCCACCATGTGCCGTGACGCCCACATTGACGCTGAGTTGTTCGGGCTGTTCATCAACGACGAAGTCTACTTGCAGTATGCCAACCGTTTTCTCGACCCACGACAGATTGATGCAGTCGACCCGTCAAGCCTGTTGATCAAGGCCGGCTTGAAGACCTGATCAGCAGTCAGTCAGACGCAAGAAAATCGCTGCCAGTTGCTCGATACCGGCCTGATCTTCAGCGGTAAAACGTGCAAGTTTCGGGCTGTCGAGGTCCAGCACACCGATCAGTCGACCGTCCTTGACCAGCGGTACCACCAGCTCACTGTTCGAGGCACTGTCGCACGCGATGTGCCCGGGGAACGCATGTACATCTTCGACCCGTTGAGTCTGCAAGGTGGCCGCTGCCGCCCCGCACACACCGCGACCGAATGGAATTCGTACACAGGCGATCTGCCCCTGAAACGGGCCAAGCACCAGTTCTTCGTTGCGATTAAGGTAGAAGCCGGCCCAGTTCAGGTCATCGAGCTGGTTGAACAGAAACGCCGAAAATTGTGCGGCATTGGCGATAAAGTCACGCTCGTCTGCCAGCAGTGATTCCAGCTGCGCCCACAGCATGCCGTAGCCCTCCAGGCCCTGGCCGCTCTTTTGTAAATCGATCATGCCTTGTGCTCCAACAGCTTCAGCCCGACCCAATAGCGGGCAAATTGATACGCGCAACGTCCGTTGCGATTGCCCCGGCCCGTGGCCCAGCGCACTGCGAGGATGTCCAGCTCTTCGTCACGCTGCCACTCAAGGCCAGCCTTGTCGGCCAATTGGCCGATCCAGTGTTCGACGACGTTGAGGAAATGCTCCTGAGTAAACGGATAGAACGACAGCCACAGGCCAAAACGGTCCGACAGCGCGATCTTGTCTTCCACCGCCTCACTGGGATGGAGTTCGCCATCGACCCTTTTCCAGTTCTCGTTATCGCTTTCCTTTTCCGGCACCAGATGGCGACGGTTGGAGGTGGCGTACAGCAGAACGTTATCTGGCGCCTGTTCGAGAGAACCATCGAGCACGCTCTTGAGCACGCGGTAATCGCCCTCGCCCGAATCGAACGACAGGTCATCGCAAAACAGCACAAAGCGCTGAGGCAACTTGGCGATCTGCTCGACCACGCGCGGCAAGTCCGCCAGGTGATCGCGTTCGATCTCGATCAGCCGCAGGCCACTTTTGGCGTGTTCCGACAGCAAGGCGCGCACCAGCGACGATTTACCGGTGCCTCGCGAACCCCAGAGCAAAGCATGGTTGGCCGGCATGCCGTCGAGGAACTGGCGGGTGTTGCGGCCCAGTTGCTCCAGTTGCCGGTCAACGCCGATCAAGTCGGACAAACGCGTGTCCAGGCTGACTTGCAGCGGCAACAGAAAACCGCTGCGCCCTTCGCGCTGCCAGCGTGCGGCCAGGCAGTGCGTCCAGTCGATGGCTTGCCGAGGCGCAGGGAGCAGCGGCTCGATGCGGGCCAAAACGGCATCGGCGCGTTCAAGAAAAGCATTCAATCGGGAATCCACGTCTTCTCCTCGGGCACGTTCAAGGTAATGATGGCGATACAGCGACGAAACACAGCGTCTATACCCCTACAAGTGTTTTGCCAGAACATCGGTATCCATTGATGATCGACTATGCTTGAGCAGCGAAGGGAAACGGAAGTGGTTCAACATCCCATGGATATCAAGTTCAGCCACCGGCTGTCATACAAACAAGCCAGGCTTACGGTGCTGGCTGGATTCATTCTGGGCACGCTGCTCAGCCTGCTGCAAATAGGCATCGATTATGCCAGCGAAGATGCCTCCATCAACCGCGAAATACTGTCGTTGCTGGAAATCAGTCATAACCCCGCATCTCGCATCGCCTACAACATCGATGCCGAACTTGCTCAGGAACTGGCCCTGGGTCTGTTGCGCTCCCCGGCAATCATCGGCGCGCAATTGACCGACAACAACAATACCGTGCTGGCCAGCGTCAAACGTCCGGGCCTGGAAAACAGTGACCGGATGATCAGCGACTTCCTGTTCGGCGCCAACCGGCAGTTCGCAGACCGCCTTTACCTCGACCACTTGCCCGACGAATCCCTCGGGACCTTGCAACTGGAAGTCGATACCTACACCTTTGGCAGTCGTTTCCTGCGCCGGGCCGAAGTGACCCTGCTCAACGGCTTCGCGCGCAGCCTGATTCTCACGGGCATTCTGCTGGCGCTGTTTTATGTGATGCTGACCAAACCGCTGGTGCGGGTTATCCGCGAACTCAGTGGCCGTGATCCGCGCAGCGCGGAACCGACGTTGCTGGAGTGTCCGACGGGGCATGAAAACGATGAAATCGGGGTCTTGGTCAAGGTCGCCAATCAGCAGTTTGAAAACATAGCCACTGAAATCCAGCAACGGCGAAACGCCGAAAACCGCCTGACCGACTACCTCTCGCAACTGGAAAACATCGTCTCGGCCCGCACCGCGGAACTCAAGGCGATCAATTCCCGCCTCAGCCAATCGAACGAAGAGCTGGAGGTCGCCCGCAGCACTGCCCTGGACATGGCCGAAGCGCGTTCGGTATTCCTGGCCAACATGAGTCATGAAATCCGCACGCCCCTCAACGGTCTGTTGGGGATGATCGCGCTCTCGCTGGACGGCCCGCTCAATGCCGAGCAGCAACAACAGCTGTCCATCGCCCATGACTCGGGCAAAGTGCTGGTGGAACTGCTCAACGATATTCTCGACCTGTCGAAGTTCGATGCCGGCCAGCTCGAACTCGAACACATTCCGTTCGACCTTGGTTCGCTAATCGAAGACACCGCCAACCTGCTGTCCCAGAACGCCGCGCCGAGTGTCGAGCTGGCATGCCTGATCGACCCGCAATTTCCCGCACTGGTGCTCGGTGATCCGACCCGGGTCCGGCAGATCGTCAGTAACTTGTTGTCCAACGCCCTCAAGTTCACCCGTTTCGGACGGGTCGATGTGCGTCTTTCAACGTTCGAAGACGGTGTGCGAATCGAAGTCTGCGACACTGGCATCGGCATCGCCCAGGACGCGCAGGTGAAAATCTTCCAGCCCTTCACCCAGGCCGGTGCCGGTATTACCCGGCAATTTGGCGGCACCGGGTTGGGCCTGGCGCTGACTTATAGCCTCTGCGAAGCCATGCAAGGGCGTCTGACGATCAGCTCGGAAGCGGGCTTCGGCAGCCAGTTCTGCGCCGACCTGCCCCTGCCCTGCCATACCCGGGCCATTTCCCCGGCCGCACTGCGGGGCAACATCGTCGCGATCACCGCCGCCAGCAGCGGTCTGGCAGAACTGCTGCACAGTCTGCTGCCCAGCTGGGGGCTCGACTATCAGCAGCGTTCCATCGATGACCGGTTGATCGGGCTAAAGCCGGATGTGCTGATCACCGACTGCCCCGAATGCCTGTTTGGCCTGCGCCCTACCTTCACCGCGCCGATTCTGCTGGTGACCGCCTACGGCAGTTTCCTGCCCAGCGACCAAGTCAACGCCCTCGCGCCCTTGCAGCAACAGGCTCGACCTCTGGCGCGCAATGCGCTTTACCAGACATTGCGGCGGATCCTGCAGCCGGAACTCACCACCATCAACGGGGCGCGGATCGAAGCCATCTCACCCCTGCGACGCGGACGCATCCTGCTGGTAGAAGACAACCCGGTCAATCAGTTGGTGGCCAAGGGCATGCTCGGAAAACTCGGTTGCGAGGTGAGTGTCGCGGCCCACGGCGGCGAAGCGCTGGATCAGCTTGAGCAGAGCGAATTCGATCTGGTGCTGATGGACTGCAACATGCCGGTGATGGATGGCTATGAAGCCAGTCGGCAGATTCGTCGCAGCGGGCGCTGGCCACAGCTGCCCATCGTCGCCCTGACCGCCAACGCCATGTCCGAAGAGCGTGAACGCTGCCGTGCGGCGGGCATGAGTGACTACCTGGCCAAGCCTTTTCGCAGGGAGGAACTGGCCGCCCTGCTCGACTTGTGGATACCCACTACGACAGCGCTTTGATTTGCCCCAGCAGGTGATCGAGGCCATCGCGCAGATCATTCAGGCGATCCAGATCGACGCCGCTATCGCATAACAGCCGGGCCTTGAGCGGCCCGACCTGATCACGCAAAGCCTTGCCGGCGGGCGACAGGCTCAAGTGCACCTCACGTTCATCGCGCGCCGAACGCTGACGCTGCACCAGTTGCAGTTGCTCAAGGCGCTTGAGCAGCGGCGTCAAGGTTCCAGAGTCCAGCGCCAGGCGCTCACCCAGGGCCTTGACCGTCGGCTGCTCCGGCGCCGTCTCCTGCCATTCCCACAACACCAGCATCGCCAGGTATTGCGGGTAAGTCAGGCCCAACTGATCGAGCATAGGCTTGTAGGCACGGATCACCGCCCGCGATGCGGCATACAGCTTGAAGCAGAGCTGACTGTCGAGCTTCAGTGAATCAACTGACAACGTATTCATTTGAGCAGGGCTTCGATCTCGCGGCTCAGGTCCTGCGGCTTGGTCGCCGGAGCAAAGCGCTTGACCAACTTGCCGTCCTTGCCGATCAGGAATTTGGTGAAGTTCCACTTGATGCCCTGGGATCCCAGTACGCCCGGTGCGCGTTTTTTCAGCTGAACGAACAGTGGATGGGCGCCGGCACCATTCACTTCAATCTTCTTGAACAGCGGGAAGCTCACCCCGTAGTTCAACTCGCAGAACTCGGAAATCGCCCCCTCGTTGCCCGGCTCTTGCTTGCCGAACTGATTGCAGGGAAAGCCGAGCACCACCAGGCCTTGATCCTTGTAGGTCTGCCACAACTCTTCGAGACCTTTGTATTGCGGGGTGAACCCGCATTTACTGGCGGTGTTGACCACCAGCACTGCTTTGCCGGCGAAATCGGCCAGGGTCTTTTGCTCGCCCTTGATGGTGGTGCAAGGGATGCTCAGCAGGTTGTCGCTCATGGCACGAACTCCGAGAGAAGGAAGAAAGACCAAACATAGCGAGCAATTGAATTGTGTGCAATTTAAAATATTGAACGCCGTTCATCTGTAGAAGCGAAGCTTGCTCGCGAAGGCGCCGGGCCAGTCAACATCAGTGTTGAATGCCAAGACGCCTTCGCGAGCAAGCTTCGCTCCTACGGGGCTCGCCTTACTCGCGGGGAACCAGGTCCAGGCACACCGAGTTGATGCAGTAACGCAGACCAGTGGGCGGCGGACCATCCGGGAACACATGCCCAAGGTGCGCATCGCACTTGGCGCAGACCACTTCGGTGCGGATCATGCCGTGGCTGACATCACGGATCTCGACCATCGCGCTGTCGCCGATCGGCGCGTAGAAGCTCGGCCAGCCGCAGCCGGAATCGAATTTGGTCTTTGAGTCGAACAGCGGCGCGTTACAGCAGATGCAGTGGTAGACACCGTCGGTTTTGGTGCCGTTGTATTTACCGGAGAATGGCCGCTCGGTGCCCTTGAGGCGGCAAACGTTGTACTGCTCCGGATCAAGCATGGCCCGCCATTCTTCCAGGGTTTTTTCCAACTTTTCCATTGTTACACCTCAGCAGCTGAAAAAGCCCGATCTGTACCTTTTCCACGGATCGGGCGGCACGTATGATTGCGCCTCGTCAAACGCCAGTCTGGCAGCCAGACCACGTGCATTCAAACGGATTTATGAGTGCCGCCACTCAAGGTGTCAGGCCTGTGTGAATACGCAGGATTCCCAGTACGGTCGTTCATACGCCGCCTGGATCGTTCATTTTCGGGAACACATCGCCATGCAGGTCAGCAAATCGAACAAGCTCGCCAACGTCTGCTACGACATTCGCGGCCCAGTGCTCAAGCACGCCAAACGCCTGGAAGAGGAAGGCCATCGCATCCTCAAGCTGAACATCGGCAACCCGGCGCCCTTTGGTTTCGAAGCGCCGGATGAAATCCTTCAGGACGTGATCCGCAACCTGCCGACCGCCCAGGGCTACAGCGACTCCAAGGGCCTGTTCAGCGCCCGCAAGGCCGTGATGCAGTACTACCAGCAAAAGCAGGTGGAAGGCGTCGGCATCGAAGACATCTACCTGGGCAACGGCGTTTCCGAACTGATCGTGATGTCGATGCAGGCCCTGCTCAACAACGGCGACGAAGTGCTGGTGCCGGCTCCCGACTATCCGCTGTGGACTGCCGCAGTAAGCCTGGCGGGCGGCAACCCGGTGCATTACCTGTGCGACGAGCAGGCCAACTGGTGGCCGGACCTGGCCGACATCAAGGCCAAGATCACCCCGAACACCAAGGCGCTGGTTATCATCAACCCGAATAACCCGACCGGTGCGGTGTACTCGAAGGAAGTGCTGCTGGGCATGCTGGAACTGGCCCGCCAGCACAATCTGGTGGTGTTCTCCGACGAGATCTACGACAAGATCCTGTACGACGATGCCGTACACATCTGCACCGCCTCACTGGCGCCGGACTTGCTGTGCCTGACCTTCAACGGCCTGTCCAAGTCCTATCGCGTGGCCGGCTTCCGTTCCGGCTGGATCGCCATTTCCGGTCCGAAACACCATGCACAGAGCTACATCGAAGGCATCGACATGCTGGCCAACATGCGCCTGTGTGCCAACGTGCCGAGCCAGCACGCCATCCAGACCGCGCTGGGCGGCTATCAGAGCATCAACGATCTGGTGCTGCCGCAAGGGCGTCTGCTGGAACAGCGCAATCGTACCTGGGAGCTGCTGAACGACATTCCGGGCGTTAGCTGCGTCAAGCCGATGGGCGCGCTGTATGCGTTCCCGCGGATCGATCCGAAAGTCTGCCCGATCCACAACGACGAGAAATTCGTGCTCGATCTGCTGCTCTCGGAGAAGCTGCTGGTGGTACAAGGCACGGCCTTCAACTGGCCATGGCCGGACCACTTCCGTGTGGTCACCCTGCCACGACTCGACGACCTGGATCAGGCAATCGGCCGGATCGGTAACTTCCTCAAATCCTATCGCCAGTAAGTGGCCTGTCACCGTGCGACGCGGGTTAAAGTCGCACGGTGATTAATTCAGCAACACATCTGTGCACCCTACCCTGTATCGTTGTTTCAAGCGCTGACGGACGACACGTTTCATGCCCGCGCCTAACAACGGCGGGGGCCTGCGACGCTAATTGGCTGACAACCGTTTCCCATGCCGACGTCGGAAATGCCCTTCAAGCCGCTAGACTGTTGTTGTAGGACACAGTTTGAAATAGTCACTCGGTTGAATAGCCCGGTGCAGCACCTTATATACCCCGCAGTACGCTACATCTTTAGCACGAGGAGATTTCTACAACCATGATGCGCATTTTGCTGTTTTTGGCCACTAACCTGGCGGTCGTGCTGATTGCCAGCATCACCCTGAGCCTTTTCGGCTTCAACGGGTTCATGGCGGCCAATGGGGTTGATCTCAACCTCAATCAGCTGCTGATTTTCTGTGCGGTCTTTGGTTTCGCCGGCTCCCTGTTCTCGCTGTTCATCTCCAAGTGGATGGCGAAAATGAGCACCAGCACCCAGATCATCAGCCAGCCGCGCACCCGGCACGAGCAATGGCTGCTGCAAACTGTCGAGCAATTGTCCCGCGAAGCCGGGATCAAGATGCCCGAAGTCGGGATTTTCCCGGCCTATGAAGCCAACGCCTTCGCCACCGGCTGGAACAAGAACGACGCACTGGTCGCGGTCAGCCAGGGCTTGCTCGAGCGTTTCTCGCCGGATGAAGTGAAAGCCGTTCTGGCCCACGAAATCGGCCACGTGGCCAATGGCGACATGGTTACCCTGGCGTTGATCCAGGGCGTGGTGAACACCTTCGTGATGTTCTTCGCCCGGATCATCGGTAACTTTGTCGACAAGGTGATCTTCAAGAACGAAGAAGGCCAAGGTATCGCCTACTACGTAGCGACCATCTTCGCCGAACTGGTTCTGGGCATTCTGGCCAGCGCCATTGTCATGTGGTTCTCGCGCAAGCGTGAATTCCGGGCCGATGATGCCGGCGCACGCCTGGCGGGTACCAGCGCAATGATCGGCGCCCTGCAGCGTCTGCGTGCAGAACAAGGGCTGCCGGTGCACATGCCGGACACGCTGAATGCCTTCGGCATCAACGGTGGTCTCAAACAAGGGTTCGCCCGTATGTTCATGAGCCACCCGCCGCTGGAAGAGCGCATTGACGCATTGCGTCGTCGGGGCTGACAGGCTCCGCACCAAAAGAAAAGGCCCGCAGCGCGATGCGGGCCTTTTTTTTGTTTGTTTGATTAGTGCGGTGCTCTTCAGGGCCTCTTCGCGGGCAAGCCCGCTCCCACAGTTGACCGCGTGATCTGAATGGGCGCGGTCCACTGTGGGAGCGGGCTTGCTCGCGAAGAGGCCAGCAAACTCAACACACCTTAATGGTTAATGGCTGGCAACCCGATAGACTCGCTCCTCCAGCCGCGTGACTCCGGCCTCGAGAAACTTCCAGCTCTCACCCAGGACGTCTTGGTCTTCCAGAATCTTCAGCGCCCACACATCGCCGAACAACCGCTGCACCTCATCATCCAGCACCGCAAACGGCGGCCCGTCCATCTGCGCCTGGTCGTAATCCAGGGTAATCAACAGCCCCAGAGAATCCTTCGGCAGAATGCGAATCAAATGAGCCGCGTATTGCTCACGCATCGCCGGCGGCAGAGCAATCAATGCCGCGCGGTCGTACAAACCGCTGCAGTCGGCCACATCGCCTGCCGTCAACTCAAAGAAATCGCCACACCACAACTCGATTGAACCGGCACGGTAGACCTTGAACGGCCCCTGCTCACTGACGTCCGGGTCAAATTGATGCTCACTGAAGAAATCCTCCACGGCCTTTTCCGACAGCTCAATCCCCAAGACCTCATGACCTTGGTGCGCCAGCCACAACAGATCCAGGCTTTTCCCACACAGCGGCACCAGCACGCGAGCGCCCTCTTCCAGGCCCAACGCTGGCCAGAACCGTTGCAGATAAGGATTCACTTCCGGCAGATGAAAGCCGATCTGATTCGACGCCCATCGTTTGTGCCAAAACTCCGGCTGCATAATTAACCCCGAAAAATTCGATCAAAAGACCCTAAAACTTATATTAGATTTAGATCAATGATCTGACTGAAGATGGTGCCATCTTACTCTCAGGAGCTCATTCATGTTCCCCAGCCTGTATATCTCTCATGGCTCTCCGATGCTAGCCCTGGAACCGGGCGCCAGCGGGCCGGCCCTCGCGCGCCTGGCCGCCGCATTGCCGAAACCCAAAGCCATCGTGATAGTTTCCGCGCACTGGGAAAGCAGTGAACTGCTGGTCAGCGGCAACCCTCAGCCTGAAACCTGGCACGACTTCGGCGGCTTTCCCCAGGCCTTGTTCGAGGTGCAATACCCGGCCCTGGGCAATCCGCAACTGGCGGCGGAGGTGGTCGAGCTGCTGAAGGCCGATGGCCTGCCGGCGCGCATCGACGCCCAGCGACCGTTCGATCATGGCGTTTGGGTGCCCTTGTCGTTGATGTATCCGCGAGCTGATATCCCGGTGGTGCAGGTCTCGCTGCCCACCCGTGGCGGCCCCGCCCTGCAAACCCGCGTCGGCCATGCCTTGGCCAGCCTGCGCGAGCACGGCGTGCTGTTGATCGGCTCCGGCAGCATCACCCACAACCTGCGGGAACTGGACTGGCATGCCGGCCCGGAAAGCGTCGAACCCTGGGCCAAGGCGTTCCGCGACTGGATGATCGAGAAGCTTGAAGCGAATGACGAAGCCGCATTGCACGACTATCGTCAGCAAGCTCCGAATGCTGTGCGCAACCATCCGAGCGACGAACATCTGCTGCCGCTGTACTTTGCCCGCGCGGCTGGGGGTGAGTTCAGCATTGTCCATCAGGGATTCACCATGGGAGCTCTGGGCATGGATATTTATCGCTTCGGATAACGTCAGGATCAAAAGATCGCAGCCTTCGGCAGCTCCTACATCGACCGCGTTCGACGAGATTCCTGTAGGAGCTGTCGAGTGAAACGAGGCTGCGATCTTTTTCCAGGCAAAAAAAATCCCCGAACCAGTCGGGGATTTTTTATGCGCGATCAATCAGCTCGAGAGCGGATCAATCTTCGCGATAGCGACGCAGCTTCAACTGCTTACCGGCAACGCGAGTGTCCTTCAGTTTGGTCAGCAGCTTCTCCAGACCATCTTCCGGCAGCTCGACGAGGCTGAAGCTGTCACGCACCTGGATGCGGCCGATGGCTTCACGCGCCAAACCGCCTTCATTCAGGATGGCACCCAGCAGGTTCTTGGCAGCGATACCATCACGCGCACCCAGCGCGGTACGGCAACGAGCACGACCTTCGGCCAATGGAACCGGAGCACGACGCTCGCGATCACCACGGTCCGGACGATCACCGGTACGCTCTGGACGATCGCCACGCGGTGCGTTGTTCGGCACCAATGGACGTTCTTTCTCGATTGCGGCCAGGGTCAGCGCCTGAGCGTTGGTTGCCTTGCGCAGCAGAGCAGCGGCCAGTGCACGCGGGGTGCAACCGATGTCGGCGGTCAGGCGATCCAGCAGATCACCGTGAGTCGATTCGGCATCAGCGACCAGCGGCGACAGGCTGTTGGTCAGTTTCTTGATGCGAGCATCGAGAACGGCCTGGGCGTCCGGCAGACGAACTTCGGCAACTTTCTGACCGGTTACACGCTCGATCACTTGCAGCATGCGGCGCTCACGAGGAGTCACCAGCAGCAGTGCACGACCTTCGCGACCGGCACGGCCGGTACGGCCGATACGGTGAACGTAGGATTCCGGGTCGTACGGCATATCAACGTTGAATACGTGAGTGATACGCGGAACGTCCAGACCACGAGCGGCAACGTCGGTCGCCACAACGATGTCCAGACGGCCATCCTTGAGGGATTCGATCACGCGCTCACGCTGGTTCTGAGCAATGTCACCGTTCAGCGCAGCGGCTTTGTAGCCTTTGGCTTCCAGGGCACTGGCCAGGTCCAGGGTCGCTTGCTTGGTGCGCACGAACATGATCAGGGCGTCGAAATCTTCCACTTCCAGCAGGCTCAATACAGCCGAGGTCTTCTGGTCAGCGTGAACCAACAGGTGAGCCTGTTCGATCGCGGTAACGGTCTGAGTCTTGGTCTGGATCTTCACGTGTTGCGGATCGCGCAGATGGCGTTCGGCAATGGCACGGATCGACTGCGGCAGGGTGGCCGAGAACAATACGGTCTGACGGGTTGCAGGCAGTGCCTTGAAGATAACTTCGAGGTCGTCCATGAAACCCAGTTTGAGCATTTCATCGGCTTCGTCGAGAACCAGGTGGTTCACGGTTGCCAGGACTTTTTCGTCACGACGCAGGTGGTCGCACAGACGGCCCGGCGTGGCGACAACGATCTGTGCGCCATTACGGATTGCTTTCAGTTGTGGGCCCATAGGCGCGCCGCCGTAAACGGCCACAACGGTAACGCCCGGCATTTGCTTGGCGTAGGTTTCGAAAGCGGTTGCTACTTGCAGCGCCAACTCACGGGTTGGCGCCAGGATCAGGGCTTGCGGCTCGCGCTTTGCAGGATCGATGCGGTGCAGGATCGGCAGGGCGAACGCGGCGGTTTTACCCGTACCGGTTTGCGCCTGACCAATCATGTCGTGACCGGCCATGATGATCGGGATCGATTGCTGCTGAATAGCCGAAGGTTCTTCGTAGCCGGTCGCAATGACAGCTGCAAGAATATTCGGATTAAGATTAAAAGCGGCGAAGCCGCCGGTTTCCTGGGTCATGGGTCTGCCTCTAAGTGCATCCGCAAAGACCCATGCTCCAAAGCTGCGCATGCCGTGTAAGACTCAAGAGTCGCCCTGGCTGCTTTGTCGGCGGGGATTTGCGAAAACGAATGAATGAAAAAGATTCGTCAAGGAAGAGTCCGCTGTGCGGACGTGCAGCCGAAGCTGGCTTCGGGGAATTGCGCTACCTAAACGCGGCCCGGTTAAAGGCCGGCGCGCACTATACCGGAATTCGCCCAAAAAGGGAGCTTTTTTTATCGGAAAAAACCGGCGCATACCGTTGTGTCACGGGCTTTTCGGATAATTGTGCGACGGTCTATTTTGCAAAGGCCCGGCCCTGCTGACGATGGCGCTAAAACGGTTCACTCTAGCGACGCAGCCCCTTCGGTCTGACACCCCCTTCCCCACCCGAGGAAATGTCCCATGAATCAGCCCAGTCCCAGTCGTGTAACCCGTGAACGACACGGTCATGTCCTGATGATCGGCCTGGATCGGGTGGCCAAACGCAATGCCTTCGACCTCGACCTGCTCAACGAACTCAGCCTGGCCTATGGTGAGTTCGAGGCCGACAGCGAGTCTCGGGTGGCGGTGGTGTTCGGTCATGGTGAGCATTTCACTGCAGGGCTCGATCTGGTCAGCGCCGGCGCCGCCCTGGCCGAAGGCTGGCAGGCGCCGCCCGGTGGCTGCGACCCATGGGGCGTGCTCGCAGGCCCTCGGGTCAGCAAACCGGTGATTGTCGCTGCGCAAGGCTACTGCCTGACCGTTGGCATCGAGCTGATGCTGGCCGCCGACATCAACCTGTGCGCCAGCAATACCCGTTTTGCCCAGAAGGAAGTGCAGCGCGGAATCTTCCCGTTTGGCGGCGCGACCTTGCGCCTGCATCAGGTCGCCGGCTGGGGCAACGCCATGCGCTGGCTGCTTACTGGCGATGAGTTCGATGCTCATGACGCCTTGCATCTGGGATTGGTGCAGGAGGTCATGGCCAGCGAGGATTTGTTGCCGCGGGCTATCGAGTTGGCTGAGCGGATTGCCCGACAGGCCCCGCTGGGGGTTCAGGCGACGCTGATGTCTGCCCGGCAGGCGCGCTATGAGGGTGAAATGGCGGCAGCTCAGGCCTTGCCGGCGCAGGTGAAAAAACTGCTGAATAGCGAGGATGCCAAGGAGGGTGTGCGGTCGATGATCGAGAAGCGGCCGGGGGTTTTCAAAGGGGTTTGAGGGATGTATTGGCTGCGAGGCCCTCTTCGCGAGCAAGCCCGCTCCCACATTAGAACGCGATCCAATGTGGGAGCGGGCTTGCTCGCGAAGGGGCCCTTACAGGCAACCATTCAAGTCGCCGGCCGAATCGCCTTGATCAACGACTGCAACGAATACCCCAATCGCGGCGCCAGGCCTTCAGCGCGAGCGATCAGCCCATCCAAATCCAGTTCCTGATCCAGCTCCGATGGCACGATCAGAATCACGTTGCCCTCCTTCACCGGCAGTTCCCAGTAATGCCGGTGATAGAGGCCGCGCAACAACGCCGCGCCCAACGGCTTGCCATCGTCGGTGGCCCACTGGTTGATCACCAGCCAGCCACCCGGATTCAGCCGTTTCTGGCAGTCCTCCAGAAAACTCCAGGCAAGATGCCCGACACCCGGCCCGACATCGGTATAGAGGTCGACGAAAATCAGATCAGCCGGTTCAGCCGTTTCGAGTAGCTCCAGGGCATCGCCGACGCGGATGTACAGCCGCGGATCGTCATCCAGCCCGAGGTATTCGATGGCCAGGCGCGGCACATCGGGGCGCAGCTCGATGGCTTCGACGTCTTCCAGCGGCAGGAACTTGAGGCAAGCCTGGGTCAGCGTGCCGGCGCCGAGCCCGAGGAACAGCGCGCTTTCCGGCAGTTCGTGGCACAGCGCGCCAATCAGCATCGCCCGGGTGTAATCGTACTCGAGCCAGCTCGGGTCAGCGGTGAACACACAACTCTGTTCGATGGCATCACCGAACTCCAGGAAACGGTAATCGGCCACTTCCAGCACGCGAATCACGCCGAACTCATCCTGTACCTCGGCGAGCAGATGCTCGACGCGCTCCTCAGTCATTTCGTCTCCTGATCGTCACCGGGATCCGGCAACGTAATAAGACCGCGTGGGTGGCGCGGCAAAGGCGCGATTGTCCGCGAAGCGACGGGAACAGGTCACGCACTAATTGCTGATAACATAACCGTCCGAGCGTAAAACACTAGAGACTGCAATGAGCCAACCCTGGAGCCCTGACAGCTGGCGCGCCCTGCCGATCCAGCAACAACCTCAATACCCCGACGCGGCGCATTTGCTGCACGTCGAGCAAACCCTGGCGAGCTATCCGCCGCTGGTGTTTGCCGGTGAAGCCCGGGAGTTGCGTCGTCAGTTTGCCGAAGTGACCCAGGGCCGGGCGTTTCTGTTGCAGGGCGGCGACTGCGCCGAAAGTTTCGCCGAATTCTCCGCCGCGAAAATTCGTGACACGTTTAAAGTGTTGCTGCAAATGGCGATCGTCATGACCTTCGCCGCCGGTTGCCCGGTGGTCAAGGTCGGACGCATGGCCGGCCAGTTCGCCAAACCCCGTTCGGCCAACGATGAAACCATCAACGGCGTGACGCTGCCGGCTTACCGTGGCGATATCGTCAACGGCATCGGTTTCGACGAAAAAAGCCGTGTACCGGACCCTGATCGCCTGCTGCAGTCTTACCACCAGTCCACCGCAACCCTGAACCTGCTGCGTGCCTTTGCCCAAGGCGGCTTTGCCGACCTGCATCAAGTGCACAAGTGGAACCTGGACTTCATTGCCAACTCGGCGCTGGCCGAGAAATACAGCCATCTGGCCGACCGCATCGATGAAACCCTGGCCTTCATGCGCGCCTGCGGCATGGACAGCTCGCCGCAACTGCGCGAAACCAGTTTCTTCACCGCCCACGAAGCGCTGCTGCTGAACTACGAAGAAGCCTTCGTGCGTCGCGACAGCCTGACCAACGACTACTACGATTGCTCGGCACATATGCTGTGGATCGGCGACCGTACCCGTCAACTGGACGGCGCGCATGTCGAATTCCTGCGCGGGGTGCACAACCCGATCGGCGTGAAGGTCGGCCCGAGCATGAACCCCGAAGACCTGATTCGCCTGATCGATGTGCTTAACCCGGACAACGATCCGGGTCGCCTGAACCTGATTGCGCGGATGGGCGCGAACAAAGTCGGCGATCACCTGCCGCAGCTGATTCGCGCGGTGCAGCGCGAGGGCAAGCAGGTGCTTTGGAGTTCCGACCCGATGCACGGCAACACCATCAAGGCCAGCAGCGGCTACAAGACCCGCGACTTCGCGCAGATCCTTGGCGAGGTGAAACAGTTCTTCCAGGTTCACGAAGCGGAAGGCAGTTATGCCGGCGGCATTCACATCGAAATGACCGGGCAGAACGTCACCGAATGCATTGGCGGCGCGCGACCGATTACCGAGGATGGGTTGTCGGATCGTTACCACACCCACTGCGACCCGCGGATGAATGCCGATCAATCGCTGGAATTGGCGTTTTTGATTGCCGAGACGTTGAAGCAGGTTCGGCGGTGAGTCAATAATTCTTTGATTGCCTGATACACCGCCTTCGCGAGCAAGCCCGCTCCCACAGTTGACCGCATTCTAAATGTGGGAGCGGGCTTGCTCGCGAAGGCGTCAGCTCAATCACCCTCAATCTGTGCCAATGCCACCCGCAACCGCGCCGCACTCGCCCGCGGGCAATTCAGTTGAATCTGCGCCAGCCCCAACCAATCCGCCATCCGCCGCAGATTGACCGCCAACGCCAACATCCCCGCCTCATCCAGCCCCGGCTCTTCCTCATGCACGGCATGCACCGCCAACCGGCCCAACGCCCGTTCGGCCCGTAAGTCGACCCGCGCAGCAACCCGCTCATTGTGCAAAAACGGCAATACGTAATACCCATAGACGCGCTTGTGCTGCGGCGTATAAATCTCCAACCGATAACGGAAATCGAACAATCGCTCGGTACGGCTGCGTTCCCAGATCAGCGAATCGAACGGTGAAAGCAGCGCACTCGCCTCGACCTTGCGCGGCACTTTCGGCTTTGCCAGGCAATAGGCCGGTTGCCGCCAACCTTCAACCTCACACACCAGCAGATCACCCGCCTCTACCAGCTCCACCAGACGCGGCCGGCTGTCTGCCGGGCTCAGGCGAAAATAATCCCGCAGGTCCTTTTCCGTCGCCACGCCCAACGCATTGGCGGCATGCAGCAACAGACCGCGCTGAGCCTCGGCCTCGCTGAGCAAGGGCTGTTGAAGTATCGCCGAAGGAATCACCCGCTCCGGCAAATCATAAAGCCGTTCGAACCCACGCCGGCCAGCCACGGTCACTTCGCCGGCGGCGAACAGCCATTCCAGTGCATGCTTTTCCGCGCTCCAGTCCCACCACGGCCCTGCCCGCTCCTGACGGGTCGACAAACTGCCCGCACCCAGCGCACCGAGTTCCTGAACCGACGCCAACACGCGGCGAATCGTGTCTTGCTGCTCACGACCGAAACGCGCCAGTTGCTGATAGATGTCTTCGCCGCGGGTTGCACGCTGCATGCGCCAGCGCATCAAGGGGTACATCGACAAGGGCAACAAAGACGCTTCATGGCCCCAGTACTCGAACAACGTGCGTCGACGGCCCTGACTCCAGGCAGCCTGATCGAGCAAGTCGGAGGAGTAATTGCCAAGACGGGAAAACAAGGGAAGGTAGTGCGAACGCACCAACGCATTGACCGAATCGATCTGCAGAATGCCCAGGCGTTCGATCAGCCGGTTGAGCTGAACCGGTTTGATCGCCGCCGGCGGCTGACGCCCGTTGAACCCTTGGGCAGCCAGCGCCAGACGCCGAGCCTGTTTGAGGGAAAAAGACAGTGTGGCGGGCATGAGCATCTCCTTGTCTGCTCGCAACCTACCTCACCCGCAAGTGGTTTGTGTAGCGATGGCATCATCATTTATGCATCGGGTCATCCCAGAACGGTCTTACCGTCTCATGCTCCACATCCGCACGGCTCACGCCGATATCCTTCAGTGCTTCGTCGCTCAAGCCCGCCAACATTTCACGTTCACGGTGAAGTTCGTACCAGCGACTAAACTTGTGCAGCAGATCGGATACCGCGTGGATTGAGAATTTTTGTTCCGTTACATGCTCGTTGTGACCTTTCATCGTATTGCCCTCCTTTAGGGATGGCCCAAGTCTCGCGCCAGCGATAAGATCAATCCAACGAATGTTTCTGATGGCATACATCTCGGAGATTGATGAATGTCCGCCTACCCCAGTATCGACACCGATGTACTGCGCACCTTCGTCGCGATTGCCGATCAGGGCGGTTTTACCCGCGCCGGTGAAATGGTCAACCGTACCCAGTCGGCGGTGAGCATGCAGATGAAACGCCTGGAAGAAGACGTGTTGCAGCGCCAGCTGTTCGAACGCGACGGGCGCCAGGTCAAGCTGACCGCCGAAGGCCAGGTATTGCTGGGCTATGCGCGGCGCATCCTCAAACTCCACAGCGAAGTCTTCAATACCTTGCGCGAGCCGCACATGGTCGGCACGGTGCGCATCGGCACACCCGACGATTACGTCATGCGCTTTCTGCCGGGCATCCTGTCGCGCTTTGCGCAGTTCTACCCGCTGATCCAGATCGAGGTTCATTGCGAATCGACCCGGCAACTGTTGCAGCGCCAGGACCTGGACCTGTCCATCGTCACCCGCGAGCCGGGTAACGAAATCGGCCAATTGTTGCGCAAGGAGCGTTTTGTCTGGGCCGAAGCCCAATGCTTCAGCGCCCATGAGCAAACACCGTTGCCGCTGGCGATGTTCAACAGTGATTGCTTCTGCCGCCTCTGGGCATGCAATGCCCTGGATGCCATGGGCCGCGACTACCGCATTGCCTACAACAGCTCCAGCCTGTCGGCGTTGATGGCCGTGGTCAGCGCGGGTCTGGCGATCACCGCGCAGCTGGAAAGCCTGATCACACCGGACATGCGCATCCTTGGCGCCAACGAAGACCTGCCGCTGTTGCCGGAGGCCAGCATCATGCTGATCCGCAACCTGAACAACCCTTCGCCGATCACCGAATGCCTGGCCGAACACATCGTCGAAGGTTTCAAACTTTAAACGCGAGCATCACCGCACAGACCACCAGAAAACCACAGAACAGCCCGCGCAGGAGCCGCTCCGGCAATGCGTGGGCAATTCTCACGCCCCAACTGATGCTCATCAATCCACCGACCGCCAACGGCACACCGATCGCCCAATGCACCTGATCGTGCACCGCATAAGTCGCCAGGGTGACGCCCGTACTCGGCAACGCCAGCGCCAGCGCCAACCCCTGGGCAACCACTTGAGTGGTACCGAACAGGCTGGTCAACACCGGCGTTGCCACCACCGCCCCGCCCACTCCAAATAGTCCGCCCATCGTCCCGGTAGCCGCGCCGAGCACACCCAGCCACGGCCAGGAATAGCGCATCTGCGAAGAGGCCGGTGCGTTCGTGGTGAACATTCGCATCAGGTTGTAGGCCGACAGCGCGATCAGGAAAGCGACGAAACCCAAGCGCATGGATTGCGCATCGATACCCACCGCCCAGATCGAACCGATCCAGGCAAAGCAGAACCCCATCAAGGCCAGTGGCAGCGCATGCTGCAATTCGATGCGATTGCGCTGGTGATAGCGCCACAGCGCCAGCATCACGTTCGGCACCACCATCACCAGCGCCGTGCCTTGGGCAATCTGCTGATCGAGACCGAACCACACGCCCAGCAGCGGGATCGCGACCAACCCGCCACCAATGCCGAACAGGCCGCCGAGGGTTCCCAGGGCCGCGCCAAAAACCAGATATAACAAGAACTCAATCACAGGCGATTTCCTTTTGTCAGGCTGTTCATCCTACGCAGTCGGCTCTGGCGGGGAAACGCACAGCAACGCACAATGGCTGTGCCAATTTCGCACAAGCGCAAACAAACCATGAACCCCAATCAGTTGACCGAACAACTTGGCCTGTTTCTCGATGTGCTGGAAAGCGGCAGTTTTTCCGCTGCGTCCCGACGCCATCCCTTGACGCCTTCGGCCGTGGCGCGACGCATCGACAGCCTCGAAAGCGCCGTTGGCAGCCAGTTGTTCATTCGCAGCACCCATGCGGTGCGCGCTACCCCGGCCGGCCTGGCTTTTGCCGAGCGTGCGCGGCGGATTGTCGCTGAACTGCGCCTGGCCCGGGCGGAAGCGGTGTCTCTTAGCAGTGCGCCGGAAGGCTTGATCCGGGTGGATGCGCCGGCAGCGTTCGGACGACGACACCTCGCGCCGGTAATTGCCGACTTCCTGACGCTTTACCCTGGCCTCGACGTGCAATTGCACCTGATCGACAGCTTTGTCGACATGCAGGGCTCGAATCTGGGCAAGGTCGATCTGGTATTACGTGCCGGGCAGATGGCCGATACCCGACTGGTGGCGACGCCGCTGGCGAGTATGGTGCGTATCGCCTGCGCCAGCCCCGATTACCTGCAACGCCGTGGCGTGCCCACCGCCCCTGCGCAGTTGATCGACCATGATGGCCTCGATTGGGAGGGCCTGGCTCCGCCCTTCGCCTGGCGCTTCGAGCGAGATGGGCAGATGCACTTGCACCGGCCAGCGCGAATCCGCATGAGCGCCAACAATGCCGAGGCGCTGGTGTGCGGTGCACTGGCCGGGTTGGGCATCGCGCACTTGCCGACCTGGCTGGCCAGCGAATATTTATTACGCGGCGAACTGCTGCCGCTGTTCTGCGAGAACGGTCTGCCAAAACCGGAAAGCACCGGCATTTATGCGTTGCGCCTGGAACAGCAACCCAGCTCGCGCAGCCGCTTGTTGCTGGAATACCTGAAAACCCGTTTCAGTCCCATCCCGCCGTGGGATCTGGCGCTGCAAACCAATCTGGACCGCCACTAGTCCAGAATTATCTGGCGCATTAAAGATTCGCCCGCTAGATTTATGACGATCACTGATCAAGGCTTTGAAATGAACACCGAGCGCAACAACCCGGATAACTGCGACGACCTGCTGCTGGATAATCAGGTCTGCTTCGCCCTGCATTCCACCTCGCTGCTGATGACCAAAGTCTACAAGCCGCTGCTGCAAGCGCTGGGCCTGACCTATCCGCAGTACCTGGCGATGATGGTGTTGTGGGAAAAGGATGGGTTGACGGTCGGCGAAATCAGCACCCGACTGCTGACCGATCCCGGTTCCCTCACCCCGCTGCTCAAGCGCCTGGAAGCCGAAGGCCTGCTGAGCCGTACCCGCAGCCGTGAAGACGAGCGAGTAGTGATTGTCGAACTGACCGAGCAAGGCCGTGCGCTGCGAGACAAGGCGCGGGGCATTCCCCAGTGCATCCTCGGCGCCAGCGGACAAACGCTGGAACAGTTGAAAAAGCTGCAAGCGGATCTTCAAGCGCTGCGTAGTCATCTGCAAGACAGCCTCTGACCTCAAAACACCACCAATCCCTTGTGGGAGCGGGCTTGCTCGCGAAGGCGGTTTGTCATTCAGCATCAGTGTTGCCTGACAGTCCGCTTTCGCGAGCAAGCCCGCTCCCACATTGGTTTTGTGGTGTCCTTTCCAGCTTCGCCCGCCTCTCTCGAAAAAAACTCCCCACCAAAAATTCCGTCCCGACAGCTCTAGCTCAATACTTTTAACCGCATGCTTTCATTCGGAATCAAATTTTTTCAAAATTTTATCTTGCGCGCTAAATACTTGCGAGCTACATTCACCTCGCACTTACTTAGCGCGCAAACATTTAGCGCAAAAACACCAAAACCCGAACGAGGCTCACACCATGCAAACTCTCTACACCGCAATCGCAACCTCCACTGGCGGCCGTGACGGTCGTGCGATCTCCAGCGACAACGTCCTCGATGTCAAACTCGCTACCCCGAAAGAACTCGGTGGTGCTGGTGGTGCGGCAACCAACCCTGAACAACTGTTCGCTGCCGGCTACTCCGCCTGCTTTATCGGCGCGCTGAAATTCGTCGCCAGCCAGACCAAACGCAAAATCCCGGACGACGCATCGATCACCGCCCATGTCGGCATCGGCCAGATCCCTGGCGGTTTCGGTCTGGACATCGACCTGCACATCAGCCTGCCGGGCCTTGAACAAGCCGACGCACAAAGCCTGGTAGAAGCTGCACACCAGGTCTGCCCGTACTCCAACGCCACCCGTGGCAACGTCGATGTGCGCCTGCACGTTACCGTCTAATCGCTGACTCCAAGGCCTGACAGGAAATGAACATGAACACTTTCAGCAAAGTCTTGACCGGTACTCTTCTCGCCCTGTCCATCAACAGTGCATTCGCAGGCAATGGGGTTGAACACAACACCCAGGCGTTCCTCGATGTACTGAATGCCGGCACCGGCAAACCGATGGAACAGCTCACCCCTGCCGAAGCCCGCGCGGTATTGGTGGGTGCGCAGGCCGGGGTAAAACTGACGCTGCCCAAAGCCGACGTCAGCGAGAAGACCATCCAGGTCGACGGCCAACCGATCAGCCTGACCATCGTTCGGCCAGCCGGGGTCAAAGGCGAGCTGCCGGTGTTCATGTTCTTCCACGGTGGTGGTTGGGTGCTGGGGGACTTCCCGACCCACGAACGACTGGTTCGGGATTTGGTAACGGGTTCGGGCGCAGCGGCGGTGTTCGTCAATTACACCCCGTCGCCGGAAGCGCATTACCCCGTGGCAATCAACCAGGCCTACGCCGCGACAAAGTGGGTGGCCGAGCACGGTAAAGAGATCAACGTCGACGGCAAACGTCTGGCCGTGGCCGGCAACAGCGTCGGTGGCAACATGGCAGCCGTGGTTGCGCTGATGGCCAAAGACAAAGGCACGCCGGCGATCAGGTATCAGGTGTTGTTGTGGCCGGTGACTGACGCCAGCTTCGAAACGGCGTCTTACAACCAGTTCGCCGAGGGGCACTTCCTCACCAAAAACATGATGAAGTGGTTCTGGGACAACTACACCACCGATGCCAAGCAACGGAACGAGATATACGCGTCACCGCTGCGGGCGAGTACCGCGCAACTCAAGGGCTTGCCACCCGCGCTGGTGCAGACGGCGAGCGCCGATGTCCTGCGCGATGAGGGTGAAGCCTACGCCCGCAAACTCGACGAGGCGGGGGTGCCGGTCACGGCAGTGCGCTACAACGGCATGATCCATGACTACGGTTTGCTCAACGTAGTGAGCCAGGTGCCTGCGGTGCGTTCGGCGATGTTGCAGGCGTCTGAAGAGCTCAAGCAGCATTTGAAGAAATAACGCAGGACAAATGTGGGAGCCGGCTTGCTCGCGAAAGCGGTAGATCAGTCAATATTTCTGTTGAATGTGAAGCCGCCTTCGCGAGCAAGCCCGCTCCCACAATGGATTCGCGTGTTTCTTGCAGTCAAAAAAAAGCCCGACACAATGGTCGGGCTTTTTCATTACTCAAGCGGTGCTTATTTGGCACGGCCTTTGTAAGAACCGCCTTCGCGGGTATCGATCTCGATCATGTCGCCGATTTCGATGAAGTCAGCAACCGACAGCTCGGTACCGTTCTTCAGTTTGGCAGGCTTCATCACCTTGCCGGAAGTGTCACCGCGAGCGGAACCTTCGGTGTAGTCAACCTGACGCACGATAGTGGTCGGCAGTTCTACGGAAACCAGACGCTCTTCGAAGAAGATCGCTTCGCAAACATCGGTCATGCCTTCTTCAACGAAAGGCAGAACGGCTTCGATGTCTTCTGCGTTCAGCTCGTACATGGTGTAGTCAGTGGTGTCCATGAACGTGTAGGTGTCGCCGCTGATGAAGGACAGAGTCGCTTCTTTGCGGTCGAGGATTACGTCGTCCAGCTTGTCATCGGCGCTGTAAACGATCTCGGTCTTGTAACCGGTCAGCAGGTTTTTCAGCTTGGTCTTCATGATCGCGCTGTTACGACCCGACTTGGTGAATTCAGCTTTCTGAACCAGCCAAGGATCGTTTTCGAGACGGATCACGGTACCGGGTTTCAGTTCTTTACCAGTTTTCATTGCGAATATCCGAATTTGGATGGGATTTACAAAAATCTAGGCCGCGTATCATATCCAATTTAGGTAAAACTGTACCAGCGCTGCGGCAAGATCTGCCTGCAAGGCTTGTTCCAGACACCATGTCTCGGCATGTTTTTCCAGTTCAGGCCAGTGTTTGCGGGTTGATTTCCAGTGATCGGTCATTGTCTCACCTGCATTCCATGCCCGCCATAGACCGCTGATCGCCTCGCGGGCAGGCCCGGACAGGCCTTGGGTGTACAGGGTCAGGAAAGCGTCGAGCTTATCCAGGTGGATGTCTTCGTCCTGCCGATAGATGTGCCAGAGCAGCGGCCGACCTGCCCATTGGGCGCGGACAAAGGAGTCTTCACCGCGCACGGCGTTGAAATCGCAGCTCCACAGCAGCAGGTCATACTGATCCTGCCGGACGAACGGCAACACTTGCACGGTCAAGGCACCGCGCACATGCACCGCACCGGCCTTCAGCCCATCCACCCCGAGCCAGCGTTCGACGTCGCCGAGAATCCGCCCTTCGGGCACCAGCAAATGCGTCGGCGTCGAGTCGCCAGCCATCGCGTCGAGCCAACTGGCTAGCCCGGTATTTTCGTAGGCAAACAGCGAGATCAGTTGTGCATTCGGCGCACGATCAATTCCCAAGCCTTGCAGGAATTCTTGCTGAGCTTGCGGACTTTGCTGAAACTGCCGACGCCGCTCCAGCAATCCGCTTTCACGCAACAAGCCACCAGTGCCCTTGCGAAAGCCCGGGAAGAAAAAGAACTTCTGCACGTTCTTGTACTTCACCGACGGCAAGCCGTGACAGCCGACAACCCAGTCTTCGGCACTCAGGTAATCGAGGTTCATCCACAGCGGCGGTTTTTCCCGTTCCGCCATGGCCTCCATATAGGCACTCGGCAACTGGCAGGCGAATGCGGCGATGACGACATCAGCGGCTTCGGTGGGCTGCCAGTTGGCCGACCACTGTCGCACCTCCACGCCCTGCTGCCACTGCTGCGCAGCGTTGATGTCGATGTCCGGACACAAACGCTCGAAGGCTCGCAAATCGTCGACCCACAAGCGCACCGTCACGGCATGTTCGGCCACCAGTTGTCGGGCCAGGCGCCAGGTCACACCGATGTCGCCAAAGTTGTCGACCACGGTGCAAAAAATATCCCAGCGCCAGCGGTTTTTCACTTGAGGCATTTCAGGCATTCCAGGCTCCCGTTGGCAAAGGCGCCGATTGTCCGCATAAATTACCCCGTGCAGAAGAGCCGACGGCGATTAATCTTCATGCGACAATCGCCACTTGCCCGCGACCACCCGCCAGGAGGCAGTAATGCCCTACCGTCCCAACCCGCGCCGTCCCTTGCCGATCCAGTTTAATGCGCTGCAACTGACCGGCAGTATTGCCCTCGGTTTGTGGCTGGGATTCATCGCGATCGCACTGACTTGCTGGCTCGCCTGGCGCTTGTTGTTCAACGAGCAATTGGCGCCCTTGGCCCAGGCGGTGGAGCAACTGGCAAAGCCACCGGTGATTGAGCAACCCGCCTCGCAGAACCCGATGTTCGAACAGTACGAGGACCATCTGCGCAGGAATGAACAGCAGCAAATGGTGGAACAGGCCAGAAGCAGTAAACACAATCTGTCCAATCCAAAATGCCAATTCTGGCTGCAGCAAAATCAAACGGCGCCGAGCGAAAAAAGCCGCGCCAACGTCCTGCAATTCTGCGACTGATCAAGAAGCTCTCCATGCACAAGCCGACCGTCCACCAACTGATTATCGACAAGCTGCGGATCGATCTCGACATCGCTGAACGTGCCGCGCAAACCGCTTACGAAACCGCGACCCACGAAGAAAACATAGCCGAAAACAAGTACGACACGCTGGGGCTGGAGGCGTCTTATCTGGCGGCCGGACAGGCCAGACGAGTGGAAGAAATCAGGCAGTCATTGACCCTTTGCCAGAACCTGACATTACGGCCTTATGACGATCAGCGCGGCATCGAAGTCGGTGCCCTGCTCGGTCTGGAAGACGAAAAGGGTCGCGAACAATGGCTGTTCCTGGCCCCCGACGCGGCCGGGCTGAAGATCGATCTGGTGGGGCAATTGATTACCGTCATTACCCCTCGCTCGCCGCTGGGCAAGTTCGAAGGGGATGAAGTGGAGATTCTGGTGGCGGGCGCTCGGCAACAGTTTTCTGTCACCGAGGTGATTTAGCGATTAATGCACCGGCAGTTCGACGCCGTCGAACAGCTCTTCCAGTTCCTGTTTGTTGTGGCACTGAATGGCCTTGGCCATGACTTCGCGGGTCAGGTGCGGCGCGAATTTCTCGATGAAGTCGCACATGAAACCACGCAAGAAGGTGCCGCGACGGAAACCGATTTTGGTAATGCTGGATTCGAACAACTCGCTGGCATCGAGCACCACCAGGTCGCTATCGAGTTTGGTGTCGACCGCCATTTTCGCCACGATGCCCACGCCCAGGCCCAGACGAACATAAGTCTTGATCACGTCGGCGTCGGCGGCGGTGAACACCACTTTGGGTGTCAGACCACGATGGCTGAAGGCTTCGTCGAGTTTCGAACGGCCGGTAAAACCGAACACGTACGTCACGATCGGGTATTCGGCCAGGGCTTCAAGGGTCAGCTTCGACAGCTTGGTCAGCGGGTGGCCTTGAGGCACGACCACGCAGCGGTTCCAGCGGTAGCACGGCATCATCACCAGGTCGCCGAACAACTCCAGCGCTTCGGTCGCGATGGCGAAATCGACGGTGCCGTCAGCGGCCATCTCGGCGATCTGCATCGGCGAACCCTGGTGCATGTGCAGGGCAACATCCGGGTATTGCTTGATGAAATTGCTGATCACCGGTGGCAATGCATAACGCGCCTGGGTGTGCGTGGTGGCGATCGACAGGGTGCCTTTTTTCTCGTTGGAGAATTCCTGGGCGATCTGCTTGATGCTTTCAACTTTGCGCAGGATTTCGCCGGCGGTGGTGATGATGCGCTCGCCAGCCGGGGTAACCCGGGTCAAGTGCTTGCCGCTGCGGGCGAAAACCTCGACCCCCAATTCGTCTTCCAGCAGACGGATCTGTTTGCTGATGCCCGGTTGCGAGGTGTAGAGGCTTTGGGCTGTAGCTGAAACGTTGAGGTCGTGGTGCGCCACTTCCCAGATGTAGCGCAATTGTTGAAGCTTCATATGAATCCCTCAAAGCAGGTAGACGCCACGGGCATCAGCGACGATATATAACTATATTAATGGTTTGATTAATAAATCTAGAACTTTTTTATCAAAACGCCATTATTCGTGTCCTAGCGATCCCCTTTGCGACGACGTTCCATCAGCGGCACCAGATAGACCGGCACCCTGGACAGTTGCAACACGCGCGCAGCGGTTCGGCCCAATGGCGTTTCGGCGCCAGCGCCATGACTGTGACTTCCTACGATCAGCAAATCGACGGAGAGTTTCTGCGCCTGCTCGAGAATCACCTGCGACGGATCGCCCTGCAGCACCCGCACTGCCCGAATCCGTTCCAGGTCCTGCTCCCCCTCATCCCCCAGTTCTTCGCGAAAGCTGTCGAGCACCCGCTGCTCGATATTGGCAATCACCGTATTCAGGCCCTGGCTGTGAAACTCGTTCAAGGCCTGCTCATCGAGGTAACTCTGAAGCACCGATTCGGCGAACAACCCCATCGGCTCAACCGCGTGCACCACATACAAGTCGGCATTGAATGTTCGAGCCAGTGCCAACGCATGCTGCATCACAAAAGGTGCATACAGACCGAGGTCGGTGGCATACAGCATCGAATGAATCATTGGGACCTCCTGAATGCCAACATGGCGGAGATTGATTCAGCTTAGCAGTGCGGTGACGAGTGCGGCGTTCGGCGCAACGCATTGAACCGCAGCGCTTTAAATCGACGGCTCGTTACTGATGCCATGCGGCACGTGACCGGTGGCGACCACTTCGCGGGCCAGCTCGCAATGGCCGGCCTGGTCATCGAAAAATACGTCGGCGGCAAAGGCTTCGAGAAAGGCTGATTTGGTCAGCCCTCCCAGGAACAGCGACTCGTCCAGACGGATGTCCCATTCGCGCAAGGTGCGGATCACCCGTTCATGGGCCGGCGCCGAGCGCGCCGTCACCAGCGCGGTGCGGATCGGACAGGCATCGTCGGGGAACTCGCGCTGCAAAAGGTTGAGCGCCGCGAGGAATCCTTTGAACGGCCCGCCGCGCAAAGGCTCGCGGGCGGCCTCACGCTCGCTGGCCTGAAACGCTGCAAGGCCTCCCGATTGATAGACCCGCTCCGACTCATCGGAAAACAGTACCGCGTCACCGTCGAATGCAATGCGCAATTCATCGCTGGCGGCGCGACTGGCACCGCCCGACAGAATAGTCGCTGCCGCGAAACCGGCATCCAGCGCACTGCGCACATCGTCGGAATGGGTCGAAAGAAACAGGTCGCAGCCAAAGGCCTTCAGGTATGGGTAAGGACTGCGCCCGCCGACAAATGCCGCACGCGAAATCGCCAAGCCATAATGATGAATAGAATTGAAAACCCGCAGGCCGGTGTCGGCGCTGTTGCGCGACACCAGGATTACCTCGACCCGGGCACGGCCGAGACTGGCGTTCAGGTTCAGGAGTTTTTCGACTAACGGGAACGCATCGCCGGGCTCGAGAATTTCGTCTTCGTGTTCGATCTGGTATTGCCGATAGGCCTCGACGCCGCTCGACAGATAAACCTTGTGGCTCTCGCTCAAGTCGAACAGTGCTCGCGAAGAAATCGCCAACACCAGTTTGTCGTCTATGCCATTGGCCATGCCCTTCCCTCTCCTTTTGGCCGACTCAGTGATTACGTCGGTCGATAAAACTCAAGCTGCGATACAAGGCTTCAATTCGCGGCAACTCACATCCCGCCGCTTTCGCCGCTGCCAGTGGCCGAGTGTAGATGGCATCCAGTTCCAGCGGTCGCTTGTGCAGGAAGTCGTGGTACATGCTTGGCCAATAGTCGGGCATTTTCTCAGTCATCATGAACAGATGGTCGGCATATCCGGCCGGCATTTCGTGACCGCAGGCCGTTGCCCCCTGAACCACTTCGGTCATCAGCGCCTTGATCAGCTCCCGGCAGTCGGTATCGGCCATCAACGGCGTGGTGCTTGCCCCAAGCAGAACCGACAGGCCGTTGTAGGGGATATTCCAGACCAGTTTTTGCCAACGCGCCTGATGCAGGTTCGGCATGGCCTGGGAATCGATTCCGGCGGCGCGGAACAGCCCGGCGCCTTCCTCGACAATCGCCATCCGCGCCTGCTCATCGACTGCCGGGCCGCTGTGGTAGCCGACATTCACCGCGCCGAGAGCCTGATGGGTGATGACGCCAGGTCCCTCGCGATGGACGCAGATAAAACAGAGCCCACCAAGCAAGTGCAGCGAATCGGGGAGCAAGTCGCGCAGGCTGTCTTCGACGTCCAGGCCATTTTGCAACAACAGCACTTTGGCATTCGGAGCGGCAGCTTGAATGATTGTCGGCGCCAAGTCCGCGTTACTGGTGGTTTTCGTGCCCACCAGCAACCAGTCGCAGGGCGGCATATCTTCGGCCGTCGAATAGGCCTGAACCGGATTCAACGTCAACGTGCCGTGCATCGCACTGTCGAGTTGCAGCCCGTGTTCGGCCACCGCTGAAAATTCACTGCGCAACAGAAAATGCACATCGAAGCCGGCACGCGCCAGCATCAACCCGTAGAAACCGCCGATCGCGCCGGTTCCGATAATACCGATTGTCGGCTTGGCATCTGCCCCTATCATGGTAATTCCTCTGCTATTCGACTCAACGCCAGCCCCACGGCTGCATTGAGCTCGGCGCTGATCAAACGCGACTGTAGTGCCCCAAAGAATTCACCGTCGCGCACTACAAACAGCGCCGGCAAATGAAAGACCCGATAACGCTCGACCACGCCACCATTGTTCCCGGCATCGATCCAGCACAGTCGATCGACCGCCAGATCGAACGTGGGCAATTGCTCACGGGCAAAACGGCAGCTCGCGCAGCCGACGCTGGTAAAGATCACCAGGGAAATACCGTTCATCGCCAACAGCCGTTGGTCGGCGTCGAAATCGGTCAGTTCCGATTCGACCACTATACTGGGAGAAACGATGTCAGATGGCCGACACAGGGAGTCCGTGTTCATGGGACGTTATCTTCCTCATCCTGACGATGTACCCGTCGAATTGACGTTGCTCAAACATGAGTGCATTTCGCGGCAACAGCTGCACACTATCAGCCTCGGCGGCGTGGCTTGCAATTACCACCGCGGGTGGCGAAGGGGCACTGCACTTCAAGTGCGCATGCCGACCCTGAGCACCACAATCTGTTACCTGGGCTATGTAGCGTGGTGCCTGCGACGAAAACGCAGCTACCTGGTGGGTATCGCTTTTGTCGACGAACAGACCCTGTTCAGCGCGCGAATGGGTGAGCAGGTTTGCCAGATCGAACGTTACTGCCGTCAGCACGAACCCAAAAGCGAACAGGTGAACAACCAGACCCTGGCCCTCGAATGGGTCCAGCTGCACGCCAACGAGTTCTCCCACGACACGGTTCGCAAGGCATTTGCATAGGTAATGCTGGATTAAACCGGTGTCTGCCCATTGTCGAGCCACGGTGTAACGCGCTAAGGTTCGGCTCCCCGACGCGCTTAATTTGCTGTGCTCCGCCGCGCGGGTTCGCTGGCGGCCGGCACCCGTGACCTGACGAGTAAACGATGGCTGATTTACCGATCAACGACCTTAACGTCGCCTCCAACGAGACCCTGATCACTCCCGATCAGCTCAAGCGTGATATCCCTCTGAGCGACGCTGCCCTGCGCACCGTCACCAAGGGCCGCGAAGTCATTCGCAACATTCTTGATGGCACCGACCACCGCCTGTTCGTCGTGATCGGGCCGTGCTCGATCCATGACATCAAGGCTGCCCACGAATACGCCGAGCGTCTGAAAGCGCTCGCGGCGGAAGTGTCCGATACCTTGTATCTGGTCATGCGCGTGTATTTCGAGAAGCCACGCACCACCGTCGGCTGGAAAGGCCTGATCAACGACCCGTACCTGGACGACTCGTTCAAGATTCAGGATGGCTTGCATATCGGGCGTCAGTTGCTGCTGGACCTGGCTGAAATGGGCCTGCCGACCGCAACCGAAGCCCTCGACCCGATCTCCCCGCAATACTTGCAGGACCTGATCAGCTGGTCGGCGATCGGTGCACGCACCACCGAATCCCAGACTCACCGTGAAATGGCTTCCGGCCTGTCCTCGGCTGTCGGCTTCAAGAACGGCACCGATGGCGGCCTCACAGTGGCCATCAACGCCTTGCAATCGGTCTCCAGCCCGCACCGCTTCCTGGGCATCAACCAGGAAGGTGGCGTGTCGATCGTCACCACCAAGGGCAACGCCTACGGTCACGTGGTGTTGCGCGGCGGTAATGGCAAACCGAACTACGATTCGGTCAGCGTCGCGCTCTGCGAGCAAGCGCTGAACAAGGCGAAGATCAAGCCGAACATCATGGTCGATTGCAGCCACGCCAACTCCAACAAGGACCCGGCCCTGCAACCGCTGGTGATGGAGAACGTCGCCAACCAGATCCTCGAAGGCAACCAGTCGATCATCGGCCTGATGGTCGAAAGTCACCTGAACTGGGGCTGCCAGGCGATCCCGAAAGACCTCGCCGACCTGCAATACGGCGTGTCGATCACCGATGCCTGCATCGACTGGACCGCCACCGAAAACACCTTGCGCAGCATGCACGCCAAGCTCAAGGATGTGTTGCCTAAACGCGATCGCAGCTGATCACCGTTTCACGCAAAAAAAAACGCCAGGCTTAAACCTGGCGTTTTTTTATGCGTTCGCTTTATTCACAGCTTGGCGGCATGCCGCGCGTGACGCTCCATGTAGCGCTCCACATAGGAACACGATGGAATGACTGTGTAGCCCATTTCCTCGGCGTATTGCAGTGCCTGCTCGGTCAACGCCGCCGCGATGCCGCGACCACGCAGCGCGTTAGGCACAAAGGTACGATAAATATCCAGGGTCTGTTTCCCCAGATCCATATAGGTCAGGTAGGCACGATAACCGTCCACAGTGGTCTCGAACTGATGACCAGCCTGGTCATGGTGGATGGACAACGCCTCGCTCATCACTACTCCTCGCGGGTCTTTAATTCTGACCCCTACCTTACCGATGTTTTTCCGGCGAAGGAACATCTACGCCACCCTGTGCCTGAATGGACACCGAGAGAGCAACACCAATCTCGCGCAACCGAGCACGTATCAAATAGTAGGCACCATTGGCAGAAATGCTCAAGGGACGCTCGTCATGCTGGCAGGCGGATGTTGCTTGGGTAATGCAGGGGCGGCCTGACCGGAATCTTCCCGAGTCGAGCCTGAACATTGCCGGATATTGCGACTTAAGACGAGCGCCCTTTGTTTAAGTCACCTCAACATGGATAAAGATATGAGAGCCGCTGCGCAAAATCCGAACAAAAGTCTGGACGATTCCATCTAGACAGACTTTAGTCGAGACTGAAAAACAGCTGCCGAGGTGGGGAACTTTTCTTTGGCGGCTCGCTCAGCTCGGGCCTCGCAGCTGGATATTTTTTATACAATGCAGTTAAAAGTTGCTCGAAAAAGAATCAACGCCTACAATTTTTTTTGCTTCTTGCTATACGTCAGTTTACTTACTACAAGTAATGGGTAGTATGTACGCCGGCTATTTCCTCACTCTGAGGAGACAGCTACTTAATAGAAAGTCCTTGAAGGGGAACACGATGAACAACGTTCTGAAATTCTCTGCTCTGGCTCTGGCCGCAGTTCTGGCTACCGGTTGCAGCAGCGTATCGAAAGAAACCGAAGCACGTCTGACTGCTACTGAAGACGCAGCAGCTCGCTCCCAGGCTCGTGCAGACGAAGCTTACCGTAAAGCTGATGAAGCTCTGGCTGCTGCTCAAAAAGCACAACAGACTGCTGACGAAGCTAACGAGCGTGCTCTGCGCATGCTGGAAAAAGCTAGCCGCAAGTAATAGTCCTTCGGGATTGTTATCAAGCCGACCCATTTTTTGGGTCGGCTTTTTTATTGCCCGCTGTTTCTGCAGGCCATAAAAAACCCGCCGACGCGGCCTGCGTCGGCGGGTTCCTTTAAAGCGTTACTGCTGCAGGTCGATCGGCGCACTCGTTACCATCGACGCCGACGCATTCGGCACGGCGATTTCCACCGGCAGGCCATCTTCAGCGGCAACCACGTCACGCACCACATCCCAGTTCATGCGCAAGTTGTTGGTGATGTCCTCACGCTTGAGCATCGCATTGATCACTGCGGTGTGCTTGTCGACTACCGAAGGGTTGCCCTTGTCGTCCAGCGGCGTGTGCGCTTCCAGATAAACCTTGCCGGCGCTGAGGCCGAACTTGTATGGATCGTTGATGATCCGCACCGACGTCCCGACCGGCACCATGCTGGCCATTTCCAGCACGTTGTTGTTGAACATGCGGAAGCAGCCGTGGCTGGTGCGCATGCCGATACCGAATTTCTTGTTCGAACCGTGGATCAGGTAGCCCGGAGTGCCAAGAGTGAACTTGAACGGCCCCAGCGGGTTGTCTGGGCCGGCTGGCACCACATTCGGCAGTGGATCGCCATCAGCGGCGTGCTCGGCCTTGATCGACGCTGGAGGCGTCCAGCTCGGGTTCGGCGTCTTGGCGATGATGCTGGTATGGGCAATCGGCGAGCCCCAGCCTTCACGGCCGATACCCAGCGGGAAGGTGTACACCACGTCCCGGCCTTTCGGGAAATAGTAGAGACGGTATTCAGCCAGGTTGATGACGATGCCTTCACGAGGACCCGGCGGCAGGATGAAACGCGTCGGCAAGACGATTTCGGTCCCGGCGCCCGGCAGCCATGGATCGACCCCAGGGTTGGCCGCGACCATTTCCGAGTAGCCCAGATCGTAGGTGGTGCCAAGGTCGGCGAAGGTGTCTTCGTACTTGGCCTTGATCACTTGCACCTGGCCGATGATGTCTTCACCGGGAGGTGGCAGGGGTAGCTCCAATGCTGCTACCGGACCCGCGACACAGAGGGCGGCAAGAGACAGGCAGCGGGTGACGGCGGGAAAGCGCGGCAACATCCGGAAAATCCTTCGCATGATCGACAAGGGTATAAAAACGGGATTGTACACCGCCTCCCGTTATTTCGGGGAGACGTAAAGACCTGTGGTTGAGGAGCTTGCCTGGGGAGGTTATGGAGGCATAGGTCTCTATCTTGATGGTGTACATATCCGTTTCTGCGGTCACGGCCTCTATTGGTTTCGCTTTTACAGCGAGTCACTTTCGAAAAGCGCGAAAGTAACCAAAGCGCTTCTGCCCCTTTCGTTCGGTGCCTCGCCCAGGCTCGGCATGCCCTCGCTCCGGTCCTGCTCCGTGGGCCCGCCGCGATCGGCCATCCATGGCCGATCGCGGCGGGCGGTGCATCAAGATCAAAAGCTGCAGGCGAGCTAACGCTCGGCCTATAGAGTGGTGAAAAGAAGAGCGGATGGCTCTGATTTTGGATGTGCTCTGATTTTTTGTGGGAGCGGGCTTGCTCGCGAAGCTGTTGATCTTGCTGTTGCTTTGGCTCTTGATCTTGATCTGTCGCCCCTTTCCCAGAGGCCGAACGCAGGCGTTGCGTAGGGGGCACCGCGGCAGGGATGCCGCGGTAGCCGCCCCCGGCCATGGATGGCCGATGGCG